>NZ_JBDSQX010000060.1:0-17530 GCF_039929605.1 Roseateles sp.
ATTCCATTGCCGGGCTCCTGCAGCTTGAACAACAATCACAAGCGTGCGGACCAGCGCAGGTGCCGCCGACCAACGGCCTGCCGAGCAAGCTCGGTGGCTCTGTTTAATGTGGGCTGTCAGGCGCGCCCAGACCCGCATGGGATTGGACAACGCTCGCAGGCAATCCTGGGTACGAGTGGTCGGCAGCGGGTCAACTTAGAGATCGCGGTCCAAGGCCATCAATGAATTGATCGACCTCTACCCGCGCTGGCCCGCACACCCCCAGTGTCTTCCATCATCCAGGGTGCTCGTCCGGTTCATGCCACTTAGTGAGGACGCAGGATGAATGCGGGAACTGTTGCGCTGTGAAAGGCGTCCCGCGATCGCCGGTCAAGGAATGGCGGCGCATGATCCCCAATCACCACGATCAGGGGTCGAGGCTTCGGCACCTGGCTTGCCAAGGTGACGATCTCATTCAGGACGTCGCGATGCATCGACGATATCTCGCACACCGAGTCAGACACCCTGGCCCTGGAACACACCTTAGTCATCTCATCCCCGACGGAATGAGGATCCAACGGTAGATGTGTGTTCAATGTCAGCGTATAGACAAATCGCTTTGGCTGTCTCAGCAGGTATGCCGAGCGACTCAAAAGAGGCGCATCGCACAACCCCGTAAATGCGCCGCCGCACAATTTTTGAGAGTTGTCGGCATCTTCCTTGAAGTAGGTCGATTGAAAGCCGATTGCACGCCACCAGTCCTTTCGATCAAACATGCGCCCAGTGAAGCCGTGAAGGGCGAAGGTAGTCCAACCTCCGGCCACCAATCGAGCCGGCATGCACTGCGCCGCTTGCTGCTGCGTCATGTTGGCATAACTGCCGTACAGATGACACAGCGCCCTCAATTCGCCAAAGGTTGTCGCACCTTTGAATGGCATGCCTAGCGTCTCGACACTGTAGCCGCCATCTCTTTTAGCGACCTCTAGAGGAGAGGCTACGGCCGCGCGGAGCTCTTCATTGTTGATCAAGCCCATTGACTCCACCAGCACGAGCCAAACACTACCGTCGGAGTGCGTGTTCGCCCAATCAAGGATGCTAGCCGCAGTGGCGATGCTCTGATCGTCCTTGACAGAGATTGGCGGTTCCTGCCGTCGCGCGGCTTGGAACTGGTGGAACAGCGTCACTGCTGGGCTCCCGGCAATATTCATTGCGATCAACCGCTGATCACCGAACGCATAACGAGAAGACCCGTTGGCGGTGTCTAAAACGAAAAGTATGAGTGCTAAGACAACCGTCAACGTCCACTCAGCTCGGCGCGCGCTCGCCAATCGCACTGTGGCAATGGCAGAGGCACAAAACAACGCACAGACCACCCAGAAGGCAGGCGCCACCAAGTGTTGAATGTCCACTTCCTTCGTGAAGCGGGCGCTGTCAAGAAAAGCTGCTGGCGTAGTGAAGAAATAGGTCGCCGATTGGCTGACGACTCCATCCATGAGCCATAAAAGAATCAGCAACACTATGCCGGGGATGCGACGCCAGGCAAGAACTGCGACAGCAAGCAGCAGGTCTACATTAATCTGCGCACGCTCGACCGCGTACACCTGCGCATAGAGCCAGAACGGCAAATTCACGAGCGTGATGCTGATCAACAACAGAATCAATCGCCGTGGAAATGGAACCTCAGACGCTGCCGAAAGAACCTGTCTCTTGGCCGCTGTACCGAAGCGCTCAGTATCTCGGTGCATAGTCATTAATCAGAGCACTTAAGAAACGTTTTACGTCCGTATCGGACTGAGCAACGCCGTCTCTAGCCGTAATAAGGAGCTCAGAAAGCAAAGCGCGTTCACCGTTCTCGTGCAATTTTGCAATGCGCAGCATTGGATGCACTGACGCCTGCGCTTCATCGCCGTCGCCCAGAAGCTCCTCGTACAACTTCTCTCCCGGCCGCAACCCTGAAAACTCAATACGGACGTCGCTCGCTCCATTGCCAGACAGCCTGATCAAGTCTCGCGCAAGGTCTGCGATCTTCACTGGTTCGCCCATTTCCAGAACGAAGACCTGCCCATCCTGACCTATCGCGCCCGCCTGCACCACCAATCTCGCCGCTTCAGGAATCGTCATGAAGTAGCGCGTGATCTCCGGATGAGTCACCGTTACGGGCCCGCCCCTGGCGATCTGCTCCTTGAACTTCGGAATCACACTTCCACTGGAGCCCAACACATTGCCGAAGCGCACGGCCATGAACTTGGTCGCACGGCTCTGCGTCGCCATGTAGCTGATTACCAGCTCCGCCGCCCGCTTGGTCGCCCCCATCACGTTGGTTGGGTTGACCGCTTTGTCCGTCGAGATCAACACAAAGCGCTCCGCTCCGCTCTCTGCCGCCGCCAAACAGGCGTGGTAGGTCCCCAAAGTGTTGTTCCTCAGGGCCGCCCATGCATTCTCTTCCTCCATCAACGGCACATGCTTGTAAGCGGCAGCATGGAAGACGACTTGCGGCGTGTACCTACCGAAGACGTAACGCAAGTGCTCCAGGTCTTTGACATCTCCGATCAGGCGCACGAGCGGAATGTTGGGGAACTTGTCGCCGAGTTCCTGCTCGACGGTATACAGCGCGAACTCGCTGAGTTCGTACAGCACGATCCTGGCCGGTCCATAGCGAGCTACTTGACGACAAAGCTCGGAGCCGATGGAGCCACCAGCGCCGGTGATCAAAACGACCTTGCCGTTCAGGCATTCGCTGATGCCGCCCTCGTCCAGCTCAACGGGCTCACGGCCCAGCAGGTCCTCAGGTTCGATGTCGCGCACCTGGTTGACCGAGCGGCCGGACAGCAGCTCCTCGCTGCTGGGCACGGTCAGCACCGGCAGGCCGACCTTGCCAGCGAGGTCCAGCGCCTGGCGACGCTGCTGCACACTGGCACCGGGCATCGCGACGATTAGATGGGTGATGCCGTGCAAGGTCGCGAATTCAGCGGCATGCTCCAGCCGCCCCAGCACCGGCACGGCGGCCACGCGGGCGCCCTGCTTCTCCGGCGCATCATCCAGAAAGCCCACGATGACCCAGCCCTGGCTGTGTTGCAGGCCGGCCACCAGCAGGCGCCCGGCGTCGCCAGCGCCTATGACCAGCGCCCGCCTCTGCTCCAGCGCGCTGCCGTTGATGCGGCTGCGCATGTGCTCGTACAGCATGCGGTAGCCCATGCGCATCATGGCCAGCAGCATGAGCGCGAAGACGGGGTGCAAGGCCAGCACCGCACGCGGGACGCCGTCTAGGTGCAGCATTAGTACGGCCGTTGCGGTGACCAGCCCTGCGCCGCTGCAGGCCAGTGCCAAGCGCTTGACCTCACCGAAGCCGGAGAAGCGCCACATGCCTTTCGGGACGCGCAGGATCAGCAACGCGGCGGCATAGATACCCAGCGCACCCAGCAGCACCAGGCTGTCGTAACCGGGCCGTGCGGAGAACCAGCGCTCGAAGCCGAGCCGGAAGAGGTAGGTGAACTGCCAGGCCAGCGCCACCACGGCGATGTCCAGCAGCAAGGCGAGGCGTTCCCGGTGCGGGCGCACACGGGTCAGAAGCACATCGAAGCGTTGCCAATCCATAGGGTCGCGATTGTCAGGGCTCAGCTGCGAACGACGCGGACGAGCGTGCGCAGGATGACCCGCAAGTCTGTCAGAAGGCTCGCCTTCGCAGCGTAAGCGGCGGACAACTTCAACTTGGCCGGAAGGATGACTTCCCGGTACTCGCGCTCTGGGTCGGCAGCCTCAGCCAGCAGTGCTGCCTCCTGGCTGAAGGCCAACGATGCAGGGTCGGTGATGCCGGGGCGCACGGCCAGCACCTGCTCTCGCAGGTCGGCGGGGTATAGGACGACGTAGTGGGGCAGTTCAGGCCGGGGACCGACGAGGCTCATCACGCCTCGCAGCACGTCCCACAGCTGGGGCAGCTCATCGAGCTTGCTGGCGCGCAGCCAGCGGCCGGCGCGGGTGATGCGCGGATCAGCACCCACGGTGATGGCCGCGCCCGGCGCTACCCGCATGGTGCGGAACTTGTGGATGGTGAAAGGCACACCATGGCGGCCCACGCGGGTCTGGCGGAAGAGCGCCGGGCCCGGTGAATCGAGCTTGACCCACAGGGCAGCAGCCACCAGCAACGGCGTCAGCAGCAGCAGACCCAGCGCCGCGCAGACGATGTCGAACAAGCGCTTGATCAACGTCGCGTCAGGCCAGTAGGCCTCGAACCGCAGAGATGACGCGTTCTACATCGGCGTCGCTCATGGCCGTGTACAGCGGCAGACTCAGCATGCGCTCGAAGGCCTTCTGCGACTGCGGGAACTGCTCCGGCGTCAGCCCGTAGTGGTCGCGCCAGTAAGGATGCAGGTGCAACGGCACGTAATGAACACTGCAGCCGATGCCGGCGGCGTACATGCCTTCGATGAAGGCGTCGCGGGTGATGGGCACATCGTCGGCCAGGCGCACGACGTAGAGGTGCCATGCATGCGTGTCGCCTTCAATGGCCAACGGCGGCGGCAGCAACGGCAGGTCGGCGAAGGCTTCGTTGAAGCGCGCTGCGATCTGTTCGCGGCGGCGCTGGAACGAAGGCAGACGCTTCAGCTGGTGGAGCCCCAGCGCCGCAGCGATATCCGTCAGGTTGTACTTGAACCCTGGCGCGACGATCTCGTAGTACCAACTGGGCACCTTGGCCGTGAAGCGGTCGAAGGCGTCGCGGCTCATGCCGTGCAGACGCATGACGCGCGCGCGCTTGGCGAGCTCGGCGTTACGAGTGACGAGCATGCCACCCTCGCCCGTTGTCATGGTCTTGTTGGCGTAGAAACTGAAGACAGTGGCGTCGCTACCGAGGGTGCCAATCAGCTCTTTCTCCAGCGTCGTCGGCAGCGCGTGGGCGGCGTCCTCTATGACGCGCAGACCGTGACGACGAGCGATGTCGAGGATGGCCAGCATGTCGACGGCCAGGCCTGCGTAGTGCACCGGCAGGATGGCCTTGGTGCGCGGCGTGATTGCGGCTTCGATGGCGGCGATGTCGATGTTGAGCGTCGCGGGGTCGATGTCGACGAGCTTCACGTCGGCGCCGAGGTAGCGCACGACTTCGGCGGTGGCTGTGAAGGTGTGGGTCGTCGTGATGACCTCGTCACCCGGGCCGATGCCAATGGCCTCCAGCGCGAGATGCAGGCCGGCGGTCGCCGAGTTGACGGCGATGCATTCGATCTCGGGATCGCCCAAGAACTCGGCGAAGGCCTGCTCGAAGCGCTTGGCCTTGGGGCCGGTCGTGATCCAGCCGGATTTCAGCGTGTCGACGACCTCGGCGATCTCGTCGTCGCCGATGTCGGGCAGGGCGAAGGGGAGGAAGGGCTGGGCACTCATCGAGGGGTATTTTCGTACATCAGGGCTTCTCGATCAGCACAAGGCGGTGCGTGCGCAGCAAAGGCAGCAGATTGAGCAATGGATAGGCCCCCGGCAGCGCACGCGCGAGCGGTGGCGCGAGCGTCACGCGGCGGGCGGTCAGGCGACCTTGCGGGAAGAGCTCGCGCACGCGCTTCAGCGGCACGCCGCGCACATCGGGGTTGCGCGGGTTGTTGACGGTGAAGTCGTACCAAACCACGGCGCCACCGGGCTTGAGCCAACGCCAAATCGCGTCGGCCACGCGTTGCTGTAGCTCGTCGTCGAGGATCGAAGAAAAGACAGTGGATTGGAGAACAAGATCCTGGCTGGCGGGCGCCACATCTGCGGTGGACGCATCGCCGGCTAGCAGGCGGACACCTTCGGGCAGCGCGGCGCGGGCGGCGGCCAAGCGTTTGGGCAGCAGTTCGACGCCGGTCAGGTGCGCAGGCAGCAGGCCCAGGCGCAGCAGGTCGAGCAAGTTGCCACCGGCTCCGCAGCCGACCTCGGTGGCACGCCATTCGGCGGGCATGCCGGGCCGCTTGGCCAGCAGCTTCAACAACTCGCGCTGGCGCTCCTGCCACATCTGCCAGACCTCGGGGCGCAGCAGGCTGTAGCGATCGTCAGCCTCGCGGCGGGCGTAGCGTTGGGCGATGGCGTCCAGTTCGCTCACTTCAGGGCCTCGATGAAGCGAGCAGCGAGCACGGGATAGGCGTGGTGGGCCATCGCGAAGGCGCGGCCGCGCTGGCCCAGCGCGGCGCGCTCGTCGGGGGACAGGGCGGCGAGTTTGAGCAGGCCTTGGGCGACAGCCTCGGCATCCTCCGGCGGCACCGTCAGACCGGCATCGGCTTCGGCTACCGGGTCGTTGCCGGCCTCGACCGAATGCAGCACGACGCGGCTGGCCATCAGATAGTCGATGAGCTTGTTGGGCGCGATGCCGAAGCGGTAGATGGGCGTGCGCTGCCAGCCGATGTAGGCGATGTCGAAGCCCGCGAGCAGTGTCGGGATCTGGGCCTTGGGGATGGGCGGAAAGAAGCGGACGTTCATCAGCCCTTCGGCGGAGACACGCTCGGTGAGGCGCCTGGCTTCATGACCGCTGCCGACGAGCACGAAGCTCAGCGGCCCATCCTTCAGCCGCGCAGCCGCGTCGAGCAGCACGTCCAGCGCGTTGGGCAGGCCCATGGAGCCGGCGTAGCCGACAACGACGCGACCGGCGGCGCGTTCAGCAGCCAGATGAGCCGCCAGCTCGGCGCCCAGCGGCGCGGCGTCGCCCTGCCATTCCTCCGGCGCAAAGCCGTTGGGCACGATGTGCAGCTTGCGCAAGTCCAGGCCCCGGGAGGCCATGTGCTCGTGCACGCAGGGCAGCATGGAGACGACGACGTCGGCGTCACGGTAGGCGTCTGCCTCGGCCTTGCCGCACAGCATCGCGAAGGGGTGGCGCGGCGACATGCCGGACAGCTCGATGAGCGACAGCGGCCAGAGATCGTGCACCTCATAGGCCAGCTTGGCCTTGGCGAGGCGCGCGAGCTTCCTCGCGACCCAGATGTCCATCGGATAGGTGCTGGAAGCGATGACGGCATCGGGCTTGAACTCGCGCGTCAGCCGCCCAGCGTCGGCGCGCAACTGGCGCAGGAAGGAGAAGATGTTGCGCAGCCGCCCGACACCGTTGCCCTGGTAGGCGGGCACCGGCAGCCAGCGGTAGCGGATGCCGTCGATGAGCTCCTCGCGCGGCTGGACCGCCATCTCGGGCTGCACAGCCCGCACGTGCGAGTGGCTGGCCGCGACGATGGTGACTTCGTGCCCTGCCCTCACCCACTCGCGGGCGAGGTAGTAAGGCCGGAACTCCATGCCGTGGCGCGGTGAGCCGGCGTAGTGGTTGACGAGAAGGATCCTCACGCGGGCGTCAGTTCTTTGAGGCGGGTGAGGAAGCGCTGAACGTGCGGCTCGAAAAGGCCATTCGCAGCAACCCAGTCGCGGTTGATGGTGGCGAGCCGCGCGTTGTCCAGCGCCGCCATGCGCGCCGGCAGATCGGCGAGAGAACCGACGATGAGGCCCCGCGCCGAGTCGCCGATGACCTCACGATTGGCGGGCAGGTCGGATAGCAGCGGCACGCAGCCGTGGGCCATGGCCTCGAGCACGGAGACGGACACGGAGTCGCTTTCGGGCAGGCTCAGGAACCAGGTTGAGCGGGCGTAGTGCGAGGCCTGCGTAGCGGCGTCCAGGCGGCCGACAAAGCTGACCCGGTCGGCAAGACCGCGTGCCACGACATCGGCCTCCAGCACCGTGCGCAGCGAGCCATCGTTGGCGACGACGAGGCGCGCCTCCGACTGGGCCGCTGCGATGTGCGCGAAGGCCTCGATGACCCGTTGCGGCCGGTAGATCGGCTCCAGGCCCCGGTTGGCGAAGCAGAGCCAGGGCTGCTTCTTGGCGCTCTGCTTAGGCATGGCTTCTAGACCGAAGGGAAACGTCATCACCTCGCCCGCGCCCAGCTCACGCATGCGCTCCGTCATGTAGAGCGAATCGGACGTTGCCAGCGTGCAATTGCGCAGCACCTTCTTGGTCATCCAGCGCCAGGCGCCACCGCGCTGGGCCGTCACGAGGATGTCGCTGCCCCAGGCGGAGCCGGCGATCTGCGCGCGCAGCCGCCAACCCAACTTGGCGGCCCAGGCCAGCGAGCCATGCGAGGTCAGGTAATGGGCATGCAGCCAGTCGGCATCGGTGTCGGCCAGCCAGGCGCCGATGCGGGGCAGTTGCTTGATCAGCGCAACGTTGCCGCCGGCGTGGTCGGGCTCGGTGTTCAGCGCCAGGCGCCTTGCGTCGGGCAGCAGCTGCAGGAACTCGGGCAGGAAGCCGCGCGACGAGATGGCATGCAACTGCACACGAGGTTGCAGCGCGCGCGCCCACTTCAGCAGATGGGGGCTTTCGCCGTCGCCGATGAGGACAAGCTTGAGGCCGCCGCCGAGGCTCATACGCGGACTCCCGACCAGGCCGCGTAGGCCTCGCGAAGTTCCGGGTGTTTCGCCAGCAACGCCGCGTCGCGCTCTCGTGTATCACCCACCTGGCGGGCGGGCTGGCCGGACATGATTGCGAAGTCCGGCGCGGTGCCGCGCAGTTGCGAATAGGCGCACAGGATGGCGCCCTTGCCGAGCACGGCACCGGGCTCGATGAGGCTGTGCGGGCCGACGAAGCTGTAGGCGCCGAGACAGATCGGCGCCTTGCGGTAACCCGGAACCTCGCCGCCCAACGTGGCCGTGCGGCGGCCGTTCACGCGCAGTGCGGCGTGGGTGCTGTGGGTCACGATGGAACAGAAGTTGGTGATCTGAACGCCTTCCTCGATAACGAGACCGGCACTCGCGTCGATGAAATTGAACTGGCCGATGAACACGTGGTCGCCAAGTTGCAGCGCGTGCTCGCCTTCGATGCAGGTGCTGGGCGCGATGCGCGAATGCGGCGCGCCGGCTTCGCCGAAGAGCATGCGAAAGCCGATCATCCGCACGAGGCGGCGACGCAGACGGTTGAGGAAGACGCGCATCAGTCCCAGGTCCAGAGTGCCCAGAAAAAGTAGCCGAAGTAGAGCAGCATCGCCGCAGACACACCCCACCCCGCGCCGGCCAGGCCACCGAGGTGCAGCCCCGCCGCCAGCCCGCCGACAAACATCACCTGCCCCACCAGCGCGAGCTTCAGCGCCCAGGCCTGCGCGCCCCAGGCCATCGTGACGACCGACAGCGGCGACGCAATGAAGTGCAAGGCGATGTAGGGGGCGAGTGAACGCGCCAGCTCCCCGGCGCCACGCCACTCCGGGCCAAAGACGGTGGCGAACAGCCAGGGGCCGAAGGCCAGCAGCGCGACCATCAGCGGCAGCGCGATGGCCGCGAGCAGCAGCATGTTGTGGCGCACCAGCGTGCGGGCCTCCAGCAGGTTCCCCGCTTGCGTGAGACGCGGGTAGAGAGCCTGTGACAGCGATCCGCCGACAAGGCTGGCCGGCGCCTTCAGGTAACGCAGCGCCAGCGCCCAGGCGCCGGCTTGCGAGTCGCCCAGCCAGGCCGTCAGCAGCGCGATAGCCAATGTGTCCTGCAGTGCGCCGGCAAAGGCGTGTGGCGTGTTCAGCAGCGGGAAGTCGCGGTGCTTGTCGGCCACGTCGCGCAACGGCTGCGAGTCGAGCAGCCTGCGCCAGCCGCCCGCAGGCGCCGGCTGGGCCTGCAGCGCGGCCGCAGCGGCCGTGGCTAGCGCCGCGCCGCCCACCAAGCCCCACGGGCCGGCCTGCAGCAGCCCGAAGCCGACTTGGCCGACCGCGCCGCCACCCCATTGCACGACCCGCCCCCAGGCCAGCACGGCGAAGCGCCCTGCCCGCGCGGCCCACTGCGCCAGCGCCTGACTGGCCGCCAGCGCCAACACGACAAGGGGGAGCGCTGCGGCGACCGACAGATCGGCCCACAGCATCCACGCCGCGCCGACGAGGATGGCCATGGCCGTTATCGCCAACAGCATGCGCAGGCACAGCGCCAGCAGCGCGCTAGCGCCCTGCTCGCTTGTTTCCAACGCCAGCGCGAACTCGTAGCGCGCGCAGCCGACGACGGCCAGATTGCTCGCCACCGTCCACACGAGGGAGAACTGGCCGTACTCCGCCGGCGTGTACAGCCGCGCGATCCACGGGCCCAGCAAAAGCGGGATGGCCTGGGCCAGCGCGCTGCCGGCAAGCAAGGTGAGAGTGGCGCGCTTAAGGCTCATGGGGCGCGGGATTGTAGGAAGGCGCGGTGCCCCTCAGCCGGGACCGGCTCGGTACCTCCCTAAAATCCTGGATTCACCCTAGGCCCGCAATGACCAACACGACCCCGCCCACCCAAGTGCCCGCTCAGGCAGACGAGAACCAACTGATCGCCGAGCGCCGCGAAAAACTGGCCGCTATCCGGGCCACGACGGCGGTGCCCTTCCCCAACGACTTCAAGCCCCAGCACCGCGCCGACGCGCTGCATGCGCAGTACGGCGAGGTGCCCAACGAGGAGCTGGAGCCGCAGGCCGTCAAGGTCACGGTGGCCGGCCGCATGATGCTCAAGCGGGTGATGGGCAAGGCCAGCTTCTGCACTCTGCAGGACGCCACCGGCCGCATCCAGCTGCGCGTGACCATCGACAACCTCGGCCCCGAGCTCTATGACCAGTTCAAGCACTGGGACCTGGGCGACATCCTCGGCGGCGAAGGCACGCTGATGAAGACCAAGACCGGCGAGCTGACGATCACCGTCACCACGCTGCGCCTGCTGACCAAGAGCCTGCGCCCGCTGCCGGACAAGTTCCACGGCATGAGCGACCAGGAGCAGAAGTACCGCCAGCGCTATGTCGACCTGATCACCGACGAAGACGCACGCAAGCGCTTCACGGCGCGCTCCAAGGCGGTGTCGGCCATCCGCAGCTTCATGGTGGAGCACGGCTTCCTGGAGGTCGAGACGCCGATGCTCCACCCCATCCCGGGTGGCGCCAACGCCAAGCCGTTCAAGACCCACCACAACGCGCTGGATCAGGAAATGTTCCTGCGCATCGCGCCGGAGCTGTACCTCAAGCGGCTGGTGGTGGGCGGCTTCGAGCGCGTGTTCGAGATCAACCGCAACTTCCGCAACGAAGGCATCTCGGTTCGGCATAACCCCGAGTTCACGATGATGGAGTTCTATGCGGCCTACTGGACGCATCACGACCAGATGGACTTCACCGAGGCCGTGCTGCGCCACGCGGCAATAGCCGCCACGGGCAGCGCCGCGCTGACGTATGCGGGCAAGCCGGTGGCGCTGGACAAGCCGTTCGCGCGTGTGTCGGTGCGTGATTCGCTGATCCAGTTCGCCGGGCTGACCGGTGACGAGGCCGACAACGCCGAGGTGCTGCGCGCCAGGATCGTGGCCGCCGGTGAAGACGCGCCTGCCCGCTGGGGCCTGGCCGAGCTGCAGTTCGGCCTGTTCGAGGCCGTCGTCGAAGCGATGCTCTGGGAGCCGACTTTCATCATCGACTACCCCGTCGAGGTCTCGCCGCTGGCCCGTGCGTCTGACGACAACCCCAAGATCGCCGAGCGTTTCGAGCTCTTCATCACCGGCCGCGAGTACGCCAACGGCTTCTCCGAGCTGAACGACGCCGAGGACCAGGCCGCGCGCTTCCACGCCCAGGTGGCCAACAAAGATGCCGGCGACGAGGAGGCGATGTTCTACGACGCCGACTTCATCCGCGCGCTTGAGTACGGCATGCCCCCGACGGGTGGCTGCGGCATCGGCATCGACCGGCTGATGATGCTGATCACCGACTCGCCGTCGATTCGCGATGTGATCTTGTTCCCGGCGCTGCGCCGCGAGGCTTGAAGCGTCAGCGCTGCTGCAGCGCCTTGATGCGCGACCACAGCTGATGCTGTCGCTGTAGGCCGCTGCGGCCTTTCCTGTGAGCCGCACATCCAAAATACAGATCAGTTTTTGAGCCGAATAACGTAATATTCGGCTCATGATGGCTGCTGCACCTCGCTGGATTTGGCAACTTGCCAATTGGCCCGACTTCATTTGTGATCAACCGGCGGTCATCGAGGCGCTTGCTGAAGCCTACCGGCTGCACGGAATCATGGAAGGCAAGGCCGCTGCGATCGGGCTGACCAGCACGAACGAGGTCGCGCTTGCCGCAATGGCGGATGAGGTCCTGACCACAGCCGCGATTGAAGGCCAGACGCTGTCGATGGATGCTGTCCGATCCTCGGTCAAGCGGCGATTGGGACTGAAAGCTGACGGGCCGGTCAATCGCAGCGTAGATGGACTGGTGGCAGTCATTGCGGATGCAACCGAAGCTCATGATTTGCCCCTTGACGTCGACAGGCTCTGCAGGTGGCAATCTGCCCTTTTTCCAGGAGGCACCTCAGGCATCCAGCGCATTGCGGTTGGACGGTTTCGTGACCACGAGGATCCGATGCAGATCGTGGGCGGCCGCCCTGGCCGCGAAGTCGTCTACTACGAGGCACCGCCGTCGAAAAATGTGCCAGTGGAGGTGGAGAGATTCCTGGCTTGGTTCAACGGGACCACGCCCGGGCGGGGACCATCGCCTCGCCTCGACGGGCTGGCACGCGCGGCCATCGCGCATCTGTGGTTTGAGAGCATTCACCCGTTCGAGGATGGCAACGGGCGCATAGGACGCGCCATCGTCGACATGGCGGTGGCGCAATATCTCAAAACACCCATTCGGCTGTTCAGCTTGTCGCGGCAGTTGCTCGACTCGCGCGCGGACTACTACGACCACCTCAATGCGTGCCAGCGTGACAGCCTCGACGCGACGACCTGGGTGAACTGGTTTGTACAGAAGTGCGCGGCTGCGTATGCCAAAGCTGGCAACACGATCGACCAAGCATTGGTGAAGCGCAGGTTCCTAGAGCAGGACGCAGTCAGCGAGCTCAATGAGCGTCAACGTCGGGTGCTGCAGCGTCTGCTCGACGATGGCGACGGCGGCTTCCTGGGCGGCCTGAACGCCGAGAAGTACGGCAAGATGACCGGCGCCTCCAAGCCGACCGCCACGCGCGACCTGGCCGCAATGGTCAAGCGCGAGCTGCTTTGGACGACCGGCGCAGGCAAGGCCCTTCGCTACTACGTCAATGTGCCTGGCTGGAAGCACGGCACTGAACCGGAAACACGGGCTCGCTGACCACGTGATCCGCGACGTCATCTTGTTCCCGGCGTTGCGTCCGGAGGCCTGAAGCGTCAGCGCTTCTCCAGCGCCTTGATACGCGACCACAACTGAGCTTTGGACAACGTCTTCATCTGCATCGCACCCATGCAGGCGTTGAGCCGGTTCGGGCGGTCGCGCAGGTCCTGCACAGCCTTGGTCAGGCTGCTTTCGATGCTGTCGCCGTAAGCCGAAGCCGCCTTCGCGATGGCCGCGCGCAGCAGCGGCCTGGCCGGCTGCATCATGGCCAGGTCGATCAGGTCGCGGCTGAAGACGCTGTCGTCGCGCCAGCGGTCGGCCAGGGCCAGCAGCTTGCCGGCGGCGAGGTCCAGCGGCGTCAGCCCGGCCACGCCGGCGATGGCGTCGGCCGGGCCGGGCGGATCGAAAGCGATGCGCGCCTCCAGCACGATCTCCAACTTGATCGCCACGCCGCCTTCACGCACCAGCGTGCGCAGGCCGTACTGGTCGGCACGCAGCTCGCGCACGGCCGTCAGCGTGGCGCCGGCGCGGGTGATTGCGCCGAGGCCAGCCGGGCCGGTCAGCAGCTGGCGCAGCGCACGGTAGCCGGCGAGGTCGGACACGAGGAAGTCAATGTCCACCGACTCGCGGTATTCGCCGTAGCGCAGCGCCATGGCCGTGCCGCCGCCGAACCAGCAGGCATGGGCCGCCAACACCTGCGCATCCATCGCGCCAAGCACGGCCGCGATGCGGCGGTGGTGCTCGCGCTCAAACAAGCAAGCGCCCTCCGCCCAACTCGTCGGCCAGCGCCTGGATCAGCCGCCGCTCGTGCGGCGCCAGGCCCTGGCGGTCGAGGTGGCGCCAATTGCGCTCGTAGAGGTCCAGCGCCTGCGCCGGGCTCAGCTCGGTGACACCCGGCAGCTGCCAGGCGAGTTGCTTGAGCGCGGGGTAGTCGTCCAACCGCACGATCTTCGGCAATGCGGTGGCGAACGCCACATCAGGCTCCCTCACCTGCAGGCTCAGCCCGACAGCCGACATCGCGCTAAGGTAGGCGCCCATCGTTACCGAGGGCTCGCCACGCTCGACGCGGTGCAGCGTCACGCGCGACATGCCTGCCGCCTCCGCAGCGTCGGTCGCCGTCACCTTCTGCCGCTCGCGCTGTGCGCGGATGCGCTGACCCAGCGCTTCGAGCTGGCTCGCGACGGCAGGCGGAACAGGCGGTGCTTTGGCAGGCATAAGTTTCTCATTCTAGTCAAAATACGAATTTTGAATAGAATGAGAAACAAACTCAATCTTGAACCATCGCCGTTTCCGACGGGCCGAGCGCCCGCGCAGGGTTCGGCCATGGCAGACAAAAAACGACCCTCTCGGGTCGCCTTTCATCAGTTTGAAACCGTTGTTTCAGTACTTGCTCAACGGCGGCTGGCCAGCGAGGAGGCGCGGCGGGCTACCGGAGCCGGGAAATCCCCAAGTTCGCGGGCTGCGTTTTCGCCTTGGTCGGAAACGACCTGATCGACGCTGCGAGCATCGGTCGACCGGATCGTCAGCACGGCATGACGGGGCAGCGTGCTGGTGGCGACTGCGGCAGCCTTGGCGCTGGCCGGGGTCGTCACTGCGACGCCGACTTCACCCTGGATGGTGGCGAGTTCGCCGCTGTTGCGAGCGGCAGCCAGGTCGGCGACGACTTGCTCGCGGGTCAGCGGCGTGGTTTGGGCGGATGCGGCACCGGCGGCGATCAGCAGGGTGGCGGCGATGATGGTGGAAAGCTTGCTCATGACGGGCTCCTTCAGTGGCAGGAACGACCTGCTTGGGTCATTCGGACAACGCGACCGCTTTGTCCATGGCCTGAACTGTAGGCAGCCAGTCTCAGTAGAAACACCAGGCTGGCGGGAACTGACTATTCTTCCAACGCAAACAGTCACCCCTAGTTCGTCATCGTTTCGCCACAAGCGATCAACGGTGAATCACCGGTGCTCAAAGTTCGGCGCCCGCTTGGCCAGAAAGGCTTCCATGCCCTCGCGCTGGTCGTGGCTGCCGAAAAGCGCGTGGAAGTAGCGGCGCTCCACAGCCACGCCGTCGGTCAGCGGCGTCTGGTAGGCGAGGTTCACCAACTCCTTGATGAGTGCCGCCGACGGGCCGCTGAAGCCGTTGATGGTCTCGGCAGCCGACAACGCCTCTTCCAGCAGTTTGTCCGCCGGCACGACGCGGGATACCAGGCCGGCGCTCTCGGCCTCGGCGGCGCCCATCATGCGGGCCGTCAGCAGCATGTCCATCGCCTTGCTCTTGCCGATCGAGCGCGGCAGGCGCTGCGTGCCACCGGCGCCGGGCACGATGCCGAGCTTGATCTCCGGCTGACCGAACTTGGCCGAGTCGGCGGCGATGATGAAGTCGCACATCATGGCCAGCTCGCAGCCGCCGCCCAAAGCGAAGCCGGCCACCGCCGCGATGACGGGCTTGCGCACCTGCAGGATGGTTTCCCAGTTCCTGGAGAGCAAGCCGGTCTTGAAGGCCGTGACGAAGGTGTGGGGCAGCATGGTCGGGATGTCGGCGCCGGCCGCGAAGGCGCGCTCCGAGCCGGTCAGCACGATGCAGCCGATGCCCTCGTCGGCGTCGAAGGCCAGCAGCGCCTCGCCCAGCTCGTCCATCAGCTGGTCGTTGAGCGCGTTCAGTGCCTTGGGGCGGTTCAGCGTGATCAGCGCAGTCTTGCGCGCGCCGTCGCCGTGCACGGCAGTGAGGATGCATTCGTAGGTCATTGGCTCAGCCTTCGGGGGATGTCGTTGCCTGATTCTGGCGCGGCCTGCAGCGGCGCGCTCTTGAGCATCAAGTCGATGTAGGTCTGCTCGTCCTGGCGGATGACGAGGCGCACGGGCAGGTATTGCAGCGACGGTGCCAGCCACGCCTCGGCGACCAGGTCGCCACCGCCCACCTGCGCGCGCGTCTGCGCCGTCGGCCTGACATGCCAGCTGGCGACGGGGCCCATCGGCGTGTCCAGCACGGCCTCGCCCAGCACCTCGTACTGCCAGGCGTACTGCTTGCGCGGCAGCGCCAGCGGGAACTGCACGATGCGGCCGGCTTGCAGCGGCTCGCGGCCGGTCATGAAGAGCCAGGTCAGCTGCACGAACTGACTGGCCGAGTCCTGCGCGCCGCGTTGCGTGGGCTGTCGTTGGCCGGTGGCGAGCTGCACTTCAGCGGGCAAGAAGAAGATGCTGGCGCGGCGGGCGTCGCCGAGGATGAACTTGGTCTCCTCGTCGTAGCGCTGCGGCGCGATGCCCTCGGACGTCAACTGGCCCTGGCTGCTCATGCGCCGGGTGATGAAGGGCGCAAAGCTGGGGCCGACGGCGACGTCCAGATGCACCTGGTATTCGTTGCCCTTGCGCAGCCATTCGACTTGGGCCTCGCCATACACCGGGCCGCGGTAGTTGCCGGTCAGCGCGTAGGTCAGGCGGGTGGACAGCGGCCACTCGGCGCCGGGTTCGGCGGCCGAAGCGGCCTGGGCGACGCTCGAGGCAGCTTCGGCCGGCGCCGAAGCGGCTTCGGCGACACGCTCGGGCGTAGGTTCAGGCATGGATTCAGGCGCGGGTTCGGGCGCTGAAGCCGCCTCGGATGCTGCCTGCGCCATCGCTGCGGCTGCAGCCGGCGCTGCGGCCCGCTCGGGCTGCGGCGCTGGCGGTGGAGGCACCACGCGCACGCGAACCGGCGCCTGCATCGCCATCTCCTGCACGAACTCGACCTGCATGCGCGGCGGCATGGGCGGCGGGCCCTCGTGCCGCCAGCCCTCCTGGATGCGCTGCACCTCGTGGCCAAGCAGCAGGTGCAGGGCCGCCACGGCCAGCACCAGCAGCCAGGGCGGCCGCGGGCTCTTCATGGGAGTCAGGCGCCGAGCCAGTAACGCCGAGTGGCCGGCGCACCGTCGGCCAAGGCCAGAGCGACGGCGGCGGGCCGCACGGGCGGCAGGTCGACCTCCAGCTCGACGAGCCGCTGGTCACGACTGACGAGCAGCTGCAGCCGCGTATCGCCCGCCGCCAGCAGGCCGGGCGCGTCGTCCAGCCGGCGCAGCCGCCAACCGTTGCAGCCCAGGATCTCGTCGCGCGCGCTGACGCCGCCGGCCTGCGCCGCGCCACCGGTCAGCACGTGGCTGACCTGCACGCCTGTCAACGCCGACTCCCGCGCCCGCAGGCCGAGCCGCTGGGCGACGCTTTGCCGGCCATCGTCGCGCCAGTCGATGCCGTGCGTGGCGAGCAGCTCGCGCAGCGGCAGCTCATCGGTGCCATGGACCCAGCCGTGCAACTGCGCCGCGACCTCGTCACCGCCCAGCGCAGTCACGGCCGCGAGGATGTCGGCCTCGCTGACCGGCCCGCCCTCGCTGCTGGCCCATAGCCGGGCCATCAACGCATCCAGGCTGGACCCGCGCGCCCGCAGGCTCAGGTCCAGGCACAGCGCCACCAGCGCACCCTGCGCGTAGTAGTTGCTCGTCGCATTGGGGCTGTTTTCGTCGGGCCGGTAGTACTTGGTCCACGCGTCGAAACTGGCCTGAGCC
>NZ_JBDSQX010000061.1:0-32322 GCF_039929605.1 Roseateles sp.
GGTTGAGCGGCTCGCGGAACTCGAAATTGAAGTCGGCTGACGCGAGCACTGGCGCCAATCGCTCCATGCGCTCCAGCGCTTTCACGCGGCTCTGCGCCTGCTTGGCCTTGCTGGCCTTGGCCTTGAAACGGTCGATGAACTTCTGCAGGTGCGCCACGCGGTCCTGCTGCTTTGAGAACGCGGCCTGCTGCAGCACCATGCGCTCGACGCGCTGCGTCTCGAAGCTGGTGTAGTTGCCGCCGTAGCGAACCAGCTTGCCTTCATCCAGGTGCAGCGTGACCTTGGTGATCGCATCGAGGAATTCGCGGTCGTGGCTGATGATGATCAGCGTGCCGTCGTAGCGCGCCAACCAGGCTTCCAGCCAGACCAGCGCGTCCAGGTCCAAGTGGTTGGTCGGCTCGTCCAGCAGCATCAGTTCGGCCGGGCACATCAGCGCGCGGGCCAGCTGCAGGCGCATGCGCCAGCCGCCGGAAAAGCTGTTGACCGGCGCGTCGAGCTGCGCCGTCTTGAAGCCCAGGCCCATCAGCAGCGCCTGAGCGCGCGAGCGGGCGTCGAACGCGCCGGCATCGGCCAGCAGCGCGTGCGCGTCGGCCATCGCATGGCCATCGTTGGCGGCTTCGGCGGCTTCGAGCGCGGCGCGCGCGGCCACCAGCCCAAGGTCACCTTCAAGCACGTAGTCGGTCGCGCCGTCTTCGGTCTCGGGCATGTTCTGGGCGACCTCGGAACGGCGCCAGTGCTTGGGCACCTCGACCTCGCCCTTGTCGTTGCCAAGACGGTGCGTCAGCAGTGCAAACAGGCTGGACTTGCCGGCGCCGTTGCGGCCGACGAGGCCGATCTTTTCGCCGGGCTGCAGCGTGGCGGAGGCGTTGTCCAGCACCACCTTGACGCCGCGGCGCAGCGTGATGTCGCGCAGCGTGATCATTGCAGGGTCTCCTTCGTCACGAGGAGGACTTGATCTTCGCCAGCCGAGGTTTCGAGCCAGACGGTTTCGAGCGTCGGGAAGGCGGCTTCGAAGTGTTCGCGCTCGTTGCCGATCTCCAGCACCAGCACGCCGTGCTCGTTCAAGGCGGCGGGTGCGGCGCGCAGTAGCTCGCGGATGAAGTCCATGCCGTCCGACCCGCCGGCCAGGGCCAGTTCGGGTTCGGCGCGGTATTCGGCGGGCAGGGCGGCCATGCTGGTGCTGTTCACGTAGGGCGGATTGCAGAGAATCAAGTCGTAGGGTCCTTGGGCAGCGGCTAGGCCGTCGCCTTGCAGCAGGCGGATGCGCAGGGCCAGGTTGTGGCGCTCGACATTCAGCTTGGCGACTGCGAGCGCGTTGGTGTCGATGTCAAGCGCGTCGACTTCCACGTCGGGCCAGGCCATCGCCGCCAGCACGGCCAGGCTGCCGTTGCCGGTGCACAGGTCCAGCACGCGGCGGCTGTCAGGGTGCAGCCAGGGGTCGATGCCGGCGTCGACTATCAGCTCGGCGATGAAGCTGCGCGGCACGATGGCGCGTTCGTCGATGCTGAAGGGCACGCCTTGCAGCCAGGCCTCACCGGTCAGGTAGGCGGCAGGCTTACGGGTCGAGATGCGCTCGTCGACGAGTGCCGCGATGGCCACCTGGTCGGCGTTGGTCAGGTCGCGCTCCTCGTGCTCGTCCAACCCGTCCACCGGCAGGCCCAGGCGCCACAGCGCCAGCCAGGCAGCTTCGTCGAACGCGTTCGTCGTGCCGTGGCCAAAAAACAAGCCCGCCTGGTCGAGGCGGGCGGCTTGGGTGGTAATGCAGTCGATCAGCTTCAAGTGCCGCGAACGTCCAATGTGATTTCGGTAAAGCTGGCGTCGTCGCCAGCCTTCTCTTCCTTGCGCGGCGTGGTGGAGAGACGCGCGCCGGGCGACTCGTTCTGCAGCCGCCAGAGCAGGTTGGTGGGCGAGTCGGCGAAGGCCAGGCCTTCCTCGCGGGTGATGGTGCCGTCGGTGATGAGCTTGGCGAAATGCTCTTCGTAGGTCTGCGAGCCCTCGGCGATGGACTTCTCCATCGCTTCCTTCACGCCGGCGAAATCGCTGTTCTCGATCAGCTCGGACACCAGCTTGGTGTTCAACAGGATCTCGATCACCGGCACGCGGCCTCCCGCCGTGGCGCGCACGAGGCGCTGAGACACGACGGCCTTGAGGCCCGCCGCCAGATCGCTCAACAGCGCGGGGCGGGACTCCGGCGTGTAGAAGGACAGGATGCGGTTCAGCGCGTGATAGGTGTTGTTGCCGTGCAGCGTGGCCAGCACGAGGTGGCCGGACAGCGCGTAGCTGATGGCTGCCGTCATCGTGTCGCGGTCGCGGATCTCGCCGATCAGGATGCAGTCCGGCGCCTGGCGCAGCGCGTTCTTCAGCGCGATCTGCAGCGAGGCCGTGTCGCGACCGATCTCGCGCTGGTTCACCACCGAGCGCTTGTTGCTGAACAGGTATTCGATCGGGTCCTCGATGGTGAGGATGTGCCCCGTCATCGTCTGGTTGCGCATCTCCAGCATGGACGCGAGCGTCGTGCTTTTGCCGGTGCCGGTCGCGCCCACCATCAGGATGAGGCCGCGCTTCTCCTTGACCATGTTGCCTAGCACGAGCGGCAGCTGCAGGCTCTCCAGCGTCGGGATGTCATGCGGAATATGGCGGAACACGCCAGCGATGGAGCCGCGCTGGCGAAACCCCGACAGCCGGAAGCTGCCGACGCCGCTGACCGACACGGCCATGTTCAGCTCGCCCGAGTTGTCCAACTCGGCCATGCTGCCGGGGTCGATGACCTCGGCGATGAGCTGGCGCGGCTGCGGCGGGGTCAGGAGCTGGTCCGACAGCTGCACCGTCTGGCCGTTGATGCGGATCAGCACCGGCATGTTGGCCGACAAATAGCAGTCCGACGCACCCTTCTCGGCCATCATCCGCAGGATGCGCTCCATGTTTCCACCGCCAGCGCTCGCCATGGTCAGGCTCGCAGCAGTTCGTTGATGCTCGTCTTCGAGCGGGTCTGCGCGTCCACGCGCTTGACGATGATGGCCGCGTACAGCGAATAGCGGCCGCCGTCTTTGGGCAGCGAGCCCGAGATGACGACGGAGCCGGCCGGGATGCGGCCGTAGCTGACGGTGTCGGTGGCGCGGTCGTAGATCGGCGTGCTCTGGCCGATGTAGACGCCCATGGAGATGACCGAGTTCTCTTCGACGATGACACCCTCGACGACCTCGGAGCGGGCGCCGACGAAGCAGTTGTCTTCGATGATGGTTGGGTTGGCCTGCAGCGGCTCCAGCACGCCGCCAATGCCGACGCCGCCGCTCAGGTGCACGTTCTTGCCGATCTGCGCGCAGGAGCCGACGGTGGCCCAGGTGTCGACCATCGCGCCTTCGTCCACGTAGGCGCCGATGTTCACGTAGCTGGGCATCAGCACCACGTTCTTGGCCTGGAAGCTGCCGCGGCGTGCAACGGCCGGCGGCACGACGCGCACGCCGGTGGCGCGCAGCTGTTCGTCGGTCCAGCCGGCGTACTTGGTGGGCACCTTGTCGAAGAAGGTCAGTTCCTTGTCGCCCATGATGCGGTTGTCGTTCAAGCGGAACGACAGCAGCACGGCCTTCTTGACCCACTGGTGCACGGTCCACACGCCGACGCTCTCACGGGTGGCCACGCGCAGGCGGCCGGCGTCGAGTTCGGCGATGACGTGCTCGACGGCCTGGCGCAGCTCCGGCGCATTGGTCGGGTCCAGGGCCGCGCGGTTGTCCCAGGCGAGGTCGATCAGGATTTGAAGGTCGGCGGTGTTCATCAGCGGGATTTTGTGAAAGAGACGATGCGACGGACGGCTTCGAGGCATTCGGCCTCGTCGGCGACGAGAGCGAGGCGGATGCGCCCGGCGCCGGGGTTATTGCCATGGGCTTCGCGGGCCAGCAGGCTGCCCGGCAGGACGACGAGATTGTATTGAGCGAGCAGGCCTTGGGCGAAGGCGATGTCGTCGCCCCCGGGTACGGCGGCCCACAGATAGAAGCCGGCATCGGGCAATGCCACCTCCACTGCGGAGGACAGCAGCGGCGTGACGTCAGCGAATTTCCTGCGGTAGCGGGCTCGGTTCTCGATGACATGGGCCTCGTCACCCCAGGCCGCGATGCTGGCCGCCTGCACGATGGGGCTCATCGCGCTGCCATGGTAAGTGCGGTAGAGCAGGAACTTCTTCAGCAGCGCCGCGTCGCCCGCCACGAAGCCCGAGCGCAGGCCCGGCACGTTGGAGCGCTTGGACAGCGACGTGAAGGTGATCAGGTTCTTGAAGTCGTGGCGACCGAGCCGGGCCGCCGCTTCCAGGCCGCCCAGCGGCGCTTCGTCACGGAAGTAGATTTCCGAGTAGCACTCATCCGACGCGATGACGAAGCCGTGGCGGTCGCTCAACTCGAACAGTGCCTGCCACTCGGCCAGCGGCATGACCGCGCCGCTGGGGTTGCCGGGCGAGCAGACGTAGAGCAGTTGCGTCTTCGCCCAGGTCGCGTCGTCGATCTGGCTCCAGTCGACCGCAAAGTTGCGCGCCGGGTCGGAGTTCGCAAAGACGACCTCCGCGCCGGCCAACAGCGCCGCGCCTTCGTAGATTTGATAGAAGGGGTTAGGGCAGACGACCGTGGCGCCGGCGCGACTCGCATCGACCACCGTCTGCGCGATCGCGAACAGCGCCTCGCGCGAGCCGTTCACGGGCAGCACCTGCGAGGCCGGGTTCAGCGTCAGGCCGTAGCGGCGGCCGATCCAGCCGGCAATGGCCTCGCGCAGCGCGGGCGTGCCGCCGGTGGCGGGGTAGGCGGCCAGCGCGGGCATGGCGCACATGATGGCTTCGGCGATCAACGCCGGCGCCGCGTGGCGAGGCTCGCCGATGCCCAGCGAGATCGGCGCGAAGTCCGGGTTGGGCGTGATGCCTGCGGTCAGCTCGCGCAGCCGCTCGAACGGATACGGATTCAGCCGCTCCAGCAACGGGTTCATCGGCCCAGCATCCCCGACTCTGAGCCGTGCGCCGGCAGATCCACGCGCGGCGCGGGCGCCCAGCCGGCCTTGCGGTGCTCGGCCACGACGTTGGTGTAGATGCCGCCGCGCACATACCACTTGGCCGTGATGCGGATGAAGCGCGGGTCCGTCACCTGGACGATGTCGTCCAGGATCTTGTTGGTGACCTTCTCGTGAAAGGAGCCCTCGTCGCGGTAGCTCCAGAAGTACATCTTCAGGCTCTTGAGCTCCACGCAGAGCTCGTCCGCAATCATGTCGATGGTGAAGTGCGCGAAGTCCGGCTGGCCGGTCAGCGGGCAGTGGCAGGTGAACTCGGGCACCTGGAACTGGATGACGTAATCGCGCTCGGGGTTGGGGTTCGGAAAAACCAGGATGTCCTTGCTGGGCTTGCTCGGCGGATTCGGCGGCACCTCGCGCATCTTGGGCTTGTTCTTCTTGGCGGCGGGGGCGGCGGACTTCTTGGTGGCCATGGTGCGGGGTCAATCTGAGAGGGTGCGAATGCTATCATCCGGCCCCGTCGAAGCGCCCGTCAAAGGCGCTTTTCTTTAGCCAAATCAAGGGCTTACGAACCTCTCGTCAATGCCAATTTCATGCGGCTGAATTCGATCAAGCTCGCCGGCTTCAAGTCCTTTGCCGAACCCACGACCTTCCAACTGCCCGGGCAGCTCGTCGGCGTCGTCGGGCCGAACGGCTGCGGCAAGTCCAACATCATGGACGCGGTGCGCTGGGTGCTGGGCGAGAGCAAGGCCAGCGAGCTGCGCGGCGAGTCCATGCAGGACGTCATCTTCAACGGCAGCGGCAACCGCAAGCCGGCGGGGCGCGCCAGCGTGGAGCTGGTGTTCGATAACTCGTCAGCGCGGGCCGGCGGGCCGTGGAACCAGTTCACCGAGATCGCCGTCAAGCGCGTGCTGACGCGCGACGGCACGAGCAGCTACTTCATCAATAACCAGCCGGTGCGCCGCCGCGACGTACAGGATGTCTTCCTCGGCACCGGCCTGGGGCCGCGGGCCTACGCCATCATTGGCCAAGGCACCATCTCGCGCATCATCGAGAGCAAGCCCGAAGAGCTGCGCCTGTTCCTGGAAGAAGCGGCCGGCGTGTCCAAGTACAAGGAGCGCCGCCGCGAGACGGAGAACCGGCTCAAGGACACGCGCGAGAACCTGACCCGCGTTGACGACATCCTGCGCGAGCTGAACGCCAACCTCGAAAAGTTGGAGCGCCAGGCCGAGGTGGCGGCGAGCTACCGCAGCCTGCAGGACAGCGGCACGCTGAAGCTGCACCAGCTGTGGTTCCTGAAAGCGCGCGATGCCGGCAACGAGGCTACGCGCGTGAAGACGGCGCATGCCGAAGCCGTCAACGCGCTGGAGTCGCGCACCGCCGAGCTGCGTGCAGTCGAGGCGACGCTCGAAGAAGTGCGCCAGTCGCACTACGCTGCGGGCGACGAGCTGCACGCTAGCCAAGGCCGTTATGCCGAGGCGCAGCTGGAGGTGAGCCGGCTGGAGGAGCGCATCCGCTTTGTCGTCGAGAGCCGCAACCGCGCCCAGGCGCGCCTGGCCGAGCTGCAGGCGCAAGACAGTCAGTGGCGCGAGCGCGTCACGCAATCCGAAGCCGAGCTGGAAGGCATTGCCGAGCAGATCGCCGGGGCCGACGAGCAGAGCGAGATCCTGGCCGCGCAGGCCGAGGAGCAGCAGGGTCAGTTGCCGGTCGTCGAAGACGCGCTGCGCGCCGCGCAGAACCGCGCCAACGAGCAGCGCACGCTGGTCACGCAGGTGCAGCAGCAGATCCAGGTGCTGGCCGCCGAGAGCCGCAGCGTGGACGAGCAGGCGAGGGCGCTGCGGCAGCGGGAAGACAAGCTCACCGCCGAGTCCCGAGCCCTCGGCGCGCCCGACCACGAGGCGCTGGATGCGCTGCGCGAGCGCAGCGCTGCGGCCGACGAGGCGCGCGAGCTGTCCGACGGCCGCTTGCAGGAGCTGGCCGAGCAAATCCCTCAGCTTGAAGACCAGCGCCGCAACGCGCAGCAGGACGCCAACGCACAGCTCGCGAAGCAGTCCGACCTGACCGCCCGACTCGAAGCGCTGAAGGCGTTGCAGGAGAAGGTGCAGACCGAGGGCAAGCTCAAACCCTGGCTGGCCAAGCACGGCTTGGACGGCCTGCAGGGCCTGTGGACCAAGCTGCACGTCGCCCACGGCTGGGAGAACGCGCTTGAAGCTGCGCTGCGCGAGCGCATGGGCGCGCTCAGCGTGGGCCGGCTGGACACGGTGCGCGCCTTCGAGGCGGATGCGCCACCCGCGAAGCTGGCCTTCTATTCGACGCCGCCCGGCTCGATTGCCAACACGCACGAGACCTTCCCCAAGCTCAGCGAGCTGCTGCGCCTGGAAGACGCGGGCCTGTCCGCGCTGATGAACGACTGGCTCGAAGGCGTCTACACCGCGCCGACGCTGGACGAAGCCCTGGCCGCACGGGGCAAGCTCACGCATGGCGAGCTGATCCTGACGCCGGCCGGCCACGCGGTCGGCCAGTTCTCGGTCACCTTCTACGCGCCCGACTCCGAGCAGGCTGGCCTGCTGGCCCGCGCGCAGGAGATCGAGCAACTGACGACGGCGCAGCGCGCGCAGAACCTGATCGCAGACGAAGCCCGGCTGACGCTGAGCCGCATCGAGCATCAGTTCAACGACGCGAATGGCCGCCTGACCACGCTGCGCCGCGAGGCCAGCGAGGCGCAGACGCGCGCCCACCAGATCCACGTCGAGCTGCTGCGCCTGAGCCAGCAGGCAGAGGCCAGCCAGCAGCGCCGCAGCGCGCTGGACGCCGAGCTGGCCGAGATCGCCGCGCAGCAAGAGGGCCTGCAGGAACGCCGCGCGGTGGGCGAGGCGCGTTTCGAGGAACTGGACATCCAGCTCGGCGACGCCCAGCAGCGCCATGCCGAGCTGGAAGACGGCACCATCGCCGCCGAGCGCAAGCTGGCCGATGCCCGCGAGCAGCTGCGCGGGCTGGAGCGCCGCGCCCAGGAGGCGCGCTTTGCCACACAGACGCTGGCTGCCCGCCGTGGCGAGCTGCAGCGCGGCATCGAGACGGCGCAGGCGCAGATCGCCACCGTCAGCGCGTCGGCCGCCAGCCTGCAAACCGAGCTGGACGGCTTCAACGACGTGGCGGCCCAGACCGGCCTGCAGGATGCGCTGGCCCTCAAGGTCGAGCGCGAAGGGCAGCTCGCCGCCGTGCGCGCGAACTACGAAGACCTTTCCCTTCGCCTGCGCAAGGCCGATGAGCAGCGCATGGGTTTCGAGCGCAGCCTGGACCCGCTGCGCGAGGCCATCACCAAGCTGCAGCTGGAAGAACAAGCCGCGCAGCTCGGCGGCGCGCAATACCGCGAGCAGCTCGAAGCCGCCGCTGTCGATCTCGAAGCGCTGACCAAATCGGTCGAAGAGGGCGGCGTCAAGCTGCACGGCCTGCAGACCGAGATAGACCGCATCAACCGCGAGATCGCGGCGTTAGGTGCCGTCAACTTGGCCGCTCTCGACGAGCTGACCACCGCCCGCGAGCGCAAGACCTTTCTCGACTCACAGTGCGCCGACCTGAACTCGGCCATCGGCACGCTGGAAGACGCCATTCACAAGATCGACCTCGAAACGCGCGACCTGCTCGGCTCAACATTCAACCAGGTCAACGAGCACTTCGGCCGCATGTTCCCCGAGCTGTTTGGCGGCGGCGAGGCCAGGCTGGTCATGACGGGCGAAGAGATCCTGGACGCCGGCGTGCAGGTCATGGCGCAGCCGCCGGGCAAGAAGAACAGCAGCATCCACCTGCTGTCGGGCGGCGAGAAGGCGCTCACCGCCATCGCGCTGGTGTTCGCGATCTTCCAGCTCAACCCCGCGCCCTTCTGCCTGCTGGACGAAGTGGACGCGCCGCTGGACGACGCCAACACCGAGCGCTACGCCAAGCTGGTGTCGCAGATGAGCCGCATCACGCAATTCCTCTTCATCTCCCACAACAAGATTGCGATGGAAATGGCTGAACAACTGATTGGGGTGACGATGCAGGAGCAGGGCGTGTCGCGCATCGTCGCGGTCGACATGGACAAGGCCTTGGCCATGGCAGAAGCATGAACATGTCGCTGACAACGCTGCTCGCCATCCTGGGCGGCCTGGTGCTCATTGCCGTCGTCGCCCACGGCGCCTGGACGGCGCGCAAGGCCGGCCCCAAGCGCGCCGTGCCGCTGATGGAAGAACCGCACTTCGACGGCCCCGCGCCTGCGCCCGGGGACGAAGCCGCCGCAGCGGCCGACCCGCTGGACGCGACCCTGCCTGCCGTGGCGCGCCCGCTGCGCCGGCCGTCGGCGCGCATCGACGCGCTGATCGATGCCATCGCCACCATCACCGTCGAGGCGCCCATTTCGGGTGAGCTGGCCTTGCAGCACCAGCCCGGCAGCCGCCGTGCCGGCACCAAACCACTGCAGATCGAAGGCCTCAACGCCGAAACCGGTGCGTGGGAGCTGCCCGCGCCAGGCCAGCGCTACAGCGAGTTCCAGGCCGGCCTGAAGATGGCCAACCGCAGCGGCGCACTCAACGAGATCGAGTACTCCGAGTTCGTGCAGAAGATCCAGGCCTTCGCCGATGGCATCGGCGGCTTCGTGCAGTTCCCGGACATGCTGGACGTCGTCGCCCGCGCCCGCGAGCTCGACCAGTTCGCCGCCGGCCATGACGCCCAGCTCGCGCTGTTGCTGCGCGCCAAGGGCGCCGCCTGGACGCCCGGCTTCGTGCAGCAGGCAGCAGGCCGGCATGGCTTCGTTGCGGGCGCCCTGCCGGGTCGGCTGGTGATGCCGGCCATGGAGGAGGGCGCGCCGCCGGTGTTGACGCTTCAGTTTGACGCGCAAGCCGCACTGGCCGACGACCCCGAGGCACAGTCGCTGCGTGAGCTGACGCTGGCGCTGGACGTGCCACAGACGTCGTCCGACCAGGAGCCCTTCGCCGCCTGGCAGGAGGCCGCTCGCTCGCTCGCCCGCGACCTGGAAGCCGAAGTCTGCGACGACCGCGGCCAGGTGCTGGGCCTGCATGCCTTCGCGTCCATCGACGTCGAGCTGAAGAAGCTCTACGAAGCGCTGGCCGAGCGCGACCTGGCGGCAGGATCGCCGGCGGCAAGGCGGCTGTTCAGCTGAAATCATGAACACAGCCGCAGAGACACAGAGGCACAGAGAAAGTCGGGATCTCTCCGTGTCTCTGTGCCTCTGTGGCTGTGTTGAATCCCCTGGGAGCTGACATGGCAATGTCGCTCGCACTCATCGCCCTTCTCATCCTTGCCAGCGCCTTCTTCTCGATGGCCGAGTTGTCGCTGGCTGCATCGCGTCGGCTCAGCCTGCAGCAGCGCGCCGATGGCGGCGATGCCCGCGCGGCCAAGGTGCTGGCCGTGCAGGAGCATCCGGGCGACTATTTCACCGTCGTGCAGATCGGCGTCAACACCGTCGCCATCCTGGCCGGCATCGTCGGCGAGGGCGCTTTCACGCCTCATTTCGAAGGCTTGTTCGGCCACGTCGTGGCGCCCGAACTGGCGGCGACACTGGCCTTTGCCGCGTCCTTCATCGGCATCACCTCGCTCTTCATCGTGCTGGCCGACCTGGTGCCCAAGCGCCTGTCGATGAACGAGCCTGAGCGCGTCGCGATCGCGATCGTTGGCCCCATGCTGCTGCTGTGCCGCCTGCTCAAGCCGCTGGCCTGGGCCTTCAGCGCCATCACGGAGGGCTTGATCCGCGTGCTCGGCCTGCCCGCCAAACGCGACGAGACCATCAGCTACCGCGACATCCTGGCGCTCACCGAGGCGGGCTACCAGGCCGGCGTCGTGGCCGACGAAGAGCAACAGGTCATCGCCAACGTTTTCGAGCTGGACACCCGCACCGTCGAGACCGTGATGACCGAGCGCGAGCGCATCGTGTTCTTCTCGCGCGACGACGACGACGCGCTGATCCGCACCCGCATCGCCGACACGCCGCACTCGACCTACCTCGTCTGCGACGGGGATGTCGACCAGGTCGTCGGCTACGTGGACGCGACCGACCTGTTCCAGCGCGTGCTGCGCGACGAGCGCCTGTCCCTTCGAGAAAACGGCGGCGTGCTCGTCAAGAAGGTGCTCATCGTGCCGGACCGGCTGACGCTGTCGGAGATGCTGATGCAGTTCCGCGAGGCGCACGAGGACTTCGCCGTCGTCGTCAACGAATACAGCCGCGTGGTGGGCGTCATCACGCTGAACGACGTGATGAACACGGTCATGGGCAGCCTCGTCTCACCGCATGACGAGGAGCAGATCGTGCGCCGCGAGGACGGCAGTTTCCTCGCCGACGGCATCACGCCGATCCCCGACGTGGAGCGCTCGCTCGGCATCGAGGGCTGGCCGCGCGCCGGCACCTACGACACGCTGGCCGGCTTCCTGATGGTCATGCTGCGCCGCATCCCCCGCCGCACGGACGTCGTCGAGTGGGAAGGCTGGCGCTTCGAGGTGGTGGACGTGGACAGCTATCGGGTCGACCAGGTCATGATCACCCCGATGGCGCCAGCAGGCCCGGTGGCCCGGCACTGACGTTGACAATGGCGGCATGACCGTCGATCCCGCCCAGCGCGCCGCCGAATTGCGCGCCCAGCTCAACCACCACGCCCACCTCTACTACCTGCTCGATGCGCCCGAACTGCCGGATGCCGAGTACGACAAGCTCTTCGCCGAGCTGCAGGCCGTCGAGGCCGCGCACCCGGAGCTGTTGACGCCGGATTCGCCGACGCAGCGGGTCATCGGTGCCGTGCTGGCGGGCCTCACGCCGGTGCGCCACGTCGTGCCCATGCTGTCGATCACGACCGAGACGGACACGACCGAGGGCGGCGCGCTTGCCTTCGATGCGCGCGTGCGCCGCGAGCTGGGGCTGGCGGCGGGCGACCCTCCCGTCGAGTACGCCGCCGAGCTGAAGTTCGACGGTCTGGCGATGAACCTGCGCTACGAGCATGGCGTGCTCGGGCAGGCAGCCACGCGCGGCGATGGCGAGACGGGTGAGGACGTGACGCAGAACGTGCGCACCATCGGCCAGATCCCGCTACGCCTGCGCGGCGAGGCCCCGGCGGTGCTGGAGGTGCGCGGCGAGGTCTACATGCGCCGTGACGATTTCGAGAAGCTCAACGAGCGCCAGCGCGAGCGCGGCGACAAGACCTTTGTCAACCCGCGCAACACGGCGGCCGGCGCCATCCGCCAGCTCGACCCGGCGCTGGTGCGGCAACGGCCGATGTCCTTCTACGCCTACGGCCTGGGCGATGTGCAGGGCTGGGACATCCCCGCCACGCACGCCGAGTTGCTCGATGCGTTGGCGGCGTTCGGCCTGCCGGTGAGCAGCGACCGTGTCGTCGCCGAGGGCGTGACCGGGCTGGTCAAGTTCCACCAGGCCATGGCCGCCAAGCGCGACGCGCTGCCCTTCGACATCGACGGCATCGTCTACAAGGTGAACTCGCGCGCGCTGCAGGCCAAGCTGGGTTTCAAGACCCGAGAGCCGCGCTGGGCCGTGGCGCACAAATACCCGGCGCAGGAGCAGGTGACGACGCTGCTCGCCATCGACGTGCAGGTGGGCCGCACAGGCAAGCTGACGCCGGTGGCGCGGCTGGAGCCGGTATTCGTCGGCGGCACGACGGTCAGCAATGCGACGCTTCACAACGTCTTCGAGATGCGCCGCAAGGGCGTGCGCGTGGGCGACAAGGTGGTCATCCGCCGCGCGGGCGACGTGATTCCCGAGGTGGTGGGCCGCGTACCCGGCGAACGCGCCACCTACGTGCCCAACTTCCGCTTGCCGCGCGCCTGCCCGGTCTGCAAGAGCGAGGCCGTGCGCGAGCGTGGCGGCATGGACTACCGCTGCTCGGGCGGTGTGTTCTGCCCGGCGCAACGCAAGCAGGCCATGCTGCACTTTGCCGGCCGCCGTGCGATGGACATCGAGGGCCTGGGCGACAAGCTGGTCGAGCAGTTGATCGACGCTGGCATCGTGCACGGCCTGCCCGACCTCTACAAGCTCGCTGAACTTGAAGGAAGGGCCAAGCTCGCGGCGCTGGACCGCATGGCGGAGAAGAGCGCACAGAACATCGTCGACGCGCTGGAGAAGAGCAAGACGCCGACGCTGGCGCGCTTCCTGTTCGCTCTGGGCATCCGCCAGGTTGGCGAGACGACGGCCAAGGAGCTGGCGCGCCACTTCGGCACGCTGCACGCGCTGATGAGCGCCAGCGTTGAGCAATTGCTGGAGGTGGCCGATGTCGGGCCCATCGTCGCCGTAAGCATCCACACCTTCTTTGCGCAGCCGCACAACCGCGAGGTCGTCGAGCAATTGCTGGCGGCCGGTGTGCAGCCGAAGGAAAGCGTTGGCGAGGCCGATGACCGGCCGCGCCCGCTGTTGGGCAAGACCCTGGTGCTGACCGGCTCACTGCCCTCGTTGAGCCGCGACGAGGCGCAGGCGCTGATCGAGGACGCCGGCGGCAAGGTCAGCGGCTCGGTGTCCAAGAAGACCAGCTACGTCATCGCCGGCGAAGAGGCCGGCAGCAAGCTGGAGAAGGCGCGCACGCTGGGCGTGGCGGTGCTCGACGAAGCGGGGCTGCGCGCCCTGCTCGGCGCGGTCGCCTGAAGCGGCCGCGCCAGCGGGCTCAGAAGGAGGTCCACTCCTCGGCAGCCGGCTCGGGTGCGCGCTTTGCAGGGGACCCGCCACCAGCAGCCGCGTCAACACTTGCCGTGTGGCGCTGCTGTGGTGCCCGGGCCATGCTGGGCGCCGGCTTCGCGGGCTTCTTGGCCACCGGGCGCAGGGCGGGCCGGGCCAGCTTGGCCGGTGCGGCGCTGCGGGTCACTGGCGCGCGTGCCTCGCCGAGCTTGAAGACGCTGACCGCCTCGACCAAGTTTTGCGCCTGCTGCTTGAGGCTCTCTGCGGCGGCGGCGCTTTCCTCCACCAGCGCGGCGTTCTGCTGCGTCACCTCGTCGAGCTGCGTTACTGCGTCGCTGACCTGGCCGATGCCGGAGGTCTGCTCCACCGTGGCCGTGGTGATCTCGGCCAGCAGGTCGGCGACCTTGCGCACCTGCTCGACGATGTCGGTCATGGTCGAGCCCGCGTCGGCCACCAGCCGCGAGCCGGTCTCCACCTTCTCGACGCTCGCGCCGATCAGCTGCTTGATCTGCTTGGCCGCCTCGGCGCTGCGCTGCGCCAGGCTGCGCACCTCGCTGGCCACCACCGCGAAGCCGCGGCCCTGCTCACCGGCGCGGGCGGCCTCGACGGCTGCGTTCAACGCCAGGATGTTCGTCTGGAAGGCGATGCCGTCGATGACGCCGATGATGTCGACGATCTTCTTGGAGCTGTCGGTGATGTCGCCCATGGTGACGACGACGCGGCCCACCACGTCGCCACCCTTGCCGGCCACGGCGCTGGCGCCTACGGCGAGCTGGCTGGCCTGGCGGGCGGTCTCGGCGTTGTTCCGGACCGTGGCGTTGAGCTCCTCCATCGAGGCCGCCGTTTCTTCCAGGTTGGCCGCCTGCTCCTCCGTGCGCTGGGACAGGTCGGCGCTGCCCGTGGCGATCTGGGCGCTGCCGGTGGCGATGGAATCACTGCTGGCACGCACGGTGCTCACCACCTTGATCAGGCTTGCGTTCATGGCATCGAGCGCGCCGAGCAACTGTGCGATCTCGTCGCTGCCACCGGTGTCGATATGCGAGCTGAGGTCGCCGGCGGCCACGGTCTGGGCAATCAGCACCGCCCGGCCGATGGGTCGGGTGATGGAGCGCGTCAACACGACGCCTGTGCCAATACCCAGCAGCGTCGCGCCGGCAGCCAGCACCAGCATCAGCACGTTGGCGCCCCGGGCCGTCTCGGTTGCTTCTAGCGCGAACTCCTCCATGCCCTTGACCTGGGATTCGACAAAGGTATCAATGGCCGCCAGATAGATGCCCTGGGGCTTCAGCATCTCTTTGACGAGGTAGTCGCGCCCTTCATCGACCTTGCCGCCCTTGATCAATCCGACGAGGTGCTGTTCACGTTCACCGTACTCGCGGCGCGCTTCCTGCAAAGCCTTCAGCGCGGCCTTACCTTTCTCGGTATGGATGGTGGGCGCCAGCGTCTCCAGCGTTTTCGCGATCACTGGCGCTGATTCCTCGATCTTGGCCAGTTCGCCCTTGAGGACGGTCGGGTCGCTGGTGAGCAGGGCCGTGCGAAGGGCGCGGGCCTGCTTGTTGACTTGGTTCTCGATGACGTTAGCGGCCGCGACCTTGACGTAGCGGTCGTGCACGATGACTTCGGTGCTGTGGTCCACAGCATTGATGCGGCTGATGCCGATCGCCGCCATGGCCAGGGTCAGCGCGATCAGCGCTGCAAAGCCGGCGCCCAGACGGGTGCCGATCCTGATGTTGCTTAGAACGCTCATAGGGATTCCTTCTTGGGTGAGGACCTGCGCGCCAGCATGGTTGGCTTACTGGCTGGACTGGACAACGCGACCGTTGAGGGGTTGCACCGGCCGGGCGTTCAAGGCGTAGGCGCGGCCGAAGCGGGCGATCTGTTCGGCAGACACCTGCACGGGCGTCTTCAATACGAACCAGCTCACGCCTTCACTGCAGGGCGGCGTCGTCAACGAGCCGGCGAAGCTGTAGTAGGCACGATTGTCGGGCAGCAGCGCGTTCAGGTCGATGCCGAGGCCGGCGACGCTGGACTCCTGCTCTTTGACCTTGGGCAGGTTGTCGAACACGGCCTGGATCAGCGGCTGCTTTGCGCCCTTGTCCATCAACACCGCCACGACGGCCAGGTTGCCGGCCTCGCTCTTGTGCACCAGGTGGGCAACCAGCGAGTAGGCCTTGCCGTCCACCCGCTCCTCGCTCGGCTTGTGGAAGTGGAACTGCAGCAGCTCGTAGCGCGTGCCGCCGACCGTAATCGAGCTGCCCGGCGCCATATTGACCTGCACGGTGTGGCCGTTGTCGATGATCTTCAGCGGCGTTGGCTTGTAGTCGAAGCTGATCGCGGGCAGCGCGGCGGACTGGACGTCGGCGGTGCGGATGTTGATGGGGGACTGCGCGTGCCCGAGCGCGCAGCTGCCGAACTTCTCGTCGACTGCCGACCATTTGGCCGGCCCCGTGGCGCCGCTGTAGGACCAGTGGGCGGGGTGGGCGGGATGTGTGTCGTGGTGCGCCGCGAGCGCGGTTTCGGCGCACAGGGCGGTGGCCGGCAGCAAGACCGTTGCGGCCAAGACGGCCAGCACATTCAGTTGGGCAATCAATTTCATCATGAGCTCCTCGTGGTTGGTCATCATCGGGCGGGGTGGGTCGCCAGCGCCTCGCAGCTTGCGCCATGGCGGGAACGAACGCAATGAAGCGTCGTTGCAGTGCACATGCCGTCACCGCAGCTTTCGTGACATCCGCCATGGCAAGCAGCCACTTGAAAGAACGCGCGGCCGTGACGGCGAAATCTCGAAGTGGAGCGCTAAGCGGTCCATCGCACAGTCGGTCAACTCCACTCGGCCGGCAGCTGACGCAGCCGCTTCAGCGCTTGCGGCCAGGCACCCCGTGCGGCCCCAGCACACCGTCGACGCGCGCCCATTCGGGCGCCGTCTCGAACAGGTGGTCGATGAAGGCCCGCGTCTTGGCCGGCATCAGGCGGCGGCTGGCGGTAAGCAGGGCCACGGGCAGCGGCTCGTAGCGCCACTCGGGCAGCACCGGCACCAGCGTGCCGGCAGCGACGTCTGACGCCACCATGCCGAAGGGAAAGCTGCCCAGGCCACCGCCAGCGCGCGTCAGCGACAACACGAGACCGATGGAGTTGGCCTCCAGCGGGCCTTTCACGTCGACATCGACGGTCTGCCGGCCGTTCTGCAGCTTGCGATACATGCCCTTGCCCTGGGTCAGCACGACGAAATCATGCTCGGCCAGATCGGCCGGCGTCTGCGGTGCGGGCCGCGCCTGCAGGTAGACGGGGCTGGCGTACAGGCCGCGCTCCAGCATCATGTATTGACGGGCGATCAGGTCGGGTTCGTCCACCGGGCCCATGCGCACGGCCACGTCGTAGGGCTCGTTGAAAAGATCGACGCGGCGGGGCGTCGTGTCCACCTCCAGCTCGACCTTGGGGTAGCGGCGCACGAAGCGCGCGAAGCTCTCCGCCAGCACCAGCATCGCGAATTCCGCCGGCACCGAAATGCGCAACCGGCCTTGCGGCGTGGCGTCCCGCGAGGCCAGCCATTCACGGGTTTCGGTGATGTCCTCGTCGTGGCGAGCCGCCCGCTCGGCGAGCTGTTCGCCCAGCTCGGTCAGCGTCAGGCGGTTGGCACCGGGCACGAAGAGGCGGGCGCCGACCGAGGTTTCCAGCGCCGTGAGGCGTCGGCTCAGCGTGGCCTTGGGCAGGTCTAGCTGCCGGGCCGCTTCGGACAGCGAACCCGCCTTGTGAACCTGGGCCAGCAGCAGGAGGTCGTCGATCTTCATCGTGGGCGTCGCGTTCATTTTTCGTTTCGTTTCCGGAACGATGCGTTTGACTTTTGCAGCTATTCACCGGAAATGGAACTCTCTACAGTCCGGCCCATCATGTCAAGCACCCGTCTGCTCCAGCCGCACAGGCACCGCATCGGCGCCGGCTTCCAGGCCGACGGTTGGCGCGAGCCGCTGGCGCTGCTCGACCCCTTCATCATGGTCGACCACTTCCGCATGAGTGAGCCGGCGTTCGCGCCGCACCCGCATGCCGGCTTCTCGGCAGTGACCTATCTCTTCGACGACTCGGCAACCGGCATGATCAGCCGCGACTCGCTGGGCGGCGAATACGCGATCGAGCCGGGCGGCCTGCACTGGGTGCTGGCCGGCCGCGGCGTCATGCACGACGAGTTCCCGGCCGAGCCCGGCCGCGAGGCACATGGCCTGCAGATCTTCGTCAACCTGCCGGCCGACCAGAAGCTGCGTGCGCCGACCGTCATGCGCCTGCGCGCCGAGCAGATGCCACGCCGGGTGGGCGAGGGCTGGCGGGCGGTGCAAGTGTTCGGCGCCGACACCACGCTGGACCTGCCGTGGTCCACATCACTCGTGCTGGTCGACATCGACGTCGGTGCCAGCTTTGATCTCACGCTGCCCGAAGGCGAACAAGGCTTCGCCATCGTCATCCACGGCAGCGGCCACACCGATGAATTTCCGCTTGCCATCGGCCGCGCCCTCAGCCTGGCGGTGGGCAGCGGCGCCCGCATCGTCGCTGCCCAAGCCATGCGCCTGGCCTGCTTCTGCGGCCGGCCGCTCCTTGAGCCCGTTGTGCGCCACGGCCCCTTCGTCATGAGCGATGAAGGCCAAGTCGTGGCCGCACTGCAGCGCTTCCAGTCGGGCGGCATGGGCCGCCTCAGCCCTCGATAAAACCAAGCCACACAAGAAGGAAACCTGTCATGAACGCAGCACAAGAAAACGCCACGCCCCCCAAGCCCGACGTGAACAGCAAGAAGAGTGGCCCGCCCGTGCCGTTGCTGATCTTTGGCGCGATTCTGCTGATCGGTGGCATCGGCCTGGGCGGCCGCATGTGGTGGCGCGCCCAGCATCTGGTGGAGACCGAAAACGCCTTCATCGCCGGCCGCATCCACCCGGTGGCCACGCGCGTGGCCGGTGTCGTCACCGAGATGCGCATGCTGGACAACGCGGTCGTGAAGGCCGGCGACGTGCTGCTGCGCCTGGACCCGGCCGACGCCGCCGTGCAGATCGAGCGCCTGAAGGCGCAGATCGCCCAGGCCGACGCTGCCATCGCCACCAGCGCCGCGCAGATCGCCCAGGCCAAGGCCCAGGGCGCGGTGACGAACTCGCAGGTCGCCCAGGCCGAGAGCGTGCTGGCCCGCACCGAGCTGGACGCCAAGCGCAGCCAGGCGCTGTTCGGCGCCGAGCTGCGCGCCACCTCCAAGCAGGAGCTGGACGCGGCGCTCGCCGCCCGTGACGTGGCCCGCGCCGACGTGGCCGCCCGCAAGGCCGGCGCCTCCGCCGCCAAGGAGGCGGTCGTGGCCGCCGAGAGCGCCCGCCAGTCCGCCAACGCACAGAAGGGCGCCACGCAAGCCCTGCTGAAAGACGCGCAGAACCAGCTCGGCTACGTCGAGCTGAAGGCCGCCAGCGACGGCCGCATCGGCAAGCGCACCGTGGAAGTCGGCCAGCGCGTGCAGCCCGGCCAGCAGCTCGCGGCCATCGTCGAGCCCGAGGTGTGGATCACGGCCAACTTCAAGGAAACGCAACTGGCCAAGATGAAGCCCGGCCAGAAGGTGCATGTGAAGGTCGACGCCTTCCCGGGCCAGGAGTTGCTGGCCCACGTCGACAGTTTCGCCCCCGCCTCGGGTGCCAGCTTTGCGCTGCTGCCGCCGGACAACGCGACCGGCAACTTCACCAAGATCGTGCAGCGCGTGCCGGTCAAGGTCGTCTTCGAGCCCGAAAGCCTGAAGGCGCTGGGCGAGGCGGCGACACGCATCGTGCCCGGCTTGTCCGTGCAGGTGGAAGTCCACATCGCCGATTGAGAACGGCATGGGCAACGAAAACCTCCCCCCGCCGCCCGGCGAAAAGGTCAACGGCCGCACCTGGCTGGCCGTGTTGGCGAGCCTGCTGGGCGCCTTCATGGCGGTGCTTGACATTGCTATCACCAACTCGTCGCTGAGAGACATCCTCGGCGCGCTGTCGGCCACGCAGGAAGAGGGCTCCTGGATCTCCAGCGCCTACCTCGTCGCCGAGATCGTCGTCATCCCGCTCGCCGGCTTCCTGTCGATGGTGTTCTCCACGCGGCGCTATCTCATCGTCAACGTGGTGCTGTTCCTCGCCTTCAGCACGCTGTGCGGCATGGCCTGGAGCCTGGAAAGCATGATCGTCTTCCGCGCCGCCCAGGGCTTCACGGGCGGCGTCATGATCCCCATGGCGATGACGCTGGTCACGCGCAAGCTGCCGCTGAACAAGCGCCCGATCGGCCTCGCGCTGTTCGGCATGACGGCCACGCTCGCACCCACGCTCGGCCCCACGGTGGGCGGCTACCTGACCGAGCTCTACGGCTGGCCCAGCATCTTCTACATCAACTGGGTGCCCGGCATCCTGCTGGTGCTTGGCGTCGGCATCGGCCTGGAGAAGGAGCCGATGAACCTGAAGCTGCTGCGGGATGTCGACTGGTTCGGCATCGCCTGCATGGCCATCGGCCTCGGGTCTCTCACGGCGATGCTGGAAGAAGGCAACGCCAAGGACTGGTTCCAGAGCCCCTTCATCATCACGGCCGCCGTGCTGGCGGTGGGCGGCATCTACGGCTGGGCCTGGCGTGGCCTCACGCGCAAGAACACCTTCATCGACCTGCACATCCTCGGCCGCCCCAGTTTCCTGATCGCCGGCGTGATCGCGTTCGCCACTGGCATGGGCCTCTACGGCTCGGCATTCATCCTGCCGCTGTACCTGGGCCAGATCGCCCAGTACACCCCCATGCAGATCGGCCTGGTCATCATGTGGATGGGCCTGCCGCAGCTCTTCATCATGCCGTTCGCGGCCAAGCTGTCCACCAAGCTGGACAACCGCGTGATGATGAGCGTGGGCCTCCTGCTGTTCGCCACGTCGTGCTTCATGAACACGCACATGAGCGCCGACACGGCCGGCCCGGAGCTGATCGCCGCGCAGATCGTGCGCGCGCTGGGCCAGCCGCTCATCATGATCACGCTGACTAACTTTGCGATCAACGGCATTCCGCCCAACCTGCTGCCGAGCGCGTCGGGCATGTTCAACATGATGCGCAACCTCGGCGGCTCGGTCGGCATCGCGATGCTGGCCACGTTGATCACCAACCGCGAGCACCTGCACAGCGCCCGCGTCGGCGAGTCCGTCAGCCTTTACGACCCCGCCACGCAGGCGCGGCTGGAGGCGCTGACGCAGAACTTCGCAGCCAAGGGCGCCGACCTCGCCACCGCGCAGGACATGGCCCTCAAGGCACTGGACAACGTGGTGCGCCGCGACAGCTTCGTCATGGCCTACAACGACGCCTTCCTGATCCTCGGCATCGCGCTGTTCGCCTGTGTCTTCATCGTCTGGATGAGCAAGAAGGTGCTCGGTGGCGCTGGCGCCGCCGAAGCCGCACATTGATGGACCACCCCGTTGCGCTTCGCGCTCCCCTCAAGGGGCGCAGCCAGTGGCCCGGCAAAGCCGGTTCCACGGCAGCCGCTTGGACATGCACTCTCGTTTGGAGATTGAGATGAATGCAAAGTATTCGTTGTCGCTACTGCTCACGGCCGCTTTGGCCGCCTGTACGACCGTCGGCCCCAACTACCAGTCGCCCGCCGCCAACGCACCCCCCGCCTACCGCGCCGCCGCGCCCGTGGCCGGCGCCGAGCTGCAACGCGACTGGTGGCTGATGTTCGGCGATGCTCAGCTCAACGCGCTGGAGGCCCAGGCGCTGCAGGCCAGCCCGACGCTCGCTGCGGCGGCTGCGCGCGTGGACCGTGCCCGCGCCGTGTTTGGCGCCGTCAAGGCCGACGAGCTGCCGCGTGTCGACGTCGGTGGCAGCGTCACCCACCTGCGCACCTCGGCCAAGTCCGTCACCACGCCGGTCCTCGGCGGCCAGGCCATCACCTTCGACGGCACCAACACCGGCATCCAGGCCTCGCTCGGCTGGGAGATCGACCTGTGGGGCCGCGTGAAGCGCCAGGCCGAGGCGTCACAAGCTCAGCTCGACGCCTCCACGCTGGACGCCGCCGCCGCCCGCGTGGCGCTGACGGCCGACGTCGCCGCCGCCTACTGGCAATGGCGCGCGCTGGCCGACGAAGCGACCGCACTGCAACGCCTGCGCGACAGCCGCGGCAACGCCTTCAAGGTGGCGCAGACGCGCTTCGACGCCGGCTCGTCCACCATGCAAGACCTGGAGCGCGTGCGCGCCGAACTCGCCGCCGCCGACGCCGACATGGCCGACCTGCCGCGCCGCCAGGCCCTGTTGGCTAACCAGATCGCTGCACTGACCGGCCAGGCCGCAGCCGAGCTGAAGCTGCAGGCTTCGCCGCTGGCCACGCCGCCGCAGATCCGCGCCGGCCTGCCGTCCGAACTGCTGCAACGCCGCCCAGACCTGGCCCAGAGCCTCGCGCAACTGCACGCGGCGACCGCCCAGGTCGGCATCGCCGAGGCGGCCTTCTACCCGTCCATCCGCCTGACCGGCAGCTTTGGCTACCAGAGCAAGGAACTGGGCGACCTCATCTCTGCTCCGGCGCGGCTCTACAACGTCGGCCCCAGCATCTCGCTGCCGATCTTCGAGGGCGGCCGCAACAAGGCCAACCTGGCCGGCGCCAAGGCCCAGGTCGACGAGTCCCTCGCCGCCTTCCGTGGCCGCCTGCTGCAGGCGCTGCGCGAGGTGGACGACGCACTGGCTGAACTGCAAGGCCGCGCGACGGTGGTGGACGCGCAGAACCGCACGCTGTCGTCAGCCGGCCAGGCGCTGACCGTGGCCAAGAGCCGCTATGACAAGGGAGCGGTGAGCTACCTCGACGTGACCGAAGCCGAGCGCACGCCGCTGGCGACGGAGCGGGCTCTTGCGCAACTGCGCGGCGCGCAGTGGGCGGCGACGGCGCAGCTCGTGAAGGCCTTGGGCGGCGGTTGGACGCCCGCCGGCACCTGACCCCGTCGTTATGCTGCGGCCCCTGAGGAGAACTCATGGACCGCATCACACGTCGCCATTGCCTGCTGGCCGCCGCCAGCAGCGCCGCCTTTCCCGTGCTGGCTCAAGCGGAGGCTTCTGCGCTGCAGACGCTGCTGGAGGCTCGCCTCAAGGACGACGGCGTCGCGCTGGCCGCCGGCCGGCTCAGCGGCGGCAAGACCGAATTTGCAGGCGCCTCAAAAGCCGGCCCAAGGCCTGACGCCGACAGCGTCTTCGAGCTCGGCTCCATCACCAAGACCTTCACGGCGCTGCTGCTGGCCGATGCCGTCGTGCGCGGTGAATTGAAGCTCGACGACGCCGTCGAGGCGGCCCTGCCGGAAGGACTCAAGCTGCGCGACAGCGCGGGCCAGCCGCTGCGCTGGGTGGACCTGGCCACGCAGCGCTCCGGGCTGCCGCGCCTGCCGTCCAATTTCGCGCCGGCCAAGGCTGACGATCCCTATGCCGACTACGACTGGGCCGCGCTGGGCTTGTTCCTGAAGAGCTGGCAGCCGGCCGTCCCGCGCGACAGCCGCTTCGAATACTCCAACCTCGGGTTCGGCCTGCTCGGCCACGCGCTGGCGCTGCGCCAAGGCACCGACTACGCCACGTTGCTGACCCGCCGCGTGCTGGAGCCGCTGGGCTTGCAGCGCCATGTCGGCTTCGGCCGGCCGGCGCTGCTGCAAGGCCACGACGCGCAGGGCAAGCCGGTGTCGGTCTGGCACTTCCAGAGCCCGACGGCCGGCGCCGGCGCGTTGCACGGGTCGGCGCGCGGCCTGTTGCGCTATGCGGAGGCCGCGCTGGGTGGCTACGAGCATCCGCTGCGCGAAGCCTTCGCGCTGTGCCTGCAGCGCCGCGCGGCGGGTTCGGCGCCCATCAACCCCATCGGCCTGGCCTGGCTGCTGGCCCCGCTGAATGGCCGCACCGTGTTCAACCACGACGGCGGCACGGGCGGCTTCAGCAGCTCGCTGTGGCTGGACCCGCAGCGTGGCCGCGCAGCCGTCGTGCTGGCCAATGCCCAGGTGCCGGTCACCGACCTGGCCCTGCATCTGCTGGACGAGAGCATGCCGTTGCGCGACTTTGCGGCCACCCGCCAGGCCAGCATCACGCTGCCGGCCGAGCAATTGCAGCCGATGGCTGGCGTGTACGCGGTCACGCCGCAGTTCAAGCTGACCGTCCGCGCTGAGGGCCAGCGGCTGTTCGCGCAGGCCACAGGGCAGGGCGAGTTCGAGCTGTTCGCCAAGGCGCCGCGGCGCTTTTTCGCCAAGATCGCGCCGCTGGAGATCGAGTTCGATGGCGATGCGAAAGCGCTAACGCTCTACCAAGGCGGCGCCCAGCCGCGCTTCCTGCGGGAATGATTTCCTGACGGCCTGTCTGAGCGCAGGTGGCGTCCCCTGCATTGAGGATTAAAACAGGGGATGAGCACTTGCCCATGGCGCCATCCGGCCAGGAAAGCCGTTTCCTTCTGCTGAACGCATCTCGTTGCGCCAGGGCCTGTCATTCGCAGGCCTCGCGCTGACGCTGGCGTGAGTTGTACCGGGCCAGTTCCGGTGCGCGGGTAGAAGTCGGCCGCCGGCGGAGAGGCTTGGACAGTGTTGAGTCTCGACGATGCGGTCAGCGATGCCCAGGCGCGCGCAGCCTGTGAACACATCCTGAGCAGCGTCGTCTTCGCCAAGGCGCGGCTGATGGGTCGGCTGCTGCGCTACTTGGTGGACCAGGCGCTGGGTGGCAACGTGCGCGGGACGACCGAGTACGCCATCGGCCTGGAGGTGCTCGGTCGCAAGCCGGCGGACTACAGCCCCGGCGAAGACCCGTCGGTGCGCGTACAGGTCGGCCGGCTGCGGCGCCGGCTGGAGACCTACGGCACCGAATGTGCGCGGCCGGGCGACGTGGTGATCCGCATTCCGCTAGGCAGCTATCTGCCGATCATCGAACGCCGCCCTGCGCAGCCTGACGTTGCGCCCGTTGAGCCAACCGCTGCAACGCGAAGCGACGCGTTGGCGATCCGGCCCATCCAGGTCATTGCCGGCAGTGCGGCGGGCCAGGCGTTCGCGCAGGGGCTGCAGGAGGAACTGCTCAACCAGATGGTGCAAGCCTTCGGCCCGGTCGTGTTGGGCGAGGCGCTTGGTGAAGGGCGGAGTGAGGGAAAAGCCGAGCCGCGCGTCATCGTCAGCACGCTGCGCATCGACCCGACCCGTCTGCGCGCATCGGTGTGCCTGATGGAAGCGCCCCGGCAGCGGGTCACCTGGGCCCAGCAGTTCGACCAAGCGCCAAACTTCTCCATCCTGGAGCAGGAAGCCCTCGCCACGACCATCTGCCGGGCGTTGAAACAGCACCTCGCGTTACCGTAACAGCGCGGACAGATACCGTAGTGATACTTCGATCCATCAGCCTCTTTCCCTAGCATCCATTGCATGCCCGATAGATCGGGATCAGGGAGAAATTCCATGGCTGACTCACTGCCCGCCGACATCATTCAGGCAATCGCGATCTCCAACGCCAAGTCGATTGGCGAGCAGCCTGCCGTGCTGGCCAACCTCGCGTTGGCGCAGCAGATCTTCAACCAGAACATGCAGCAGCAGATCGCGCTGAGCCAGCAGCAGGCCATGAACCAGGTCCACATGGCGACGGCGGCACGGGCGGTCACGCTGATCGAGCATGCAGGGCAGGCCCAAGCCCAGGCGCATGCGCAGCAAGCAGCGCGCGGCGGCTGCATGAACCAGGACGCCATCGACCAGATGGCCCAGGACGTCGGTCGCATCCTGGCGCAGATCCAGACGTTGCACGTCAACCCGCCGCCGCCACCGAACGCGCCGTTCGCGCAAAACGCGCCATTCACGCCGAACGGCGGCTGAGGTCACCCGCGCCCCACGGCGCACCTCTTGTGTCCCACCGTGCTCCGGGGAGCACGGTGGGCGCAGCCTCCCCGCTCGCCGGGGGCGACGGTAGGCGACCCGTTGAATCCACCCACCCACCTGTCCAAGGAGTTTCATCATGCCTCTCAATGAAGAAGTCATCAGCGCCGTCGCCATCGGCAACCTCAAGGCGATCTCGGAACAGCCGGCGATGCTGTCCAACCTCGCCCACGCCAACCTGATCGCCAACACCAACCTGTCCCAGCAGAACGCGGTGGCGAACCAGCAGTCGCTGAACGAACTGAACATCTCCATCCTGGCCAAGGCCGCCAACACCATCAGCAACCTGCAGCCGCTGGAGGCGCGCTCGGCGGTGGACATCCTCAGCAACAACGAGCTGGCGCAGACCATCGCGGACCTGAAGTCCACGGTGCAGGCCTTCGCGTCGGCACCGCCGCAGTCCTGATTCATCGGCCCCGAACGGGAGGATGAATCATGTCCAAACTCAATGACGAAGTCGTCAGCGCCGTCGCCATCGGCAACCTGAAGGCGATCTCCGAGCAGCCGGCCATGCTGTCCAACCTTGCCTTCGCGAACGCGGTGGCCAGCACCAACCTGGGCCAGCAGAACGCGGTGAGCAACCAGCGGACGGTGGGCGAACTCGGCCTGTCGGTGCTGGCCGGGGGCACCAACACCGTGGGCAACCTCGGGCCCATGGAAGCCCGGTCTGCCGTCGACGTGCTGAGCAACAACGAGCTGGCGCAGACCATCGCCGACCTGAAGTCGACGCTCGCGGCGTTTGCCAGGCCGCCTGATGGCAAGCCGCCCATCCCGTTGCCGCTGCTGCGGGATCTGCTCGCGCTGGGCTTGCGCCTGGTCGACGGCGCGCTGGTCGTGCCGCCGTCCATCAAGGTGCGCATCCCGGGCCGCTTCCAGCGGGAGGACCTGTCGATCCTGCTCGACGACGGCGGCATCACCTTGAAGGTCAACGTCAACGCCGGTTGACGCCTGACCCCACCACCGGGGCGCCGCTGGCGCTCCGGCCTCAACCCAGGAGGCGAGATGAGCGAAGTCCATATCGAGATTGACGACCGCCGCAGCCGGCCGCCGTCGCCCTTTGCCGCTGGCGCGGTGGAGGACTTGCTGGCCATCGCGCAGCAGGGAGCCATGGTGTCCAACCTCGCCTTTGCTAACCAGGTTCGCAACACCGACCTGGCCGGGCAGACGCAGCTTGCACGGCAGCAGGGCATGAGCCGGTTGCGGCTCGCCATCCTCGCCAAGGCGGCGAGCCAGGTGCAGGTCGCATCGGCGAAGGAGGCTCGCGCCGCCGTCGAGGCGTTCAGCGGCAACGAGACGGCCCAGGCGCTGGCCGACCTGCGCGCGGTGCTGGCCGGCTCACGCTGACCCTGCGGAGTTCGCCATGCCCGACTCCGCGGACCCCGATGACGACCAGTCGCCGGACTGGGTGCGACAGCTGAGCAACCGGCTGATGTCGCAGATCGACGCGCGCATCCAGCAGGCCGTCATGGCCGCAGGACCACCGCCGCAGTACTACGTAATCCGCAGCGAGTCCACCGGCGTTCTGTCGGTGATCGCGGCCTGCAGCTTGGGCGACGAGCAAGAGCCCATCGGCCCATTGCGGTCGTTTGCCGATTGCATCGCCTATGTCAACGCGCAGATGGTGGGCCGCGAGGCCGCCGGCGAGCCACCGCTTGTAAAACCACCGCATCCAAAGCATCCAAAGCCACCGCATCCAAAACCACCGCCACCCAAGGACCGGAAATGAACCTGCCACCCATCCCCATCGCCGAGCTGACCGACATCGCGCAGCAGATGGCGCAGTCCATGGTCATCGTCGCCGAGCAGGTGGCGTTGCTCGGCGTGGACGGCAACGCGGACGAGCAGATGGCCACCATCAAGCGCGAGAACGACAAGGTGCTCGACCGCATCCGCCAGATCTACAACCTGCCGCCTGCGCCGGGGCGCTGACATGGCCGCCACGGGTTCGATCGTCGAAGGGCCGCTGGCCACTGCCGCGCTTGCGAACGCGGTGGCGCTGCCCAGCGCGCGCACGGCCTACCAGCTGATGAGCCAGATCCTGGGCGACAACACGGCGCCGCTGATCCTGGCTTCGCTGCCCCTCAGCGCCACCGCCATCGGGGACGGCCTGCTGGCCTACGAGGCCAGCTTGGTGGCCGGCGAGGTGGCAAGTCAAGCGGCGAAGCTGGGGGCGTGACATGCCGGTGCCGCCCCGCCGCCCGCTGCCGAAAAGCCTCGTGCTCGTGGCCTTCCCGTCGGCAGCGGCCGCTGCGGGCTCACCCACCCCAGTGCCGCTCGTCATCAACGCCGATGCGGCCGACGTCGGGCTGCCGGCCAGCCCGCCCGATTGGCTCCAACTCGCCGCGCCCCACGCACTCGCGCCCGGCCTGTGCCGTGTCGACTGCGTGGCCGGCGACAACCCCTGGGCCACGCGGCAAACGCGCCTGAGCGTGACCGTGAATGGCCGCCCCTGGGAGGTCGAGTTCACGCAGCAACCCGGCCTGCTGGTGCAGACCGAGCAGATCCAGGTGCTGAACACGCCGCTCACTGTCGACATGGCGGTGCTCGTGACCTGGGTGGCCAGCCTGATCAACGACATCGAGGTACCGCCCATCCAACTGCTGGTGACGGTGCTGGCCGTGCTGGCGCTGATCGCGCTGGGCGTGATCGCTGCGCTGCTGCGCCACCTTTTCGTCAACGTGCCCGAGCCCCGCCCGCTGTCCACCGACACGCTGGGCCAGCCGGTCGTCGTCTTCCCCGGCTTCAGCCTGCCCGGCGTGCTGCCGCTCAAGGCCTTCGCCGCCGAGGACCAGACCATCGCGCTGCAGACGGTGAAGGCCATCTATTGGTTGCTGCGGCAGGTGCATTGACCGGCCCGGCAACCTCGTCCCGCGCTGCCCCGGCGCGCGATCCATTGACCTTGAATCACGGAGATCGACCATGGACCTGAACCAACGCCTCTACGGCCAGCGCAACCGCTACACGCAGCTGCTGCCGCTGAGCTATATGGTGCCCACCTTCTACCCTTCGGCACCTGGCAACGCACAGCCGCAGGCTGGTGCGCCCCTCATCCAGCTGGCAGACCCCGACCTGCAGTCGCGTGCCCAGCGCATGGTCAATGCGCTGTACTGGGCCGCACAAACCTTTGCCAACGCCCCGGGGATGCATGACCCGAGCACCCTCAAGGTGTTCATCGCGCCGGAGTTCTACTTCCGCTGCGCCAGCCCGGACGAAGTGCACGACCACGAGTTCCAGCGCAACACCAGTTTCGGTTCCTACCCCGAGCGCGCGCGTTTTGAGCTCGCTGAGGCCTTGTACGGCGCCATCCAGAGCTCGCCGCTGTTCGCCGACTGGGTGCTCGTGGCCGGCACGGTGTGCTCCGTGCTGCCTCCGGTGGACGAGCGCATGAATCTGCTCAACACCGCCATCATGCTGCGCGGGCAGCGCGCGGCCGCCGATGCGTCGGTGCCCTATGTGCTGATGGAGAAGCACTACATCTCCAACATCGACGGGCCGCCCCAGGGCAACCACGCCAACCTGGACCCGACCACGGTGTTCAGCTTCCACCTCAACCCCGACCAGGTGCTGGACAACCTCATCCACTGGGACGGCATGACGGTCGGGCTGGAGGTCTGCCTGGACCATGCCCTGCAGGTGCTGGTGAACGCGGTGAACATACTGCAGCAGTCCGTCGGGCCGGACGCCCGACAGCCCGACGTCCAACTGGTCACGTCCTGCGGCATGAATGTCGTGCCCTACTCGGTGGCCGTGCAGGATGGCGGTCTCGTGCTGCTGACCGACGGCATGTCGCACGTCGCCGACCACCTGCCCGAACCGCCGTTCTACGTGGGTCGCTACACCGAGGCCACGATGTCGGTTCAGTTCCTGAACAAGCTGACGGACTTCCAGTTCCAGGAGCTGCCTCGCACCGACGACTACCAGGTCAACTACTTCCACGGCCTCTACGCCGCGAACGGCAGCCGCCAGGGCATCTGGTGCGGCAAACAGCCGCAGCCGATGTTGGTCAAGCCCGGCACGCGCGCGCAACCGGCCACGGCACCGGGAGCGGGCCAGCCCACATCGCTGATCCCGGCGGTCCAGGTCGTCGGCAGCTGCTGAAGGTCAGCTCAGGCCAGGCAGAGCACCGACTCGGCCATGCGCCTGGCTGCGCCTCGGTGAGCAGCCGCAAAGGCCATTGCGTCGACTGCCATCGCGTCGCGCTGGCCGATGTTCGCGCACAGCAACAACCCACGGGACACGGCTTCGGCAAGGTCCCGGCAGCGCTGCGCCGCGCCCGCCTGGATAGCCAGCGCCGCCGCCTCCGCGAAGTTGAAGGTGTGCGGCCCGGCCAGCACCGGGCAGCCGCAGGCCGCGGCCTCGATGAGGTTCTGGCCGCCCAGCGGCTCGAAGCTGCCGCCCAGCAGCGCGACGTTGGCCAGGCCGTAGTACAGCGGCATCTCGCGCATCGAGTCGCCGAGCCAGACGTCGGCCTGCAAGGCTTCGGCCGGCGGTTCGCCGGCCCAGCTGCTGCGACGTGCGAGCTGGAAGCCGGCGCCTTCGATGAGGGCAGCGATTTCGTCGAAGCGCTGAGGGTGGCGCGGCACGATGGCCAGCAGTGGGCGAGGTGCCGGCTGCTTCACCCACTCGGCCAACAGCGCCGCCTCTTCGCCTTCACGGCTGACGGCCAGCATCAGCACGGGCCGACCCAGCTGCGCGGCCCAGGCTTGACCGCGCGCGATCAGCGCCGGGTCCACGGCGATGTCGTACTTGAGGTTGCCGGCAACTTCGACACGCGCCGTGCCCATCATGCGGATGCGCTCGGCATCGGCCTCCGTCTGCGCCAGCGCCAGCGTCATGCGGCGGGCGGCAGGGCGCATCAGCGACGCGAACCTGAGCCCCTGGCGCAGGCTCTTCTCGGACAAGCGCGCGTTGGCCAGCACCATGGGCACGCCTGCTGCTTCAGCCTCGCGCTGCAGGGTGGGCCAGACCTCGGTCTCCATCAGCACGCCGACGCGTGGCTGCCAGTGGCGCAGGAAGCGACGCACGGCGCCGGGTGTGTCGTAGGGCAGCCAGGCTTGCGAATCACCGTCGCGCAGCAGCGATTCACCGGCCTCGCGGCCCGTCGCGGTCGAATGGGTCAGCAGGAACCTGAGCGCCGGGTCCCGAGCGCGCAACGCGTCGATCAACGCGCTGGCGGCGCGCGTCTCGCCGAGAGACACGGCGTGAATCCACAGCCGGCCGGGTTCCGCGTGGCCCGAATGCAAGCCGAGCCGCTCGCCCAGCGCGTGGCGATAGAGCGCCTCCTTGGCGCCGCGCCGCCACAGCCGCAGCAGGTAGAAGGGCGTCAGCAGCCGAAGCGCGGCCGCGTAGAGGGCCAGCGCCAGGGCTTCAGGCATCAGCCACCTTTGCGTGCCAGGTCGTGCGCAGCCTTCAGGCGACGCATGACCGGCTCGTTCAGCTGCCGGCTGACGTGCGTCCAGAGCTGGACCTGGCGGTCGATCTCGGTCTGCAGGCGGGCGGCCGTGGCGGCGTCGCCGGTGGCCAGTGCCCAGATCGAATACTCGGCATGGGCCTCGAAGCTGCCGTACTTCTGCACCGCCGCCTCGAAGCTCTCACGCGCCTCAGCCTGCCGGCCCACACCGGCATAGCAGCGCGCCAGCAGCAGCAGGACCTGGTCGGGCCGGTACTCGGGCCGCTCGGCCTTCAGCGCCAGCAGATGGCTCAGGGCCGCGTCGAAGCGCTGGCACTCCAGGTAGGCACGCACAGCCCCGAAGCGCAGGTCGGGATCGTTGGCGAACGGCCCCTTCAGCGCGCCCTCGTACAGCTCGGCCGCTTCCCTGGCCTCACCGGCGTTCAGCAGCGCCTCGGCCAGGCGCATCTGGTTCTGGGCCGACGGCGACACGTCGTAGACGACGCGCGCCTCACGCACATCGCGGCCTGGGTCCATCGCTCGCGCTGCGGCGGTCACGGCCTTGCGTGCGCCATGGTCCAGCCGCGAATTGGGCAGGTAGATCGCAAAGAAATAGACCGCGCTGCCCAGCAACGGGAAGGCAAAGAGGATGAAGAGCCAGTACAGCTGCTGGCCGCTTCGCACGACATGGACCGCGCAGAGCAGCGCGATCAGGATGTGCAGGCCTCCGATCAATGGCATGTTGTTCTCCCTGTGATGAATGATGAGGCGGCTCTTTGGCCGCTCAGCCCATGTCAGCAAACTATCCGTGTTCAGCGGGCCGAGCGCCGGGCCGCTCCCAAGCCGGCCCGCCTTGGCGATGTGCTTGCGGCTCAACGCCGCAAGCATCGCCGTCCCCTCGGGGGACCGACCAAGGTACTCCTTGGGCGAGGGGCATCAATGACCAGCCGCGAACTTGGCGTCCGGCTTCACCCGCTTGAGCTGCGCCAGCACGTCGTGCTGGATGCGCTCCAGCGCTTCGGGCGTGTGGCCCTCGAAGCGCAGCACGAGCACCGGCGTGGTGTTGGACGGGCGGATCAGGCCGAAGCCGTCGGCGTATTCGAAGCGCATGCCGTCGATGGTGTTGATCTCCAGCACGCCCGGCAGGTCGGCCTTCGTCACGAGCGCCTTCAGTTGCTTGACGACCTCGTGGTGCTCGCCTTCGGCGCAGGGCACGTTGATTTCGGGCGTGTTGAAGTTGTTGGGCAGGGCCTGCAGCACGGCGCTCGGGTCCTTGGCGCGGGACAGGATCTCCAGCATGCGGCCGGCGGTGTACATCGCGTCGTCGAAGCCGTACCAGCGCTCGGCAAAGAAGATGTGGCCCGACAGTTCGCCGGCCAGCGGCGCGCCGGTTTCCTTCAGCTTGGCCTTGGCCAGCGAGTGGCCGGTCATCCACA
>NZ_JBDSQX010000062.1:0-33439 GCF_039929605.1 Roseateles sp.
TCCAGTTGCCCCAGGAGTTGCTCACGCCCAGCGCGATGCGGGTGGTCGCGCCACTGCCGACGACCGATACGCCGCCGAAGCCGAAGTTGGTTCCGCCGATCGGGTCGACGCTCTTGAGCAGCGTCCAGTTGCTGCCGTCGAACTTGTAGAACCTGCCGGGGCCGCCAGCGCCTGGCCCGGCGTCCTTGGTGAAGGCGATGTAGAACATGCCGTCTGCGGCGCGCGCCATGTGCGGGATGTGGTAGCCGGCGACCGGGACAGTGACCGCCGTCCAGGAGGTGCCGCCATTGGTCGACTTGTACAGGCTGGAACCCAGACCCGCTGCATTGGCGTAGTCCGGGGCGACGGCTGCGTAGATCGTCTGCGTGGCCGTGCCACTGCCCTTGGTGCCGGTGTCGTAGACGACCGTCTCGACGCCCATCGCCGTGCCGCCGTTGGCATTGATCTGGGCCTGGGTCATCTGCAGGGGCGACAGCGCCGTGAGCTGCGCCCAGGTGAGGCCCGAGTCCGTGCTCTTCCACAGGCCGGCCGTGCGCGAGCCGTAGAACAGCGTCGACGGCTTGTTGGGGTCGACCATCAGGCGTTCGCCCATGGCCCGGCCGGGGTTGTTGCCGCCGAGCGGGAAGGGCAGGGCGACGTGGGTCCAGTGGTCACCGCGGTCGCTGGAGATGTACAGGCGGCCGTTGCCTTCGGACACGGACAGGCCGGCGGCCATGTAGACGAGTTGGTCGTTGTTCGTATCGACGGCCATGCTCTCCACGCCGTGGAAACGGTTCTCGCCGCCGCTGAAGCCCAGGCCGTCGGTGATGGGCACCCAGGACGACGTGGGCTGGTGCCAGCGGTAGGCGCCACCGACGTCAGTGCGCGCGTACAGCAGGTTGGCGGTGGTCGGGTGGAAGACCAGGCCGGTGACGTAGCCGCCGCCGCCGAACTTCGCATTCGTCCAGGCGCCCACCTTGATGGAGAACGCCTGCTGGGTCTTGGCGCCACAGGTGTTGGTGTAGGTGGCGGTGGCCGTGCAGGCTGCGGGCGGCTGGATGGTCTGCTCGCGCGACCCACCGGCGGTGCCGCAGCCTCTCCATGTCCACATGCCGCCGGACGATGGCTGCGGGCCGAGGATGGCCGAGGCGCCGGTCTTGATGCTGGCCGATGCCGTTTGCGCCCACGAGCCGTTGGCGTTGATGTAGGGCGTGATGGCGGTCGGCGTGCAGCCGCTGTTGCGCTTGGCGGTGGCCACGCCGGAGTTGTAGCTGCCGGCGTTGGTCGTGAACTTGACCCAGTACCAATAGGGCGTGCCGTCGGCGGCCGTGGCATCCGCATAGCTGGTGGCGCTGGCCGCCGGGACGGCGATGCGGCTGCGACCGACCGGATTGGCATCGGTGTCGCGGTAGATCTCCAGCGACTTGACGGCGCCGCTGACCGTCCAGCCGAGTTGGACGTTGTTGGCCGTGCCGGTGGCCGTCAGGCAGACGGTGGTGCCGCCGCCGCTGCCGCAGCTTTGCGCCTGCGCGAGGCTGCCTGCGCTCGCGCCGAAGGCGAGCAGCAGGGCTGGTATCAAGGTTCGCATGTTCTACCTTTCAAGGATGAAAGTGCTCGGCCGGTTGTCTCCTCCGGATACGAGCTTTATGGAAGGGCGTGGCTCAGCGCATGGGCCTACATCCCTACAACGACGATGGAACTGGGTGGTGGTTTCAGCACCAAGCCTTGTGGGCCGGGCTTGGCCGAGAACGGCGCCATCGCGACGGCCTGCGTTGGGCTGACGCCATCGTGGCGGCGGCGAGGGCCAGTGCAGCAGCGAGGCTCTTCATTGATCGCGGCCTTGGCTATCCAGCCGCAGTTCGAGGTACTGGCCGCCGACGTCGGAATCGGCGAAGAGTTCGGCGGCGTCGAAGCTCAAGTCTCGATTTGGGGCCGAATCAATCGGCAAAGGGGTTTTAGTCATGTCGCGCTGACATAAATCGCCAGGTGGTCTAACCAATTTGTGAGCAGCGGTAACTCATCGGCTCAATCAGGCTCCAAGAGGAGTGCGGTCGACGAACGTGGCTGGTGTGCCGTCTGTGATGGGCGGCTGTCGTCGCTCGTTACGCTCCAAGCACCGATTTAAATGCGATTCGACGTCGAATCAATCGGCGAAAGCAACGACAGTTATGCCCTGCGGCCATCGTAGTTCGGTTGGCGGTCTGACCAATTAGGGGAAACCCATCAGCGCTACGGCGCCTGCCTGCCGGCGTACGTACAGGTTCAGAGGATCGCCAGCGGCGCATGCCGGGTGCGTGCGACCAATGTCCGGCCGGGAACGATCTCGACCGGCAGGACGATATTGCGCGGGCCGTCGTACGGCTCTCCACTGTGCTGCGCCTGGATCAATTGCATGAGGACGTTGACCGCCCGACGCCCCATTTCGAGCAGGGGCTGATTCACGGTCGCCAGGCGCAGTGCGCGCGCCAGCAAGGTGTTGTCGAAGCCAGCGATCGAGATGTCCCGAGGCACGTTCAGCCCTCGGGCCTCCAGCGCTGCTATGCACCCTAAGGCAATGTCGTCGTTGCCACAGAAGATGGCCTCGGGCAACGGTTCACCGCAGTGGTCGTGCAGCCACTTCTCCATCACCAGTTGACCGTCGCTCGCAGTGAACCAGGTGCGGATCACGTGGTTGAACGCAACTTCCACTCCGGTTTCGGCATGCGCGCGCAAAAAGCCATCGACACGGCGGTCCGCACTTTTGTTGTGCAGGGGTCCGCCCACGCAGAGGAGTTGGCGATAGCCAAGTTTCAGCATGTGGCGCGCGATGGCAAAGCCGCCCGCCTCATCATCCGCCTCGACGTTTACCTGGGCCTGCAGTTGCGTTGCGGCATGGATCGTGACCAAAGGCGTATGGGGTAGCAGCCAAGACGTGTTTTCATCTTCGAGATGCGGCGCCAGAACGACCAGCCCGTCGACGCGGCCGTCACACAGCGCGGGGATGCGCTTCTGCGCGTCTTTCCAGCCGCTCATTGGGAAGACGCACAGGGTCTGCTGGGCCTCCGTCGCGCCCCGCACGACGCCGTTGAACACTTCCATGAAGTAGGGGTTTGGATCCTCACTGGCAATGTTCGCGACGAAGCCGATGGAGTTGGCCCGTTGACGGCTGAGTGCACGCGCCGTCGCGTTTGGCCGGTAGTGCAGGCGCTCCGCCGCTGCGAGTACCCGTTCGCGCGTCTCCACTGATACGCGCGTCGAACCTTTTCCTGCGTTGAGCGCGCAGGATGCCGCTACATCCGACACGCCAGCTTCTCGCGCGACGTCAGCGAGTGTGGGGAGTTTGTGATGTCGGCTTTTCGTCGCCTGGGACGGTTTGGGTGTCGAGGCGGACACTGACCAGTGGCGGTGGAAACGGGCTGCGCACTTTAGCACCCGGGTCTCCCGCAGGCCGATGCGTTCAGCGGCCTGGCCGCCGAAGCTCGGTTTTGCTGCAGCAGGGTATGGCGGGCGGTTGCAGCCGGCTTTAGTCGCTGCCCATCGGCAAACCGCGACCCACCCGTTGCGCCCCAGCGGCACGATACGGCCGCCGTGGCGCGCCAGCCGGATGGCACCGCCAAGGGCAAGTTCGTCCGCAAGCTGTGCTCATGGGGCGGGGCTGTATCGGCTGTCGGCGGCGTGGCGGCCAAAGCGCTAGCAAAAGCGCTCGCGGAGCAACGGCAGCTGCAGCGTTCCGAGCGTCGCGGCGCGCCACAGCCATTCCAGCGGGCCCTGCGTGTATCGCCTCAGCCACCAGTGGGCGAAGGCAAGCTGCAAGGCGAACACGCCGAGCGCGAAGAACAGCGCATGGAACGGCCCGACGCTGCGGAACATCGCCAGCCCGAAGCCGTAGAAGAAGGGCACGCCCAACGCCGCCTGGGTGACATAGCAGGTCAGGCTCATGCGCCCGTACGGTGCAAATATGCCCAGCGCCCTTGCCGCCCGTGTGCCCACGTACAGCAGCGTGAAGCCCCCGGCCCAGACGGCCATCTGCGCCAGGTTGCCGTAGGCATTGACGAGGTTGCTGATGACCATCAGCCGTCCGTCTTTCAAGCCGAGACCCTGCACACCGCGCTGGGCGAACCACGTCAGGCCCCAGCCGACGATGCCGGCGATGAGCGCGCGCAAGGCAACCTGGCGCAGCTTTGGCGCGTCGAGCAGTACGCCGCTGCGGCCGATCAGCAGCCCGCACACGAACAGGCCCAGCATCTGCGGATAGCGGAAGGTCTCGATCGTCCACCACCATTTGGCGGCCTGCCCGGTCCAGGCATTCAGACGCACAACCTCGGCAAAGCTGCCCGCTGCGTACACGCCATCCGTCTGGCCGTAGAGATCCCAGTGATGCGGTCGCGCCGAGGTAAAGCTTGGGTCGGACAGCACCTGAAACACGCCGGGCCATTCGGGCAGTTGCAGCAGCAGCGCCACCGCCACCACAAGCAGCGCGCGGGTCGGCAGTTTGTTCAGCAGCACGAGGGGCAGGCCGAGCACGGCGATGACCATCAGCACGTCGCCGCCGTAGAGCAGGCCATGCAGATAGCCCAGCCCGCCGAGCAGCACGAGCCGCCAAACGAAGCGCGCCGAGGCGTTGCGGCTGGTGCGGCTCCAGCGATCCAGGGTGATGAAGAAGCTCACGCCGAACACCAGCGCGAAGATGGCATAGGCCTTGCCGCCGAAGATGGCGTAGGCGGCGTCCAGCACCTGCTGGTCCAGCATCACCTGCCAGCCTGGGCGGTGTTCGGGCATGCGAATCAAGTCCCAATGCTCCACCGCGTGCAGCAGGAGGATGCCAAACAGGGCCGAGCCCCGAAGGGCGTCGACGACGTCGATGCGTTTGCCGGACACGGCCTTCAGCGGAACAGGCGCTGCGCGAAGTGGAAGAGGTTCTCGGCCCAGCTGTCGCGGTCGTGGCCGTACTCGTCGACGTTCCAGACGTGCGGGATGTCGCTGGCCTTCAGCGCGCGGTGCACGCCCTGGGAGATGTTGATCAGCCCGTCCTTGTTGCCGCAGGACAGGTAGAGCAGCGCGAGCTGGCGGCGCGTATCGGCGGGGTCGGGCAGCAGTTCGGCGGCGGGCAGGGTGTTGGGCGCGGAGGAGAAGCCGCCGACCCAGGCAAAGGTGTCGAGGTGGGCCAGGCCGAAGTTCAGCGCCTGGCCGCCGCCCATCGACAGCCCGGCCAGCGCGCGCTGCCTGCGCTCGCCCAGGGCCGCGTACTTCGCTTCGACGGCCGGGATCAGGAACTCCAGCAGGTCGCGCTCGAACTTCGCAAAGCCAGCGGCGTTCTCCGCCGTGAACACGCGGTCTGGCGGTGGCGAGCGGTCGTCGGCCAAGGCGCGGCCGTTGGGCATCACGACGATCATCGGCAATGCCTTGCCGTCGGCGATCAGGTTGTCCAGCACTTGGGGCGCCCGCACATAGCCGCGCCACTCGTCCTGGTTGCCGCCAATGCCGTGCAGCAGGTAGAGCACCGGGTAGCGCCGCTCGGCGGAGTAGCCGGCCGGCAGGTAGACGCTGGCCAAGCGCTGCGTGCCGGTCACGGCCGAGCTGTAGGTGAGCTCCTCGATGCGGCCGGCCACCACGCCGGGCCGCGCATCGGCGAAGCCGGCGGGTGGCGCGGGGAAGGCGCGCACGTCGTCCGCTGCGAGCGTGATGGGGCGGCCGAAGTTGGCACGTGCTCGGTCGGGGGTGACGGTCTCGACGCCTTGCGCCGAGGCAGCGGAGGCGAGTGCCAGCAGGGCGATGGCGGCCAGTGTTTTGGTGTGTTGCATTTGGAGTGGTTGGGTCAGACGTAATCAGCTCTTGCGCCCGCGCCGCCAGGCGTCGACCACCTGCTTGGCCAGTGCGTCGGCCTCGCGTTGCTGCGCGGCGGTGAGGGGTGCCGACGGGATCATCTGTGAAACTGCATCGACTATTTTTCCCATCGTCTTTCCCATGCCCGGCATGCGCTCGTCCTCGATCTGGACATAGGCATTCCTGTAGCCGCTGCGCTGTGTCGGCGTGATGCCCATGCCGAGCGCCGCATCGCCTGATGCCATGGCAAGCGCCATCAACGTGTCAGGGTCGCCCGCCTGGGCAGCCTGGCGCACATCGGCCTGCAGTTTGGCGATCAGCGCCGGGTCCGCCTTGCCCTTGGCGTCGGGAGCCTGCAGCGATTGCAGATAGGCCATCGCCGCTCCTGCAGCCTTGCCGTCATAGGCCTTCTGCAACAGCTCGCCGCTGCGCGCCAGCGTGGCGGCATCAAAGACCTGGCAACGCCGCTGCTCGCGCTGGGCGTGGGCGATCTGCTCGTTGCTCACGCCTTCCTCGCCGCCCATGTCCTTAAGCATCTTCTTGGCATTGGCTGGCATCAGGTCCGGTTGATCGCGGACGGCAAACAGGGCTTCCGGGGCCTTGGCCGCCGTCGCGCATTGCTGCAGCGTCTGGGCTGCTTTCAGTGCATCTTCCGCAGTGCCGCCATTCAGGCCCAGCTGGACCTTGCGCAGGGACTCGGTCGACGATTCGCCTTCGGGCAGTGTTGCGCTGCTGGCGCGGCCCGGTGCCGCAGGCCTGCTCGCGGCGGGCGCCGGCGCTGACTGCGCCATGACGGCCGCCGCGCTGGCCACGTGGGCCGGTGCTGAGGGCAAGCCGAGTGCCGCAGCCGGCACGGCGGCCGGGGCTTCGCTGGCTGGTTGCTTGCCGTAGAGCCAGGCTCCGCCGGCAATTGCCACGGCGGCGGCGGCCATTGCATAGCGCGTGCGGTGGCCGGGGCGATCTGCTCGTGTCTTCATCTTGTGTACTCCCTGTATGAATCGCTCTTTGCCGCCCGGTCTATCCCGGTGCCGCCGCAGTAGCCGCAGGGCGCCCGAGCAGCCGGCGCGGAATGTCGTTACGGGTGAATCTCAGAGCTCGTGTGCGGGGCCTTGGTAGCTGAAGCGGCGCAGGCGCACCTCGCCCTCTCCAGCTGCGAAGACGGCCAGCCGCAGGCTGGCTAAGCCGTCTGAGACGGTCTGATGCAGGGCGGAGACTTCTCTGAGCCACGGGCTTTGCACCCAGGGGCCGTCGCCGATGGCGTGTTCGAAGGTGACGAGTTGCCGGCGGTTCGTCACGCGCAGGCGGTGATGGCAGCCGGGCACAGGTTGCTGCATCCAGCGGTGCTCCTGCCCGTAGCTGTAGGTGTGCATGTCCCCGTCGCCTATGCCCACGCCGACGAAGCCGCGCGCGTCATGAAACAGCGCCAGCCCGCCTTGGGCCGCGCCGGTCAGCTCGAACTCCACTTCGGCCACGTAGCTGCGGTCGCCAACCACGCAGGTCAGCGGCGAGCAGTCGGCCAGGCTCGTGCCTTTGCCGCGCAGCAGCAGCCCGGCACCGTCGTAGCGGGCGCGGTGCAGCTCGTCTGGGGCGGCGTTGAAGAAGCTCCACTGCAGGCCGAGACGGTCGCTGCTGAAGTCGTCGGAGAGCGGGGCGCCGGCCGGGCTGGCCGTGCCGTGGCGAGGTTTGCGCTGCGGCCGGTCGAGCCGGTCGCCCTTGACGCGGCACCAGCCGTCGCGGGTCCACTCGACGGGCTGCAGCAGCGTCTGCCGGCCCAGGCGGACGCCGTTCTCGTGGCCATGGCAGACCAGCCACCAGTCGCCCGCCGGGCCTTCCACCAGGTTGGCATGGCCGCTGGTCCACCAGGCCTCGGCGGCGCCGTTGGTGCGAGCGATCAGCGGGAAGGGGCAGGCCTCCCAGGGCCCCAGCAGTGAGGGCGAGCGCGCCATCGTCACCGCGTGGCTGCCGGCCGCCCCGTCGCTGCTGACGACGGCGCCTAGGCTGTAGAAGAACTCGCCCCGGCGCAGCAGCCGGGGTGCGTTGCCCGCGCCGGCCGGTGTCGGCACCAGCCCGCCCACGGTAGCCAGGCCATCGTCCGTGAGAGCGATGCGCCGCGCGCCGTTGACGAAGAGGTGGCGCCTGCCGTCCTCGTCGACCGCATGGGCCGGGTCCAGGCAGCCCTCCAATCCCAGATCGACGGGGTCGCTCCAGGGACCCAGGATGTTGTCGGCGTGGATGACGTGGATCGTCACGCGCCCACCCCGCTGCGCGGGGATGTAGACGAAGTAGCGGCCGTTGTGCCTGAGCAGGTTCGGGGCCCCCACCGTGCCGATGGGCTGGGTCAACGCGGCGGTGATGGGGGACCAGTTCACCAAGTCGCGCGAGTGCCAGATCACCGCGCCCGGGCAGGAGCGCAGCGACGAGAAGGTCATGTAGTAGTCGGCGCCGTCCTTCAGGATCGACGGATCGGGGTGGTCGCCGCCGACGATGGGATTGCGGAAACTGCCATCGCCCAGGTCGGCACGCCGCTGCCCCTCGACGCCCATGCCGAAGCGTTCGGGTGGGCCGGGTTCGGCGACGGCATCTGCCGCCGGCCGCGGGTTGCCGACCTGGGCGGAGTTCATGCCGGCGCGGGAAAGTCGGCGGCGCTCATGCGCGCGTGGCCGCGCTCGTCCAGCTTCGTCGTGATGCGCTGGCCCAGATAGCGCAGCGCGACGTTCGCCTTGGCCGGGCCGCGCAGGCGCACCCGCGTCAGGCGGCCGGCCTGCCAGTCGACGTCCAGCTCCAGCCCGCCATGCGCCCGCACGCCGTGCAGGCGGCCGTCGGGCCAGGCCTTGGGCAGCGCAGCCAGCAGGTGCACCTCGCCGCCCCAGGACTGCACGATCATCTCCAGGATGGCGGCGGCACCACCAAAGTTGCCGTCGATCTGGAAGGGCGGGTGGGCGTCGAACATGTTGGGGTAGGTGCGCGCCGGCCCCAGCAACCCCTGCAGGATCTTGTAAGCCCGCTCGCCGTCGCCCAGGCGCGTCCACAGCGCCAGGCGCCAGGCGGTGGCCCAGCCGGTGCTCTCGTCGCCACGGGCGTTGAGCGTCACGCGCGCGGCTGCGGCCAGCGCGGGCGTGTCGCGCACGTTGACCTGCTCGCTGGGGTAGACGGCATAGAGGTGCGAGACGTGGCGGTGGCGCTGATCTGTGGCCGACGAATCCCAGTCCTCCAGCCACTCCTGGAACTGGCCCTGCGCGCCGATGCGATCGGCCGGCAGGCGGGCTCGCGCCGTGCGGACGGCAGCGGTGAATGCCGGGTCGTCCTCACCAAGCTGGGCCTGCGCCGCAAGGGCCGCGTCGAACAGGTCGCGCAGGATCTGGCGGTCCATGGCCGGCCCGGCGCACAGGGCAATGTCGGTATGGTGGTTGTTCTCCGGCGACATGGACGGCGAGGTGACGAGGCCACGGCCCTTGGGGTCCTCCACCAGCGTGTCGACGAAGAACAGCGAGGCGCCCTTGAACAGCGGCAGCAGCCGGCGCAGCAGGGCCGGGCTGGGGTTGTACTGGTAGTGCTGCCAGAGCGTCGTGCACAGCCAAGCGCCACCCATGGGCCACATGCCCCACAGCGGGCCGTCCAGCGGAGCGGTGGCGCGCCACAGGTCGGTGTTGTGGTGGGCCACCCAGCCGCGCGCGCCGTAGCTGTCGCGCGCGGTGCGCACGCCGGTGACGGCGAGGTCCTCCACCAGCTTCAACAGCGGCTCGACGCACTCGCTCAGGTTCGCCGGCCCGGCGGGCCAGTAGTTCATTTCGGTGTTGATGTTGATCGTGTACTTGCCCTCCCACGGCGTGTGCAGCACCTCGTTCCACACCCCCTGCAGATTGGCCGGCTGGCTGCCCGGCCGCGAGGACGACAGCAGCAGGTAGCGCGCGTACTGCACATACATCGCGGCGAGCGCGGCGTCCGGCTGCCGGGGCACGTCCTTGATGCGGGCGTCCGTCGTGCGGGCATTCGCCGCCTGGCCGCCGAGGTCGATGTGCAGGCGGCGGAACAGCGCGCGGTGGGCCTTGAGATGGTCGTCGCGGAGCTTGGCAAACGGCTTGCGTGCGGCGGCGGCGGTGCGCTGGCGCACGGCGGCCACCGGGTCGCCGCTGGTGTCCTGCCAGTTCACATAGCTGGTCTCGCCGGCAACGACCAGCGTCAGCCGGCGCGCGCCGCGAACCTGAAGACGGTCGCCGACGGCCTCAATGCGACCGTCCCCCACCGCCTGTACGCGCAGCGCATAGCGCAGCTGGCCGGGAATGCCGAAGGCCTGCACGTTGCGGCCCTCGATCAGCAGCGCGTCGCTGCCGTCCGCGCGCACCACCAGCGGCGCCGGCCGCTTCTCGGCAAAGAGCGATTCACGGTGGTCCCAGGGCGCGCCGACGAAGACCACGCCGTGGGCGTCGTATTGGGTGTCGCCGAAGCCGCCGTAGGGCTGGTAGTCGGGGTGGCGGTAGCCGAGGTCGAGGTCGAACGTGCCGTCGCCCTCGATCTCCAGGCGGATCACCGTGACCTGGTCCGGCACGCTGCAGAAGGCCTCGCGCCGGTGGCGGCCGCTGCCGTCGATGAAGGTGGTGGTGGCGATGGCGCTGTCGAGGTCCAGGCTGCGCCGGTAGCGCGCCGCAGCCTTCACGCCGGGGAAGTCGAGCAGCAGGTCACCGGCGCCGCTGAAGGGCATCTGCTTGATCGGCTTGCCCATCAGCGCCTCGGAGACGAGATCGTTGGCCTCCTTCCAGCGTTCCTCGTTGATGAGAGCGCGAACCTGGGGCAGGGCGTCGTGAAACTTCGGGTTGTCCTGGATGTAGGGGCCGCCGCCGTAGAGCGTGTCGATGTTGAACTGCAGGCGCTCCTGGGCCGGGCGGCCGAAGACCATGGTGCCCAGGCGCCCGCTGCCCAGCGGCAGCGCCTCGATCCACGGGCCGGCGGGCTGGTCGTACCAGAGCGTGGGCGAGTCGTCGGCCAACCGGGCCGCACCGCTGCGCGCAAAGGCCGGCAGTGCGGCCAGGCTGCAGGCCAGCGTGCTGCCGGCGACGAAGCCGCGGCGGGTGGTGAAGGCGCTCGTCATGGTTGGCCCGCCATCAGCTTGGCCAGCGTTGGCGCCATCGCGCGCTGCCAGAGGCCGTAGCCCTTGTCGTTGGGGTGCAGCAGGTCGGGCATGATGTCCTTGCTCAGCGTGCCATCGGCGTTCAGCAGCGCGGCGTTGATGTTGAGGAATTGCACGGTCTTGCCGTCGGCATAGCTCTCGATGAGCTTGTTGACGCGCTCGTTGATGGCGCGCTGGCCGTCGTCGGGCTTCTCGCCGCGCGGGAAAATGGCCAGCAGCAGCACCTTCGTCTTCGGCAGCCGTTGCTGGATCTCGTCAATCAGGCGCTTGATGCCGGCGGCGGTCGTTGCGGGGTTCTCGGCGCGGTGGCCGGTGTTGTTGGTGCCGATCATCAGCACGGCGACCTTGGGCGCGATGCCGTCGATCTCGCCATGCTGCAGACGCCACAGCACGTTCTCCGTGCGGTCGCCGCCGAAGCCCAGCGCCAGCCCGTGGGGCTTGGCATAGTGGCGCTGCCAGACCGCACGGCCGTCCTTCTCCCAGTTCTGGGTGATGGAGTCGCCGATGAAGACGATCTGCGGCGGCGTGCCGGCCTCGATGAGCTTGCGCTTCTCTTCGAGCTTCTCCTGGTGGCGCGGTAGCCACCAGTCGATGGCCCAGGATTCGTCCAGCATCGCGGGCGTGATGGACTCCGTGCGGTAGTCCGGGCAGGCAAGACCTGGCTTGGCTTGGCGCGTGATGCGCACATTGGCCACGCTGACACGGCCGCTGCCCGTGCTGTCCAGCGCGAACGGCAGCTTCACCTTGGAGAAGTCGGCGCCCTCGCGCACAAAGCAGCTCATGGCCAGGGCGATGTGCTGCCAGCCCTTGCCGGCCGCAGCGCGTGCGGGCTCGATGAGGTTGACGCCGCGCTCGCAGCCGTCGCCGCAGGCCACCTTGGCCTTGATGCCGCCCTGGCCTAGCTCGGCCACATCCAGGTCGAACTCCAGCGTGCCGCCGAGGTAGGGCCGCAGGTCCATCGGCTGGCGCGACTCGAAGCGCAGCGTGGCTTGCCAGAGCTGTTTCCAGTCCAGCAACACGGCGTCCCGCTGGCCGGCGCTGCTGCGCACGCTGGCGCCAAGGGTGCTGGCGCGCGCGTACTCGGCGGTGGGCGCCGGCACGACGACGCTGTCGCCGCTGAGTTCGGCCTGGGACTCCCAGTGGCCGACGACGGTGCGCCAGGCGGCGGCCGGCGCGGGCAGGATGGTGATGTCGGGCGCGGCCTGTGCCAGGGCGCTGAAGGCCGACGTGGTCAGTAGCGCGCCAAGGAGGGTCTTGCGAACAGCGCTCACTTGTAGCGCCCCATCTTGACCTTGATGACGCGTGGGTTCGCGACGAAGTTCAGGCCCCAGTCGGTCTGGTCGCCGTTCCAACGCCTCTCCATGACCCACTTGCCATTCGCGTCATAACGGCCTTCTTCCGCGTACTCGATCAGCGCGCGGCCGCTGCCTTCGGCATCGTCGATGCGCACGCGCGCCTGCTGGCCCACCAGCAGGAATTCGTCGTCGCCGATCTGCGCGATGGATACACCGCCCACCAGCTTGGCTGCATGTGCCGGCGCCTCCTTCTGGTTGCTCGGCCATTCACGCTCGCCGAACTGCCATTGGCCGAAGGTGACGTGCGCCTTCCAGCCCTTCATGGTGACGAACTGGTCGGCATGGTCGTCGGGCTCGGCCACGCCGTGGGTGCGGCCTTCGAAGGCCCATTGCGCCCATTGGCGCTGCATCGGCCGGAAGGCGGCAAAGATCTTGGCGAAAGGTTCCAGGGTGGCCTTGTCGTTGGTCTTGGCGCCGAGCGGGTAGTTGGCGTAGTCGAAGTAGTCGATGCCGAAGGGCGAGACGCCGATGGCGCCGCTGCCGAGCACCGGGTAGAGGTAGCGCGCATACAGCTCGGCGTTGCCGATCTCGGGCACGAACAGCGCGTTGTCGGGGCGGTTGAACTTGTCCAGGTTGGCGACGAGCTTGGTCGACTCGGCGTTGTAGATGTCCGGCCCGACGATGTCGATGGCAGGCGCGGCGGCCTTGTAGATGTCGATGACGTCGTAGGTCGGGCCGCCGCTGGCGAAGTTCTTGTTCCAGGGCTTGGGCGGCTGCTCCAGCGGGTCGCGCAGCGCGTTGTTCACGTACATCGGCAGGTCGTAGACGGCGCGGCCGGCCTTGGCGATCTCGCCGATGTAGCGGGCCTTGGCCCAGGCGTGGAAATACTCGTCGGCATAGTCGCCGTAGACGGCGCGCCAGTTGCCCTTGGCCGCGCCCGGCACCGGCGCCTTCTTGCGCGCCAGCACGGCGGCCGGCACGTCCTGCTCGAAGAGGGCCTGCGCCCGCTGGCCGAAGTCACGCACCAGGCCGAAGGTGCCGACCTCGTTTTCCACCTGCACCATCAGCACGGTGCGGTCCTTCTCGTCGATCTTCTTCAGGTGCGCCATCAGCGCCGTGAAGGCGCGCTTGTCGGCCTTCAGCGTCTCATCGCCCAGTGGCGAGAGGCAGTAGCTGTTCTTGCCCTCCTGGTCGACCATGCGCGGGAAGCGCTGGTTGTCGAACTTGACCCAGGCCGGCGTGTACTGCGGGCTGGTGTTTTTCCAGGTGCCGAACCACAGCAGCACCACATGCACCTTGTGCTCGCGGGCCTGCTTGATGAGGGTGTCGACGAAGGAGAAGTCGAAGCGGCCTTCGACCGGCTCGACCTGCTCCCAGGCCACCGGTACCTCGACGGTGTTGGCATGGATGTCGGCGACGGCGGGCCAGACCTTCTTCAGCGCCTCGGGGTAGTTGCTGGAGTTGTGGACCTGGGCGCCGAGGATGGTGAACGGGGCGCCGTCGACGAACAGCGCGTGGCGGCCGTCGCGCTCGACGAGGCGGGGCAACTCGGCGGCGGCCGCGATGGAGGAGACGAACAGGCTGAGCGCCGCCAGCCCGAGCGGGCGGAGGGAGCCAATGAGGAGCTTCGACATGGGGGCTGTTTGAGTTCGCGTGACCGCGCCCCGCAGGACGGGCCGAAGATGGATGGGGTCAACAGGCGCAGCCGCGAGTAATGAAACTCCGCAGCGCGACGGGCATGGCGGACCTGGGCGTCGGGTCAACCCAGCCGACTCGGATTCGTACAGGCAACTTCGGTCAAACCTCTTTGGTCATGCCACTTTGCCATAATTGCTTTTTTGGTAAGACCGGTAAATACCCGCAGCGCTCGAGTCCCTGAGTGATTTCGCTGGGGTTTTCCTGGTGTGGTGCAACTTTTGCGTCTGGGAGCGCTAGCATTTGGTCAGTCCAATTTGTGATGTCAGGGGAGACATGGCCAATAACCATCGCAGCGGCGAAGCGCGCCGCCAATACCAGCTGGTTGCCGATCGGATCCGCGCGTTCATCGAGTCGGAAGGCGTCGCCCCCGGTTCTCGCTTGCCGGCCGAGCGTGAGCTGGCGCTTCAACTCGGCGTATCGCGCCCGTCGCTGCGCGAGGCCCTCATCGCCTTGGAGATCGACGGTCGCATCGAAATTCGCGGCGGCTCGGGCGTGTACGTCTGCGCGACTCAGCCCCCCGGCGAAGTCTCGACCTCCGCGCTGGGGGAAAGCCCCGCGGAGCTGATGCATGCTCGCGTCGTGCTTGAGAGCGCCGTCATCACACTGGCTGCCGCCCGTGTCACGAAGGCCGGTTTGCAGCGCATCGAAAGCGCGTTGAACGCGATGCGTGACGACCACGCCAATGGCCGAAAGCCGGTCGAAGCGGACCGGCGCTTTCACATGAGCATTGCCGAGATGGGCGGCAATTCCGTGCTGGTCGGCATGGTGGAAGCGCTGTTCGATGGCCGTCACAGCCCGATCTCGTCGCACATGAGCGGACGGGTCGAAACAGTGCACACCTGGCAGACGGCGCTTGGGGAGCATGAGGCCATCCTCCACGCGCTGGAGGCGCGCAACCCCCATGCAGCTGCAGCCGCGATGTGCAGCCATTTGCTGGCCTCACATGGCCGCTGGGTCGGCGAGCCGGCCGAGCCGGTCCCGCGCAGCGCGATCACCGCCTGAAGTAGCGGCCGTCACTCACATCACGGCACCCAGTTGCCAGGGCACGAACTCGTTGTCGCCCAGGCCGTGTTGCTCGCTGAGCGTCGCCCGGCCTGAGGCGGTCTCCAGCATCAGCCGGAACAACACTTCGCCGGCCTCGGCCACCGTCTGGGTGCCATCAACGATGCCGCCGGCGTTGAAGTCCATGTCCAGCGGCATGCGTTCGAACAGGCGGGTGTTGGTGGCCAGCTTCAGCGACGGCGTGGGCTTGCAGCCGTAGGTCGAGCCGCGCCCGGTGGTGAAGCAGATCAGGTTGGCGCCGCCCGCCACCTGGCCGGTGGCCGACACCGGGTCGTAGCCCGGCGTGTCCATGAAGACGAGGCCAGGGCCGCTGACCGGCTGGGCGTACTCCACCACCTCGGTCAGCGTGCTGCTGCCGGCCTTGGCGACGGCGCCGAGGGACTTTTCCAGGATGGTGGTGATGCCGCCCGCCTTGTTGCCCGGCGAGGGGTTGTTGTCCAGCTCGGCGCCGTTGCGGGCGGCGTAGTCCTCCCACCAGCGCAGCCGGGCGAGCAGCCGTTCTGCCACCTCGGGTGAGGCGGCGCGGGCGGTCAGCAGGTGCTCGGCGCCGTAGATCTCTGGCGTCTCCGACAGGATGGCCGTGCCGCCGTGGCTGACCAGCAGGTCCACCGCCGCGCCCAGCGCCGGATTGGCGCTGATGCCGGAATAGCCGTCCGAGCCGCCGCATTGCAGGCCGACGACGAGGTGAGACAGCGGCACGCGCCTGCGCTTCGCCGCAGCTGCCTGCGCGGCGAGCTCGCGGACGATCTGCTGGCCTCGCGCGATGGCCTCGCGCGTGCCGCCCGCGTCCTGGATGGTCAGCGCGTGCACACGCTGTCGCGCCTCGGGCTCCAGCCCCTGCAGCAAGGGGCCAACCTGGTTGACCTCGCAGCCCAGGCCGATCAGCACGACGGCCGCGAAATTGGGGTGACCGGCGTAGCCGCGCAAGGTGCGCTGTAGCAGCTGCAGACCCTCGCCCTCGCTCATGCCGCAGCCGCTGCCGTGGGTGATGGCCACCACGCCGTCCACGCCGGGGAAGGCGGCCAGCGCGGCGCCGTCGAAGGATTGGGCGATGGCCTTGCAGACGGTGGCCGAGCAGTTCACGCTGGACAACACGCCGATGTAGTTGCGCGTGCCGACACGGCCGTCGGCGCGCAGATAGCCGTCGAAGCCGAGGGCCTGGTCGCCGGCCAGCGGCTCGGCGGGTTGGCGGGCCGTGGCCTGTGCTGCGGAGGGGATGCGTGCCATTTCGAGGTTGTGCACGTGGACGTGCTCGCCGGCCGAGATCGCCGTGCTGGCCACCCCGATGGGCTGGCCGTACTTCAGCACGACCTCGTCGCGTGCGATGTCGCGCAGCGCGATCTTGTGGCCGGAGGCTATGGCCTCGCGCACCCGCAGCTGGGGCAACGCCTGGCCTTCGGCCAGCGGCGCGCGCGCCACGGCGACGTTGTCGCCGGCGTGCAGCACGATCAGCGCAGATGGGGCTTCAGTCGACATGAAAGACGCACTCCATCGATGCCCAGTGTTCGCCTGCGGCGCGGCTTTCCAGCGGGCGCTGGCAGGGGCTGCAGAAGGTCCACCAGCGCTGCGTCTCGGGGTCGGCGGCGATGGCGGCCATGTCGGCGTCGTAGTCGCTGCCGTGGTACTCCCAGCAGCCGAACAGCAGGTTCTCAGGCTCGCGCAGGAAGATTCTGTAGTTGCGGATGTTGGAGGCGGCCAGGCGCGCCAGCACCGCAGGCCAGACGGCTGCGTGCAGGCGTTTGTACTCGGCGATGTGTTCCGGCGCGATGCCGATCACCATGCCCATGCGTTCCATTATTTTTCCTTGGATCAGCCGGCAAACAAGGCGGCGTTCAAACGGGGTTGCGCAAGGGCCGGCACGTGCAGCCGCGCCAGCTCGACCACCGGCAACAGCCGCCGGGCCTTCTTCTGGTCGTGGTTCTGGGCGATGTCCGCCAGGCGATGGGCGAGGAAGGGGTTCAACAGACGGTTGCGCAGGCCGTGGAGGTAGTCCCGCGCCTGCTCGCCTTGCCCCAGCGCGTCGAGCACGGGCAGCACCTCCTGCTGCCAGGCCTGCTCCAGTGCGTCGCGCAACACGGGGTCTTGCATGGCTTGCAGCACGGTCATGTCGGCGGCGAGACGAGCGTTCATCCACTGCTCGGCGAGCAGTGTGTGGCCGAGGTTCAACAAGAAAAGCTTGAGCCGCTCATAACGTTCGAGATCGTCGGTGAGCACGATGGACGGGTGCACGCAGGGCAGTTGCAGGCGCGGCTGCGCTTCGATGGCCCACAGCGCGTAGGGCTCGGTCACGGCGCCCACCGGCTGCAGGGGCTCCGACACGATGCGGTCGACCAGCGAATTGGCCCATACCGGTTGGGACTGCAACCAGTCGACGAATGGGGGCGTGCATTGCCAAGCCACGGCCAGGTCGACCACGAGCTTGCGCAGGCTGTCGCCGTTGCGGGAGACCAGCTCGCAGGGCAGCAGGGTCAGCTCAGCCAGCGGCCGCGCCTGCCAGCGGTCGTGCAGCAGCACGAGCAGCTTGGCGGGGAAGGAGGCCGGCGCTGCGGCTGTTTCGGCGAGGAGATCAGGGCCGTCGCCGGGCGCGAGCGCCCAACCGCTGTCGCCGGTGTTGGAGACGATGACCTGCACCGGCCCGCGCACCCGCTCGCGCACGGTCGGCCAGTCCGTGGCGGCATGCAAAGCCTCGCGTACCGAGCGGCAGGTTCTTCGCTCCTCCTGCGGCTGTCCGTCGACCAGCCCGCGCACGAGGACGTCGAACCCGTCGGCACGCGCCAGCGCCTGCGTGCGCAGCGTGCTGGCCGGGTTGCCGGTGCTCTGCACCACGGTGATGCCGCCCAGCGCCTGGCCTTGCTCGGCCGCCTCGCTGACGAAGAGATCGACGTGCGCCTGCAGGAAGCGGCTGGTGCCGAACTGCAGGATGGGGTGGCCAGAGTTCATGGCTGGTTCATTTCCGTTTCGAGGCGACGCGCGCGGGCTCCGGGCCGAGCGCCGGGCCGCTCCCAAGCCGGCCCGTCAGGCGATGTGCGAGCGGGGCACGCCCCGCGAGCATCGCCGTCCCCCCGGGGGACCGACCAGACTCGCTCGCGTTCAGCGACGCGAGGTTGGGCGAGGGGCAGTTTCATCTCAGGCTCCTGCGATTCACTTCCTGGGCTTGGTCGCACCGCGCGGCGCGGGCTTGGGGCTGCCCGGATCTTCGGCCTTCGCGTGCGGGCGCAACTTCAGCTCGTCGATATCGCGCGTGCTGAGCACCACATCCTTGGCCACGACGGTGCCGGCCTTCAGCGTGATGTCGGCGGTGCTCGCTGGCGCGATCTTCGCGTCGGCGCTCTGCAGCACCACCTGCAGCTTGGCGCCGTCGCCCAGCGCCGCGGTCTGCTTTTCGTCCAGCACGAAGGCGTAGTAGCCCGACTCGTCGATCTTCACCGACGGCACGCCCTCGACCGGCTTGCCGTCGGCCTTCACCAGCACCGCGTTCATCGGCCCGGCTGCGCGCTGCGTGCTGTCGGTCACGCGGCCGTGGATCAGGGCGCCGGTCTTGGTCACCGGCGGCACCCGGATCGCGGCGACTTCGCGCTCGGTGTCGAGCACGCCGACGCGCTCGCGCAGCTTGCGTTCGATCTCGCCGAGGCGGGCGATGCGGACGTCACCCGTATTGCGTCGGGCCAGGCGCTGCGCCTCACGCTGCACCAGCAGTTGGGACGCGAGTTGCAGGCTGCGCAGATGGTCGAGGTTGACGCTGCGCTCGGCCTGCGCGCCTTCGATCAGCTCCTGCAGATCGTGCTTGGCGCTGGTGATGCCGTGATTGATCAGCTTCATGATGAGGGCCTTCAGCCGAGGGGTTTGACCAGCAGCGAGCCGGTCATGTTGACGCGGCCGCACAGCGCGGACGGGTTGAGCACCTGGTTGCCCTGCTGCACCTCGGCCATGCCGGGGTTGCTGTCCAGCACGATGATGCAGTGGTCGCCCTGGTTGAACGAGCTGTTGTTCGCGCGTGTGCCAAGGCTCATCAGCGACATGAGGGTCTCGACCTGCTGTTCCTTCCAGCGGTTGCCGCTCGCGCGCACCGTGTTGGCCAGCAGCAGCGCGTTCGAGAACACGGTGCCGGCCTGCAGGCTGACCGACTGGTTGTCCTGGTATGACAAGTCGTCGAGACAGACCATCAGGTGCGAGGCCACGGCCGTGTGCGCGCGGCCGGTGCGCGATTGGTTGTCGTTGAACTGCGTGTTGCCCGGCGGCAGCAAGGCCTGCGCGGCAGCGGCGCGGCCGACCGCGATCTGCGCCGGCTGCAGGCGTGCGCGCGACGCGCTGGTGGCGAGGCTGCTGACCGGCACGGTCGAGGTGGCAGGCGCCAGTGTCGGGGCGGGCACCACCGGTGGCGCCGGTGAGACCGGGTTGTTCGGGTTGACCGAGGGCGGCGGCGGCGGAGGGTCGCCCGCGACGCTGCCTGGCCGCTCGATGGCCATCCCCGGCGCCGAGTTCTGCACGCCGCCAAGGTTGTAGATCAGCACCGTGCCGCCGAGCTTTTCGAGGGTGCTCTCGCCGGCGGTCTCGCTGGCAAAGGCGTTGTCGTTGATTTGCAGCGGCCCGATTGCGCGGATGTACAGCGCGCAGCCCGACGGCTGGATCACGCTGTTGCCGCACACGCGCGCGGCGGGGCGGCCGCCGATGTCGGTGGTCTTGTTGCCACTGAGCGCGGCGAGCAGACCGAAGGCCGAGGCCATGCCGAGCAGGATGCCGCCGCGCTTGCCGGGGTTGACGACGTCGTTGGCGCCCGGCGTCCCGCCGTTCTCAAGCACCTGGTTGCCGCGGATGTCGAGGTCTTCGCCGTACTGCACGAAGATGCCGCAGGCCGGCTCGGTGGCCGAGCTCCCGTTCTTCTCGATGCGGTTGCCCTCGATCAGCACGTCGTCCACCAGCCCAAGCGAGATGCCGCCCAGGCCGCGCACCTGGGCCTCGGCGCGCAGCGTGTTGTCGAACAGGTTGCGCAGGTTGCCCGCGAGCGTGTTGTCACGGATCACCAGGCGCACGACCGGGCTGCCGAGCAGGCTTTGCGCGGCGGCCAGGGCACTGCGCTGGAAGACGCTGTTGAGCGAGGACTTGGGCTGCGACGGCGGCACGCCGATGCCCGACAGGCCCATCGCGTTGACGGTGTTGCGGGAGATCTCGATGTCGTAGAGGAAACCATCGTCGACCTCGGGTGCGGGCGGCGTCTCCTCGGCGCGCAGGCGGATCTCGAGCGTCCACACGCTGTCGGACACCTGCCGGGCGTCGACAGCGTCGATCTCGAGCCCGACCGCGCCTTCGGTCACCCGGTAGACGCCGCGCGCGATGCTGAAGGACGCGATGCCACTGGTGTTGGTCACCTGCGGCGCGGGCGAGCTGCCGGTGCCGGTGTTGGTGAGGCCGACCTGCACGCCGGCCATCGGCGTGCCGTCCGGGCCGCGCACCAGCGCTAGCACGCGCGCATCGCCCGAGGTCATGTCGAACAGGAACTCTTTGGGCGGTTCTTCCGGCACCACCTCGACCGCTGCCGCACCCAGCGTGATGCCGTTGCCGGCGCCGCCGACCACGGTGTTCTCCAGCACCTTCACACGCTCGCTGCCGCCGCCGAGCTGGATGCCGCCGAGCGCGCGGTACGGGTTGAGCAGCAGACTCAGCAGCGGCAGCATGGGCAGCGCGACCGCCCACACGACGTTGACGTAGGCCAGGAACAGCCTCGGGTTGGCGAAGGTGAATTCGAGCCGCGCGCAGGGGTCGGTCGGGTCGATGGGGTCGTCGCCGTCGTCGGGCGTGTCGATCGGCGGCATGTCGTCGAAGGGCAGCAGCCGGATGTCGTTGCGCTCGACCACGCTGTCGTCGCCGGCCAGGTAAATGCCGACGCCGCTGTTGCGCTTGTCGAGCATGCGGATGCGGTTGTGCCGCACGTTGACGCCGGCAACGTTGCGCGCAAAGACGGCGTTGGTGCAGGCCAGGATGCGGTGCTGCGCGATCTCGATGTCGTGCGTCGCACCGGGCTTGCTGCCCTCGACCACGATGGCGCTGCCGCCGAGCGTGAACAAGTCCATGTGCAGCAGCTCGATGTCGTGCGAGTCGATCACGTGGAAGATCGGCAGGCTCGCGCCATTGGCGCGCGGTGTGACCTTGGTGCGCACGCCGCAGCCGCGGATCGTCACGTGCTCGCGGCCCTGGATCACGGCGTTGGTGTGGTGCAGCCCGGGCATCAGGCAGATCTCGCCGCCCGACGCCGGCAGGTGGCGCAGCGCCTCCTCGATCGAGTTGAAGTCGCCGAAGCTCGTGATGCCGTCGCCCACGTTGTAGGTGCAGCAGATCTTCTGGTTGGTGAGGGGGCGGAAGATCTTGCGGCAGTCCTCGATCTCGCCGGCGTCGAAGCTCGCGCTGAAGGCCGCGTTCGGGGCCGCGTTCCACGTGATCTCGGCCAGCGCCACGCGCCGGTACACCACCCCGTGCGGCGGCGTGTTGGTGGGCCAGATCGGCGCTGCGAAGGCCGCACCCGACGCGCGCACCGGGAAGCCCCAGTAGTCGCCCGGGCGGTAGTTGGTGTTGCCGGCAGTGGGGGCCTCGAACTCCAGGCGGATGCCGTCCTTCAGCTCAACGGTAGAGCCGGCCGGAAAATCGGCGACGCGCGCGATGCCGTTCCACAGGCGGAAGAAGCCGGTGGCCGGCGGCGCCGCGGGCCAGGTGCCCTGGATGTTCGACAAGCCGAGCAGGCCGTCGCCGCTGCGCACGGCATCGGCGCTGAAAACGATGCGCCAGGCCCCGAGCGCGGCGTCGAACTGCAGCGCTTCGAGGTAGAACGACGACAGGCCGCACAGGTCGACCTGCTGCACGTTGGCCGTCACGGCCACGCTGCCGGTGCCGGGCGCCACGCCGGCGCTGAAGATGCCTCGCCCGACCAGGCCGCCGTTGAACTGCGACCACTTGAAACGCGCGTCCCCGGCCAGCGGCTCGGCGACCTCGACGCGGTACAGGTAATGCTCCAGCCCGGTGTAGCCGCCACCGGCCTCCAGCGGGCAGTCGCCGCTGATCGCGAGCACGGGCGCGGGCGACACCGTCAACCGACCCTTGGGGCCGTCGACCAGCGCCGCGACCGCCGAGCAATCCTCGTTCGCGCCCAGACGCAGCAGGCGAGCCACCGCGAACGCGCGCAGGCGCTCGGTGGTGTCGGGCCCACCGAGCGCGGGCTCGATCAGGTCGGCCGGCTGCTGGAAGCCGTTGACCGTGTCTTCCCACACCTCCAGCAGCAGGGCGTCGCGCACGCCGGCCGCGATGCTCGCGGGCGAGGTGGCTGGCGCCGTGGTGGGCGTAAGGGGCGGCTCAAGGTAGGTGGCGGTCAGCGTGCTCGGTGCGGCGAGCGACACCGGCACGCCCGCGGCCCAGGCGCGGCCGGCGAGCAGCTCGATCTGCACGATCGTGCCATCGGTCTTGGCGCTGACGACCTTGAACGCATCGGCCTGCGCCGCCGGCACCGCCAGCACGTTGGGGCCGAAGGTGTCGGCCGCCGCTGCGGTGCGCAGGCGTGCGTCGATCTGTTGCGCGGCGTTCCAGTCGCGGTCGAGCAGCACCCGGCCCTGCTGATGCAGTACGCCGGTGTAGGCATCGGCGGCGCCAGTGCCGAGGTAGGAGAAATCGCCCTTCATGGCAGAACCCTCAGGTCACGTTCACCAGCAGCGCGCGCATGCCGACGGGCATGAATTCGCGCAACCGGATGCAGATGTTTTTCCACTTGTGCGTGTTCAGCAAAAAGCCGAAGGCACCCATTTCGTCGTCGTTCGGCCCCGCTTCGCGGATGCGCCGGTCGCTCAGCGCCGCGAGCTGCGCGTAGCCCGGGGCACCGAAACGCTGCGAGACGAAGCGCAGCGGCGCCCGCGTGCCGAAGACGCAGGCCACGTGCTGCGGCAGCCGGTCACCCACCCCCGTGAACCAGCTGTGCCGGATGCAGCTGCCGGGCAGGTTGGGCGCGGCGAGCGCGCCATGGCTGTCCTGGTTGTCGTGCACCTGCAGCCGGTGCACGAAGAGGGCGCCCGTGCCGCGCGCGCGCTCGACGCGGCTGCGGCCGAATACGGTGAGACCGTCGAACACCAGGGCCGCGCCCCAGCCCGCGTCGGGCGTGCCGGCGGCCGCGCCGATGGCGAGCGCCGGTGTGGCTTCGCCGGCACCGCTGCCGGCATCGACGATGCAGGCGCTGAGCGACAGCGCGTAGCCGGTGTCCACGAGCAGCGCGCCGGTGATGCAGCGGTTGAAGACGAGTTGCGGCACCTGACTGAAATCGGCCAGCTCGGTCGCATCGCTCAGGCCGTAGCCATCGGCCAGGTGCAAGGCGCTGCGCAGCGGGGCGCGGCCGCCGGCCACGCTGCCGTCGAGCACTTGCGCGCCACCCGGGTCGAGCGTGCAGCCGTCGAAGGAGAGCCGGTTGAGCGCGGCCTGTTCGACCAGCGCAGCGGTGGCCGGGAAGGCCGTGCCGCGCGTCAGGTACAGGCCACTGAAAGTGATGTCGGCAAGCGACTGCGGCGTGCCGCCGCCGGCCGAGATCGTCGCCGCGCGCAGGCGCAGCGGCTGCGCCAATCGGATCACCGGGCGTTCGCCGTCGAGCGCACGGATCGTCAGCGGCTGCGCGATGCGCAGAAAGAGCGTGCCGCCATCGTTGCCGATGCCAGGCACGCTGTTGAGATCGAGCTCGTGCGTCAGGCTGTCGGCGATCTCGACCACCAGCGGCGTGGCGCGCAGCGCCAGGTCGGCCAGCGCCAAGGCCAGCACGTCGGGCCCGTCGGCGCGGGTGATGCGCAGCACGGTCGTGCCGGCCGCGGGCGCGGGAATCCTGTGCGGCACCGGCTGCGCGCCGACCGGGCCGGAGAAGCCGGTCGTGGCCGAGACGCGCAGGCCATCGGCCAGCGGGTCGGCGAAGTCGGCCTGGGTGGGGCCGGGCACGCCGAAGACGACGCGGCCACGTTGGGGGTCGATGACGATCTCCAGCGGCGCGAGCGGCGGCGCGAGGCCGGCCTCCCAGCCGCACAGGTTGGCGCCGCGCAAGCGCCAGGCCAGGCCGCCGAAATCCGCGTCGGGCAAGTGCAGTACCAGGCCGGGCGCGCCGGCCGACGGTCGCGCGGGCTGCGCGCCGGTGTACAGATCCAGCTCGACATAGGCCTCGGGCCGGCCCGCAGGCGTATCGGTGGTCAGCCGCGCGGGCGGCATCGGGTTGGGAACGCTGTCGATGTCAGCCAGGTTGGGCGGTTCGTCGTCGGCGCGGAAGCGGTGCGTGTTGAACAGCGCCAGCGGCTCGGCCTGCGGGTGCAGCTCGAAGCGCACCGCAAAGGGCGCGGCGGCCGGATCGGTCAGGGCGATGATTTGCTGCGCTGGCGCGCGTGGCGGCGCGGGTTGCGACACCGGCACCTGGTAATCCTCGAGCCGCCACAGGAAGATGCCGAGATTGGGCAGGTTCACCGCGGGCCGGGCCGGGCCTTCGCCCTCGCGCGCGACCGGTGGCTTGAGGTCGACCGTGCGCGCAAACGGGTCGAACGGGCCGTCGACGAAGGACAGCCAGGCCGGCGCGCGCAGCGTCGCGGTGCCGCCGCGCACCGGGTGGCGCGGGTCGTTGTGCGGCACCGATTGCCAGGGCGACGCACCGCCCGCATCGGGCCGCAGGTGGTTGAGATGCATGTTCCACGCCAGCCGGTCGCGCAACTCGATCGCGTGCGCGGCCCAGCCCGACAGCGCAAACGCCTGCGACTCGACCGCGCCCAGCGTGCCCTTGCGCCGCCGGTGGTAGACGGTGCGCGCGACGTCGGCGCGCAGCGTGTGCGGGTCGCCCTTGAGGTGCGATGTGCCGACCAGGTCGGCGATGTAGGGCACGACCCAGTCGTCGCAGCTCTCGATGAAGAGGTCGTCGTATTGCTGCTCGACGCGGTCGCGCAGCGCGCTGAAGACGCTGTCGAGGGCGTCGACCAGCGCCTGGAGTTGGCCCGGCGGCGATTGCTCGGCATCGCGCTGGCGGTAGACCTCGGGCAAGCGCTCGAACAACGAAGGCGCGGTCATGACAACCCCTCGTCCGACGAGTACGTCAGCCGATCCCCCGAGGGGATGCGGGCCGGCTTGGGAACGGCCCGGCGCTCGGCCCGCAAAGATAGGGCTGTCGCATGTCTCATGCTGCCCTCCCTTCAACCGGTTCGACGGCTACCCATTCGAGCGCCAGATCACCGGCCTTCAAGCCCAGCAAGCTGGTCGCGGGGCACACCACGCGCCGTTGAGACGCCGGCACCAAGGCCGAGCCGGTGAACAGGCTGCTGGAGATCGAGAGCAGCGAGGTCGACGTGAAACCGAGCCGTGTCAGTTCGACCCAGGCCACACCCGGCACGTTCTGCACGCGGCCGACGATCTGCGAGCCATGCACGTCCTGTCCGAACTGGCGGCCGCGCCAGTCGAACAGGCCGCCGCTCGGCAGGTCGTCGAGCGCGACCTCATCCGGGTCGCTGCCCAGCGCCTGATGCACCGCGGCGGCCACATCGGCGCTGCGCAGTCGCGCGTCGAAGCCGACGCGCAAGCCCATGGTGACGAAGCGCCGGTTGCCCAGCCGCAGCGTCAAGGCACAGCGTGCCGGCCCGCGCGCGGCGACCGCGGCGCGCAAGGCGCCGTCGAGCGCGGTCGCGTCGGCCGCCGCAAGTCCATCGGTCAGCACCGTCAGCGCCAACACCGGTGCGCCGTCGAGCAGCGTCCACGAGGCGCGTGCCTTCAACACGCCGGGCAGCGATTGGGCCTCGGTCTCGTAGTCGGCCAGGCTGACGATGCGGCCCAGGCTTTGCATGCTGCCGGGCGCGGCGCGCTTGACGCTGTGCTCGGGCTCGCGTTGCGCGCCGCCGGTCACCGGCTCGAGCAGGAAGGCGTCTTCGAAGCCGGAGAGGCGTGGCTGTGCGCTCACCTTCGCATCGGCCTTCAGCGGCCCGTTCGCACCGCTGCCGCTGCGGTAGGTGGCGCGCACGTTCCCCCGGCCCGAGGGCAGGCGTGCGCCGCGCAGCCCGTCGCCGAACTGGACGTGGCTGGCCCCGTCGTCGCTTTCGCGCACGAGGTAGATGCGGTCGCGCGGGCCGGCGTCGAAGAAGCTCTCGACGCGCTGCCACAAGACGCCGTCGACGCGGATTTCAACCTCGGGCAGCTGCGGCGGCGCGACAGTGGTGTCGAGCAGATAGGTCAGTGGCGACTTGGGCAATGCGAACGTCTGGAACACGCTGCGCGCGTCGCCGTCGCCGAGCACGGTGTCGGTCTCGGTCTTGCCTTCGGTGGCGTCGACCAGGTTGGCGTAGTTCCACACGGCCGGCTCGTCGTGGCCGTAGCGAGCAAGGCCCACGCTGCGCCCGAGCGTGAGCTCCCAGCGCGGCTCGCCGCTGGTTTGCGCACGCACCCGCTGCACCTGGGTCGCCACCGGGCCGGCGGGCTCGGCCATCAGCAGCGTGCGGCCGAGCAGGGCATGGGCATCTGCGGCGCTGCCGTAGAAGTCGAGCTTGCTGCCTTCGGTGGCGCCGGTGTTCACCGGCAGTGCGCGCAGTTCGAAGGCGCTGCCCTGCACCACGTGGATGGCGACGCCGCGGATGTCGGTGTGGGTGAGCGCGGTGCTGCCTTCGTTGATGGCGAGGTCGGCGTCGAGCGTCAGCACGGTCGCCGCGCCCGTCTGCGCGCCCCAGGCCAGCGATTGGCGGTCAAGCTGGCGCACCCGCCGCGCCAGCAGGCGTTTGCGCGGGCTGCCGTTGGCGCCGGCCGCCAGGTTGGCCTCGACCAGCACGCCCAGGCCGGCGGTCAGCGTGTCGTCCTCACCTTCGATCGGCAATTGCAGCGCGCCGAGCCGCGGCCCGGCCGGATCACCCTGGGACGTGTGCAGCACGCGGGTGTAGGGCACCGGAATCTCGCTGGCACGGCCATCGGCATCGACCTGCACGCGCGAGGCCGGCGCGGCGTGGCCGAAGTGGCGGTGCTGTTTGCCGAGCTTCCAGGCGACGAGGGTCGGCGTCGAATACGCCGTTGCCAGTGCCAGCCCGGCCTGCAGCAGCCCGCTGTAGGCCGGCAAGGCGGCGATGCCGGTCAGCACCCCGGTCGAGACGAAGCTGGCGCTGCCGACCAAGGACAGCGAGGCCAGCAGCCCGCCGCCGAATGCGCTACTGAAGGCACTGCTGACCGCGCTGGCGGTGGATGACAGCGCGAGCGAGCTGGCGGATGTGGCCACCGAGTTGCTGGCGGTGAACAGCGGCGTCAGCGACAGCAGCAGGCGGTTGAGGCTCTCCAGGCTGCCCTTGGTCTTGATCTGGCGGATGCCGAAGGCCTCGGTCACCGTGTCGACGATCAGGACCTGGGTGTGGTCGTAGGCGCGGTTGGCCGCGTCACCGCGCAGCAGGCCGACCATCAGCTTGTCGCCGGCCTTCAGTTCAACGCTGCCGCGGTACTCGAAGCTCGCCATGCCGTTGGTGATGGCGGGCACGGCGCGCGGGCGGTACAGGCGGAACTGCGACAGCGCCGGGCGGGCCTCGATGGGGGTCTCGGTCTCGAAGGTGGCCGGCGCGTCGGCGCCTTCGAGCTGGGCTTTCAGCTGCAGCCCGGCCGGCACCTGCACCGGCCGCTCGCCCTTGACCGCGATCGCGAAGCGCGCGCGCCCGCCCAGGCCGGGCGCCGGCCGGTAGCCGAGCAGACGCACGAGGTCGGTGATCGCGTCGCGCCGCAGCGCCGTGCGCAGCCAGGTTTCGTTGGCGTAGTCGTCCTGGTAGAGCGACAGGATGTCGCCGACGATCGCCGCGCTTTCGACCAGCGCGATGCCGGGGTCGTCGGGGCCGCGGTGGGTCCACGCGGACAGCGCGGGCGACTGGTCGATCAGCGACAGCATGCGCGCGCGCATCTCGGCATAGCCACCGATGCGGTAGCCGATGCGCGGCAGGGCCGGCCGGTTGAAGACCGGCGCCGGGAAGTCGGCAGGGCGTTCGCAGTCGTGTTCGCAGCTCATCGCCGGCCCCCCTGGATGTCGAACACGATGCGGCCACGTTCCAGGTGATCCGGGTCGTTGGCGACGATCAGCACCTCGAACTCGCCGAAGTCCAGGCGCTGGGCCGTCGCCTCGGGCAGCGCCGACGGATCGACCTCGACCACGGTCACACCGCCGCCGCTGCCCGGGTTGAAGCGCCGCATGCCGAGCTTGACGACACGCTCGACCCCGGTGACCGACAGCGCCCGCCCGATCAGCTGGCTGGCATACAGCGACTGGCCGAAGCTCCACAGGTCGGGGTGGAACAAGCCTTGCGGCCACGGCAGGCCGGCCGGCAGATCGCTGTCGGAGAAGGCCATTTCCAGCTCGGTGCGCAGGTCCTCGACCCAGTAGGCCGAATGCGCACAGACGGTCAGGCGCACGTCGAGCGGCACATAGACTGCGGTGCGCAGCTCGACGTCGTCACCGATCAGGCGCAGCGCATTGAGGTGCGCAGTGACGCGCGCGTGAAGCGCGGCCGTGAGCTCACCGCCGCCGACCGGATCGATCGCGACCCGCACCACGCGCCAGCTGCCGCTCCAGCGGTAGGCGGCACGTGCCTGGGCCACGCCCGGCACCTCGGCCGCGCGCGCGGCGTAGTCGGCCAGCGTCACGGCGCGCAGTTGCACCCGGCGGTAGGCCTCGGGTGCGCGGCGCAGCAGGTCAGCCGCGGCCTCGGGCGCACGGCCGTCGGTCACGTCGAACGGGTTCCACACACGCTGCAGCAGGTTGGCGTTGTTCGCGGTCGTCAGCACGTCGGCGCCGACGTTGCCGGCCACGCCCTGGCCGCTGCGGAACTGCGCCGTGACGGTCGCGTCCGCGGGCAATGCCCGGCCGTTGACGCCGTTGCCGAAGCGCAGCTGGCTCACCTGGTTCTCGTGGGTTTCGACGATGAAGTGCTCGTCGTCGTCTTCCGACAGCACCAGGTCGATGCGTTCTTCCCAGGCCGAATCGAAACCCTGGACGATCACGTGCAGCGTCGAACGCGGCGGCGTGATGCCGTCGGGCGGGGTCGACCGGTAGGCCAGCACGCCGGCCGCCTCGGGCAGCATGCAGACCGTGGCGTCGGCTATGCGCTGCGGGCCTTTCTGGCGCTGGCGCAGCGACACATGGGCGTGGGACAGGCGGCGCAGGCGGTTGTCGTCGTCGGGCCTAAGCACCGTGCCCGCCGGCTGGAACACGGTCTCGTGCGGCCGGCCCTGGGTCACGTGCAGCAGGTTGGCGTGGAACTGCGTCAGGTCGCGCACCAGCACGCCGGCGCAGTCGCAGACGAAGCAGTAGTTCTGCGTCAGCGCGTCGGCGGCGAGCCAGTTCACGCGCACGAACCAGGCGCCAGTGACCGGATCCTGCAGCCGCTGTGCGCGCGCAACGTCGCCGTCCAGTGGCACCAGACGCAGCAACTGGCGGCGCGCGAGGCTGCGCCCGTTGGGCGTGCCGGTGGCGGGGTTGCGCGCTTCCTCGATCAGCAGCTGGTCGACCCGGGTGTCGACGTCGGCCTCGGCCGGTGCTGTGCTCTGGTCGCCGGAGACGTGGTTGAACAGGTCCTCCAGCACGATGGCGTCGGCCTCGCTGCTGCTTCCGGCGATGTGCAGGTCGGCGCTGGTCGCGCCCTCGGCCAGCGCGGTGACGCTGTCGCCCCAGGTGTAGAGCTGTAGCGTGTTGGCCGCGGCGAACACGCGGCGGCGCCAGCGCGTGCCGGGCTCGCGCGGCAGCGCGAACACCACGGCGTCGGCATCGCGCCAGTCGCGGCCGTTCCACACCGCCCATTCATCCTGCATGCCGGCGGGGTCGCTGCTCATGGTGGGCAGGTCGGTGGTCGTGGCGATGGCTTGCACGGCGACCCAGGTGCTGGCTTGGTTGCCCTGGTGCAGGTGGTAGTCGACGAGCCGGCCGTGGCGTGCGAGCGAGACGCGCTTGCGCGCGCTGACGATGGAGCGCTCGGCAATCACGCGGTCGTGGTGGTCGGCCAGCTCGTCGGCCTGGGCGGCGATCAGGTCGATCAGCACCTGGTCGAGATCGGCTTCGCTGGTCGGCTGCCAGCCGGGCACGCGCTGCGCCATCGCGGCCATCAGCACATGGCGGAAGCTGTCGTAGTCGCGTGCGAGGTAGTCGATCGCCGGCACACCGCCGCGCGGCGGCGGCGCATCCCAGCGCGGCGCGCAGGCCAGGTTGAAGCAGCCGGGGCGGAACTTGAAGGGCAGCCTGTTCAGCAGCGGGTCCATCGCCCGCGGCAGCGCGTCGCCGGGCGCGATCAGGCTGCCGAGCGCGGTGGCCAGCGTGTAGCTGCTGTAGTCGCCGACGGGCGAGACCTTCAGGCGCAGCGCAAACGGGCGGCCATCGGGGTCGGCATGGACTTCGGTGACCTGCACCTGGCCGGGCAGGCTGCCGGCGCGCAGGCGAACGCCACCCGTGACCGAAAAGGCCTCGCTTGGCGGCAGCGCACCCAGCGCCTGCGCGTTGTGGAACTCGAGGTCGAGCCAGGCGAACGTGGGCTTGGGCACCGCCTCCAACGAGACGTAGACCAGGCGCAAGCCGTTGTGGCCGGTCGCGTCCAGATCGCGCGCGCGGTCGGCGACGCGTTCCTCGTCGAGCAAGACGCCGTTCATGGCCTCGTACCCGGCTGCTGCTGCAGCCGCACGTGCTTGACCTCGCCAGTGGCGAGCAACTTGTACTTGAGGTCGACACTCAGCGTCGAATCCTCGGAGAAGACTTCTAGCGACTCGACCGCGATGCGCTGGGCCAGCCAGCGCGACAGGTTTTGCGCGACCGTGGCCTTGGCCAGCGCCGCAGCCACCGGGTCGTTGCGCTCGAAGACGAGCCGCTTCAGGCCGGCACCGAAAGACGGCAGAAATGGCCGTTCGCCCGGCGCGGTAAGCAGCAGTTGCAGGATCTCGCCGCGCACATGGGCGTCGAGCGTGGCCGGCGCAGCCGAGCGACCGTCGCTGCCGACGTGGAAGGGGAAGGCGAGGTGGCGGCCGCTCATCAGGTCTTCTCCACCAGATCGAAAGCGGCTTCGTGCCGGTGGTTGCCAATGCCCTGCTCGATCTGCAGCGTCGTGATCAGGTCGTCGCGGTGCTCGTACAGGTAGCGCAGCACGCCCTTGGCCACCGCGGCGAAGAGGATCTTGCGGTCCTTCACGCCCGGGCCGCTGGTGGGCAGCGGCTCGCCGCGCGCGGCGAACCATTCGTCGCGCATGGCCAGCTCGATCAGCCAGGCCATGCTGTCGTCGTTGTCGCTGGCGAAGTTGCCTGCCTTCAGCGCGTCGGCCATCGTTGTCAACCCGTCTTGACTCGCACCGACAGCAGGGACGGTGTCGCGGGGGAAAAGGGCTTCACGGGAATCATCGGCGTGACCGGTATGCCCATGCAGGTCTCACCCACGTGGATGTGGGTGCTGAAGGTGACGACCAGCTCGTTGAGGTACTGCAGCAGGTTGTCGCCGAACACCAGCGGATGCTGCGCGCCATCGACCAGTTCGATCTGCGGCGCCTCGACGATGACCTTGGCGGTGCTCTCGACGCGGATCAGGCCTTCGTCGACGCGGATGGTGACGAAGTTGCTGCCGCTCGCGTCCGACACGGTGGCCGAATGGCCGTCGTCGTCCAGCGAGAGCATCAAGCCTGTTTCGCTGCGCAGGATCTTCAGCGGCGGTTTTGCGGCCGTGCCTTTCTCGTCCTTCGGCGCCTCGTTGCGTGCCCACCAGCCGCCGCTCCAGATCGGGCGCGAGGTGTCGCCAGCCTCGAACTCGATCCACACACCGCTGCCGACCGGCGGCACCGCATGGAAGCCGACGCCGTCGCCGGCGTAGGGCGCGCAGGGCAGGGCCCAGGGCGAGTCGATCTCGCCGAGCACGGCTGGCACCTGCGCGCGCAGGCGCGCCATCCCCTCGGGGTCATCGACGTCGGTGACCACGCCGCGGTACTTGCCGTAGAAGCGGTCGCGCTCCTTCTCGGCGAGTTGCACCACCAGGCGTTCGATCTGGCTCGAGTCCATCAGAACAGCCCTCCGCTTAGACCGCCACTGACGCCGCCGCTGACGCCGCTGCCGGCCGAGCGCGCGTTGCGCGTCAGCGAGAACTGCTGCTTGTAGCCCGAGTCCCGGATCTCGTGGCTGACGCGGCTGATCAGGTAGTCGCCCGACAAGTGGCCGCCGGCACCGCTGACACTGAGCTTGCGGTAGGGGCGCAACACGCCGGCGTAGCTGTCGGCCTGAACCTCGCCTTGCGCACCATAGGCCCAGGACGACAGGTCGGCCCCGGCCTGCACCGCCGCGTCGATGTCGCCCTGTTCCTCGCGTGTGGAGGTCAGCAATGTGCGCGCCGGCGTCAGCAAGGTGTGCACCGCCTCGTCGCCCAGCGCCGCGGCGGTCGACTGCTCGGCCTGCGAGGTCACCACCTGCTTGTCGGCCGCCAGCACGCTGAAGGCCTGCGGCGCCAGCGGGCGCAAGGCGTCGAAATGTGCGCTGAAGCGGCCGATGTTGCGTGCATCGCCCAGCAGCACCAGCTCGGGCAGGCTGTCGTCTGCGGCCTGCATGCGCTGGAACACGCCGACGCTGGCGCCCGGCGCCGGGCCGGGCTCGACATAGGCAAACATGCCGTGCTCGCGCGCGAGCTTGCGCAGCAGCTGCATCGGCGTGCCGCGGTGCACGCGAAAACGCGACAAGGCGCTGCCGGCATCGGCCAGCGTGTCGACCTGCGGCGTGAGGCCGGCCTCCGAATACAGCGCGCTGGCGATGTCGGAGACCGTCTGGTCTTCGAAGGACTTCACGTCCTCGTCGCGGTCGAGCAGCACGCTGTCGTCATGCACCACCAGGGTCATCAGGCTGGTCTCGGGCGTCGCGTCGAGCGTGAAGCGCTGGCCGACCACCGGGCCGTCGATCAAGGCAATCCATTGGCCGTCGCCGACCTTGATCTCGACGCGGATGCGCGCGAAGGCCTGCGCAAAATCGTCTTCCAGCTTCTCCCACGCCCCTTGTTCGTTGGTGCCGACCGGCACGTCGAGCTCGGCCTCGGCCGCCATGCCGATGGCCTGGTCGACGCGGATGGCGCCGAACGCGGCGAGCTGTTCCTCGTCGGCGGGCATGTCGTCGAGAAACAGGCGCAGGGTGGCGGTGGGCATGGGGCGTCGCTCAGAGGGTGAGAGGGAATCCGGCGTGCCCGAAAGGGCGCTCCAAAGCGACCCAATCTAGGCGCAAAGCGCAGCCGTAGCTCGGGCTACGGCGAGCATTTGCAACAACGAGTGGCACCTTTTGGGGTGCACGAGCGGGTGTGTCGGATTTGTTCACAAGCTCTCAGCCGCGCACAAACAGCGTCACCAGCGGTTCTGCGCCGACCTGCCGACTCCAGTGGCCGTGCAATCCCGGTTCGAACTGCACGCCCGCGGGCAAGACATCGGCGGAAAAAAAGTGTTGCCCCGGTCCGAACAGCCGAGTGCTGCCGTCCTGCAAGCCGATCTCCATCTGCCCA
>NZ_JBDSQX010000063.1:0-18889 GCF_039929605.1 Roseateles sp.
TCAATGTGCGGAACGCGCCGACGCTGAAGGGTGCATCGCGCTCGACGGCCAAGTCCGTGATGGCCTGGCACAGGTCGCCGTAGTCGTGCACGACCTGATCCACGGTAAACCCGAGCGCCAACAGTTGCTTCCCGTGTGCCGCCGCACTGACACCCATTTCTGTCAGGCTGGTCGCCTCGCCGCTCGCCGCCCCTGAAATGCGCAGGCTCTCGCCCATCTCTCCTCGTTTCTCTGCCTGCAGCGTACGGATCAATTGCTCCAAAAACAGCGGGACGCCATTGGCCAGTTGCGCTGTCGTGGCCGCACGGTGCGGCCGCTCTCCGACCTTCGCTCGGCATCGCGCGACCAGTTCCTCGCGGTTGTTGCTCAGAAACTTATCCATGATGAAACTACCCTGCGCCTAGAGGGCGCGCGCAAAGCAGCGCGCGTCCGAATTCGTTCCTGCTTCGTCGGCCACGAAACCGTGCGAACGGACCAGCCTGTGCATCGCCTCGTTCTCTCGCAGCACGTAGCCAAGCACGCGCCGCGTGCCGCGCCCAGCGAGAAAGTCGGTCATCTTGCGTAGCAACAAGGACCCGAGGCCGTGACCCTTGAGATCCGAGCGCACGATGATCGCGAACTCCGCATCGACGTTGTCCGGATCTATCACGGCACGCACGACGCCCAGCGTTTGCGCGGAGCCGTCTGGCAAGGTGCGCACGGCGATGAAGGCCATCTCGCGGGCGTAGTCGATCTGCGTCAGGCGGGCGAACTCGCTGCGTGGCAGTTCCCGTCGCACGCTGAAGAAGCGCATGCGCAAATCCTGCGGCGCCAGCATCGCGACGAAGGCGCGGTGCAGCGGTTCATCCTCCGGCCTTACCGGGCGCAGAACGATTGGCCCGCCACACCAGTCCACGCTCTGCACCAGCTCCGCCGGATAGGGTGTGATCGAGAAATTCGCAGCACCGCCACGAGCATGTCGGCTGAGACGCAAGCGGGCATCGAGTGAGATGACTCCGTCGTGGTCCGCCAACAAGGGGTTGATGTCGAGCTCGGCGAGTTCGGGCAAGTCGGCGAGCATCTGTGAGAGGGCAATCAGCACGTCGCTGATCGCGTCCAGCTGTGCTGGCGGATGGTCGCGATAGCCCGCCAACAGCTTGGCCACACGCGTGCGCGACACCAGCTCTCGCGCCAGCACGTGGTTCAGCGGAGGCAGGCCAATGGCCCGATCGGCCAGCACCTCAACGGCCGTGCCGCCTTGGCCAAACAGGATCACTGGCCCGAACACCGGGTCAATGCTGGCGCCGACGATCAGCTCCTGCGCCAACGGGCGATCCGCCATCGCTTGCACCGTGAAGCCGCTGATGCGCGCTTCAGGCCGCAAGGCCCGTACGCGTACCAGCATGTCGGCGCAGGCATTGCGAAGCGCAGGCTCGTCGCGCAGGGTCAGGCGTACGCCGCCCACGTCCGTCTTGTGGCTGACGTCAGGCGACAGAATCTTCAAGGCGACCGGAAAGCCAATCGCCAATGCTGCCTGCACGGCGTCGTCGGCCGAAGGACCGGTGGCCACCGTCGCGACGACCGGGATGCGGTAGGCCGTCAGTACCGCCTTGGCCTCCAGTTCGTTGAGCATGTCGCGGCCGTCGGCGAGTGCGGCCTCGATGATGGCGCGTGCGGCAGCGAAGTCGGGTTCACCGTTCTCGTTTGCCGTGGGGACTTCCGTCAACGAAGCCTGGTTGCGGCGGTACGTGGCCAGCATCGCGAAGGCCCGCACGGCCTCCTCGGGGGTGTCGTACACGGCCGCGCCGGCCTCTTCAAAGATGCGTTTCGCGTCGCGCACCGCCGCGTCACCGAGCCAGCAGGCCATCACGCGGCCGGGGTGCTGCCTGACCATCGGTGCGCAGGCGCGCGCGACGTCGTCGCTGCGGACGATTGCCGTGGGTGCGTGCATGAACAGCAGTGCGCCCGTGCTGCGGTCCGCCAGGAGCGCTTGCAGAGTCTCGGTGTAGCGGCGCACCGGTGCGTCGCCAATGATGTCGATCGGATTGCCGCGCGACCAGGTGGGCGGCAGCACCGCGTCGAGCGTGGCAAGGGTGCTCTCGCTCAGCGCATGCAGCGGCACACCGGCCAGCGCCGCTGCGTCCGCCGCCATCACGCCCGCGCCACCGCCGTTGGTCATCAGCGTCAACGCCTCGTCGCGGTTGGTGCCAAAGCGGGCCAGTGTTTCGGCCGCCATGAAGAGATCTTGCAGTGTGTCCACCCGCAGCATGCCGGCGCGGCGAATGGCGGCGTCGAAAACGATGTCGGATCCGACGAGCGCGCCAGAGTGGGAGGCGGCGGCTTTCAGGCCGTTGCCGGCGCGGCCGGCCTTCACGACGATGACCGGCTTGTTGCGCGCCGCAGCGCGTGCCGCCGACATGAACTTGCGCGGTGATTCGATCGACTCGATGTAGAGCAAGATCGAACGCGTGCGTGCATCGCTGGCCAGGTGGTCGATCAGGTCTGCGAAGTCCACGTCCGCATGCTCGCCGAGCGAGATCATGTGAGAGAAGCCGATGCGCCGAGACTTCGCCCAGTCGAGCACCGCTGTGACGAGCGCACCCGATTGCGACACGAAGGCCACCTCGCCGGCCAGCGCATCCGTGTGAGCAAAGCTGGCGTTGAGCCCGATGTGGGGGCTCAACAGCCCAAGGCAATTGGGGCCGAGCAGCCTGAGCATGTGCGGCCGGGCAGCGTCCAGGCACGCCTGCTTCTGAGCGCCGCTCAGTCCTGCCGTGATAACCAATGCGGCTCGCGTGCCGCGGCGGGCCAGCTCAGCGATCAAGCCGGGCACGGTGGCGGGTGGCGTGCAAATCACCGCGAGGTGGGGCGCTTGTGGCAAGTCGTCGGCATGCGTGAATACCGTTGCGCCATCAAGCGTCGAGTGCTTGGGGTTGAGGGCGTAGATGGGCCCGTCGAAACTGCCGGCGCGCAGATTGCGCCACACAGTGGCCCCCACGCTGCCGACGCGGTCGGACGCGCCGACGACGACGACTGACTTCGGCTCCAGCAGTAGGTCTAGATTTCGGTTGGTCATGGCGTGCGCACGTGGGCATGCACCTGTCTGCAGATTGATGCGCTGTGCTTGCATCAGGTTGCGGGAAACCGCCCCTGCGGGTCTGTACGCCAGCGAACAGATCTGGATACTGGATACGCCTAGCCTGCAAGGCATGAACCTGTCGACAACCCAAGCACGATCATGATCGACAGCTCACTGCTGGCGCTGCTCGGCGCTTTCGTGCTGTCCTTGATTGGCCTGTTCGCCTTCATCTGGTCGCTGCGCCGCGGCTTGATGGTCGAGAACCCGGCGGCGGCCTCCGTCATCTTCGCCCGTGGCGAGATCGGTCAGGTGGACGACCCGGCGCTGCCGGCCCACGAGCAGCTGGCAATGCAGGGCGCACTGGTGCCACGCCAAGACCCCGTCGTGCCCGCCGATCTGGCCGAGACGGAAGACCGCATCGCTGCCGACCGATCCAGCGCCTTCCCGGTTTTCGTGTTCCTGGCCTTCGCCTGCTTCTGGCTGCTGGTGGGGTCGGTCGCGGGACTGGTGGCCTCGCTCAAGCTGCACAACCCCGATTGGCTGACCAACGACGCCTGGCTCACCTTCGGCCGCATCCGCACCGTTCACCTGAACGCGGTGATCTACGGCTGGGCCACCAACGGCAGCCTCGGCATCATCATCTGGCTGCTGCCGCGACTGCTGCGCACGCCGCTCGTCGGCGCGATCTGGACGATGCTGGGTGGCACGCTGATCAATGTCGGCGTGGCTGCCGGCATCGGTGCCATTGCGATCGGCTGGACCGACGGCATGGAGTATCTGGAGATCCCCTGGCAGATCGGCATCTTCATCGCGGTCGGCTTTGTGATGGTGATCGCCACAGCGCTGTACACGCTCGTGAACCGCAAGGTGGAGCATCTGTACGTCAGCGTCTGGTACTTCATCGCGGCGCTGCTGTGGATCGCGCTGCTGTACGTGGTGGCCAAGCTGCCGGGCGTGCACTTCGGCGTGCAGCAGGCAACGACCAACTGGTGGTTTGGCCACAACGCGCTGGGGCTGTGGTTCACGCCGGTGGCGGTGGGTGCCATCTACTACTTTCTGCCCAAGATCATCGGCCGCCCGGTGCGCTCGTACAACCTGTCGCTGCTGGGCTTCTGGACGTTGGCTTTTTTCTACGGGCAGGTCGGCGGACACCACCTGATCGGCGGCCCGGTGCCAGGCTGGCTGACCACGCTGTCCATCGTGCAGAGCGTGATGATGGTGATTCCAGTCGTCGCCTTCAGCGTCAACCAGTTCGGCACCATGCAGGGCCAGATGCATCTGGCGCGCTACTCCCCGACGCTGCGTTTCATGATGCTGGGCGGGCTGATGTACCTCGGCTCTTCCGTTCAAGGCTCGCTGGAGTCATTGCGCAGCATCAACGCGGTCACCCATTTCACCCACTTCACCGTGGCCCATGCCCACCTGGGCATGTATGCCTTCGTCTCGATGGTGCTGTTCGGGGCGATCTACTTCATGCTGCCGCGCGTGCTGAACTGGGAGTGGCCTTACCCGCGGCTGATCAGCCTGCATTTCTGGCTGGTCGTCGTCGGCATCACGATCTACTTCGTCGGCCTGTCCATCGGCGGCTGGCTGCAGGGCATGGCGATGCTGGACGCGGCGCGGCCCTTCATGGAGTCGGTGACGCTCACCTTGCCTTACCTGCAGGCGCGCAGCGTTGGCGGTGCGCTGATGACGCTGGGGCATTTCGTGTTCGTCGGGCACTTCATGGCCATGGCGCTGCGCTTCGGTCCGCAGCGCGCAGGCGCGGCCCTGTTCTCACAGGCCAGCGCGGCATAACTGGCAAACCACATGGACAATGATCTCAAGCTTGTCAGCGGTGCCATGGTGGCCCTCGGCCTCGCGACGGCCGCGCTGGTGGTGATGCCCTACCTGCAGGTGCGCGACATCGCGCCGCCGAAAGACCTCAAGCCTTACACCGACCAGCAACTGCGGGGCCGGGTCGTCTACGTCGCCAACGGCTGCGTCTACTGCCACAGCCAGCAGCCGCGCGACCGCAAGGTCGGGCCCGACTTCGCGCGCGGCTGGGGGCGGCCCTCGGTACCGGCGGACTATTCGTACGACCGGCCGCATCAGCTGGGTTCCATGCGCACCGGGCCGGATCTCTTCAACATCGGCGCGCGCCAGCCGAGCCTCGACTGGCATCTGGGCCATCTCTACCAGCCGCGCGCTTACGTCCCAGGGTCCATCATGCCGGCCTTCACCTACCTGTTTCGTGTCAAGGCCACGGCGGACGAAGGCGAACAAGTGGTGAACATGCCGCCCGGCCAGGTGCCGGCGGGCATGGTGGTGGTGGCCTCGCCCGACGCCCTGGATCTCGTCAAGTATTTGCAGGCGCTCGACCACACCTATCCGGTGCTGCCATGACGGAGAACGACAGCACCAGGGAAGCACCGGCCATGCCGAGCGCCCAGCAGCGCGAACACCTGGAGCCGACCGAGCACAGCCGGCCGATCCCGTTGCTGGCGGCAGTCGTCACTGTCGGAGTCGTTCTCTTCGGCGTGGGCTACATCGCCCTCTCCGATCCGCCGGGTTCAGCGGCACTCGGCGACGGCCGCACGCTGGCCGACCTGCGATCGGCACCCAGCACGGCGGGCAAGCCAGTCGGCGCGGTGGATGGCAAACAGTTGTTTGCCGCCCAATGTGTGGCCTGCCACCAGGCCACCGGCAAAGGACTGCCCGGTGTGTTCCCGCCACTCGATGGTTCGGAATGGGTGCTCGGCGATGCACACACCGTGGCTCGCATCCTGCTGAACGGCATCGAAGGCGAGATCACCGTGGCTGGCAATGCCTACAAAGGCAATATGCCCGCCTTCAAGCAACTCGGCGACGCGGAGTTGGCCGCGCTTGCCAGCCACGTCCGCTCGCAGTGGTCGAATAAGGCGGCGCCGATCCCTGCTGAAGTGTTCGCACAGGAGCGCAAGGGCAACCTCCGCACGAAGCCGTTTGCCGGCGGCGCAGAACTGAAAAGCGCGCAGGGCGGCAAGCCGCCTTGAGCATCGAGACGGGGATGCTGCGCACCGGGCTGGCAAGCGTCGCCGTCGTGCTGCTGGGCGGGCTGAGCGCGGCATGGCTGACGCAGGATTTCCAGGTGTGGACGGCCGAAGGCGCGCGCCGGCTTGCGGTGATGCAAACCCCGGTTCCGGCTCCGCAAGCCACGCTGCAGGGGGCAGATCTGACCGGCGAGGACTTGCGGGCAGTGCTGAGCGCAATGCCCGGCCGCGTCACGATCGCCAGCTTCATCTACACACGCTGCCCCGGTGTGTGCCTGGCACTGGGTGACAGCTTTCAGCAGCTGCAACAGGCGCTCGCAGCACAGGCCGACGGCCGCGTGAGCCTGTTGTCGCTCAGCTTCGACCCGACGCACGACGACGAGGGCCAACTCCTTCGTTATGCAGCGCTGTGGCACGCCGATGCCAGGTACTGGCACATGGTCACCGTGCCCGATCAAGCCCAGTTGGACCGCCTGCTGCAAGCCTGGCAGGTCGTCGTCATTGCCGATGGCCGAGGCGGCTATGAACACAACGCGGCCCTGCTCGTGATTGACGCGCGCGGCCGCCTGGTGCGCATCTTCGACAACGCAGAACCCGCCGCCGCGCTGGCGTTTGCACGGTCCTTGTCATGAGGTGGCGCACGCTCTCGGGCCTACTCTTGCTCGCGCTCATGTTGCTGGCGGCAATGCGCCAGGCGGCTGAATCCAGCATGGCCACGCACATGCTGGTTCAGTACCCGTTGTTGTTGCTGTCCGGTGCATTGCTGGTGGGCAAGGCTCGCGGCCTGCAGCGGTGGAACGAACTGGGCATCGCCGGCCTGCTGTTCAGTGCCTTGACGATGGCGGTGCTGATGATCCCGCGCGTGCTCGACCTTGCATTGGTGGACCCGCGCGTGGAGTCGGCCAAGCTGCTGGCGCTGGTGCTCAGCGGCGCGGCGCTGGGGCTGTCGTGGGCTCGGGCCGGTGTCGTCCTGCAGGTTTTCTACCTGGGCAATGTGCTGCCCATGCTGGCCGTTGTCGGCACGCTGTACCAGGACGCCACAGTCCGCGTCTGCAACGCCTACCGGCTGAACGACCAGCAAACGCTGGGCACTGCGCTGGTGTGGGCGTCGGTCGGCATTCTCGTGGTGTGGCTTTGCGGTCTGTGGGCGGCGCAGCGTGTCGCGGCGGTGCGGCGCATGTTCAGCGCTCCATGAGGTGGGAATAGGTCTGGCGGTCAGTGGCATAGCAGCTGCAGGCAGCGGCCTCCAGGCCTGCGCGGTCAAGGACGGTCAATTGACCCCGGTGGTAGCGGATCAGGCCGCGACGCTGCAGATCGCTGGCCGCGCCGGTGATGCCCACTCTTCGCACGCCCAGCATCACGGCCAGGAACTCCTGCGTGACAGGAAATTCGTCGACGGCGGCCCGGTCCTGGCTCATCAGCAACCAGCGGCTCAGGCGTGGGCCGATCTCGTGATACCGCAGGCAGGCTGCGGCATTGGCCCGCTGATTCATCAGCACGCCCACGTAATGCAGCAGTCGGTGGCGCAAGGCAGCACTGCGCGCCAGCTCCTTGCGAAAGGCAGCGGCACGCACTCGCAAGGCCTCACCCGCGCCTTGGACGACGGCACCCAACGGATCGTGCTTGTGGCCGAGTGCCAGTTGCATGCCCACCATGCCTTCGCGGCCGGCCATGCCGACCTCGACGCGGTGACGGGCATCCAGCTCCGCGATCAGCGACACGAAGCTTGCGGTCGGGAAATAGACATAGCGCGTCAGTGAACCGGCTTCGGCCAGCACCTGAGCCAGCGTCAGGGCCACGGGCTCGCACAGTGCCAGCAGGCTGACCCGCGCCGCGGTTGGAAGGCTTTCGATCAGCTGATTCATGGCGCCGTGAAGGGTCCGCCTGTCGGGGTGAGCTTCACTTGGCGCCCAGCTTGGCGATGTCCACGCGCAACGCCGTCGGCGCGCCCTGGTCAATGTTGACGCTGGCGTCGGCCATCGCTGGACGGTGCAAGGCAGGTATCCGGGCCATGACGGCTCCTTGTTATGAGCTGCTCGCGCAGCAGAAGGTGCAGGCTGAGGCGATGAAAGGGCGCCGTCTGTCTGCCAGCGCACTCCACGCGGTCTGTGTTCGTTGCCGCACAGACCGCATGCGTGCATCGCGGCAGCATCGGCGTACACCCGGTGCACCGCCATCCGCGCGTCATCTGCCATCCACAAGAAGGAAGAGCCGTGAACCATGATCGTTTCCAGGGCCAGTGGGCCCAGTTCCAGGGCAGGGCGCGCGAGCAGTGGGGGCGGTTGACCGTGGAGGACTTGGCCGTTGTGGCCGGCCAGCGCGAACAACTGGTGCGCCGCTTGGGCGTTCTCTACGGCATCGAGTTTCAAGAAGCCGAGCAGCAGATTCGCCGCTGGATACGCTGCGCCGAGCACCAGGCGCGCGGGTCGCGCCTGCGCACGTGAACACGCCCTCGTCGCCCGCAGCGCTGCTGCGTGAGGCCCTGGCGAAGTGCGAGGAGCGGTCCCAGCGGGCCGAGTCCGAATTGGCCCAGGCGCATCGCGCCCTGCACATCACCCAGGAGGCGCTCGCGCGCAGCCAGCATGACGAGCAACTGGCGCGCGAGAGCGCCGGCCGCGATGCCTTGACCGGCTTGTCCAACCGGCTCGCCTTCGCTCAGCATGCGCAGCAGACGCTGGAGCAGCATGCGGCGCAGTCTCGCTGCCTGTGTCTGATGTTCCTCGATCTGGATGGCTTCAAGGCGGTGAACGATCAGCACGGCCACGCCGCCGGCGATGCGCTCTTGCAGGCCATCGCGTCCAGGTTGCTGCACGCGCTGCGCGGCGAGGCCCGTTCTGCGGGGCTGCATCACGCGCAGGACCGCGTCTGCCGGCATGGCGGCGACGAATTCCTGTGCCTGCTGCCGAATGTGCAGCACCCCGAGCAGGCCCTGATGATCGGGCGCAAGTTGATGGCCACGGTGGCGCGGCCCTGCAGCATCGGGCCGATCTTCGTGAGCGTGCAGGCCAGTGTGGGCATCGCCCTTTTCCCGCAGCACGGCAGCACGCTGGAAGCACTGGTGGCCAGTGCCGATCACGCGATGCTGCAGGCCAAGGCCAGTCGTATGGGGCTGGCCCTGGCTGGCACTGCGCAGGCGGTGCCGCTGAGAGCGAATGCGAGCAACGGAGTGGCGGGGTAAGGCGCGTGGCTGTCAAAGCGTGCTGGCCATCAGTTCGGTGTCGAACAGACACACTTTGACGAGCTCGTCAGGCTGGCGGCGTTGCATGTCCCGAGAACCCTTGATGAGCCCGTCCACCGCCTTGCGCCGCGCGCCAACGTTGATGCAGGCTGCTGCTTGCCCGCCAGGAGTGGCGCCGCTCTTCCTGGCCACCCCGCACGTGAGTTCCTTTCTCGGCAAGCGCTTGCTGACCCGGGCCAGCGGCTTCTTCTTTCTGCGCGATGAACGCCTCTACTTGGTGACCAGCCGGCATGTCCTCATCGACGGCGACAGTGACCACCTGCCCGACCGGCTGGAGATCGAGCTGCATCTGGCGGGCACTGACCTGACACGGTCCACCGACTTCTCGATGCTGCTGCACCAGCATGGCCGGGCGGTCTGGCATCAGGGGCACGACAGCGGTGGTGAAGTGGACGTGGCTGTGCTGGAGCTGCAGCGCGAGCGCCTGCCCGCGGGCGTCGTTATCCACGCGTTCACGCCCGCGCATCTTGTGCAGTCTGTAGCCGAGGTGCCGGTCGCCGCGTCGCTGGTGGTGGCAGGCTTCCCGCTAGGCTTTCACGATGCGCTGCATCACCTGCCGGTGCTGCGCCACGTCATGCTGGCCTCGCCCTACGGCATCCGCTTTCAGGGCCAGGGCTTCTTCCTCACCGACGGCCGCACCCACCGGGGCACCAGTGGCGCGCCGGTGCTGATGCGCGACGCCGGTGCCGGCGCCACGGCTGCGCTGCCCTGGAAGCTGCTGGGCGTGCATTCCTCGCGCATGGACATGGGTGACCGCGACCTGGTGCTCGACGAGTCGCTCGGCTTGAACTGCGTCTGGTACGCGGACATCCTGCTGGCGTTGACCGCCCCCCGACCCGATTCCCATGCCCCTGCTCAAGCTTGAACACAGTCCCTTCGAGTACCGCGCGGACTTCATCGTGTACGGCCTGCTCTGCATGCTGCTCGCCGGGTTGCTGGTGGTCGATGCCCCGGTTGGCGAGGGCTGGCGGCTGATGGCCTGGGTGCTGGCGGGCGCGGCGGGCTGGACGCTGCTGGAATACCTGCTGCACCGCTTCGTGCTGCACGCGCTGCCGCCTTTCAAAGGCTGGCATGCCGAGCATCACCGCCGGCCCAATGCGCTGGTCGCGCTGCCGACGTTGATGACCGTCACGCTGTTCGCCACGTTGATCGGCTTGCCCGCAGCATGGCTGCTCGGCACCTGGCCGGCCACGGCCTTGAGCCTGGGCCTGGCGGGCGGCTACCTGAGCTACGGACTCATCCATCACGCGACCCACCACGGCTTCGGGCGCTGGCCGTCTCGCCAGAGTTGGCTCGCACAGCGTCGCCGTTGGCACGCCATGCATCACCGCCGGCCGCCGGGCAGCCCGCACGCGGCGGGCTCATCGGCGTTCTACGGCGTCAGCAACGGGTTCTGGGATCGGGTGTTCGGCACCGGCCGGCGTTGATAACCGACGGGTGGGGGCCGCTCAAGTCGCGGCGCGCACGGGCAGCAGTCGGTCGTATTCCTGCTTGACGACCGAATAGCACTCGCAGCTGCGCGCCTCCAGGCCTTCGCGGTCCAGGACGGTGATGTGACCGCGCGCGTAGCGGATCAGCCCGGCCTCTTGCAGCTTCAGCGCCGCCTCGGTGACGCCTTCGCGGCGCACGCCCAGCATGTTGGCGATGAGCTCCTGCGTCATCGCCAGCTCATTCCCGCTGAGCCGGTCCAGACTCAGCAGCAGCCAGCGGCAGAGCTGCTGGTCCAGCAAGTGGTGGCGGTTGCAGACGGCGGTCTGCGCCATCTGCGTGATCAGGGCCTGCGTGTAGCGCAGCAGCAGGTGCAGCACCGGGCTGGAGCGACTGAATTCTTCCTTGAGCACGGCAGCACGCAGGCGGTAGCCGCGCCCCGCGCTTTGCACCACGGCACGGCTGGTGGTGGATTCCCCACCCATGAAGAGCGAAATACCCACCAGGCCCTCGTAGCCCACCACCGCGATCTCGGCCGAAGCGCCGTCCTCCATCACGTACAGCAGCGACACGATGGCCGTGGTGGGGAAATACACATGGCTGAGCACACTGCCGGACTCGTAGAGCACGCGGCCCAGCGGCAGTTGCACGGCTTCAAGCAAGGGTTCCCAGCGCTGCCACTCGGCCTGGGGCAACGCGGCCAGCAACTGGTTGGCTAAGGGGTCACTGCCACGGGGCATAGGCTCGCTTCGGTGAATCGGGCAACGTGCCGCGGGTGCCTGGCGAATGTAGGCCAAAGCTGCCTCGATGAATGTTCGGTAGCGCACATACCAACAGCCGCACCCGCCCTGGTGCAGTCTGCGCTGCAAAAAAGGAAGGGCCGTGGCGATTGCGCGCCGCGGCCCCTTGGTGATTCGAGTGAGAACTCAGGATTTGTGCAGAGCACCTTTTTGCGGGGCCTTGGCCTCGCCTGAGGCCGCCGGCGTGGCGCCGCTCTTGGCGGCACCTGTGTCCGCCGGGCCGGTCTTGCCGGCGACGACTTCTGGCTTGTGCTGGCGTTTGTCGGCGGGCTTCTTGCTGGCGTGGTGTTTCATGGGCTGTTCTGTCTTTTGCGAGTGGGGGGCGGCGTCGCGGGCTGGCTTCAGCGGGGCTGAGTCCGGTCACTTCACCGCCGCAGAGCGTGGCGCCTGGCGCGATGGCCGTCTGTGCGCTGCCGCCCGATGGCGCCGTTGGTGGCGGCGTCGAGGAACGTGTTGGAGTGCCAGGCGGTGGCCAGCGGCCCGGTCTCGGCCTCGCCGTCGCCGTACTCATGGGTGGCGTGGGCCCGGGGTCGTCTCAAAGCTTGGCAGTCCGCAGGCGCAAGGCGTTGCCGATGACGGACACGGAACTCAGGCTCATCGCGGCGCCGGCGATCACCGGGCTAAGCAGCAAGCCAAAGAACGGGTAGAGCACGCCGGCCGCGACCGGGATGCCGACCGCGTTGTAGAAGAAGGCGAAGAACAGGTTCTCGCGGATGTTCCACATCGTGGCCCGGCTCAGCCGGATGGCTTGCGCGATGCCTCGCAGGTCGCCCTTGACCAGCGTGATGCCTGCGCTCTGCATCGCGATGTCGGTGCCCGTGCCCATCGCGATGCCGACCTCGGCTTCGCTCAGAGCCGGCGCATCGTTGATGCCGTCGCCGGCCATCGCCACGTGCTCGCCGGCTTCGCGCAGCTTCTTGACATGCGCGACCTTGCCGGCCGGCTCGATCTCGGCTTGCACCTCGTCCAGGCCGAGCGTCTTGGCGACGGCGGCGGCGGTGCGGCGGTTGTCGCCGGTCAGCATGACGAGCTTGAGCCCGAGCGCCTGCAGTTCGCACACGGCTTCGGCACTGCTGGCCTTGATCGGGTCGGCCACCGCGAGGACGCCAGCCGCCTGGCCGTCGATGGCGACGAACATCGCCGTCTTGCCGTCTTCCTGCAGCACGACCGCGCTCGCTTCGAGGGAGTCGAGGCCGCTGACCTTCTCGTTGCGCAAGAAGTCTGGCTTGCCCACCAGCACGGCGCGGCCCTTTGCCGTGCCGGCCACGCCGCCAGCCGTCACCGAGCGGAAGTCCGTCACCGCCTCCAGCGCCAGACCCTTGTCCTTGGCGCCCTGCACGATCGCTGCGGCCAGCGGGTGTTCGCTGCTTTGTTCGAGCGAGGCGGCCAACATCAGCAACTCATCCGCGTCGACACCATCCGCCGGCAGCACGTCCATCAACCGCGGCTTGCCCTCCGTCAACGTGCCGGTCTTGTCGACCACCAGCACGGTGACCTTCTCCAGCCGCTCCAGCGACTCGGCGTTCTTCACCAACACGCCTAGCTGCGCACCGCGCCCGACACCGACCATGATCGACATCGGCGTGGCCAGGCCCAGCGCACACGGGCAGGCAATGATCAGCACCGCGACGGCGTTGACCAGCGCGTGGGCCAGCTGCGGCTGCGGCCCCCACCAAAACCAGACGACGAACGTCAGCGCCGACACCGCGATCACCAGCGGCACGAAGATACCGGAGACCTTGTCTGCCAGACCTTGAATCGGGGCGCGGCTGCGCTGGGCCTGCGCCACCATGGCGACGATCTGGCCCAGCAGGGTGTCGCTGCCAACCCGGTCAGCGCGCATCACGAAGCTGCCCGCGCCGTTGACGGTGCCGCCGGTCACGCGGTCGTCAACAGCCTTCTCCACCGGCAGCGGCTCGCCGCTGATCATCGACTCCTCGACGCTCGAATGGCCTTCGATGACGACGCCGTCCACGGGCACCTTCCCGCCCGGCACCACGCGCAGCCGGTCGCCCACCTGGACTTGCGCCAGCGGCACGTCATGGTCGCCATCCGCATCGACCTTGCGCGCAGTCGGCGGCGCCAGGTTCAGCAGCGCCTTGATTGCGCTGCCGGTGCGGCTGCGCGCGCGCAGTTCAAGCACCTGGCCGAGCAGCACCAGCACGACCACCGTGGCCGCCGCCTCAAAGTACAACGGCGCCTTGCCGTCGTGATGCAGCGCAGCCGGCAACAACCCGGGAAGCAACATCGCTGCGGCACTGAACAGGTAGGCCGCGCCAACGCCGAGGGCGATGAGCGTGAACATGTTGAGGTGCCGGCTGACGACCGAGCGCCAGCCGCGCACGAAGAACGGCCAACCCGCCCAGCCGACCACCGGCGTGGCCAGTGCCAACTGCAGCCAGCGCGCGGGCTCGCTGTCGAGCCAAGCCTGGCTACCGAGCGCTGGGACCAAGTGCGACATCGCCAGCACAAACACCGGCAGGGTCAGCGCCGCGCCGATCCAGAAGCGCCGTGTCATGTCGCGCAGTTCGTCGCCTTCAGCGCTTTCCTCAGCTGCGCCGCCCGCACCGCCCAACTTGGACGTTGCCAGCTCCAGCGCCATGCCGCATTTCGGGCAGGGCCCGGCGTGGTCTTGCTGCACTTCGGGGTGCATAGGGCACGTGTAGATGGCCACGACGGATGCTGGTGGTCTCGGTACCGCGGACTGCTGGGCGGTCGGCGTGCTGACGGTGCCCGCTTGAGCGGGGGTATCGGTGATTGAATCTGCGCTCATGGCCGCTCCAGGCGATGGGACTGCTGCAGGTCGCACCCCAGCGCGTAGCGCCTCGTGAGGCCTGGAAAACAGGCCTCAGCCAATGTGATCCTTTTGAACCTCAGATTCCTCTATGTCCTCTGGATGCTTCTGACCGCTGCTCTTGTGCCGGTCTGGCACTTCGCTTTCTTCGGTCTGCTCAATGGGCAGCTTGTCATCCCGCGAGGGGGCGGGAGTGATGTGGCCGGGCAGGTGCAGCGTGCCGCCAAGCCGCTTGCCCGTTGGCGCAACGGTCGAATCGATTTTCATGAGGGAGCCTTCAATGGCCGGGTGGCGTCACCTTAGCTTTTGCACGCCCGGAACTCCGTTCGGTAGCGCACGTGGCCAACGTCAATCGGCATCGCCGCAAATGCCCAGTTGCATGAATGAACTGCTACGGCCGCGCCAGGGCCTCGTAGCCCGAGGTGACGTCGAAGAGTTCCTCGTCGATGGCGCTCTGGCGCTGCCGGTGAATGCGGCCGTGCAGGTTTTCGAGCAAGTCCTTGATGTTGCGGTCAGCACGCTCCATCGCCGCTAGCCGGCTGGCGTTCTCGCTCGCCAGCGATTCGGCACAGGCGCGGAACAGCGAGATGAACAGGTACTCGCGGATCAGGGTGCGCAGCGTGGTCGCGCCGTGTTCCATCACTTCGGGCAGCATCTTGCCGGGCCAGGGCAAGGCCGCCAGGCTGTGTTGCCACGCGGCGTCGAGCGGCAAGAGGCGCTGGTCGACCGGCTCGTACAGCGAGGCCGCCAGAGGGCGGTTGTGGAAGACGAGCACCTCCCTGATCTGCCCCGCGCCGCCCCGCGCGCGGCGCGCCTCGCTATCGATCTGGATCTGCGCGACCAGCGGCGTGATGGCCTCGACCGACCCCGGCACGGCGTAGGTGCCCAGCACCTCTAGCCCCGCGTCCTTCAGGTGAGCTTGCACACGTTCGCCGACGGGCCAGACCTGCGCCGCGCCGGACCGCGCCGCCAAAGTGCGGACCGCATGCTCGGCGATCACATCGTTGAAGGGACCGACGAGGCCTTGGTCCGAGCCGAAGACGATGGCGCCCACCGCGTGCGATGGCCCTGCCGCGATGGGTGGCGCGGCCTCAGGGTCCGCCCGTGCCTGTCGGAAGCATTCGCTCAGGCCGAGCGAGACGGTGCGGTCGTAGTCGGCGAGGGCGAGCACCGAGCGCTCGTAGTCGCCGATGCTCGACGCAGCCAGCGCCTTCATCGTTCGCACCACGGCATGCAGGTCGCCCGCACCGGCGATCTTGCGGCGCAGCGCTGCAAGGCCATCGCTCACGGCGCCACCTCTTTCGCGGCCGCTGCGTCGGCACCTGCATCGGCCTTGGGCAGGAAGGCCTTCAGCACCGCAGCTGTGTTGGCGCCGACGCCGGAATAAGCCAGTTACGACCTTCGCGCCGATCTGCCACTGAGCCATTCGAAATGGCCACACATCGCATCACCATTGGACGAGCTACGCAAATGGGTGGCTCACTAAAAAGTCGGCACGGTGGCTCAGTTGGCGGTCGGCGCCAACAATCTCACCACAGCCTTGATGGTCGAGGCGGCCGAGCTGGCGGAGATCTTCCAATAGATGACGCCGGAGGCGTCTCGGATTGCGCACGACGACGCTGGGCTGAAGGGGCGCATCGGCGAAGAGGTCGCTGACGTGTTGCTTTACCTGCTGCAGGTTGCGGACCACAGCCAGATCGACATCGCGGAGGCGGTCAAGGACAAGCTGGCACGCAATGCGCTGAAGTACCCAGCGACGCGTGAGGTGGCCCGGGTCCCGTCGGCTCGGAGTGCGGTGCCCGGCACGCACGTGCTGTTGGACTACGAGAACGTGCAGCCTACCGAGGACGAGCTTCGGATGCTGGTGCCGGATGCCAACCAGGTGTGGGTCTTCCATGGGCCGCACCAGCGCGAGGTCGAGCGGCGGTTTGCATCGTTCGGCACCAACGTGACGGCGGTGCCGATCAGCAAGACAGGGAAGAACGCCCTGGACTTTCATCTGTCGTTCTATATGGGTTACATCGCTTCGAAGAATCAGGCGTCGGCGATGGTGGTGGTGGCGAACGACAAGGGCTATGAGCCGATGCTGGAGCACGCCAGGTCGATGGGATTCATGGCGCGGCAAGTGGGGCATGGCTCGCCCGGGCCGCAGGCGTCCGTGAAGGCTGCGCCGGCTGCGAAGGAGGTGGTCCCCGCGAAGCCCGCAGCCAAGAAGGCGACCGCGAAGAAGGCGACCGCAAAGAAAGCGCCTGCGAAGAAGGTGGCCGCGAAGAGTGCCGCCGTCAAGCAGCCAGCGGTGAAGCCGGTGCCGGTGAAGAAGGTTGTGGCGAAGAAGGCTGTCGCTGCGGCGCCGGTTGCCAAGAAGGCGCCTGCAAAGAAGGCGGTGCCGGCAAAGAAGGCGGCGGTGAAGAAGGTCAACCCACTGCCTGCAAAGAAGGCCGCCGTGCCAGTTCCATCGGTCGCAGCCAAGGTGCCTGCGGCGGTCACTGATGGTGCGAAGGCGGTGCCGTTGCCTGCGGACTCTGCGGCGACCGATGACGGTGTCGTGAGGGCGGACTCGGTGAAGGGCGCGTCGTATCCGAGGTTTGATGCGTCGAGTGGGTCCACTGTTGCCAAGGTTTGAGAGGTTGATGCCGGATGGGCTGGAGCAGGTGCTGACAGGGCTTGGTGAGGTGCTGCCGATGCCAGGTCTCGGTGGGCCTGGGCGTCTCCCCGCTGCGCGGGGCCGGGCTGTTGCGCTGCGCGTCGAGCCACCGAGGTACGGCGTCTCGCCCCTGACGGGCTGCGATCCCTGACGCAACACGGTCAGGCCGGCTGTGCCGGCTGAAGCGTGGGGCGGCCCGTTCCCGTGCCCGGGGGCCAGCAGGCTGTTTCCTTCACGCTGCGCGCGAAAGGCCTGCTTGGCGAACTGGCCGGTTTTGATCGACTGCGCTGCGCGCTGGTCCGGCCAGATCGCCACCCCGGTCACCCGCCAAGCCCGAAGCCGGGCCGCTGAATTCAGAAATCCAAGCCAGCGATCAGCGGCTCGACCGTCGCGCCAGTCGTCCGCTTCGCTACCTTGGTGTCACGCCGGCCGCAGAGCCGCCGCTGTTCGAGATCGTTCGGTCGGCTGCGCTGCAACCGCTGCGCCAGGCGAGCTGTCACATCGGCCGCGACGCTGCGCCGCCCGTGGGGAGGAGGGCAGCTCGTGCGCCAGTCGTCCCACCGCGCTCCCCCCAGCTGCGCCCCCGTCCCTTGTGAGGGGGACTTGTGGGGGGATCTTCAAGCGGTGGGCCGGGAAACTGGCTCACTGCTTCGGCTGCTGAAGGCAGACATCCATCCCCAACCCCTTCCCGCCGGAAGGGGCCGTGCCCACCCCCCGCCCGCCCGTGGGCGGGAGCGAGGAAGTCCGAGCGAGAGGATCAGTTTTCAGGGAAACCCGGACCGGGCCCCGGCTGATCTCTCACGCAAGGAGATATGGCCATGGCCAACGTTCAAATTTTCCAACGTCACGCGCACTTGGTAGGCGCCGTCAAGCTCGAATTCGTCAACGGACGCGAGGGCAAGATCGCCAAGGGCGTGCTGACCGCGATCAGCAACACCCGGCGCGCGAGTCGTGATGGCGGTGAAGCCCGCGAGGAGGAGTCCACCGCGATCCAGTGGACGCTGTGGGGCAAGCAGGCCGAGAACGCCGCCGAGTACCTGGGCAAGGGCTCGCACGTCAACATCGTCGGCCGGCTGCGCAACAACAACTACGAGAAGAACGGCGAGACCGTCTACGGCATGGCGTTCACCGCCGAGGAGATCGACTACCTCGACAGCCGTGCCGAAAGCGAAGCCCGCCGCCATGGTGGCCAGGGCGCCGAGGGCGAAACGACGTCGCGCAGCGGTGAGCAGGCCGCTCCAGTCGCCAGCACTCGTAAGCCCCGCAGCGCGCGTCAGCCGGCACACGCCGACGCCTGAACCCTCATCGGGTGGGCGTGAAGCTGGTCAACCAAGCACCGAGCCGCGCCCGCCCTTCGAACCTCATTCACCGATCGAAGGAAATCATCATGTACTCGACCCCGACACTCGCGACCCGCTTTGCTCGCAACACCCGCGTGATCCGCGGTGACCAGCCCCTGAGCGAAGACCAGATGCGCGCCGCAGCGCCGTCCATCTTCGCGGAGGGCAAGCATGCAAGCCGCTCCGATCGCTACACCTACATTCCCACCATCGACGTGCTGCGCGGCCTGCGCAAAGAGGGCTTCGAGCCCTTCATGGTCGCCCAGGGCGCCAGCCGCGTCGAAGGCAAGGCGGAGTTCACCAAGCACATGATCCGCATGCGCCACGCAGGCCAGGTGCAGACCCGTGCCGAGGCGAACGAGATCATCCTGATCAACAGCCACGACGGCGCCAGCTCTTACCAAATGCTCGCGGGCATGTTCCGCCTATGTACTGCGGGACATAGGCGAAACTATGTCCGGTGCCGAACTATGTCCCGTCGATCGGCATTCGCCTGAGCCAGCAAGGCTCGCTCGCCAACAACGCTGTACATAGCAATCCTCCTTACCGGGCATGTCGCCCGCAAGGAGACCATCA
>NZ_JBDSQX010000064.1:0-28984 GCF_039929605.1 Roseateles sp.
ACATGGCTGCCGTAAGCGTTGGTGCTGCCGACGTAGCGGTTGAACAGCGGCGGCAGCACGCGCTTCGGGATAGTGGCGGAGAAGAACAGCGGGTGCTTCTCCAGCGACTGCAGCACCTGCGCCTGCAGCTCCCGGTGCTGCTCACTGCCCGGCTGCAGCTGCTCATTGTTCTTGACCTGCGCGGCCTGACGGCCGGCGGTGCTGCGACCGTCAGCCCAGGGTGCGGCGGCCAGCAGTTCGCGGGCCCGGGCCACGCCGGCGGTGTCGAGGATCTGGGGGATCTTCAGCAGCATGGCGTGGCGCGAGCCTCCCGGTGGGTCAGAACTTGTAGGTGCCGGTCAGCGCCACGATGCGGCCCTTGCCCGGCACGTAGTGGCCCGTGTAGAGCGAATCGGCGTAGCGCTTGTTGGTCACATTGTCGACGTTGAGGCGGAACAGCAGCGCGTCCTCAAGGACCGTGTACTCGGCCATCAGGTTGCCGATGATGAATTTGGGTGCGTAAAAGCCCGGGTTGCGATTGGGCTGCTGGCCGCTGCGCGCGTTGAAGCCGCCGCCGACGCGCCATTGCGGCGTGAACCGGTAGGTCGTCCACAGGCTGCCGGAGTAGCGCGGTGTCAGCGACGGGCGGGCGCCTTGCAACTCGCCGGTGTTGGCCGAGGAGATGTCGATGTTGGCGGTCGGCATCCAGGTGAAGCTGCCGAAGATTTCCCAGTCGGGCGTGATGCGGCCGGTGATGTCGACGTCCACGCCGGCGGCGTGGCGCTTGCCCGACAGGGTGACGATGTCGGTGTTCAGCGGGTCGGTGTTGCGCTCGTGCAGCTTGGTGGCGCGGAAGATGCCGAAGCGCGTCGTCAGCTTGCCGTCGGCCGAGTCGTACTGACCGCCCAACTCGAAGTTGATCGACTTCTCAGGCGGGATGTCGGCGTTGGCGGGGCTGAGCGAATAGGTGTCGCCAGAAGTGTTGAAGGAGGTCGCGCCCATTAGGTGCAGGGACAGCTGGGCGTTTGGCTGGTACAGCAAGGCGGCGCGCTTGCTCCACGCCGAGACGTTCATCTGGTAACGGTCGGTCGTCGTGCGCGTGAACTTGTCGTAGCCCTGATTCGCGCCGCTGCCGCTGTAGCTGTAGTTCAAGCTGTCGTAGTCGCCCTTGAGCTTGTCGTAGCGCAGGCCGGCGAGCAGCTTCCATTCGGGTGTGAGCGACACCATGTCCTGCACATAGGCGCCGGCGGAGCGCGACGTGTACTCGCTGGCCTTCAAGGGCTGGCGACGCGACTCGTCGATGCTGGCGCCGTCGTCGGGAGCGCCGGCCAGCGTGGTGGGCTTGGTCAGGCCCAGCGCCGCGTAGAAGTCGGTGCGCTGGGCGGCGGTGAGGCTGCGCTGAGCGGCCGAGGGACCGGGGTTGTCGCTGTAGACCTGCTTCTTCTCCTGCGCGAAGTCGGCACCGGCCATCAGGTGGTGGTCCATGCCGGCGGCCTTGAACTTGGCACTGAGGTCGCTCTGCACGGTGGCGGTCTGCAGATCCTGGATCTTCAGCTGGGTGCCGCGCGACAGCACGGTGTTGGGGCCGAAGGTGGCCAGCGAGGCCGCGAGGCCGCCGGGCTGCAGGTTGGCTGCGGCAAAGCGCACGGTGCCGGCACGCTGGTCGCGCGTGTAGGACGCGTAGCGGGCCTTGGTGACCAGCTCGACCGCAGGGCTGAAGCGGTGGGTGTGGGTCAGCATGCCGTAGTTGGCCGAGCCCTTGTTGATGTCGCTGGCCAGGCCGTAGTAGGCGGTCGGGTCCAGTGCCAGCAGCGTGGTGTCGCTGGCCGGTGAGGTCGGCGTCGGGCGCACCCAGGGCATGCCGTAGTTCATGCCATTGCGGTTGTCCAGGGCGTACAGGGTCAGGCTGAACTCGTCCTGCTCCTCGATGCCCCAGCGCAGGTTGGCGGCGATGCCGCGCTTGTCCAGCGACGAGCCGGCGCCGTCGTTGTCGGCGTTGGTGCTCATGGCGCTGACGCGCAGCGCCGTTGTTTCGCCCAGGCGCTTGTTGAGATCGGCGACCATGCGCAGGCCGGTGTGGCTGGACAGCGTCACGTCGAGCTGGTTCTGGTCGGCCAGCAGCGCCTGCTTGGTGGCCTGGTTGACGGCGCCGCCGCTGGAGCCGCGGCCGAACATCAGCGCGCCGGAGCCGCGCAGCAGCTCGATCCTGTCGACGAAGAAGGTGTCGCGGTCGTAGAAGGCCGGGTCACGCATGCCGTCGATGAAGATGTCGCCCGTGCTTTGCAGCGAGATGCCGTGGATCTTGATGTCTTCCTCGCCGCCCTCGGCGGCCTGGAAGCTGATGCCGGCGGTGTTCTTCAGCACCTCCTTGACGTTGTCGAGGTTGCGGTCGTCGATGAGCTTCTCGGTGACGACCGTCAGCGATTGCGGGATGTCGCGGATGTCCTGCTTTCCCTTGCCGATGCGGGTCTCGGTGGCCTGGTAGGCGTCCTTGCCTTGGGGTTCGGCGCTGGCCTTGATGCGCACCGTGGGCATCACCGTTTCTTCCTTGGCGGGCGGGGTCTGGGCCAGCGCGGCCGAGGTCAGGCCGAAGCCGGCGGCCAAGGCACCCAGGGGCAGCAGGGGCAGCAGCCGGGCCGAGGCATTGGATTTGTTCTTGCGGGACATGGAAACTCCGATGGATCGTGAATGGGCGTGGCTTTGCCCACGACGGCATCGGGTGCCGCCCACGGCATGGCTAGTGGGGGAAGGAAAAGGGGGTCAGCGGTCGAATTCGTAGGACATCGGCGTGATGACTTCCCACTCGACGGGCTGGCCGTTCTCGGTCTGGGGCACGAAGCGGGCGCTGCGCATGTCCTGCAGCGCCTGCTCGTCCAGGCGGGCAAAGCCGGAGGACTTGGCCAGCGTGATCTCTCGCGGCAGGCCGCGCGCGTCAACCACCACCCGCAGGTGCACGATGCCGGACTCATGCAGCCGCTTGGACATCAGTGGCACCGTCATGCGCGGCTCCCGCAGGTAGCGCACCGCGCCGGCCGGGATCTGCTTGATGGCGGGCACGGGGGGCGGCGCCACGACCGGGATGGCCGGCGTCGGCGCTGCCTGCACCACGGCGGGTGCCGGTGGCGGCGGCGGCAGCGCCGCGACGACGAGCGACGGGGCCGGCGCGGCTGCAATGGCGATCAGCGGCGGCTCGATGAGGGTCTGCGCCGGCACCTGCAGCGCGGGCAGCGGGGCGGCCACCGGGGGCATCGGCTTGGGCGGCTCGGCCGGTGCGATCAGGCGCACCACCACCGGCGCCACGCGGGCCACCGTGCGGCGCACGTCCTGCAACTGGCTCATGCCCCACAACAGCAGCACATGCAGCCCGATGACGCCCACCGCCAGCAGGCGACGCCGCGCCGAGCCGCCCGACATTTCGACATAGCTGGCCCGCATTGGCGCGCCCACCGCAGCCGGCCGCGCGGGCGCGACAGACACCGGTGAGGGAGCGACAAAGCTGAGGGCGGGGTTCAAGGAAGGCACGAAATCGTCAAGGGGCGGGCTCAGCGAAAATATTAACACGAATGCGAACGATTCCTATTTGATCTGCAAGCAGGCGCCGCGATGGCGCCACACGGCATCGGTGCCGCCCGATATGCTGCGCGCCATGAAAACACTGACCCGATGGCTGTTGCTGGCTGGCGCGCTGCTGCTGGTCGCCCACCTCTACCCAGGCGTCGTGGTGACGAGTTTCACGTCGGCGCTGATCGCCGCCCTGGTACTGGGCCTGCTCAACACGCTGCTGCGGCCCATCCTCGTGCTGCTGACGTTGCCGGTGACGGTGCTGACGCTGGGGCTCTTCCTGTTCGTCATCAACGCGCTGATGTTCTGGGCGGCGGCGTCGCTGCTCAACGGCCTGGCCGTGACCGGCTTCGCGGCCGCGCTGATCGGCTCGCTGATCTACAGCCTGTGCGGCATGCTCATCGACGTGGTCGTCGAGCGGATGTTCCCGCAAGACTGACCCGGCAGGTCGCTGCGGCATTTGCGGGCCTAGCGCCGGGCCGCTCCCAAGCCGGCCCGCGTATGGCGATGTGCTCGCGGCTCGACGCCGCGAGCATCGCCGCCCCCTCGGGGGGCCGGCCAAGGTATGCCTTGGCCCGGGGCCTCAGTTCGGCAGCTCGATGTCCGGCGGGATGTAGCGGCCCTTGTACATCTCGCCCAGGATGCTCTGGCGCTCGTAGACCAGGGTACGCAGCCGCGCGTCGATGACCGAGGCCTCGACCTGGTCGGCATCGGCGCCGCGCGACTGGCGCAGGCCGGAGCGCAGACGGTCGATGGCGCCGTTCAGATCACCCGCAGCGGCGCGCGTCTCCGCTTGGGCGCGCACGGCGCGCAGCGGTTGGCCGAGCTTTTCCCATACCAGCGCGAGCTGCGACCAGGCCAGCGCGTCGCTCGGGTCCAGGCTCACATGCGTCTGCAGCGCCTCCGCCGCCTCGCGCAACGCCGGGGCCGAGGTGGCTGCCGGGCCCGAGGCCAGCGCCAGACCGACGCGCTGCAGCAGCATGGCGCGGGACTTCTCGCCCGCCAGTTGGTCGAGCGCGGCGATGCCGTCCAACGGCCGCCCGCGCGCCTGCGCCAGCTCGGCGCGCAGATAGGTCAGCAGCCGGGTGGCGGCGGTCGTCTCGGCGGGGCTGGGGTTAATCAGCTGCAGCGTCACCTCGGCGCTGCGCAGCGTGGCCTCGGCGCGGTCGAAGTTGCGCAGCTTGATGGAGGCCAGCGTCGCCGCGTAGCGCGCGCCAAGCTGCTCGTAGCCGCCGCTCTCCTTGATGTTGCGCGCACCGGCGTCGTAGTTCTCCAGCACCTTCCAGGCCTCGACGCGCGGGTCCTGCAGCGCGCGGGCGCGGGCGGCCATCAACGCGTGCTCGGCCAGCCCGCGAGGGCGCACGAACGGTTCCAGCGCCAGGCGCGTGCGGGCATCGCCGATTCGTTCGCTCGTCAGCGGGTGGGAGCGCAGGTACGGGTAGGCGCCGTTGTCCATCAGGTGGTAAGCCTGCTCCATGCGCTCGAACATGCTGACCATGCCGCTGCCTGCGAAGCCGGCCTCCACCAGCACGTTGAAACCGACGCGATCGGCCTCGCGCTCCATGTCGCGCGAGAAGTTCAGCGACAGCTGCGTGGCTGCGGCCTGGCCGCCGACGATGCCGGCGTTGGCCATGTCGATGTTGCCGCGCGACGCGGCCAGGATGCCGAGCAGCAGGCCGGCGATGGCCACCATGCTGTTCTTCGAGTCGCCAGCGATGCGGCGCGCGATGTGGCGCTGCGTGATGTGCGACAGCTCGTGGGCCAGCACCGATGCGAGCTCGTCGCGCGACACCGTCATCGAGATCAGGCCCAGGTGCGTGCCGACGAAGCCGCCCGGCAGCGCGAAGGCGTTGACGCTCTTGTCGCGCACGAGGAAGGGCTCCCAGGCAAAACGCGCCTGTGTCTCTTCGCCGATCTGGCCCAGCTTGCGCGCGGCGTTGACGAGGGGCGTCCAGATGCTTTCCAGATACTCCTGCAGCAGCGGGTCCAGCACGTAGTCGGGGTCGATGCGGATCTGGCGCATGACCTGATCACCCAGGCGGCGCTCGCTGCCGACGTCCAGGTCCTGCGACACCGAGTCGCCCAGGGCCGGCAGGTTGACCTGCGCATTCAAGGGCGCGCCGGGCAGGGCCAACATGGCAGCCGCAAGCAGCGTGAGCAAAGGGCGGGTGGCGAACGACTTCTTCATCAGGCAAGGGCTCCGGCCGCCGCCGGCTCAGCGCCGGTCGGCTGCCTATGATGCCTGCAACTCCGATCCCAAATGTTTCCTGAAAATGAAACGCCCCGCAGGCGCCCACTGACATGACGACTCCGCTGACCCACTTCGACGCCGAGGGCCAGGCCCACATGGTCGACGTGTCCGCCAAGGCCGAGACCCACCGCGTGGCCGTTGCGGCCGGCGAGATCCGCATGCTGCCCGCCACCTTCGCGCTGATCGCCAACGGCACGGCCAAAAAGGGCGACGTGCTGGGCGTGGCGCGCATCGCCGCCATCCAGGGCGCCAAGCGCTGTTCCAATCTGGTGCCGCTGTGCCACCCGCTGCCGATCACGCGCGTCAAGGTCGAGTTCGAACTGGACGAGCCGGGCAGCCGCGTGCTGTGCCGCGCCCAGGTCGAGACGCTGGGCCGCACCGGCGTGGAGATGGAGGCGCTGTGCGCCGTGCAGGTCGGCCTGCTGACCATCTACGACATGTGCAAGGCGGCAGACCGCGGCATGGTCATCGGCGACGTGCGGGTGCTGGAGAAGCAGGGCGGCAAGTCGGGCGAGTGGAAGGCTCAGTCCTGAGGCGGGCGCTGCGGCACCATGCGGATGAACTCGAACATGAAGGCGCTCATCGCCACCTGACCTGCGGCAAGCATGAAGGTGGCGCCGGGGATGACCAGGCGCATCAACTGTGCGGGGTTGGCTGAGCCGAAGCGCGACTGTTGCCACCAGAGCCAAACGCTCGCGCCGGCGAAGCCCAGGCCAACGAGCAGCAGCATCAACGCTGACAGCAGGGCCGGTTCCAGCCGCACGCGATGCACCCAGCCCAGGCCCGTGGGCAGCTGCGGCAGCACGCCAATGCGCACGGCATGCAGCGAGCACGCACCGGCGAACATCAGCATCTGTAGACCCAGGCAGGCCGCTGTGGCGGCATACAGCATGCTGTGCACGTCCAGCGTTGCAAAGCCAAGCGGCAGTGGGCCCAGGCCCAGCGCGATGCTGGCCGCAGTGCCGAGCAGGAAGAGCGCAATCCCGGGATACATGAACAGCCAGGCCGGTGCATGCAGCAGCAGGAAGCGCAGATGACGCCAGCCGTCACGCCAGCTGCGCAGATGCGGCGGCCGGTCACGGCCGTCGGGGGAAAGCGTCGTGGGCACCTCGGCGATGCGCAGCCCGTGCAGCGTGGCCTTGACGACCATCTCGCTAGCGAACTCCATACCGGACGATTGCAGGCCGAGCTTCAGCATCGCACCGCGTTCGAAGCCACGCAGGCCGCAGTGGAAGTCGTGCACCGGGCTCTTGAAGAAGAGCCGCCCGACAAAGCTGAGCACCGGGTTGCCGAGGTAGCGGTGCAGCCCGGGCATGGCGCCCGGCGCGATGCCGCCCGCAAAACGGTTGCCCATGACGAGTTGCTTGCCGCCGCGCAGCGCGGCGACGAAGCCATGCAGGTTGGAGAAGTCGTAGCTGCAGTCGGAGTCGCCCATGACGACGAAACGGCCCCGTGCGGCCTCGATGCCACAGCGCAGCGCCGCGCCATAGCCACGCACGGGAACCGCAACCACCCGCGCGCCCTCGGCCTCAGCCAGGGCCTGGCTACCGTCGGTGGAGCCGTTGTCCGCCACGAGCACTTCGCCGGGAATGCCGCTTGCAGCGAGGAACGCCCGTGCTTGGCGCACGCACTGGGCGACGGTGAGGGCCTCGTTGAGGCAAGGCATCAGGATGGTCAGTTCGATCGGCGTGCTCATGACGACTTCAAAAGATGTGATGCAGCCGGAGCCAGGTCGCGATAGAGGTCGACATAGCGCTGCACGGTCGCGTCCCAGTTCCACTGGCGCGCGAGTTCGGCGGCGGCCGGGCGGGCGCTGCGCAGGCGATCAGGGTCGCCCAGCAGTTGTTGCAGCCGCTCGCACAGCGCCTGCTCCGGCGTGGCGCCGCGCAGTTCGACGTGGAAGACGCAGCGTTCGTCGACACCCGGGAAAGCCTCGAAGACCTCGGTGCTGACGAGCACCGGCGTGCCACTCGCCAGCGCTTCCTGCACGACCAGTGGGAAGCCCTCGCCGGTGCTGGGCAACACGAGCAGGTCGGCGGTGCGGAACGCATCGGCCACCTGCTGGGGGCCCAGCCGGCCAGCCAGTCGCAGCTGCGGCCCGGCCGGCGGCTCAAGCGGGCCGCTGCCGACGAAGGTCCACGAGGCGCCGGGCAGATCGAGGCAGTGGTGCAGCAGGCGCAGCCCCTTCTTCTCGACGAAGCGGCCCACGAAGAGCAGCCGCAACTCACCCGTGGGCGGGGTTTGCGGCGGGTGAAAGAGTGAGTGGTCGACACCGTTAGGCACGAGGCACACCGGGCGGCGGAAGCGCACGAAGCGCTCGAAATAACGTTGGACGGGTAGCCCGACGAATACCGCCTGCGCGACCCGGCGCAACACGAAAGCCCCCAGGCTGCGGTTCAGCAAGGTCAACAGGCGGTGTGCCCGGCGCGAGCGGAAGGGGATGTCGCCGATGTGCTGGGTCAGCACGACGGGCCGCCCGCGCAGCGCGGCGAACAGCATCGCGGCCAGCGTGGGCAGGTAGAGGAAGTCGTGCGCATGCACCACGTCATGTTCTCCGACGCGCCGCCACAGCCGCATCAGGGCAGCCGGGCTCCAGACCGGGAAGGGCAGGCCCAGGCGCCGCTCCAGCGGGTCCCATGCGGGTTCGGCAGTCACTGTGACACCGGGCCAGGAGGCGGGCCATTCTTCCCGCGGCCCACCCGCCATCCAATGCATCGCGACGCCAGCCGCGGGCATGCGGGCCGCTAGGGCTCCGGCGACGGCTTCGATCCCACCTCCGTGGCCAGGGAAGAAGGCGCTGACCTGCAGCACGCGCAGGGCGCTCATCCGCGCCCTGATCGCAGGCCGGTACGAAAGACCCAGCGCCACTGCACCACAAAGGAAAACAGCCACAGCACGGCAGTGGCCAGTGCCATGGCCAGCGTCGGGTTCAGGCCCAGCCATTCGACGCCAGCCGACAGCAGCGCCAGGCCGGCGCAGAACTGCAGGAGCTGCTGGCCCACGAAGCGTCCGAATTCCCTCCAACTGGCGCTCTCCTGAAGCCGGAAGCTGTGGCGGCGATGCAGAAAATAGCTGGTCGGGATGGTGATGATGCAGGTCAGCCAAGCCGCAGCGAGATAGGGCCAGTGCAGCCAAGCCGTGCCGGCGTGGACGAGACCGATATTGAGCAGCGCGCAGAGCAGGCCTACCCAGGCGTGGCGGCCCATCAGCGGCAGCAGCTTGCGCTCAGGCATCCGGCCGCTTCCAAAGCCCGAGGAATTGCAGCGGGTTGGTCAGCGCCAGTGGGCCGCGATGGCAAGGCATCGGATGCACCCAACGGCAGCGCACAAAGCCCTGCGACTCGATCCATTCGACCCACGACCACCGCTGCTGGTAGTTCTGCGGCGATGGGATGCCGAACCTGCGATTGCCCAGCTCGTCCAGTACGGCCAGCACGGCTTTCCCGAGCGGACCCGTGTGGTTGTGATCCTTGACGAGCAGATAGTGCCGTGTACAGCGCGCCATTTCCGCCAGCGCGGCGATGGGATCGGGGCAGTGATGCAGCACGTCAACGGCGTAGGCCAGGTCGAAGCTGCGATCCGGGAAGGGCAGCGTACGCCCGGCGTAGAGCACCGGCTTGACCCAGCTGGACGCGCGTTCGACCACATCGACCGGCGTCACGTGTTTGATCGCTGTCAGCTGGGGAAGGTGGGCCGCGAAGAAGCCGTCGCCGGAACCGAAGTCCAGGGCCTGGGCCACCGGACCGTGATCCGAAAGCGCGGCGACGATGCCGTCGATGATGCTGCGTCGGTACGGCGTGGTGCTGAGGCGGGCGACCAGGCCTTCCGCATGCGGGCCTTGGGGGGTGTGAGATGTCATGGTGTGGTGGTCAGCTTGCGGCGGTCATCAAGGCAGACGTTGGGGCCGCCCGGCGCGGAGTCGCCACGACAAGGTAGACCGCAGCGTTGTCCTCGGCCCAGTCCCGCGGCGTGAGCGCGTCTTCCAGGCGCATGCGCAGATGATGCAGGGCGTTGGACAGGCCTGCGACCCAGGGCCCTACAAAGGGCAGCGCTTGCAGCAGCCGGTTCCAGCCGAGCGCGCGGAACTGGGTGGTCCAGGCGAGCGGGCCGACAAGGGCGCGCACCGACCTGATCTCGAAGCCCCGTTGCTCGAGCTCCGCGATCAGGCCGGCGCGGGTCCAGCGTCGGAAATCGGTGGGATGCGGGTGATACAGCCAGATGCCATGCGTGCTCAGCAACAGATGGCCCTCGGGCGCTAGCAGCCGTCGCGCCTCGCCGAGGTACCAGTCCAGGTCCCAGACATGTTCCAGCACCTGAAATGAAACGACGACCTGCGCGCAGCCGGCAGCCAGCGGCAAGGGCCGGCCGATATCGATGCGCAAGGTCTCGCCACCTTCGGGTGCGTCGATGTCGCAGGCGACATAGCGGGCGCCACGAGCTTCGAACAATGAACGATAGGGCGCGTCGCCGGCCCCCATGTCGACCACGCACGCTGCGGTCGAGGTGGGCGCCGGCAGCACCTCCGGGATCGCGCTGATGACGCCCTCAGCCAGGCGGCGCAGCGTGTAAGCGTCATGGCGCCAGAACGGGGGGTCGACACGGATGGACGTCGTCATGTGGGATTAGCGCTGGGGATGGGGTGTGGTCGACAGCGAGCCCGCAGGCAGGCGCCAAGCCGAGCCCCGCGAGTCTTTCATCACTTCAGCGGCCGTGGGGAAGTGCCTTGCCATCAATGTGCGGTCCGCACGCTCTCCGTGGCTGATCAGCACCAGGCGTTGCGACGGGCTGTCCGCGTTCTGCACCAGATCCCCGCGGTAGTAGCCGGTGGCTTGCGACACGAACACGACCCAGTCACCCGCGCCCTCGGGCTCGAAGCGGAAGGACAGGGTGCGGTCGACGCTGGCCTGCGTCTGCCACAGGAAGACCGGCGTGGCCAGCAGGCCTGCGGCCAGAATGACCCGGCCCCACTGCTGCGGCCAGGCTTCGGCGCGGGCTAGCCAAAGGCCGGCGACGACCGGCAGCGCGCCCCACACCGGGTGGATGTAGCGATAGCCCCAACCGTGGCCCTGGTCGAAGCGAACAAACAGATAGAAGACGAAGGTGAGCACGAAGGCGGCCAGCAGCAAGCGCTCGACCAGCGGGCGCGGGCGCGGAAGTAAGGGCAGCAGCAGCAGGCCCGGGCAGGCCCAGATCCAGATCTTCCAGGTCGCCTGCCAGCGCGCGGCCAGCACATCGGAATCGGGCCACACGAACACGCGCCCCAACATGTCCACCACGCCCATGGCGGTCGACGCGCCCGCCGCCGCATCGCCAAAGCCGGACTTCAACAGCCACCAGCCGATACCCACGCCGAGACCCAGCGGGACATAGCCGGCCAGCACGCCGAGCAGCCGCAGCCAGCGTGCGCGGTCGAGAAGCAGCCAAGCCAGGCATGGGGCGGCCATCAGCGCATGGGGCACGGGGTTGTGCATGATCAGGCACAACCCGCCCACCAGGCCGGCCGCGAAGGCGTGGGTCAGACGCGGCTTCAGCAGCAGCCACAGGAACAGCAGGTTGAGTGCCAGCTCGCCCGGCATGGCGTACCAAGTCATGGCGCTGACGGTGAACTGCGGCGAGGCCAGCGCAGCCAGCATCGCCCAGCCGCCGGCGCGCGTGTCGCCAGCCGCATCGCTGGTCAGACGGTGCAGCAGCAACAGCGTCAGCGCGCCGAAGGCGGGGTTCAGGCACCAGCCGAGGTTGAACGCCACCAGAGGCGTGAACAGCAGCGCCATGCCGGGCCAATAGACGGAGGTCGCGGCGCCGCTGGTGTGATCGACCAGCACGAACGAGCCCTGGAAGGAAGGCGGCACGATCAGGTCGAGGAGCTCAGGCGGATAGTGCAGCACGCCACGGCCCTTCGCAAAGGCATGGGCCTGCATCCAGGGGACGTATTCGTCCATGGACAGGGGGTGGGCGCGGCAGATGAACAGTGCGCCGAGGGCCAACCCGAAGAATGCGAGGCCGGCCGTGCTCAACGGGTGCTCACCCATCCAAGCGGCCAGCCGGGCGGTGGCGTCCCGCGCGGGGCGGCAGGCCAGAGCCACCAAAAGCGCGGCAAGCATGGCCAGCGACTGCAGGTGGTCGTTGAAGGCGAAGAGGCGCTCGAAGACCAGATAGAAGTCGAACCGCATCCCGTCGATGCGCGACAGGCGCGTGATGACGGGCGCCGCGCAGGCCAGGGTCAGCGTGGCGATGGCAAGCCGCCGCACGGCCATCGGTGCCGAAGCAAGGGTGGCCTGCGCCGCCGGCTTCAACGCAAGGCCCGCCAGTCGACGACCGCCGAGGCCGGCTGGCACTGGACCATGGCCGGCGGTGCGGCGGGCATGGTGGCCGGCCCGACGCAGCTCTCGAACCATCGGTCGCCCGTCTCGCTGCGGAACTCGCGCAAGCGGTCGGCCACATAGCGCGCGCCTTCCACGTCACCGGTGGCTTCGAGCGAGCGTGACCAGTGCATCAGCAGCCGGGCATCGACAAGGCTGAAGGCGGTGCGCCGGGTTGCGGCGAGCGCGTCACGGCCTGGGGGCTGGCTGGTGGCAGCGGCGTAGTCGGCCTGGTGGCTGAACAACGGTGAGCCCTGGCCGATGGCAATGCGCTCATTTAGAGGCGCAGCGCTGGCGCCAGGCGCGTAGATCGCGACGATGCGCTGGTAGTCCCACACGGCGAACAGGCTGCCGGCGACCAGCAGGCCGCCGATCAAGGTAGCCGGCATTGCCGAAGCCGGCTTGGCCCGCTCGCCTGCCGGCAGTGCCAGGCCCAGCGCAAAGCAGGCGGGCAACAGGAAGTAGGCGTACCAGAGCGGGTACTCCAGCAGGCTGTGCAGGGCGATGGTGAGTACGATCATCAGCGCCGCGCGGCGCAGCGGCGCGTCTTCGTCACTGCGCGCCGCGCCGCGCCAGGCCTGCCATAGCGCCCAGCCGAGCAGCGCCAGTACCGCGCCGGCCCAGGGCAGCCCCAGCTCGACGGCCAGCTGCGAGGGCAGGTTGTGCGTGTGGTCGAAGAAGGCGATGGGTCGCGTCGGGAAGGGCGTGAGGCTCCACGCGACGTTGAACTCACCCCAGCCGACGCCGAGCAACGGGTGGGCTATGGTCAGCGCCCAGGCGTCGCGCAGGATGGCCAGCCGCGACGGCGAACCGGCGCCTTCGGACAGTCGCGAGGCCGCGCCAAAGGCATGGCCGCCCTCGGCAGACCATTGCGCCATCAGCCACCAGCTAACGCCGAGCATCAACGGCGTGGCGAGCAGCGCCAGGCGCGCGCCGCGCGACAGCTTCCGGTCGATGAGACCCCAGACGGCCAGCATCGCGATGCCGATGAAGCCGGTGCGCGAGGCGCTCAGCACGACGGTGAAGACGCAGGCGAACAGCAGCGGCGCCAGCAGCCAGCGCCAGCCGCGCCGCTCGGTGACGAAGACGGCGGCGACGGCCGCCCACATCATCAGGCTCGCCAGATGGTTGGGCTGGCGCAGGTTGCCAACCGCGCGGCCCGGGATGCCGGAGCGGGCGATCACATTGCCGTCCGCCCACTGCGGCGCAAACACCTGCACGAGGCTGATGGCCACGCTGAGCAGGCCGGCAAGGAGCAGGCCCCAGCACAGCGCTTCGGCGGCGCTGCGGCGCGCCTCGCGTGACAGGCCCTGGGCCAGCAGCAGCACGGCCAGGCCCGCGCCGAGCACGGCGGTAGCGCCCAGGCCCAGCGACAGCGGCAGCGCGCGCCAGGCCACGGAGCTGAGCGGCGCGATGAGCAGCAGCAGCATCGCGAGCGCTGCGGGGCTCTTCAGGCTGGCGCGCCAGCCGGGTGACGAGTGGGCCCACAGCGCCAGCGCTAGCCCCCAGCCGGCGAGCGCCAGCAACTGGTTGTAGAGCGTGGCGGCCGGCGTCTGGTTGAAGGCGAGCAGCGGCGGCAGGGCGGCGGCGATGACGAGGCTGAAGAGCGCGGCATCGGCCGTGGCGGTGGGGGTCTTGGACAGCATGGGCGCGGATGATGGCACGCCCTTGCGGTCAGTTCTTCGTCGGCGCTTCTTCGTGATAGTCGTCGTCGATGTTGACCGACCAGATCGCATCTCGCCCGGCGCCGCCGTTCATGATGGCCTGCGCGGCCAAGCGGGCGGACAGCATGGAATGGTCCTGGTTGTTGTAGCGGTGCATGCCGTTGCGGCCACACAGGAAGAGGTTGTCCAGCCCGTCGAGCCAGCCGCGCAGCTCATCAAAGCGCTCGAAGGCCGCGCCGAAATAACCCGGGTAGGCCTTGGGCTGGCGCAGCACCGTGGCGTCGAGCAGTTCGGCCTCGTCGGCCATGCCCATCTGCTGCATCTCGCGCACGGCCAGGGCCTTCAACGCGTCGTCACTCATCGCCCAGAGCTCGTCGTCGTCACGGGCAAAAAACTCCAACCCCAGCCAGACGGTGTCGGGGTCCGCCACCATGTAGGGGCTCCAGTTGTTGAAGACCTGCACGCGGCCGACCTTCACGCCGGGCTCTTGGATGTAGATCCAGTTGTCGGACACATGCCTTGCCTTGCCGGCCACCTTGGGGCTCATGCGGCGGTAGAGCAGGCCAACGGTGATGAAGTCGCGGTACTCCAAGCCGGAGGCGATGGACAGCGCCGGTGCATCGGGCGCCGGGCGCAACGCCTGGGCGAGTTCGCGGATGGGCATGGTCGAGACGACGGCGCTGGCCTCGAAGCTCTGGCGCTGGCCGTCGGCATCACGCGCAACGACGCGCTCGACCTTGTTGTCGCGGCGATGGATTTCGTCCACCGCCCAGCCACGCAGTAGCCGGCCGCCACGGCGCTCGAACTCGGCGGCCGCCGTCTCCCACATCTGGCCGGGGCCGTACTTGGGATAGAGGAAGCTCTCTATCAGCGAGGTGTGTTGCGTGTCGGTGTTGCCCGTGACGATCTTCTTCAGCGCCTGCTTCGCGGCGCTGCCTATGGAAAGACTCTTGATGCGTTGCGCGCCCCAGTCGGCGCTGATGTCGCGGCAGGGCACGCCCCAGACCTTCTCGGTGTAGGTCTTGAAGAACTGCAGATAGAGCTGGCGGCCGAAGCGGTTGATGAAGAAGTCTTCCAGCGTCTGCTCGGGCTGGATGGGCCGCGCGGCGGAGGCCATGTAGCTCCCGGCAAACCGCATGCAGCGCAGCGGGCCCATCTTGCGCACGAGGTCCAGGCCGGGCTTGAGCGGGTAGTCGAGAAACTGCCCGCCGAAGTAGATGCGCGACTGGCGGTTGCGGATCAGCAGCACCGAGTCGTCCGCCTCGCTGGCCGTGGCCTCGTGGCCGCCGAGCAGGCGTTGCTTGCCCTGGTAAGCCAGGCGCGCGTCACCATTGCCGTTGGCCGGCTTGGCGACCGGCAGCACATCGCGCCACCAGTCCATGACCCAGTCTGACTTGGAGAAGAAGCGGTGGCCGCCGATGTCGATGCGGTTGCCCTTGTAGTTGACGGTTTTGGAGATGCCGCCGATGTCCTGCGTGGCCTCCAGGAGGGTGACTTGGGGGTAGCCGGCGCGCAGCAACTCCAGGCCGGCTGTGAGACCGGCGGGGCCGGCACCGATGACGAGGGTGGAAGGCTGGCTCATGTCTGCGTGCTGAGTGCCGCGCGGCAGGCGGTGAAGAGGAGGGTTTTGCGCAGGGCGAAGTTGAAGAGGAATACGCCACAGGCACAGGTCAACTTCGCCGCCACCGGCGCCATGCCTAGCTGTCGAACCAGGAGCCATAGCAGCGCCTCGGTCAGCAGCAGGCCCGCTAGGCCGATCAGCGTGAACACTGCGAACTCATGGCGGTGGTCGGCCAGGCGGTGCTGTGTAAAGACATGCCGGGTGCTAACCGTGTAGATGAGCATCAGGCCGACACTGAAGCCCAGGCAGGCGGAAGCGGCGAGGTGGACGCCCAGTTGCAAGCTCACGCTGAAGACGGCCGTGTCCAGAGCCAGCGCCGCAGCGCTGGCAGCGAAATAGAGCAGGAATTCGCGCGCTGTGGAAGGCATGTCAATTTCCCTTGGACTTGAGCGCAGAGCAGGCATAGAGGACATAGGTCTGCCGTTGAGGTGACTGCCAGCTTGCCAGCGGTGGCAGGCTGAGTGAGCCTGGCAACACCACGAAATCAGGAGCATCGGCTTCATTGCAGAGTGCCTCCAGGCGTTCCGAAGAAGGCATCAGGCATCTCTGGCGGGCGGCCAGGTCGCGCGTCAGCAACGAGCCGGTCCGGCAGCGTTCGCGGTCCTGGTCGATGGCGCGGTAGATCTCCTTGCGGGGCCCGAACAGCAGCGCGGTGTCGCGGTTGAACAGCAGCCCCGCCCCCTGAGGCTGCGAGTAGTGGCTGGGCCGTCCGAGCAGGCCCCACACGGCCGCCAGTTCGTTGGGCCAATAGATGCTGGCGTGAGCTGGCAGGTGGGCGATGAAGGGGTGGGGACCGGCGGCTGGCGCTTCGTCAACGGCTTGCGAGATGTCCGTGCGTCGGTCCCAGGTCATGACAGCCAGTGCCAGCAGGCCCAGGCTGGCGACGAGCGCCATGGAGGCGCCAACGCGCCCTTTGCCGGCGAGGTGGCGAAGTGCGGCAAAGCCGCCCAGTGCCAGCAGCGGGAAGGCGGCGAGCTTGGCAAATCGATCACGCCAGTCAGCCGCCGGAAATTGCCAATTCAGCTGCTGTATTTGCCCTAGCAATTGTTCGGCGGAGAGAGCTAGCACGCCGAGCAGGATGCAGCCGCATACCAGGCCGATCACGCGAGGTGATGCACCCCGCACGCGCCACGCAGCCAGGGAGGTGACCGCCCACAGCGAAAGGGTCGCGGCGCCGTGATCCGTCCCGATGTGGGCGTTCGTCAGTGAGAGCACCAACGCGCACGCGCTCGCGCGCCAGAGGCCACCGCGCATCCAGAGCGTCACGCATAGCCACGGTGAAAGCGCCATCGCAATCAGGTGACCGATCCAATGCACCCGCCAGACCTGCAGCTGGGTCAGCAGGATGGAATGCAGCACGTCGGCCCCCAGGAAACTGAGGCCGAAAAGGGCGAGCGTCGTGACGACGACGGCCAACAGCAGCCGCGAAAAGCCGTCGAACGGCCTGACCCGGGTGACGGCGAGCAGGATCAGCAGATCCTGCAGCAGATTCAGATGATCGCGCAACGGCCAGTGCTGCAGCAGCACGAGAAAGTTGCTCGTGTCCACAAGCGCTCGCCAATAGGGCGGGTAGGTCTTCAGCAGGCTGTCCAGTGGCGGGACACCCATCGCCGCCACGAGCAGCAAGGCAGGCAATGCGGCGAGCAGCCAGAGCCAGCGGCGATCAGTGCTGGACAGAAAGCACCAGCTCACCACCATCACCGGCAAGGCCATCAGGGGATGGAACAGCAGAGCCAAAAACTGCAGTGCCCAGGCGAGCCCGCGGCGGCCGGTCAGCAGCGCCACGAGGCTCCAGACGAGCGGCGGCTCGGCAAAGACCCGGGCGGTCACGAAGGTCTCGGTGTAGCTGATGATCCAGCAGCCGCCGTAGATAGGTGACATCACCGCGAAAGCGAGCAAGCCGCAGAGCCTCATCGAGGGAGTCGCTTCAAAGCGCTTCAACAGCGCCGCAACGGCGCCGAGCATCAAGAGCCAGCTGGTCAACAGTACGCCGACTTGCGCGGCTTGGCGCCCGAAGTGCCCGTAGAGAAACCCCATCACGGGGCTGAAGAGGGAGTAGCGGTCCTGTGAACCGCCCTTGAAGAAGATGTCCTCGCTCAGTACCGGCGCGCTGGTATTCAGCAGGACCTGACCGAAATAGAGGATGCCGTCGTGGAACACGCCTTGATAGGGGTGCGCGAACAGCATGAAGGCCAGCACAGCCAGCATTAAGGCCAGCGCGGGCAGACGGCGTGGATGGTGCATGGATTGGAAGGTCCAAAAAGAAAGGGGCCAAGGCCCCTTTCTTTACAGGTGCCGCGATGGCGGCACGCGTTACCAGCAAGATCAGGTGTTGTTCTTCTCGATCGAGCTCTTGATGACGGCGTCGGTGATATCGGTGGTCGTGGTCCAGATCACGGCATCGCCAACGATGTTGGTCGGCGTGAAGACGATGGTCTTGTTCAATGTGCCCGTGCCGATGTCATTCAACTTGAGGGTGATCACGCCGTCCGTCACGGAGGTAATGGCGCTGACTTCCTTGGTGGCCTTGAAAGCGCTGGCGTCGGGAATGCCGTTGGTGTTGCTGCTGCAACCGGTGGCGACGCCGCCCTTTTCCTGGATGCACAGGGCCACGGCGGTCTTGTAGCCGTCAGCCACCGTGATGGCGTTCGCCGTCTTGGCGCGGGTCGTGTACGTGCGGTATTGCGGCAGAGCCACAGCAGCCAAGATGCCGATGATGGCCACGACGATCATCAGTTCGATCAGGGTGAAGCCCTTTTGGGCGCGTGCTTTCAGTTGCATGTTCAGTACTCCAGCGAGTGTTTGGTGGGAAGGCAGACCCCATGAATGCAGGGGCCGTGCCAGCTTGGCAGGCCTGGCAGGGCGTGCGAAAGCGCACGTTTGACGGGCTTGGCGGCCTTGTTCTGACAAAAAACGTCACTCTGGCCTGACGAGTTCTGTCAGTCACCGCTGAAAGGGCAAGAAACGTCAGCCAAGAAAAACGGCGCCGAGGCGCCGTTTGCAGGTTCAAGTGTCGAGCGCCTACAGCGCCATTTCCTGCCCGGCTTGCAACGCGCTGATGCGGTGCGGGCTGATCAGCGCCTGCACGCCGGCCATGACGGCATCGGCCTCGCCGGGCTTGATGTGGGTGATGCGTACGTCGACGCTGCCGCCCAGCTGGCTGAGTTCTCGGCCGAGGTCGGTGGGGCACAGATGCTGGCTGATATGGGCGAGTTCGGCCTCGTCGTCGCTGAAGGCGGTTTCGATGACGAGGTGGGACAGACGCAGCTGGGCCAGCCGCTGCCACAGCGCGGGGTTGGGGCCCGTGTCGCCGGTGAAGACCCAGTGGGCATGGCCGCTGGCCTCGCCGCCGTCAACCGCAAAGCCGACCGCCGGCACCGTGTGGACGGCGGGCAGCACTTCGATGAGGCGGCCGCCGAGCTCCAGGCGGTCGCCGATCTGGAAGGGATGCAGGCTCAGGACCGGGGCCTCGCGGCTGGGCAGGCGCGTGAAGTCGGGCCAGATGGCGCCGTTGAAGATGTGCTTCTGCAGCGTGGCCAGCGTCTCCGGCAGAGCGTGGACCTGAATGGGTGGCCGGCCGGCGGCCACGCGCAGGCGCAGCACGGCATCGGCCAACAGCGGGATGCCCAGCACATGGTCCAGATGGGAGTGGCTGAGCAGGATGTGGTCGATGGCTGCCAGGGCGTCCAGTGGCAGGTCGCCTACGCCGGTGCCAGCGTCGATGAGCACATCGTCGTCCAGCAGGAAGGCGGTGGTCTTGTAGCCGGCGGCGATGGCGCCGGAGCAGCCCAGGACGCGGATGTTCATGCGATGCATTGGCTCGGTGTCAGGGCCTCGCACGACGCGAGGTGGAGCCAAGAATGTACGCAGCGGACCGGTGTCGGTGGCGGTCGGATTACCGAGTTGGGGGTATCCCAATCGTGAGGAAGTCACAGCAGCCGCGTGGCCGGCTGCTCATGCGGCGGGCCCCGGCAATCCGGGCCTGGCCGGATTGCCGGGGCGAGGCGGTTCAGCCTTGGATGAACTGCATCTGCGTGCCGGCCAGCTCGATGAGATCGCCGCTGCGCAGTGCGATCGATTCACCCGTCAATGGGATGCCGTTGACGCTGGGGCGCTGGGCGCCCTCGACGTGGGCGAAGACGTAGCCGGTGGGGCGCTTGGTAATGGAAGCCACCTGCACGCCGGGCTTGCCCAGCGTCGTGACGACCTTGGTCAGCGCCACTTCCCGGCCGGCGGCGGCGCCGGTCAGCACCTTGATGGATGCTGGGCCGATGACGGGGGCGCTGCCGAGACCGCCAAACGAGGAGCCCAGTCCGCCCAGGGCCGGCACTGCCGAACCGGGCTTGAGGATCATGGTCTTCTCGTAGTCGTTGCCGTCATTGAACAAGAACTTGATCTTGTACTTGCCGATCTCGACGGTATCGTGGTCGGCCAGCAGCTGCTTCTTGATGGCCTTGCCGTTGATGTAGGTGCCGTTGGTGGAATTGAGGTCTTCAATGAAGACATCGTTGCCGACCATCTGCAGCACAGCGTGCTCGCCGGAGACGGCGAGGTTGTCGATGACGATGTCGTTGTAGGGCCGCCGACCGAGTGTGGTCTTGTCCTTGGTGATCTGTACCTCTTTGATCACGACACCGTCGAGCGAAACCACAAGTTTGCCCATGAATGACCTCAAGTTCTGTTGTTCGTGCCGTGACTCTTAGGCGAGGACTCAGTTGCCGCCACGTCGCCCGAAGGGCCACCAGCCCCGGCCTTCGGTACGTTGGCGGCTCTCTGCGCGGGCCAGGATGAGCGCGATGTTATCGCGACCGCCGCTGTCATTGGCCGCGTTGATCAGGGCCTGCGCAGCCTCGGGTAGGGCCGGGTTGCCATTGAGCAGGTTGGCAATGCTGTCGTCGTCGAGCATGTCGGAGAGTCCGTCGGAGCAAAGCAGGTAGGTGTCACCGGCCTGGATTTCATGCAGGTGCAGCTCCATCAATACCGTGTCCTCCACGCCGACGGCGCGCGTGACGAGGTTCTTGTTGCTGGAGAAGGCGGCTTCTTCCACGGTCAGCAGGCCGGCGTCGATCTGTTCCTGCAGCAGGGAATGGTCGCGCGTGATCTGCATGAGGCGGCCAGCGCGCAGGCGGTAGGCGCGCGAGTCGCCTACATGGCCGAGCAGCAGGCCTTCGGGGCGGAAGACGCCGAGCACCAGCGTTGTGCCCATGCCGGCATAGCGCGGGTTGGTGTTTGCGGCGTTGAAGATGGCGCGGTTGGCGTTGTCGACGCAGATGTCCATCGCGCGCTTGACCTCACCGGCCCGGCCTTCGCGGCCGGCGTCCTTTAGCCAGCGGCCGAGTTCGCTGTTGACGAAGCCGGTCAGCATCTGGCTGGCCACTTCGCCGGCGTTGTAACCGCCCATGCCGTCGGCCAGCACGGCAAGGCCGGCTGCCTCATCAAGGGCAACCGAGTCTTCGTTGTTGTCGCGCGCGCGGCCCACGTCAGTGGCGCTGAAGAACTCCAGGATCATGAGGCTTGAGGTGGCTCGTGGGGCTCAGCAGGGGAGAGACGATTCTGCCCTGCTTCCTCGGGCGTCAATCGCAGTGTTTGTGCGAAGGCGGCATCGAGGGACTTGACGGGCTCCGGCGCCAGCGGCTCGCTCTGCAGGTCCATGATGAGGACGGCTTCGAGGTCGCGCGCCATCTGCTCGCCGGAGGGGTAGCGCAGCTCGGGGCGCTTCTCCTGCGAGACGGCCAGCACCAGCGCGAGGGACTCGGGCAGGCCGGGGCGGTGGATGCGAACGTCGGGCGGCGGCTGGGTGGCGATCTGCTGCATCAGCCGCGCCATGGAGTCGCTCTGGTGCGGCAGCGAGCCGGTGAGCAACTGGTAGAGCAGCACGCCCAGGGAGTAGAGGTCGCTGCGGCCGTCCACCGTCAGGCCGGACAGCTGCTCGGGCGACATGAAGGAGGGCGTGCCGAGCACGAGGCCGGTGCGAGTGCGGCTGCCGTCGCCGACGCGGGCGATGCCGAAGTCCATCAGCTTGAGGCCGCCGTTGACGCGGTCCAGCATGACGTTGGCCGGCTTGATGTCGCGGTGAATAATGCCCTGACTGTGCGCATAGTGCAGTGCGCGCGCCAAGCGCACGCCAATCTGCACCACTTCGCGCACCGGCAGCAGCTGGCCGGCCTTGGTGAAGAGGCTGAGGTCCCAGCCCAGCACGTAGTCCAGCGCGAGCCAGGCGTCGCCGCCGTCCTGCCCGGCGTCGACGACCTGCAGGATGTCCGGGTGTTCCAGGGCTCGCGCCGCACTGGCTTCGCGCATAAAGCGCTCGCGCACATCGGCCAGGTCTTCGGCGGAGAACTCGCGGCTCAGCGCCAGGCGCTTAACGGCGACCTGGCGGCCGGTGGAGCGCTGCGTGGCTTTGTAGACGATGGCCATCGCGCCGCGGCCGATCTCTGCGCCGAGTTCGAAATCGTGCAGATCGGGGGGCGGTGAAGCGTGAGGCAAGGGCGCGGAAGATGCCTGCTTGTGCTGCACGGTGGGCAGCGCGGCGGGTTCGCCCGGTGGCGCTTGCCCGCCCTCTGACAACCGGCCGACGAGGCGCTGCCAAAAGCCGCCCGCCTTGCCGGGATCGCCGGGTTTGCTGCCACTTGCCATGCGAACGATCTTAGGTCGCCTCGCGCTTGCCGCGGCGCGCGAGAGCAAGACCGACCATGACGACGAAGATGGCGCAGCTGATGCTGACGGCGTAGTCCATGCCATGCATGTGCGTTTCGAACCACTCATGCACGGCCATATCCGTCGTCGCCATCTCGCCGGCGACGAAGCCCAGCAGCGCGGCACCGAGCGTGATGATGGCCGGGAAACGCTCCATCAACTTCAGCAGAAGCGTGCTGCCGAAGATGATCAGCGGAATGGACAGCCCCAGGCCGATGATGAGCAGCGGCAAACGCAGGGGTTCGGGCGCGCTGTTGGCGGCGGCGGCCACGGCGATGACGTTGTCCAGGCTCATGACCAGATCGGCGATGAGGATGGTGCGTACGGCCGTCCACAGGTTGCCGCTGGCGTGGACGTCGGCGTCGTCATCGCTGTCGGCCAGCAACTGGACGCCGATCCACAGCAGCAGCACGGCGCCGATCAGCTTCAGCCACGGCAACTGCAGCAGCTGCACGGCGAACAGCGTCAACACGATGCGCAGCAAGATGGCGGCGCCGCTGCCGAAGACGATGGCCTTTTTCTGCTGGCCCTGCGGCAGATTGCGCGAAGCCAGCGCGATGACGACCGCGTTGTCACCGGACAGCAGGATGTTGACCCAGATGATCTTCAGCAGCGCGATGAGAAAAGCGGCGTTGAACAAGTCCATGGCGTGGCGTGGCGCTGCAGTAGGCAAAAAAAAGCCGCCGGTCAAACCCGGCGGCTGTTGTGGGGTTCGAGGCCCGATTACAGCAGGGCTTTCAGCAGCTTGGCCATTTCGGACGGATTGCGCGTGATCGTGAAGCCGCACTCTTCCATGATGGCGAGCTTGGCATCGGCCGTGTCAGCGCCGCCGGAGATCAGCGCGCCGGCATGGCCCATGCGCTTGCCGGGGGGCGCAGTCACGCCAGCGATGAAACCGACGATGGGCTTCTTCATGTTCAGCTTGCACCAGCGAGCGGCTTCCGCCTCGTCGGGGCCGCCGATCTCGCCAATCATGATGACGGCGTCGGTGTCCGGGTCGTCGTTGAAGGCTTGCATCACGTCGATGTGCTTCAGGCCGTTGATCGGGTCGCCGCCGATGCCGACTGCCGACGACTGGCCGAGGCCGATCTCGGTCAGTTGAGCGACGGCTTCATACGTCAGCGTGCCGGAGCGCGAGACCACGCCGATGCGGCCCTTGCGATGGATGTGGCCGGGCATGATGCCAATCTTGATTTCTTCCGGCGTGATCAGGCCCGGGCAGTTGGGGCCGAGCAGCAGCGTCTTCTTGCCGCCGGCCGCTTCCTTGGCCTTCATCTTGTTGCGCACTTCCAGCATGTCCCGGACCGGGATGCCTTCGGTGATGCAGATCGCCAGGTCCAGGTCGGCCTCAACGGCTTCCCAGATCGCGGCGGCAGCGCCAGCGGGCGGCACGTAGATGACGGAGACGGTCGCGCCGGTCTGCGAGGCGGCTTCCTTGACGGTCGCGTAGATCGGGATCTCGCTGAACTTCTCGCCGGCCTTCTTGGGGTTCACGCCCGCGACGAAAGCGTTCTTGCCGTTGGCATAGCCCTGGCAGCCCAGCGTGTGGAACTGACCGGTCTTGCCGGTGATGCCCTGGGTGATGACCTTGGTGTCTTTGTTGATGTAGATGGACATGAGAACTGTTCCTAGTCAGTTGGGGACAGAGCTACTCGCGAGTGCGCTCGGGCGGTCTGTCCCGCAAGGTCTTTAAGCTACGGCAGCAACGATCTTGGTGGCCGCGTCGGCCATCGTGTCGGCCGCAATGATGGGCAGACCGCTCTCGGCCAGCATCTTCTTGCCCAGCTCTTCGTTGGTGCCCTTCATGCGCACAACCAGCGGCACGGACAGATTCACGGCCTTGCAGGCGACGATGACGCCTTCGGCGATGGTGTCGCACTTCATGATGCCGCCGAAGATGTTGACCAGGATGCCCTTCACTTCCGGGTTCTTCAGCATGATCTTGAAGGCCTCGGTGACCTTCTCGGCCGTGGCGCCGCCGCCGACGTCCAGGAAATTGGCCGGCTCGCCGCCGAACAGCTTGATGGTGTCCATCGTCGCCATGGCAAGACCAGCGCCGTTGACGAGGCAGCCGATGTTGCCGTCCAGGCTGATGTAGGCGAGGTCGAACTTGGAAGCTTCGACTTCGGCTGCGTCTTCTTCGTCCAGGTCGCGGTAGGCCACGATCTCGGGGTGGCGGAACAGCGCGTTGGCGTCGAAGTTGAACTTCGCGTCCAGCGCCATCAGGTTGCCCTTGGAGTCGCAGTTCAACGGGTTGATCTCAACCAGCGACGCGTCCGTGTCCATGTAGCACTTGTAGAGCTTGGCGAAGATGTCGACGGCCTGGTCGATGGAAGCGCCGCTCAGGCCGATGGCCGCAGCGATCTTGCGCGACTGCGCTTCGGTCAGGCCGGCCAGCGGGTCGATCATCTCGGTGATGATCTTCTCGGGCGTGGCGTGCGCCACTTCCTCGATGTCCATGCCGCCTTCGCTCGACGCGATGAAGGCGATCTTCTGCGTGCCGCGGTCGGTGACCAGCGAGACGTAGAGCTCCTTGTTGATGTCGGCGCCGTCTTCGATGTACAGGCGGCGCACCTTCTGGCCGGCAGCGCCGGTCTGGTGCGTGATCAGCTGCATGCCGAGGATTTTTTCGGCCAGCGCCTTGACGTCGTCCTGCGTCTTGGCGACCTTGACGCCGCCGCCCTTGCCGCGGCCACCGGCGTGGATCTGAGCCTTGACCACCCAGACCGGCCCGCCCAGCTTCTGAGCGGCCTCGACGGCCTCCTGCACGGTGAAGGCGGGGATGCCGCGCGGCACCGGCACGCCGAACTGGCGCAGGATTTCTTTGCCTTGGTATTCGTGGATTTTCATGGCTGGGTCTTTCGGGTCAGGGAAGTCAGGAATCGGTGGTGGCTGGCTCGGCAGCTTGCTGCCAGCGTGGGTAGAACCGGGCCACGGTCGCGCCGTCGCGGCGCAAGGCGTGACATCGGTCAAGCTGGAACGGCGGGTTGCCGGCGGCATCGCCTTCGCGGGTGTCGATGACGGAGCCCGCCATGGCCTGGATGACGGCCGTCGGCAGGACTTGGCAGAGCTCGGTCAGGTGGGTGCAGCCCTTGGTGCCGCCGAGCCGCTCGACGACAGCTTGCCGGAAGCCCTTCATCAGGTTCAAGCCGACGAGTTGGCCGTAGGCATCGCCGTGTGCGCCGCAGGCTTGCGGGTAGGGCATCCAGAGGGTGTCGGACGAAGCGGCCGTGATCGTCAGCGTCGCGTCGACAGTCAGGCGCAGCTGCATCTCGTGGATCGGGTCGCCGGCCTTTCGGGTCATGCCGGCCAGCGGCACGTCATGCGACTTGGTGTCGATGAGGCTGGCTTCGACGTCGAACAGCCCGTCATCGCGCGCGAAAACCTGCACATCGAGGGCGCGGCGATGCAGCGGGCGGCGCGTGATGGACAGGTGGACGGCGGGCATGTGGCGCGGGAGGCGGGCGGAACATCCCCGGCCGGTGTGCCGGGACGGCGGTTTCAGCGGCTTTCGCGGCTGCTCTGCCGTGAAACCGTGGGCTTGTAACCGGGTGAACCCTCGTTTTGAGGCAGCCGGCAATGTAGCACGGAGGGTGAAAATGACCCCTGCGCGCTCGGGCAAGCGGCCCTTAGGCCCTGAGCAAGCGGTGCACCACTTCGGGGGCAAAACCCCGGGCCAGCAGAAAGCGGGTCTGGCGCGCGCGCTCTTCGACGGTACAGGGCGGTTCTATGCCGAAACGCCTGAGCCAGACCTCGCGGGCGCGATCCAGTTCGGTTTCGCGCAAGACTGCCTTTTGTTCCGCGTCCAGCTTTAGCCCGTGCTGGGCCAATTCCTGCTGAATGCGCTTGGCGCCGAAACGGCTGGCGCGAAAGTGCATCCGCGATTCGATGAAGCGAGTTTCATCCAGGTAGCCGTCGGCAGCAAGCGTGTCAAGCAAGGCCTCGACGGTGACTGCGCCGGGCTCGCTCGCTTCAATGTCGGTGTCGGTGTCGGTGTTTTCAGACGCGAGCTCGCCGCCTGAGCCTGCGTTGCCCTCACCCCGGCCGGCAACCCGCTCGGCGGCGAGGCGCGCGCGCTGCTGCTCGATGCGCAACAGCTTGCGCCGCAACTCGGTGCGGCTGTGCTCGCGCTGGGCCAGCAGGCCGATGGCGCGAGCTTTCAGCGACAGCGGCTTGTGCGGCGCCATGCGGCCGGGAGCGGTTTACTCTGAAGCGGGCGAGCCTGCTAGCAGCGCCACGCCAAGCGATTCGCGGATCTTGTTCTCGATCTCGCGGGCCACGTCGGGGTTCTCGCGCAGGAATTCGCGGGCGTTGTCCTTGCCCTGGCCGATCTTCTCGCCCTGATAGGCGTACCAGGAGCCGGACTTCTCGACGATCTTGGCGACGACGCCCATGTCGACGATCTCGCCCTCCCGGCTGATGCCTTCGCCGTAGAGGATGTCGAACTCGGCGGTCTTGAACGGGGGCGACACCTTGTTCTTGACGACCTTGACCTTGGTCTCTGAGCCGATGACCTCTTCGCCCTTCTTGATCGAGCCGATGCGGCGGATGTCCAGGCGCACGGAGGCGTAGAACTTCAGCGCGTTGCCGCCGGTGGTGGTTTCGGGCGAGCCGAACATGACGCCGATCTTCATGCGGATCTGGTTGATGAAGATGACCATGCAGTTGGCCTTCTTGATCGTGGCGGTGAGCTTGCGCAAGGCCTGGCTCATCAGGCGGGCTTGCAAGCCGGGTAGGCTGTCGCCCATTTCGCCTTCAAGTTCGGCCTTGGGCGTCAACGCCGCAACCGAGTCGATGACGATGAGGTCCACCGAGCCCGAGCGCACCAGCGAGTCGACGATCTCGAGCGCCTGCTCGCCGGTGTCGGGCTGGCTGATCAGCAGTTCCTGCAGGTTGACGCCGAGCTTCTGGGCGTACTGGATGTCGAGCGCGTGCTCGGCGTCGATGAAGGCGCAGGTGCCGGAGAGCTTCTGCATCTCGGCGATGACCTGTAGCGTCAACGTCGTCTTGCCAGAAGATTCGGGGCCGTAGATCTCGACGACACGGCCGCGCGGCAGGCCGCCGACGCCCAAGGCGATGTCCAGGCCCAGGGAGCCGGTGGAGACGACCTGGATGTCTTCTATGACTTCGCCTTCGCCGAGACGCATGATGGAACCCTTGCCGAATTGCTTCTCGATCTGGGCGAGAGCGGCTTGCAGGGCCTTGGCTTTTTCGGTGTTCAGGGCTTTGACGGGGGCGTCCATGCGGGTCTCCAAAGAATGGGCTGAATTATGGGGCAATCTGTATGTTTGTACAGTGGTTTGTCCCCAGGATTGATGAGCATGCTAGGCGTCACGTAGCTCATGGCGTGAGCCAGCGCCTCAACACATAACATCGGCTGCGGAGACATAGACGATGCGCATCCTGATTGCCGAAGATGACCAAGTGCTGGCCGATGGCCTGTTGCGTGCGCTGCGCGCGTCGGGCTATGCGGTGGACCGCGTCAGCAGCGGCACGGAGGCCGATTCCGCGCTGGCGACGCATGAGTTCGATCTGGTGATCCTTGACCTCGGCCTGCCGCGCCTGCATGGGCTGGAGGTGCTGCGCAAGCTGCGCGCGCGCGGCTCGACGATGCCGGTGCTGATCCTGACCGCAGCGGACAGCGTCGAGCAGCGCGTCAAAGGGCTGGACCTGGGCGCGGACGACTACATGGCCAAGCCGTTCTCGCTGCAGGAACTGGAGGCGCGCGTGCGGGCATTGACGCGGCGCGGCCTGGGCACGGCCAGCAGCGTCATCAAGCACGGGCCGCTCACGTTCGACGCGACGGGCCGCGTGGCCTACATCAACGACCAGATGCTGGAGCTGTCGGCGCGGGAGCTGTCGCTGCTGGAGGTGCTGCTGCAGCGCGCGGGGCGGCTGGTCAGCAAGGACCAGCTCGTCGAGCGGCTGTGCGAGTGGGGCGAGGAGGTCTCGAACAACGCCATCGAGGTCTACATCCATCGGCTGCGCAAGAAGATCGAACAGGGGCCGATCCGCATCGCGACGGTTCGTGGCCTGGGCTACTGCCTAGAGAAGATCGCCTCGTAGATGTCGGAAAAGGACGGCGCCAGCCCGCGGCAGCAGGGCTCGTTGTTCGGCGAGATCCTGGACTGGATGCTTGCGCCGCTGCTGCTGATCTGGCCGATCAGCGTGGCGCTGACCTGGCTGGTGGCGCAGGGCATTGCCAGCCGGCCTTACGACCGGGAGCTGGGCGAGATGGCGCGCAGCCTGGGGCAGCAGGTGGCTGCGACCGAGGCGCCGGCGCGCAGCCGCGACCGCTACGCCCTCGCGCCGGAGGCTGCGGCGCTGCTGCGCGTGGATGCCTCGGACACCGTTTTCTACCAGGTGCTCGGCCTGCGCGGCGAGATGCTCAGCGGCGATTCGACGCTGCCGGTGCCGACAGAGGACGGGACCATCGTGCCCTGGGAATTGCACTTCCGTGATGACGAGGTGGGCCCGGAGGCCGTGCGGGTCGCCTACCTCTGGGTGGCGCCCGAGGGCCAGGCGGAGCCCGCGAAGACCATGCTCGTGCAGGTCGCCGAGACGCTGGGCAAGCGCGGCCGGCTGACGAACGAAATCATCAAGGGCGTCATCCTGCCGCAGTTCGTCATCCTGCCGCTGGCGGTTCTGCTGGTCTGGCTGGCACTGGCGCGCGGCATTGCGCCGCTGAACGAACTGCAGCGGCGCATCCGCTCGCGCGAGAGCTCGGACCTGAGCCCCATCGACGAGCAGCGCGTGCCCGACGAGGTGGCGCCGCTGGTGCGTGCGATCAACGATCTGCTGATGCGCCTGGACTTGTCGATGAGCCGGCAGAAGCACTTCCTGGCCGACGCGGC
>NZ_JBDSQX010000065.1:0-24257 GCF_039929605.1 Roseateles sp.
ACGACCCTTCGCACCGGACTGTTGTTCAGCCCGGGTAAACCATGTGGCTGATCTGTGGGCCCTGCCGCATGATTTCGTGAAAGCGCTTTCAGTCGTTTCAGCGAGCTACCGCTTTTCAACCCGGAACTACCCGTAACCACCACTGAAAGCGCCGCCTATCCCAGCTGGGATAGGCCCTGCAAGGCGATGAGGTGCCGGAACCAGTCCCCATTGGTCCTTCAGCCCTGGCGTTGCCGCCAAGCCGCAGACCAAGGGTGTTGCCTAGTTTGAAAGCGCTGCCATTGACGTACGCTTGAAAGCGCTTTCAGCTCTTCATCGAGCACCAAACGACAAGATCACAACTCTGGAGACAAGTGAATGAGACAGCCTCGTCCTGCCCTTCGCCTCACAAGCCTGGCTGCCGCCAGCGGCCTGCTGTTTTCCGGCGCCGCTGCGCTGGCCCAAGGCAACCCCAACGCTGGCCCGACGCCCAGCACCTCCGTGCCCCAGGCGCTGAACAGCACGACGCAGCTGGAAACGGTCATCGTGACCGGCATTCGCAAATCGCTGGAAACCTCGGTCAACCTGAAACGCTCGTCGTCGGGCCTGGTGGATGGCATCGTCGCCGAGGACATCGGCAAGTTTCCCGACACCAACCTGGCTGAATCGCTGAGCCGCATCAGCGGCGTGTCCATCGACCGCGCCAATGGCGAAGGCACGCGCATCACCGTGCGCGGCATGGGCCCCGACTTCAACCTGGTGCTGCTGAACGGCCGCCAGATGCCCGGCGCCAGCGTCGACGGCAGCGCGCCCGCCTCGCGCTCCTTCGACTTCTCCAACCTCGCCGCCGACGGCGTGTCGGCCCTTGAGGTCTACAAGACCAGCCGCGCCAGCAGCCCGACCGGCGGCATGGGCGCGACGATCAACATCCGCACGCCCCGCCCCTTCGACACCAAGGAAACCATCGCCCAGGTCGGCGTGAAGCTGGTGAGCGACCAGTCCGCCCGCCGCCTGCCCGGCGAGGAGCAGGGCAAGCGCGCCACGCCCGAGCTGAGCGGCATCTACAGCACGCAGAGCAATGACGGCATGTTCGGCATTGCGCTGATGGGCACGTATCAAGTGCGCGACTCCGGCTACTCGCAGGCCAATGTCAGCAGCGGCTGGAAGACCTTCAACGGCATCCAGGACAACGCCGACTGGGGCGGCGGCAACGCCGTCTGGGGCGGCCTGCCGCCCGCCAGTGCGGCGACGGAAATCAAGAACCGTCCGGCCGTGGACTCCATCTACAGCGTGCCGCAGAACCTGAACTACTCGTTCACCGGCGTGCATCGCGAGCGCCTGAACGGCCAGCTCGTGTTGCAGTTCAAGCCGACGAAGGACCTGGTCGGCACGCTGGACTTCGTCATGTCCGAGCAGAAGTTCCGCCAGCGCCGCAACGACATCTCCGCCTGGTTCAACTACGGCGGCCAGTTCGGCGAATACCAGACGGGCTCGCCCTCCTCGCCCATCATCTACGGCGAGCACATGGCCAACTCCGACCTGGCCATGGGTGCATCGCGCATCAGCACCAAGAACAAGAACCAGCAGCTCGGCCTGAACCTGAAGTGGAAGGCCAGCGACGCGCTGAGCTTCGAGCTCGACGCCCACCACTCCACCGCCACCTCGGGCGCCAATGACCCGCTCGGCACCAGCGTGACGCTGGGCACCGCCTCGCTGAACCGCGGCGACACCTTTGTCGACTTCAGCAACAAGTTCCCGGTGCTGGGCATCAAGGGCGCCACGCTGGACCCGACCGCCCAGGAACTGCAGGGCTCGGTCTTCGGCAACAGCTACCAGAAGAACCAGGTCAGCCAGATCCAGACCAAGGGCAACTGGAAGATCAACGAGGACAGCAGCCTGGACTTCGGCCTGACGCTGACCGACGTGAAGAACCGCTCCGCCTTCGCCAACGTCCAGCGTGACACCTGGGGCGGTGGCGCCGCCGGTGGCCCGGCCGCCATGCCGGACGACATCTGGAAAGCCGATTCGATCAGCAAGTACTTCAGCCGCGTCCCCGGCTCCAACGACCCGCGCCTGTTCAACCAGTTCTTCTATTTCAACTTCGAAGACCTGCGCGCTGCGGCCATCAAGGCACTGGGCTCGGACACCCTGCTGAAGGCCTCGTTCGACTGGAACGACGACTTCCGCACGACGGAGAAGTCGCAGGCGGTCTTCGGCCAGTACAACCTGGGCTGGGAATGGGGTGTGCCCATGGAGGCTGCCATCGGCGCCCGCTACGAGCGCACCAAGGTGAATTCGCCGTCCACGGAAAAGATCCCGGTGTCGGTGGCCTGGGTGGCCAACAACGAAGTGCCCATCACGTTCAGCGGCACACGCTCCGCAGCGCGCGACGGTAAGTACGGCTACTTCCTGCCGTCCATCGACCTCAGCGCCGATGTGACCAACGACACCAAGCTGCGCGTCAGCTACGGCCAGACCATCGGCCGCCCGGGCTGGAACGCCATCCAGGGCGGGCAGCGACTGGACCCTCTGGCCCGCATCGACGGCGGCTCGGGCTCGGTGGGCAACCCCGACCTGAAGCCGCTGAAGTCGAGCAACATCGACTTCTCCGCCGAGCACTATTACGCCAAGAGCAGCTACGTCGCGGCGAGCTACTTCCGCAAGTCCCTCAAGGACTACAACGAAGCGGTCATCACCAACACCAACCTGTTCGACCTGCACACACCGATCGGCAGCGCGATGTACAAGCAGGCGCAAACGGCCGGCAGTTGCGGCAACGACTCGGACTGCATCCGCAAGTACATCTTCGCGAACTTCCCGACCGCTCCTGGCGTCAGCCCGGGCGCAGCCGGCACCTCCCTGGGCAGCATCACCGCGCAGCCGACCGACCCGCTGTTGATGTTCAACCTCGGCACCTACATCAACAACACGCGCACCAGCAAGCTCAGCGGCATCGAGCTGAACGCCCAGCACATCTTCGGCAACAGCGGCTTCGGCGTGTCGGCCAACTTCACGAAGGTGAAGTCCAACCTGAGCTATGACAACAACAAGCGCGGCGCGCAGACGGATGTGCTGGTGGGCCTGGGCGACTCCGGCAACCTGGTGGGCTTCTACGAGAACGACACGTGGACAACCCGCCTGGCCTACAACTGGCGCGGCAAGTTCCTGGCTGCCAACTTCGGTGGCGTGGAAGGTGCGCAACCGCTCTACGTCGAGCCCTTCGGCCAGTTGGACGTGAGCGTGGGCTACAACGTCAACGAGCACCTGCGCCTGCAGTTCGAGGCCATCAACCTGACGGACGAGTACACCCGTACGCACATGCGCAACGAGAACCAGATGGGTGCCGTCACCCAGCTGGGCCGTCGCGTCATGATCGGCGCGCGGTACAAGTTCTAAGGCGACGCTGAATAAGTCCCCGCGATGCAGCGCGCCCTGGTTTGGGATGGGCTGCAAGGCGCAAACCGCAGACATAGCTGGCTATGGCGAGGCTGAGGCCGGACACAAGCGGCAGGCCGCGTGTGCCTGCCGAAGGGCCAAGCCTCTGGCTTGGCGCGGCCTGCAAGGCTTGCAACGCCGCAGGCCGCCCAAAGCAGGGAGGCGCTGCGCGCGAGGGACTTGTTCTGCGTTGCCCTAGGCTCACAGCCTGGTTCGGCGGCGCTCTGCGCTGGGGCGTCGCTCTTGTTCGCCGTTTGGCGAGGCCGCGCGAGCGGCTTTTTTTGCTTTCGGGGTCAGATGATCGTGAACGACAGACTGCGCGAAGTGGTGGTGTTAGGCGGCGGCTCGGCCGGCTGGCTGGTGGCCGGCCTGCTGGCCGCCGAGCACACCGACCTGCGCATCACGCTCATCGAATCCAGCGACGTGCCCACCATCGGCGTCGGCGAGGGCACCTGGCCGTCGATGCGCGACACGCTGCGCCGCATCGGCCTGTCGGAGCCCGAGTTCATCCGCCGCTGCCAGGTCTCGTTCAAGCAGGGCTCGCGCTTCGACGGCTGGGCCCGCGGCCAATCAGGCGCTGACGGTGACCGCTACTACCATCCCTTCATGCTGCCCGTCGGCTACGGCGATGCAGACCTCGTGCAGCCCTGGCTGGCCACGCAGGCAGGCCGACCTTTTGCCGACGTCGTCAGCCCCTCGGTGCAGGTCTGCGAGGCTGCGCGCGCGCCCAAGCAGGTGCAGACGCCCGAGTTCGCCGCTGTCGCCAACTATGCCTATCACTTCGACGCTGGTCTGTTCGCCCAGCTGCTGCGCGAGCACGCCGTCGCCAAGCTCGGCGTGCGCCATGTCATCGGCCACGTCGACGCCGTGCTGTCGCACGAGAACGGTGACATTGCCGCGCTGCAGACCCGCGAGAACGGCGCCCTGGCTGCCGACCTCTTTATCGACTGCTCGGGCATGGCCTCGCGCCTGATCGGCCAGCACTTTGGCGTGCCGCTGAAGAGCGAGCGCGACGTGCTCTTCAACGACGCTGCCCTGCCGGTGCAGGTGCCCTACGCAACCCCCGACGCGCCCATCGCCTCGGTCACCGTCGCCACCGCCTGGGCCAAGGGCTGGATCTGGGACATCGCCCTGCCCTCGCGGCGCGGCGTCGGCTGCGTCTACTCGCGCGCCCACGCCAGCGACGACGAAGCGCATGCCGCGTTGCAGGCCTATCTCGACGCCACCGGCACGCCCACCGAGCGCCCCACGCCGCGCTCCATCCGCTTCGACCCCGGTTACCGCGAGCAGTTCTGGGTGCGCAACTGCGTCGCCATCGGCCTGTCCTCCGGCTTCATCGAACCGCTGGAAGCCTCGGCCCTGGCCCTGGTCGAGCTGTCGGCCCAGCGGCTGTGCGACGAGCTGCCGATGAGCCGCGCCACCATGGGCGCCGTCGCCCGCCGATTCAACGACGACTTCAGCTACCGCTGGGCTCGCGTCATCGACTTCCTGAAGCTGCACTACACGCTCAGCCAACGCGACGACAGCGACTACTGGGGCGCCCACCGCAACCCGGCCACCTGGCCCGAGCGCCTGCGCGAGCTGCTGCCGATGTGGCGCCTGCGCCCACCGGCGCGGCACGACTTCGGGCGCATCGACGAGGTCTTCCCCCCGGCCAGCTACCAGTACGTGCTCTACGGCATGGGTTTCCGCCCTGACGCCCAAAGCCTGTCCGCCACCAAACTGCAGGCAGCCCAGGCCTGCTTCGACGAGGCCGCCCGACAAGCCCGCCGCCTGCTGTCCGGCTTGCCGGGCCATCGCAGCCTGATCGACCACATCCACCGCCTAGCTCCATGACCCGCCCTGCCCTGCTCGACAACGTCACCCACCGCCATCTGCGCGTCCACACCGAGCGCTCTGCCAGCCTGGGCGACGCCCGCCAGTCGGCCCTGGCCCTGCCGGCCGAGTTCCGCCAGCTGCAGGCCCACTTCCCCATCGTCTTCCAGCTGGTGGAGGGCGACGCCGCCAACACCGGTTTCCAGCCGGTGGCCCTGTTCGGCTTGGAGGAAGGCCAGAACCTCTTTCTGACCGACGCGGGCTGGGACGCGCCCGTCGTGCCCATGGCCCTGCAGCGCGACCCCTTCATGATCGGCCGCGCCCCTGACGACAGCCTGCAGCTGCACATCGACCTGGACAGCCCGCGCATCGTGCGGCCCGAGGAGGGCGAGGTCGGCACAGCCATCTTCATGCCGCACGGCGGCTTCAGCGACCACCTCGATCACGTCGTGCAGCTGATGGAGCACCTGCACGCCCAGGCCCAGCATCTGCCGGTCTTCATCGAGGCGCTGACGCGCTACCAACTGCTGGAGCCCTTTGTCATCGACGTCGAGACGCCGGGCGGCGAGCAGGGTCGGCTGACGGGCCTCTTCACCATCAACGAGGAGCGCCTGGCCGCCCTGCCCGGCGACACGCTGGAGGCCCTGGCGCGCGAAGGCCATCTGCTGCCCATCTACATGCAGATCGCCTCGCTGCAGCAGTTGCAAGTTCTGGTCGAACGCGCGAATCGATGAGCCCCTCGTCCAACGAGTACGTTGGCCGGTCCCCCGCGGGGACGGCGATGCATGCGGCATTGAGCCGCACGCACATCGCCAGCGCAGGCCGGCTTGGGAGCGGCCCGGCGCTCGGCCTGCATTGAGCCACCCCATGCGCGCAGTACCTGACTGGAGCGGGCCGTTCGACCCCAATGAGATGCCCGCCGAGCTGCTGACCGGCGACCGGCCCTACGTTGTGCGCGGCGGCTTCGCGCACTGGCCGGTGGTGCAGGCGGCACGTCAGTCCGACGAGGCCCTGGCGCGCTATCTGATGGGCTTCTACCAGGGCATGCGCATCGGCCTCTTCCAGCTGGCGCCCGAGGCGCGCGGCCGCGTCTTCTACGCCGACGAGACCTTGAGCGGCTTCAACTTCTCGCGGCATGGTGCGACGCTCGACCAGGTGCTGACCGGCCTGCTCGGCCTCAGCGCAACGCCCGAGCCGCCGGCCCTCTACGTCGGCTCGACGACGGTGGACGCCGTGCTGCCCGGCTTCCTCGACGCCAATGTGATGGGCCTGGGCCAACGCGACGCGCTGGTGAGCCTGTGGCTGGGCAACCGCACCCGCATCGCCGCCCACTACGACCTGCCCGACAACCTCGCCGTTGTCGCTGCTGGCCGGCGCCGCTTCACGGTGTTTCCGCCCGAGCAGATAGCCAACCTCTACATGGGCCCGCTGGACCCGACGCCCGCCGGCCAGCCCATCAGCCTGGTCGACTTCGAGAAACCCGACCTCGAGCGCTTCCCACGTTTCCCGCGCGCGCTCGATGCCGGCGAGACCGCCGAGCTGGAACCCGGCGACGCCATCTTCATCCCCAGCATGTGGTTCCACCACATCGTGGGGCTGGCGCCGGTCAACCTGCTCATCAACGCCTGGTGGCGCCAGACGCCCGACTACGTCGACTCGCCGCTCAATGCACTGCACCTGGCGCTGATGACGATGCGTGACCTGCCCGAGAAGGAACGCCACATCTGGCAGCACCACTTTCAGCATTTCGTCTTCGCGGCCGACGCGGCCACCTGGGCCCACATCCCCGAGGCTGCGCGCGGCCTGCTCGGCCCCATCGACGACACCCTCTCGCGCCAGGCCCGCGCGCAACTCCTGATCCAACTCAAGCGATGAACACTCCTAACGCATCCTTCCGCCGCATCGTCATCGCCGGCGGCGGCACTGCCGGCTGGATGATGGCCGCGCTGATGAGCAAGCTGCTCGGCAAGCAGCTGGACATCAAGCTGATCGAGTCCGAGGAGATCGGCACCGTCGGCGTCGGCGAGGCCACGATCCCCGCGCTGCACACCTTCCACAACCTGCTCGGCATCAACGAGGCCGAGTTCATGGCGGCCACCAACGCGACCTTCAAGCTCGGCATCAATTTCGAGGGCTGGAAGGACGTCGGCCAAGACTACTTCCACTCCTTCGGCACAACGGGCAACGACCACTGGAGCGCCGGCTTCCAGCACTTCTGGCTGAAGGGCGTTGCGCAAGGGCTGTCCAAGCCCTACACCGACTACAACCCCGAGACGGTGGCGGCGATGGCCAACCGCTTCGCCCACGTGCCACGCGGCGGCCTGAACTACGCGTACCACATGGACGCCGGCCGCTACGCCAAATACCTGCGCGCGATGAGCGAGGGCTACGGCGTGCAGCGCATCGAAGGCAAGATCGGCGCCGTACTGATGGATGGCCCGATGGGCCAGGACGGCGACATCACCGCGCTGCAGATGCAGGACGGCAGCCGCATAGCCGGCGACCTCTTCATCGACTGCACCGGCTTCCGCTCCATGCTGCTGGGCGAGACGCTCGGCGTGGGCTACGAAGACTGGTCCTACTGGCTGCCCTGCGACCGCGCCGTGGCCGTGCAGACGGCCTCGGTGCGCGAGGCCTGGCCGTACACCCGCTCCATCTGCCACCCCTTCGGCTGGCAGTGGCGCATCCCGCTGCAGAACCGCGTCGGCAACGGCCTGGTCTACAGCAGCAAGGAGTTGAGCGACGCCGATGCACCCGAGGTGCTGAAGAAGAACGTCGAAGGCGAGCTGCTGATCCAGCCGCGCCTGATCAAGTTCCTGCCCGGCCAGCGCGAGAAGGTGTGGGAGCGCAACTGCGTCGCCGTCGGCCTGGCCAGCGGCTTTGTCGAGCCGCTGGAGTCCACCAGCATCCACTTGATCCAGCGCGCCGCCATCCGCCTGATGCAGATGTTCCCGCAGGGCGGCATCCAGCAGTCCGACGTCGACGAGTTCAACCTGCAGTCCAAGCGCGAGCTGGAGCACATCCGCGACTTCGTCGTGCTGCACTACACCGTCAACGAGCGCACCGACTCCAAGCTCTGGAAGCACGTGCGCGAGATGGACCTGCCGGCCACGCTGCGCCACCGCATCGCCCTCTTCCGCGAGACCGGCCGCGTCTTCCGCACCAGCGACGAGCTGTTCGCCGAGAACTCGTGGATCCAGGTCATGATGGGCCAGGGCATCACGCCCCAGCGCTACCACCCGGTGGCCGACCTGATGGGCAAGGACGAACTGAGCACCTTCCTCGGCGACATCCACCTCAAGGTGTCGCGCACCGTCGCCGGCCTGCCCCAGCACCAGGCCTATGTCGAGCAGCTGTGCGCGCCGTATCGCCATGCAACAACGGCGCAGTTGGCGGCCGTGCCGAAGCGGGCTTGAAGCCGGAGGGCCAGTAAGCGGCGCCCGGGCGGCGGTTGGCGGCGGTAGGTCATTGCGGGCGAGCAGGCGGGTGCTGCAGATGGCGACGGTGGATGGCTATCAGCCACTTCCAGACGCTCGGGCAAACAGGAAATCGCGGCACCGATGACCGGTTTCAAAGTACAGCCGTCATGACGCGATGACCACTCGAACGCAGCCATTCCCAATGCGGACGCTCGCGGTCTCGCTGCCCCCAATCGACACCCGATGCACGCGGTACGGTCAACGTTCGCTACGCAGGCAACGACCTCGACGCGTTCGAGAAGAACATGAAATCGCGCGCACCCGCCTGGATGGCCTACGACATGCGTGCCATGATGCATCGGTACCAGCACGAGGGCGCCGTGGCGACCTCGGAAGACCTCGGCCGTCTGACGACCCTGCTCGGCCGGTCGCCGCGCGGCTACCGCGACTTCGCCGCCTAGACCGCGCAGGGCTGGCAGCCGTAAGTCGACTTCCAACCCCCTCAAGCGAATCAGGAGAGCGTGATGAAGCAGTCGCAAGCCAAGAAGGTGCTGTTCGTGGGCCAACAGCCGGAAACGGTCGACTTCTCGGACCCGGCATTGCCGCCCGGTTTCGACGCTGCAAAGATCCATGCCGGCATTGCCGTCGGCATGCAGCAGATGGCAGACCGAGGGTGGCATGCCGATCTCTGCCTGGTCCGTCCCGACGAATCCGCGACTGAAGCGCTTGAGCGCCAGCTCGCGACCACCTCATACGATTGCGTCGTGATCGGCGGAGGCATCCGCATTCCGCCCAAGAGCCTGTTGCTGTTCGAGCGACTACTCAATGCCGTGCACAGGGCCGCCCCCAACGCCGCCATTGCACTCAACACCTCGCCGCCCGACACCGCCGACGCGGCGGCTCGGTGGCTGAAGGTCGACTGAATCGCGGGAAGAAGCTCACCATGTCAACGATCCGCCAACCCCTGCACTTGCTTGATCGCGCGGTCATGCTCGGCATGCGCACGATGGTTGCCTCGATGAAAGGCAGCGTTACCGGACCCGAGGCCAGGAAGCCCTTCGATGAACTGATGCAGAAGACGCCTGCGGCACCCGGCGTGACCTACGAGGTGGCCTCGGTGGGTGGTATCGCAGGCGTGTGGTGCCGACCGGCAGATACACCTGACGCCGCCGCTGCGATTCTCTATTTTCATGGTGGCGCCTACATCGTCGGATCGGCGCTCGCCTATCAGCACTTCGTCGGGCAGATCGTTGCCCGGACCAGGATCGCTGCGTTCGTGCCGGAGTACGGGCTGGCGCCGGAACGCCCGTTTCCAGCAGCGGTTGACGATGCACAGGCCGCGTACGCTGGGCTGGTCGCGCAGGGATTCACTAGGATCGCGCTGGCGGGGGACTCGGCCGGTGGCGGGTTGACGCTGGCGCTCCTGTCGCTGACGGTTGCCAAGGCGAAAGACGGCTTGAGCCTGCGTCCTTTGGGCGCGGTGGCAATGTCACCCTGGACCGATTTGGCGCTGACCGGCGACAGCATGGCAACCCGCGCCGAAGCGGACCCGCTGTCGACCAAGCAGGCGCTTGCCACCACGGCGCACCTGTACCTCGGCAAGAACGACCCGCGGGATCCGCGAGCGTCGCCTCTGTATGCCGATCTCGCCGGCCTGCCTCCGATCCTCGTCCACGTCGGGGAAGACGAAGTCCTGCTCGACGATTCCACGCGCTACGGCGATCGGGTCGAGAAGAGCGGCGGGGTCTGCCGGGTCAACGTCTGGGAAGGAATGGTGCATGTGTTCCCTTCCAACGTTTCCACACTGCATGCGGCAAAGGCCGCACTCGACGACATCGGTGACTTCTTGCGGCAGTGCTTCAAGGTCGAAACCAGCGTGAGGTCATCATGAAGGTATTGGTTCTCGGCGCGACCGGCGGAACGGGTCGCGAGATTTGCCGCGCGGCCGCTGCGAAAGGGCACTCGGTCGTGGCTCTGGTCCGGTCTGTCGCCCGCGCGCAGAACCTCACCGGAGCAACGCTCCTCGAAGGCGACGCACGCGATGAAGCTGCCCTCCAGCGAGCGCTTGCAGGTTGTTCCGGCGTCATCAGTTCGCTCGGCACTTCCGTGAGCCCGTTCAATGAAGTCACCCTGCTTTCGACCGCAACGCGCGCGCTCGTGAAGGTGATGACTCAAGAAGGGGTTCGCCGGCTGGTCTGCATCACCGGCCTTGGCGCCGGCGACAGCCGCGGCCATGGCGGCTTCGTGTTCGACAAACTCATCATGCCGTTGCTGTTGCGCAAGGTTTATGAGGACAAGAACCGCCAGGAAGACATCGTCCGGGCCAGCGGGCTGGATTGGGTGCTGGTTCGACCGATGGTGCTCAACGACAAGCCCGGCACGGGTGTGGTGCAGGCTCTCACGGATCTATCGGAGGTTCATGGCGGAGCGATTGGCCGATCCGATGTTGCAAGATTTGTCGTCGACCAGTTGACCGACGACCACTGGCTCGGCCGCGCGCCTTTGATCAGAGGGTAGGCCTCAGCCGCGCGCAAGGTCCGGCGGACTCTATGCGCCGGACTGACGCTTGCCATCGCGCCGACTATGGCTGGGGAAACCGCCGCCGGCTCCTATGGGTCGAAAGCCGCCGACGTCAGCCACCTCCGCTGCGCGCCTATGCATCGAAGTGGCTCGCCCGAGTGGTGACCTGAGTCCCACCTACTCCTGCGACGGGTGCCGTTCCGTGCGCCCATCGGCGTGCTGGGCGAAACGGCCGCCCTCGTCGCCATGCACCGGCGCAGCGTCTGGCCACGGCCAGCCGCCGAACTCGGTGCGTCGGTAGTCCTCGAACGCCTGCCGCAGCTCCTGCTGGGTGTTCATGACAAAGGGGCCGTACTGCGCCACCGGCTCGCCGATGGGGCGGCCTTGCAGCATCAGCAGCTCGGCGGGTTGATCGCCATTGATCAGCACGACGTTGGCGCCTGCACGCACTTCGATGGATGAGCCCACGGCCACGGCCTGGCCATCGATGGTGATCTGGCTGCCCGCGAAGAAGTACAGCTTGCGGCGCGTGCCGTCGCCCGTTGCCGCCGGCAGCGTCCATTGCGCGCCGGGCGCCATGCGCAGGGTCCAGATGGCCAGGTCCGAATGCAGGCGCGAGGCCCACGAGTTGGGCGGCGGCGCCAGCGGCTTGGCCACGCTGGCGTTGCCATCGCCGTTGCCAGAGACGGGAAGGTCACCGGCAACGATCACCAGGTCGGTGGCGCGCCCCGCCGCGTCGACGAAGCGGTGCTGCGGGATGTCCTGCGACCAGAACATCGTGAAGTGCGGGTCGACCATCTTGCTGTCGGCCGGCAGGTTCAGCCAGATCTGGAACAGCTCCAGCGCGTTGGGCTGGTCGGTGCGCAGCAGGGGGAACATCTCCGCGTGGACGATGCCCTTGCCGGCCGTCAGCCACTGCACGTCACCGCCCCCGAACCGCGCGCCGGCGCCGAGCGAGTCCGCGTGGTCGATGCGGCCCTTGCGGACGATGGTCACCGTCTCGAAGCCGCGGTGCGGGTGGGCGGGGAAGCCGGGCACCTGCTGGCCGTGATACATGCTCCAGCCGTCCTTGCGCGAAAAGTCCGAGCCGATCTGGCGGCCCGCCAGCAGCGACGCGTCCGGCCCGTAGCGGCCGTTGCCTGGCGGATAGGCGTCGTCGTGATGGACGCAGAACAGAAACGGGTCGAGCGTCTCCCAAGGCATGCCCAGAGGCTGGGTGGCGACGATGGAGGAAGGGGGTGAGCTGTTGACGGTCATGGTGATGCTCCGAAGGTCCCTCACCATAACGGGATCTGGCCGTTCGAATGCCGGCGGGCCTTTGCATCCTGCAGACCAGCACCGCATCGCCGCGCGAGCCGCAGGCCAGCGTGGCCACGACACGCTGCAAGCCATGAAACCCTGGCGCGAGGCACAAGATGACCCCACAAACCCCAGGCCTGTTCGAGCCGCCAGACAATCGCGGCCATCATGAAGATCAACCACACGACCCAAGCCCGCCTCAACACCTGAGCGCCCTTCGATCGTGCTCGGAAGGCGCAAAGCCTTCCGGTCCAACCAACCCCGGCAGGCTCCCACCTCCCGGGGTTTTGTTTTTCTGCACTTGAGTGCAACCGAGTTCACACCATGCGCATGCGCACCTTCGACAAGCTGATCGCCACGATTCCCGAGCGCCGGAGCGCGGCTGAGCCCTGCTCGTCGCTCGTGCGCTTCGGCGTCCTGCCTTTGCGCTAGCCCTGCCAGGTGGTTTCCACCGGGGGCTGGCAACAGTCACCGCATCAGGAATCCACCATGAACTCGAACACCCTCCGCAAGCTGCGCAACATCGGCGTCATCGCCCACGTCGACGCCGGCAAGACCACGACCACCGAACGCATCCTGTTCTACACGGGCGAGAACCATCGCATCGGCGAAGTGCACGACGGCGCCACGACGATGGACTTCGACCCGCAGGAACGCGCTCGCGGCATCACCATCCACAGCGCGGCCACGACCGTGCATTGGCAGGGCACCCAGATCAATTTGATCGACACGCCCGGCCATATCGACTTCAACCTCGAGGTGCGCCGCTCGCTGCGCGTGCTGGACGGCGCTGTCGTCGTCTTCGACGGCGTGGCCGGCGTGGAGCCGCAGACCGAAACCAACTGGCGCCTCGCGGACGAGTACCGCGTGCCGCGCATCGCCTTTGTCAACAAGCTGGACCGCGTCGGTGCGGACTTCGGCCGCGTCGTCGCGTCCCTGCAGGACCGCCTCGGCGTGCGCGCGCTGCCGCTGCAGCTGCCCATCGGCGCGGAAGGCGAGTTCCGTGGCGTGGTCGATCTGCTGACGATGCAGGCCCTCGTCTGGGACAAGGACGACGCATCCGCGCCGCCGCGCGTGGCCGAGATTCCTGCTGAGCTGCTGCCCGCTGCCCAGGCCGCTCGTGCACGCCTGGTGGAAGCCGCTGCCGAACAAGACGACGCACTGCTGGACGCCTGGCTGCGCGGCGCCGAGCTGCCCGTGGACGCGCTGCGTGCGGCCCTGCGCTGCGGCGTGATCGCGGGCGCCTTCGTGCCCGTGCTGGCCGGCTCGGCCTTCCGCAACCGTGGCGTCGAGCCGCTGCTGGACGCCGTCGTCGCCTATCTGCCCGCGCCTGGCGAAGCCACTGGCGCTGCGGACCCGCACGCGCCGCTGTCTGCCCTCGCGTTCAAGCTGACCGCCGACGACCACGGCGCGATGGTGTTCGTGCGTGTCTACAGCGGCCGGCTCAAGCGCGGCGACACGGTGTTCAACGCCAGCACCGGCAAGCCCGAGCGCGTATCGCGCTTGTACGAGATCCATGCGGCCCAGCGCGTCGAACGCGACGAACTCGTCGCGGGCGACATCGCGGGCGTCGTCGGCCTGAAGGACGTGCTGACCGGCCACACGCTGGCGTCTGCCAAGGACGCGCCGGTGCTGGAAAGCATCGCCGTGCCCGCCGCCGTCATCGACGTCGCCATCGAGCCGCGCAAGCAGGCCGATGCGGCGGCCCTCGCGAAGGGCCTGGGCGTGCTCGTCCGCGAGGACCCGTCGCTGCGGCTGCGGCAGGACGCCGACTCGGGCCAGACGCTGCTGTCCGGCATGGGCGAGCTGCAACTGGAAGTGGCCGTGGAAAAGCTGCGTTCACGCTTCGGCGTGGACGTGACCACGGGCCGCCCGCAGGTCGCCTACCGCGAGACCATCACGGCCTCGGCCGAGGTGCGCCATGTGCACAAGAAGCAGAGCGGCGGCCCCGGCCAGTTCGCCGAGCTGACCCTGCGCATCGCGCCCTTGCCGCGCGGTGAGGGTTTCCGGTTCGAGTCCCAGGTGATGGGCGGTGCGATCCCGCGCGAGTTCATCCCGGCGGTCGAGGCGGGCATCCGCAAGGCTGCTGCGTCTGGCCCGTTCGCAGGCCATCCGCTGGTGGACTTCGAGGCGGTGCTGCTGGACGGCAGCGCCCACGTGCGTGACTCGTCGGCGCTGGCCTTCGAGCTGGCGGCGGCAGCGGCGCTGCGCGAGGCGGTCATGAATGCGTCGCCTGCGGTGCTGGAGCCGGTGATGGCTGTGGATGTCATCACGCCGGCCGAGCACCTGGGCGATGTCATTGGCGACCTGCTGCGCCGGCGCGGCCAGGTGCAGGGCCAGGACGCACGCGGCAATGCGGTCGTCGTGACGGCGCATGTGCCGCTGGAGCGGATGTTTGGCTACATCGGGCAGCTGCGCGCGCTCAGCTCGGGCCGGGCGCAGTTCACCATGCAGTTAAGCCATTACGCCGAAGCGCCGGCGCGTGCCGCGTTGGCGGCTTGACGAAAGGGGGTGGCTGGAAACGGCCACCCTCTTTTCATTCGCGCGTCCGTCTCATGGCCAGCGCGACGATGGCCAGGCCTGCAGCGACGACGAGGGCGTCTTCGATCAGCCCGCTGCGCGTCTGGCCGATGCGGCTCATCGCTCGCTTGCGCGCGGCGAGCGTGGCGTAAGCCAGCGGCACGGCGGTCGCGACCGCGACCGTGGCCCCGGCGCACTCGCTGCCGTGCGGCGCCAGGGCCGCGCCTGCAATGCCGGCGCTCGCGACGCGCGCCGTGAGGCCCAGGGCCACGGTGCGATCAGGCGCCGTCTTCATCTTGTCGCCGAACAGTTCTCCAACCCCCATGGCCATGGCGCCGAACTTGAACAGCGGGCGATCCAACAGGAAGAGTTGCCCGGGCGTGCGACGGCCAGCGAGGCGGGCCAATGCGATGGAGGCCATGGGCGTCATCGAGCGGGCGCTTGCGACGGCGCCGATCAACACGGACGAGAGCAGGCTGCGAATGGGCATCTTGATATCTCCGGCAAGTTCAGCGCTTCGACTTCACAGGCCCGGAGGCCGCCAACCCGCTCTCGCAGGCTGCCTTTTCACTTGCGCTGCCGGCGGCCATACACCTCGCCGCGCCGTCGTCCACGCCACCCGGCACGTTGCCGGCAGGCGCTGACGCGATGGTTGCAGCAGCGGCGCTGTTCCTCGGCTTGAGCGGTATTCGAATCTGCGGAATCACCCGCTCTTCGGGCCGCTGGTTGCCGGGCTCCTTGGCGTTCTCGGCCGCCGTGATGGCCGCGTTGCGGGTGGGCACCTGCCTGGACGCTGCAGTCATCGGCTCGGCCGCTGAAGCTGGAGACGAAGCCGGCGCAGCAGACTGCGCGCACGCGCCGCCTGTGAGGGCCGCTGCGAGGAGGCTGGCAAGGATGGCGTCGAGAACGATTTTCATGAGGCACCGCGCTTTTCAGCTGTGATGCGATGAATGTGACTGGGCAGGTGGAGTGCGTGTGTAGGAGGGTGGCTTGCGATTCATGGCACGGGCGCTGATAGGCGGCCGGCAAGGTGTCTCCGTGTGACGAGTGCGCTCGGAGTTACGCCGACAGCATCTTGCTATTGCGCTTGTCCTTGCGGCTCGCTGCATTGCCGGGAGTCCCGCCCGGCAGCGGGCGAAAAGGACCATCGCTAAACAGCTCCAACTCCCCACCAAATGCACATCGTCAGAAAGCGGTAGATCGCGATCACGGGAGACCGAAATGTTGGGATTCACTGCGTTCACCCCAATCTAAGGGGTTCGGCTCCGTCGGCGAAACTCGATGGCAATATCGCCCTGTTGGCCCACTGCTCGGCCGGGACGCTGCTCGCCACCGAGCTCTACCCGAAGATGCCGACTATCTATCCATGTGATCTTCACTTCGCTTCCAACTTTGTAGGCGGACTCTGCATAGAAGACGACGGAACGCCCGGAATCGCCGTGCTTTCCGACAGCTTCACCTTGGCGCGTAAGGTGGACCTCGTCGTAGAGCGCGCCCAGCCCGAAGCCCATTCCGTTATCGACTTCTTCGAGTGTTGCCGTGAAGGCGCCATCCGGACTCGGATACGCCTGAGACCGCCCAACGACCGGCTTCCCGTCCTCGCATCCCGCGAGGATGACCAAAAGGAAGCTCGTGATGACAAGTTTGTGTTTCATCGGAGGGGGTCGTTCGTAGCAATACGGCTGAGGACGAATCAACACTGAGATCGCCGATTCCCTGGGCAGCACTCACTCCCAGCGCAAATGCACCACCTGATAGCCCTTCGCCTTCAGCGCCTCCAGCAGAAACGGCATCGCCCTCGCCGTCTGATCCTGCACGTCATGCAGCAGCACGACGCCGCCACCGCTCTTCGCCAACTCGCCCAACAGCTTGTCCGCCAGCATCTGCGGCGTCTGGTCGGGTAGCCAGTCCTCGGCGCCAGCGTCGACGGACATGACGGTGATGGAGCGCTCGGCTAGCGCCTTCATCAGCGTGGGCGTTTCTTCCAGGAACGGGAAGCGGTAGGCCGCCGGCTCGACACCTAAGGCCGCGCGGTAGGTGGCGACGATTGCGTCAAGGTCAGCGATCTGCGCGGTCGGCTGCAGCGGCGAGAAGTGCTCATGCCGATAGCCGTGCATGCCCACCGTATGACCAGCGTCGCGCACTTGGCGGGCCAGGGCGGCATGCTGCTTGAGTGGCTCGCCGTTCATGAAGAAGCTGGCTTGCACGCACTGGTCGGCCAGCGCTTTCAGGATGACAGGCGTGGACTCGGGCCGTGGGCCGTCGTCGAAGGTCAACACAACTTCGCCCGGGGCCAGCGTCGGCAGCGCGGCGTGCTGGGCCTTGCCCCAGGCGGCGCCCTCGCGCTTGAGCGTCAGCGTGCGCGAGGTGCCGAGCACATCAGGCCCGCAGGCGGGCTGAGTCGCCGAAGCGGCAGCCAACACCATGCTCAGCAGCAACCCCATCAATGCCCGCCAGCCGGCGCGGCGTGCCCGCCAAACTCGTCGGCTTCCTCATGATCATGCGGAAAGGGCGCAAACCAGGCCAGGATGACCGGCGGGATGGAGAAGACGAGCACCCAGCCGAAGAAGCTCAGGTAGTTGTGGTCGACGGCGTTCCACATGAAGCCGCTGACCGTGCCGGTGCCCCACTTCGTCATTGCCATGACGCCCGTGGCCATCGCGTAGTGGGCCATGCGGAAGGGGCCGGGGGCGACCTGCTGCATCATGTAGAGCATGTGCCCGACCGAGCCCATGCCAAAGCCGAACTTCTCGATGGAGACGACGATGGCGACGGTCAGCGAGTCCATCGGCATCGTCTGCGCAAGGTAGAAGTAGGTCAGGTGCGGGATGTTGAGCACCAGGGCCAGCGTGAAGAAGCTCCGCGGCAGCGTGCGTTTGGCGACGAGGAAGCCGCCGAGGAAGGCGCCAGCGATGAAGGTCAACGTGCCGACCGTGCCGTTGATATGCCCGAGGGTCTCGTTGTCCAGCGCCAGTCCGCCGGCGGCGCGCGCGTCAAGCAGGAACAGCGGGCCGAACTTCTCGATGAAACCTTCGCCGAAACGGTAGAAGAAGATGACGGCCAGCATCATCCAGATCTGCGGCTTCTGGAAGAAGGTGACCCAGATCGTCACGTTGGCCTTCAGGGCGCCCACGAAGCCTTCGCCGTGCCTGGTCGGGGGCGCACCCGGCGGCAGCACGCGCAGATGCCAAAGCCCGAAAGCGGCCATCGACGTGGCGGCAATCAGCACGACGATGGTCCAGCACTGCACCCAGCTCATGCCGGCGTGGTTGTGCAAGTAGCCCGTGAGCGACACGAACAGGCCCGACGCGACGACGGCGCCCATGTTCCAGCACATGCCCTGCAGGCCCGCGTAGCGGGCCTGGTCCTTCTTGGACGCGGTGGTCATGAACACGCCGTCGGCGCAGGTGTCCTGCGTGGCGGACGCGAAACCGACGATCCAGAAGAACGCGAGCGACAGCTTGAAGAAGTCGGCCAGCGGCAGCACCAGCGCAATGAGGCCGAGCGCCGCGGCCATCGTGAACTCCATGCTGATGACCCAGAAGCGCTTGCTGCGGTAGGCCTCCAGCAGCGGCGCCCAAAGAGGCTTGAGCACCCAGGGCAGGTAGAGCTGCGACGTGTACAGCGCGATGTCCTCGTTCGACACGCCGAGGTTCTTGTAGATGATGGCGGCGACGACGCCCACCATGACGTTGGGCAAGCCCATGGCCAGGTAGAGCGAAGGCACCCAGGTCAGCAGGTGGCGGGTGTTTTTAGTCATGGTGTCGTGGGCTTCTTGCTGCCGTTCAGGAGGGCGAGGACATCGGAGGCGTCCTGGTTGGATTGCAGGGCTTGCAGGGCGGCGCGGGCGCGGTCGGTGCCCTCGCCGCCATGCGGGTTGTTGGCCAGTGACTCCAGGCCGCGCCGGGCCTTGTCACGGTTGCCGTCCTGCAGGTGCACCCAGATCGCCAGGTAGGCATATTCGCCCACCTGGGGTTCGAGCACGTTGGCGGCGTCCGCCGCGTTGCTCAGGCTGGGGCTCAGTCCCTTCTGGCTCAGCACCTGGGCCAGTTGGTAGAGGGTGGGCGCGTCGTTGCGGCGCTGCTTGTAGGCCGCCACCAGGAAGGCGCGCGCCTGCTCCAGCGCCTGGGTGCGGTCGGCACCGGTGGCGTGCGCGGCTTGGGTCTGCCAGGCCCAGCCAAGCAGCCGGTTGGCCTCAAAGGGCGGCGCGTCCTGCTGAGCCCAGGGGCTCAGGATCTCCAGCGCCTTCTCGGATTCGCCGTAGCGGATCTCGGCATAGGCCAGGGCCCAGCGCATGGCATCGGGCGCACGCTCGCCACCGGCCTTCTTCACGCGTTCGCGCAGGCGCTGCAGCACTTGCTTGCCATGCTCTGCCTCGGGGCGCGTCGTGATGATCATGGCGTCGAGTTCGGCTTGCGCCTCGTCGGTGGCCACCTCGCTGACGCGCACTGCCACGGCCTGCAGCGCTGTGTTTGGAATTCGTGCGGAGTAGGTGTTCTCAAAGTGGCGGCGCAGTTCGCCGTTGAGCTTGCCCGGCGCGATGCCGGTAGCGGGCTCAAGCGTGGCGACCGGGTCCTCACCCGCAGCGACACGGCGGAAGTATTCGTTGAAGCGCTGCGTGCGGTCCGACTTGGACAGCACGTAGTGCGTCAGCAACCATGACTGGGCATAGAAGACCTGGAAGTAGCTGTCGTCGATGTCCTGCTGGCCGGTGGACTGCATTGGCGGATTCAGCAGGCGCGCCGCGTCCAGCCAGGGCCGGCGCGTCAGGATCTGGGCATTCGGGTTGCCGGCGCCTATCACCACGGCATCGCTCTCGATGACGGTCGCACCGAAATACTCGGCGAAGCCTTCCACGTACCAGACCGGATAGCTGATGCGCGCGTACTGGGCCATGACGCGGTGCGCGTACTCGTGGAAGATCACCTTGCCGGTGAATTCACTGCTGGCGCGCCGGTCGTTGAAGACGAAGGCCTGAGACCCGTCGGCCCGCGACACGAAGAGCCCCGCGAGCTGGCGGTTGCGCAGATGCGGCACGACGCGGCCGATCATCTCGGAGTCGTCGCTCATGACGATGGGGAACGGCGACCGCAACAGGCTTTGGGTGGCCCCCAGTGTCAGCAGCATGGCCTGGTGCAGGCGTTCGAGATCCTGCACTCTCTCCTGCGCCGTCGACCTGGACGCCTGCGCCAGCAACCGGAAGTGCGGGCTCTCCGCGCGGTACCAGTCTGCCGCGCCGGCCGCCCCGGTGGTCAGGCCGAGCAGCAGGCAGGTGATCAGTTTGCGCATCGTTTCGTCTCCGGCTTGCTCAGGGCGCCTTGGGTGTCAGCGCCGGCAGCGCCGCCGACACGTAGTCCAGCACGGACTGCGCGGCGTCGAGCTGCACGCGGTCGTTGCTCAGGCGGTAGGCCTGGATGAGCATCAGCGCCTGGTTCAGCGCTTGGTTCAGCGCCTGGTTCAGCGCTTGGGCGTTGCTGCCCCAGACGAAGTCGCTGGTGGCATCCATCGTCAGGCGGTAGGCCGAGGCCTTCCAGGTGGCGGCGAGCTCGTCGCCGAAGCCGCGCACCCGTTGCGTCACCAGGTCGGCACCGGCCTTGGCGAGCTTGCCGCGGTTCTGGGCCAGGCTGGCCCAGGCCTGGGCCAGGCTGGCGGCCAGCAGGCCGGCGCAAAGCATCTGTCGGTTCATGGCGTGACAGTCTCGTGAATGGGGCGGCCCGCCTGCACGACGACCTTGCCACGCAGGCCCGAGGGCTGGGCGGGGTCGGACTGGATCATCACCGTCAGTTGCCGCTGCGTCGCGCCCGGCGGCAGCAGCACCGAGAACTCGGCCGGCGCGTCGCTCGCCTTCTCGCCCAGCTTCACGCCGGCCAGCCACACCTGCGCCTTGCCGGCCAGCTCGCGGAACACGAGGCGAGCGCGGCCGTCGTTGAGGTCGGCGCGCAGGCGCAGGTCGGTGCGGTAGAGGCGCCAGGCCGGCGTCTCGGCCGCCTGCTTGATGGGCACCTCGCCCCAGCCCCAGCTGTTCATGTCGTTGTCGGCAAGCTGGACATTGGGGTCAGGTTGTGCGGCCTGGGCGGGTGAGATGCGCCAGTACAGCAGCTGCGTCACGGGCTCGGCTGCGGCGACTGCGGGCGGCGTGGGCACGGGCTGCACGGCGAGCGTGATCTCGGCGGGCTGCATGCCCTCGGCCAGCGCGCGCAGTTTCAGCTCGCCCGTGCCGGCGCGCTGGCTCTGCAGGATGACCTGGGCCAACCCGTTGTAGAGGCTGCGCTCGGGCGCCTTCTCGGACTCGTGCGAGTTCGCGTCGCCATTGCCCACGCCGATGATGCTGGCCGCGCCGCTCAGCTCGAAGCGCACCTTCACGTTGGCGGTCGGCACCGGGCGGCCCTGGGCATCCAAGGCACTGACGGTGACGGGCATGGCATCCAGGCCGTCGCCGGCCAGGGCGGTGCGGTCAGGTGTCAGCAGCAGGCGCACCGGGGCCCCGCTGGTCTCGACCACGTCGCGCGCGATCTCGGCGCCAGTGCGCAGCGCCACGGCCTCCAGCTCGCCCGGCGCATAGGCCACGTCGAAGGTGACCATCTCGAAGGGATCCACATCGCGCTCGTCCACGACCTTGCCGTTCAGCAGCAGCCGCACACGCGGTGCATTGCTCAGCACCATGACGCGCTGCTTCTGCCCTTCCCGACCCGGCCAGTTCCAGTGCGGCGCAATCTTGATGACGGGCTGGTCCTCGACCTTCACCCACTGCGCGCGGTGCAGCCAGAACGCCGTCTTGGCAAAGCCGCACAGGTCCATCGCGCCGAAGAAGGAGCCGGCGCTCGGCCACTCGAAGGGCGTGGGCTCGCCGCGATAGTCGAAGCCGGTCCAGACGAAGCCTCCGGCAATGAAGGGCCGCTCGGCTATTGCCTTCCAGGCTTGGCGGTGGGTGTTTCCCCAGTAGGCCGCCTCGTTGTCGTCGGACGCCATGATGTGGCGCGCGCGGTCGGTGGTGAACTCGCCGCGCGACATGAAGGCGGAGGTGTCTTCAGAGCTGGTCAGCGGCAGCTTGGGGTTGGCCTTGTGGAAGCGGTCGTAGTCATTGATCTGATAGTTGAAACCGACCACATCGACGGCCTGCGACACGTTGATGTCGGCGAACAGGCCGCCATTCATCGCGGCCGTCACGGGGCGGGTGGCGTCCAGCGCCTTCACGGCCGAGACCATGCGGCGCACCATCTCAAAGCCCATCTCGGTGCCCTGCATGGGCTCTTCGTTGAAGACCGACCAGAGGACGACGCTCGGGTGGTTGCGGTCGCGCTTGACCAGCCAGGTCAGCTGGGCCATGTAGTCCGGTGACGGGTTGAAGTTGCGGTTCTCGTCCATGACGAGAAAGCCCATGCGGTCGGCCAGGTCCAGCACCTCGGCGGCCGGCGCGTTGTGAGCGAAGCGGATGGCGTTGACGCCCATGTCCTTCAAGCGGCGCAGCCGGTAGGCCCAGATCGCCTCGGGCACGGCGACGCCGACGCCGGCGTGGTCCTGGTGGATGCAGACGCCCTGCAGCTTGACGTGCTGGCCGTTCAGGAAAAAGCCCTGGTCGGCGTCGAAGCGGATGGTGCGAAAGCCGGTGTGGATCTCGGCTTCATCGAGTGCCGCCGCGCCCGAGCGCAGTTGGGCCCGCACGCGGTAGAGCTGCGGGTCCTTCAGCGTCCACAGCTTGGGGCTCTTGACGGCGAGTTGCAGCTTGGCCGTGCTCGTGCCCAGCGGCTGCGCGCGCACCTTGGCGGCCGAGCGCGCCACCTCTTTGCCGGCGGGGTCGATCAGCGTCACCTCGACCTCGGCGTCCTGCGCCACGCGGCCACTGCTGTTCACCTCGATCTCGACCGGCAGCGACCAGCGCTTGCCGTCGGCACTCACCGGGTTGGCATGGATGCCGTCGGTGGCGATGTGCACGGCGCTGCGCTTGACCAGCCAGGTATGGCGGTAGATGCCGGCGCCTTCGTACCACCAGCCCTCCATCTCGTTGGCGTCGACGCGCACGGCGATGTTGTTCACCTCCTCGCCGTAGCGCAGGTAGGGCGTGATGTCGATATTGCGGCCGTTGTAGCCCGACCAGTTGTGGTTGATGACGATGCCGTTGACCCAGACCGTGCTGTGCGTGGCGATGGCGTCGAACTGCAGCTCGATGTGGCGGCCGCGGTCCGACGCCGGCAGCTGGAAGTAGCGCCGGTACCAGCCGACGCCGCGCTCGCGGTAGCCCTGGGAGAGGTTCTCGTTGGCGTCGAAGCCGCCTTCGACGGCCCAGTCGTGCGGCAGGTCCAGGCGGCGCCAGCCGGAGTCGTCGAAGCCAGGCGCCGCAGCGCCCGTGACGCCGCCCGCCTTGGCGCTGTTGTACGAAGCGCCATGGCCCTTGATGGGCGGCGTGGCGATGTCGCCCTTGTGGAAGAGCCAGCCCTGGTCGAGCGACAGGCGCTCACGGGGAGCGGCCTGAGCAAGGTTCCCAAAGCTGGCGACTGCCAGCAACACCATCAACAGAAAGCGACGCCAAGCCATGGTGACTCCATCAAACGAATGAGCCGGTGGACGCCTGAGCATCCACCGGCTGGGGGCGGATTGCCGGTCAGGCGTTCCAGTTCAGCGAGGCGCCTTCAGCCAGCACCGGGCTGCGCTGGCCGTCCACGTCCAGGCCCCAATCGCGCAGCGCGCCCTCGGTGACCTGCGCCGTGTACTGCCCGCCCTGGCGGCTGACCGTGCCGCGTGCCGCGACGTTGCCGTCCAGGCCCACGACCGTGAAGGCCGCGCTCGCGCCGTCGTCCAGCTCGAACACGCGCAGCACGGTGCCGCTGGCGTAGTCGTAGTCCGGCTTCTCGGTCTCGGCACCCCAGGCGATGACGCTGTTAGGCGCCGCGTACAGCGGCAGGCTCAGGAAGCCGTGCGTCTCGCGGTGCCAGCGGCCGCCCTGCTTCTTGTCGCCGCTCAGCAGATGCGTCCACTTGCCCTCGGGCAGGTAGAAGTCCACCTCGCCGTTCTCGGTGAACACCGGCGCCACCAGCAGGCTTTCGCCGAGCTGGTACTGCCGGTCCAGCGGCGCGCAGGCCGGGTCGTGGGGATGCTCGATGAGCATCGCGCGCATCAGCGGCACGCCCGTCTCGGTCGCCTCGTGTGCCTTGGCGTAGAGATAGGGCATGAGCTGATGCTTGAGCTGCGTGAAGGCGCGCAGCACGTCGCAGCTTTCTTCGTCCACGAGCCATGGCACCCGGTAGCTGCTGCTGCCGTGCAGGCGGCTGTGCG
>NZ_JBDSQX010000066.1:0-49366 GCF_039929605.1 Roseateles sp.
ACGTCAACGCCAATCCGGACATCAACCGCGACAAGCGCGAAGTGGCGTTCACCTTCTTCATCGATCCGGGCAAGCGCGCCTACGTGCGCCACATGAACATCGCCGGCAACACCACCTCGCGCGACGAGGTGATTCGCCGCGAGTTCCGCCAGTTCGAGTCGTCGTGGTACGACGCCAACAAGATCAAGCTGTCACGCGACCGCGTCGACCGCCTGGGCTACTTCAAGGACGTGACCATCGACACGCCGGAGGCGCAGGGCACCTCCGACCAGGTCGACGTCAACCTGACCGTGGTCGAAAAGCCGACCGGTAACTTCCAGATCGGCGGCGCGTTCTCGCAGTCCGAGAAGTTCACCTTCCAGGCGGCGATCCAGCAGGCCAACTTCGCCGGCTCGGGCACCACCGTCGGCATGGAACTGAACACGTCCAAGTACAGCCGCACGATCTCGTTCTCGCAGACCGACCCGTATTACACCGACGACGGCGTCTCGCGCTCGTACGAGATCTATCTGCGCACGATGAAACCGCCGGCGCTCAACACCGGTTACTACACGATCAAGCAGCAGGGCGGGCGCGTGAGCTACGGCGTGCCATTCTCCGAAGTCGACACGGTGTTCTTCGGCATCGGCCTGGAACGCTCGACCATCGAGACCGATGCCTCGTCGCCGACCCGCTTCCAGCAGTACGTACGCGACATCACCGGCATCCAGAGCGGCATCGGCAGCGCCCGGACCAACGCGGTGCCGCTGACGATGGCGTGGGCGCGCGATAGCCGCGATTCGGCGCTGACGCCAACGGTTGGCCGCTACCAGCGCGTCAACCTGGAACTGGACATTATCGGCCAGCAGAAGTACTACCGCGCGGTCTACGAACAGCAGTGGTACAAGCCGCTGTTCTCGAAGGTGACGCTGGCGTTGAAGGGCGAGGTCGATTACGGCCGCGGTTTGCGCGACAGCTCGTACCCGGTGTTCAAGAACTTCTACGGCGGCGGCATCGGTTCGGTGCGCGGCTACCTGAGCTCCTCGCTGGGCGCGGTCGATCCGCGCTACGGCGACGCGCTGGGCGGCGCCTCGCGCCTGATCGGCAACGCCGAGCTGCAGCTGCCGTTCCCCGGTTCGGGCCAGGACCGCAGCCTGCGCTGGTTCGGCTTCGTCGACGGCGGCCAGGTGTACCAGGAAGGCGAGAAGATGCGCCTGCAGCAGCTGCGCTATTCGGCCGGCCTGGGCATCAGCTGGATTTCCCCGGTCGGTCCGCTCAAGTTGAGTTATGCTAAGCCTCTGAACGCCAAGGAAGGCGACCGCCTGGAGCGCTTCCAGTTCCAGATGGGCAGCGGCTTCTGATGCGGTTCCCGGTTTTAACAGAGTACGGCATTAATATTTACCTCGGAGAAACAAGTTGAAGACTGCATCCGTTACATTGACCAAATATCTCGCCGTGCTCGCGCTGGGATGGAGTGCATTGGCGCCGGTGCAGGCCCAGACCTCGGCCTCGCGCATCGCCTGGCTCAGCCCCGAGCGCATCTACAACGAATCGAAGCTGGCCAAGCTGGCCAGCGAGAAGCTGCAGGAGGAGTTCAAGAGCCGCGAGAAGGCCATGCAGGAGATGGCCGGGCGGCTGAAGACGGCCTCCGACAAGCTGGAGAAGGAAGCGCCGGCGCTGTCCGAGGCCGACCGCGTCAAGCGCCAGCGCGACGTGTTCGAGCTCGACAAGGAATACCAGCGCCGCCAGCGCGAGTTCCGCGAGGACCTGAGCCAGCGCACCAACGAGGAGCGCCAGGCCATCTCGGACCGCGCCACCAAGATCATCCGCCAGATGGCCAACGTGGAAGGCTTCGACATCGTGCTGCAGGACGCGGTATGGGCGAGCCCCCGCATCGACATCACCGACAAGGTGCTGGCGGCGCTCGATAAAGACAAATAAATCACACAAGATTGGATACCCCGATGGGCACTCGACTGGGAGAATTGGTCGAACGCTTCGGCGGGCAGTTGATGGGGGACGCGAACCTGGAAGTGACCGGGATCGCGCCATTGACGGACGCCGGCGTTTCGCACATCAGCTTTCTGAGCAACAGCAAACTGCGCGCACAGGCGCTGGGGACGGCGGCGGCGGCATTGATCGTCTCGCCCGCCGATGACGAATTCATCGCCGCCGGCTACACCGGCGCGCGCATCGTCACCCCGAACCCGTATGTGTACTTCGCCAGGGCGGCGCAGTATTTCCACTCGCTGACGGCCATCGTGCCGCCGGCGGGCGTGCACCCGACCGCCTTCATCGGCGAGGGCGCGCGGATCGCCGCCACGGCCCACATCGGACCGAAGGTGGTGGTGGAGGCGGGCGCGGTCATCGGCGAACACGCCGTCATCGACGCCGGCTGCTACATCGGGCGCGAGGCGGTCGTCGGCGAGGGCACGCACTTCTTCGCCAACGTCACCTTCCACGCCTACTGCCAGATTGGCGCGCGCGGCATCATCCACTCGGGCGCCGTCATCGGCACCGACGGTTTCGGCTTCGCCAACGAGAAGGGCGTCTACATCAAGATCCCGCAGACCGGGCGCGTGATGATCGGCGACGACGTCGACATCGGCGCCAACACCACGGTCGACCGCGGCGCGCTGGCCGACACGGTGATCGAGGACGGCGTCAAGCTCGACAACCTGATCCAGATCGCCCACAACGTGCACATCGGCCGCAACACGGCCATGGCCGGCTGTGCGGCCGTGGCGGGCTCGACGCGCATCGGCGCTAACTGCACCATCGGCGGCGCGGCCAACATCGTTGGCCACCTGACCTTCGTCGACGGCGTGCACATTTCGGCCGCCACCACCGTCACGCGCAGCATCGGCGAGCCGGGTGTCTACAGCGGCCCCTATCCCTTCGAAGAAAATTCGAGCTGGCAAAAGAATGCAGCGACGCTGCGCCAACTCCATACCTTGAGAGAGCGTGTGCGCGCGCTGGAAAAGAAATGACTGAGACAACGAAGATGGCGACCCCGATCACGATGGACATCCACGAAATCCTCAGGCGCCTGCCGCATCGCTACCCCATCCTGCTGGTGGATCGCGTCGTCGAGGTCATCAAGGGCGAGCGCATCCGCGCGTTCAAGAACGTCTCGATCAACGAGCCCTTCTTCCTCGGTCACTTTCCACACCGCCCGGTCATGCCCGGCGTGCTCGTGCTCGAAGCCATGGCGCAGGCGGCCACCTTGCTGGCGCTGGCCAGCACGGACACGGTGCTGGACGAGAACTCCGTCGTGTACTTCGCCGGCATCGACAACGCCCGCTTCAAGCGCCCCATCGAGCCGGGCGACCAGCTCATCCTCGACGTCACGCTGGACCGCGCCAAGGCCGGCGTCTACAAGTTCACCGGCCGCGCGCTGGTGGGCGAGCAGTTGGCCGCCGAGGCGCAGCTGATGTGCACGATGCGAAAGATCCCGGCGTGAGCTCACGCGCATGAACATCCACCCGACGGCAATAGTCGACCCGGCCGCCGAGTTGGACTCGTCGGTCGAGGTCGGCGCTTACACGCTGATCGGCCCGCACGTGAAGATCGGCGCCGGCACCAAGGTCGGCCCGCACGTCGTCATCGACGGGCACACGACCATCGGGCGCGACAACAGCTTCTTCCAGTTCAGCTCCATCGGCGCGCCCAACCAGGACAAGAAGTACGCCGGCGAGCCGACGAAGCTGGTCATCGGCGACCGCAACACCATCCGCGAGTTCTGCACGCTGAATATCGGCACGGTCCAGGACCGTGGCGAGACGACGGTGGGCAACGACAACTGGATCATGGCCTACTGCCACCTGGCCCACGACGTCGTCATCGGCAACGAATGCGTGCTGGCCAATAACGCCACGCTTGCGGGCCATGTGCGGGTGGGCGACTGGGTCACCATCGGCGGGCTGACGGGCATCCTGCAGCGCATGCGCATCGGCGACCACGCCATGATCGGCTTCCAGGCCCACGTGGCCCAGGACGTGCCGCCGTTCATGACCGTGGACGGCAACCCGCTGGCGGCGCGGGCCGTCAACATCGTCGGCCTCAAGCGCCGCGATTTCAGCAGTGAGCGCATCGGCGTGATCCGCCAGATATACAAGCTGCTCTACCGCAGCGGGCACACGCTGGACGAGGCCAAGGCGGGCATCGCGGCGCTGCGTGGCAGCGACAGCGGTGCCGCAGACGGCGACATCGACCTGATGCTGAACTTTCTCGCCGCCTCCATGCGCGGCATTGTTCGCTGACCGGCATGCAGACCGCGCCCCGCCTCGGCATGGTGGCCGGCGAGGCCAGCGGCGATCTGCTGGCCGGTCTGCTGCTGCAGGGCCTGCGTGCGCGCTGGCCGGCGCTTAGCAGCGAAGGCATCGGCGGGCCGAAGATGATGGCGCAGGGCTTCGAGACTTGGTGGCCGCACAGCAAGCTGTCCATCTTCGGCTACGTCGACGCGCTGCTGAACATCCGCGAGCTGCTGTCGATCCGCAAGCAGCTCGGCACGCGCCTCATCTCGAACCGGCCCGACGTCTTCATCGGCGTGGACGCGCCCGACTTCAACTTCGGCCTGGAGACGCGGCTGCGCGAGGCGGGCATCAAGACGGTCCACTTCGTCTGTCCGTCCATCTGGGCCTGGCGGCCCGAGCGCATCGAGACCATCAGGCGCGCGGCCGACCACGTGCTGTGCCTGTTCCCCTTCGAGCCCGAGATGCTGCACAAGGCCGGCATCGGCGCGACCTACGTGGGCCATCCGTTGGCTGATGCCATTCCGATGGAGCCGCCGCGTGCGGTTTCGCGTGAGGCCTTGCAACTGCCCGAAGGCGACACCGTCATCGCGCTGCTGCCCGGCAGCCGCAAGAGCGAGATCAACTACATCGCGCCCGCGTTGGTTGGTGCGGCGCGGCTGCTGGCCAAGCCGGGCCGGCGCTTCGTCATGCCCGTGGTGCCGGGCCTGCGTGGCCTGGTCGAACCCTTGGTGGGCGGCGCGGACATCCAGCTCGTCGACGGCCAGTCCCACGCCGCACTCGCCGCCTGCGACCTGACGCTGGTGGCCAGCGGCACGGCCACGCTGGAGGCCGCGCTGTTCAAGCGGCCGATGGTCATCGCCTACCGCATGAATGCGCTGAACTGGTGGCGCATGAAGGGCCGGGGCCTGCTGCCCTGGGTGGGCCTGCCCAACATCCTGGCGCGCGAGTTCTTGGTGCCCGAGCTGATCCAGCACGCCTGCACGCCCGAGAACCTGGCCCGCGAGGCCGAGGCCCTGCTCGCCGATGCGCCGCGCTGCGCCGCGCTGCACCAGCGCTTTGTCCAACTCCACGAGCTGCTGCGGCAAGACACCGCACAGCGCGCCAGTGATGCCATCGCGACGCTCATTGGTGCAGGGGCTGTTGGCATATGAATCGTCCCCACGTGAGGCCCCGCCCAGGGCCCAATCTAGGCGCAAGGCGGAGCCGGGTCGGGTACCCGGCGAGTACTTGCAACAACGAGTGGGCCCTGGGCGGGGCCTCACCCTTCGGGCTGGGGCGGCCAAGGGCGCAGCGCGTTGTTGCAGCCCTTGCCCAGGCGGCCAGCCTGGGCTGCGGTCTGCGCCTAGCTCTGCACCCTTGGCCGCCCCAGCGTGGGGACGATTCATATGCCAACAGCCCCTAAACAGGTCAGCCTGGACTGGAACCCCACGATCGGCCTCATCGCCGGTGTGGACGAGGCCGGGCGTGGCCCGCTGGCCGGGCCGGTGTTCGCCGCCGCCGTCATCCTGGACGACCTGCAACCCATCAAGGGCCTGGCCGACTCCAAGGTGTTGACGGCCGCCAAACGCGCGCGGCTGTTTGATGAAATCCGCGCCAAGGCACTGTGCTGCAGCATTGCCCAGGCGTCGCCCGAGGAGATCGACCGCATCAACATCCTGCAGGCCACCATGCTGGCCATGCAGCGCGCGGTGACGGGCCTCAGGCTCAGGCCGGCGCTGGTGCGAGTTGACGGTAATCGTGTGCCAGTACTGTCGATGGCGGCCGAGGCCATCGTCAAGGGCGATGCGAAGGTGCAGGCCATCTCGGCGGCGAGCATCCTTGCCAAGGTGGCGCGCGACCTGTTCTGCGAGCAGATGCATGAGAGCTATCCGCAGTACGGCTTTGCCAAACACAAGGGCTATAGCACACGCGAGCACCTGGCCGCGCTAAAGGCTCATGGCGCCAGCCCCTGGCACCGCCGCAGCTTTGCGCCGGTCAGAGACTGCCCCCACGCGCCGAGTACGCCGCTGCCTCCCGAGGGGGCTCAGCCGCCTCGGGACGGCCCGTCGCCGGCTGGTGAGGTCTGCGTGGACGTGACGATCAACCCGCTGGCATGAAGCTCGACCACATCACCTCGCGCGACAACCCGGCCCTGGTGCGCCTGCGCAAGCTGAGTGCCGACGCCAGCGGCTACCGCAAGATCGGCAGTGTGTGGATCGAAGGCGACCATCTGCTGCGCGCCGCACTGCAGCGAGGCTGGCAGCCAGCGCTCATCGTCATCACCGAGGGTGCGATGCAGGACGCGGCCTTGAGCGCCCTGGCTGAATCTGCGCCGCGTGCGCTGGTCGTGCCGGTGGCGCTGTTCAAGGGCTTGAGCGGCTTGGAGTCGCCGGCGCAGATCGGCGCGGAGCTCACGTTGCCCGTGGTGCCCGCCATCGATCCGCACGCAGCAAGCGTCGTGCTGGACCGCCTGCAGGACGCCGGCAACGTCGGCGCCATCCTGCGTAGCGCGGCTGCGTTTGGCGTGCGGCAGGTGCTGGCCATCAAGGGCACGGCGGCGCTGTGGTCGCCGAAGGTGATGCGCGCGGGGCAGGGCGCGCACTTCGGCCTGCGTCTCGTCGAGGGCCTGGTGGCGGACGACCTCGCGGCGCTGGCGGTGCCGATGGTCGCCACCAGCTCGCACACCGAGCATCAGCTGCACCGCGTCTCGCTGCCCTCGCCCTGCGCCTGGGTCATGGGCCACGAAGGGCAGGGCGTGTCCCCGGCGCTGATGGCGCGCTGCGCGCTCACCGTCGGCATCCCTCAGCCGGGTGGCGAGGAATCGCTGAACGTGGCTGCAGCGGCCGCGATCTGCCTCTACGAGAGCGAACGCCAGCGCGGCTGAGCCGTCGCGGGCACGAGGGACATCGACAGGCTTGCAATCGAGAATGATTCTCATTACAGTGGAATCATGCTTGTTGACCCCAATCTGCCCCCAGCGCTCGCTCAGGCGTCAGTTCAGCCTGCGGCGGTGAGCCTTGGCGCAAGCCAGCCCCGTCACATCGACAGCGCCACGCTGCTCGGCCCGCGCGGCGAGGTCCACATCGTGCATCGGCAGCAGGTCTACCGGTTGCGCGTCACGTCTCTGGGCAAGCTGATCCTGACCAAGTAAGCCGTCTTTTTCGACCTCCCCCGCGCCAGCCAGCCGCCGCCCGCCCGCGCCATTCCCGAAAGCCTTCGAATGGCCGAGCCCTGCTGCGCCGCGCATGCCGCGCCACCTGCCCTCCCTGCCGGCTCGCGCCGCCGCCGCCTCTGGGAGCTGGGCAGCCACGCGCATTGCCCCGTCATCGGCGTCTGCGTGCCGCTGGAGCGCGTGCGCGTGCTGGCCAGGAAGCTGCTCGTGCTGCAGGGCGATGAGGACGACTACACGCTGCACTGCAGCCTCGTTACCGCCGCCGCGCGCCGCAACGCGGTGGCCGAGGCGCTGCAGAAGGACCTCGAGCAGCGCTTCTCGCTGGACCTGCGAAGCGTTGCCCAGGCCAAGTGCCGCGACACGCTGATGACCTGGTGGCGCAACCGCGCGGCCCAGAGCGAGATCGCCGGCGCGCTGTGGGCCACGCTCACGCATGCGCGTTGCGACGAATGGCTGGAGATGCGCGTGCTGGGCCAAGTGCACATGCTGCAGCACCAGGTCGGCGCCGCGCAGCGCGTCGACTTGGCTGCCCACCGCGAGCTGTCCGCCGAGCATCACGCCCTGGCGCGTGACTACGGCGAGGTGCAGCAGCGCGTGACGGCCTGGAGCCAGGACCGTGCCCGCGAGCAGCAGGCCTGGGAACAGGAGCGCATGCAGCTGCGTGCCGCGCAGATCAGCCTGCAGACCCAGCTCGCGCAGGCGCAGGAGCAGTTGCAGTGCTGGCAGGCGGCGCGGCCCGACCTGCCGGAGCGCGAGGCATTGATGGAGCGTCTGGCCGAGCAGATCGAACGCAACCAGGCGCTGCAGCGTGAAGCGAGCCGCCTGAGCGCGCGCGTGCCGATGGTGGCCGAGCCGCCCAAGGCCGCGGAGCCCGTCGAGCCCGCGCTCGTGGCCGAGCCGGTCCGGCTGGAGCATCGCGTCATCCTATGCGTGGGCGGCCGGGGCGGCAGCGTGCCGCAGTACCGCCAGGCCGTGGAGGGCTGCGGCGCGCAGTTCCTTCATCACGACGGCGGCGACGAGCACAAGCCGGCCCAGCTGGAGCCGCAGCTCGCGGCGGCCGACCTCGTCATCTGCCAGACCGGCTGCATCAGCCACGACGCCTACTGGCGCGTGAAAGACCACTGCAAGCGCCACGGCAAGCGCTGCGTCTTCGTCGAGACGCCCAGCCGCAGCGCCTTCGAGCGCGCGCTGGCGCAGGCGGCGACGGCGTCCGCTTGAAGGCGAGGCCCTTCCACCCGGAAGTGGCGGTGCTGCTTGGCGCCCATGGCTCGGTGTGCTTCTGCCCGGCCGGTCAGCGTCATGATTCAGCCCGGCACGGTGTAGTTTTGCGGGGAATTCCCCTGGCGGCAGGCCGGTCGCCCAAGCAGACTGGAGGCAGCCCGTCACTTGCAGTCGTCCCATGCCCCCCATCGCACTTTCGCCGCATCAGCTGTCCCGCCGTGCCATCGCCCTCGTCCTGGCCGGCGGCCGCGGCTCACGCCTGAAGCAGCTCACCGATTCGCGCGCCAAACCGGCCGTCTACTTCGGCGGCAAGTTCCGCATCATCGACTTCGCCCTCAGCAACTGCGTCAACAGCGGCATCCGTCGCATCGGCGTGGTCACGCAGTACAAAAGCCACTCGCTCTTGCGCCACATCCAGCGCGGCTGGAGCTTCCTGCGCGCCGAGCTGAACGAAACCGTCGACCTGATGCCCGCCCAGCAGCGCGTGGATGAAGACAGCTGGTACCGCGGCACCGCCGACGCCGTGTATCAGAACCTGGACATCATCCAGAGCACCGGCGCCGAGTACATCGTCGTGCTGGCGGGGGATCACGTCTACAAGATGGACTACTCCAACATGCTGGCCGACCACGTCGCCACTGGCGCGGGTTGCACCGTGGGCTGCATCGAGGTGGCCAAGGCCGAGGCCACGGCTTTCGGCGTCATGGCCGTGGACGGCGAGCGCCACATCACGTCCTTCCTGGAAAAGCCCGCCGACCCGCCCACCATGCCCGGCAGCGACAGCGTCTGCCTGGCCAGCATGGGCATCTACATCTTCAACGCCGACTACCTCTACCGCATGCTCGCCGAGGACCTGGCCGACCCGAATTCCAGCCACGACTTCGGCAAGGATGTGGTCCCCAAGATCGTGGCCGAAGACCGCGCCGTCGCCCACCCGTTCGGCATGAGCTGCATCAGCAACCCCAACGGCGCCACGCCCTACTGGCGCGACGTCGGCACGCTCGACGCATTCTGGGCCGCCAACCTCGACCTCGCCTCCATCAGCCCCGAACTCGACATCTACGACACCGACTGGCCCATCTGGACCTACCAGCGCCAGCTGCCGCCCGCCAAGTTCATCCCCGACCACAACGGCATGCACGGCATGACGGTAAACGCCATCGTCAGCGCCGGCTGCATCGTCTCGGGCTCGCACGTCGTGTCGTCGGTGCTGTTCAACAACGTGCGCATCCGCTCCTTCTGCAACGTGCACCAGAGCGTGCTGCTGCCCGGCGTCAGCCTCGGCCGCCACTGCCGCCTGACCAAGGTCATCGTCGACCGCGCCTGCGAGATCCCCGACGGCCTCGTCGTCGGTGAAGACGCGGCTTTGGACGCGGCCCGCTTCGAACGCACGGAGAACGGGGTCGTGCTCATCACGAAGCAGATGCTGGCCAGGCTGTGACGCGTGTTCTCCAGGTCAGCGCGGAGCTGTTTCCGCTGCTGAAGACTGGCGGCCTAGCCGACGTGGCCGGCGCGCTGCCGGCGGCGTTGATGGCGGCCGGCGCCGAACCCCGCCTGCTCGTGCCCGGCTTCCCCGCCATCCGCGATGCGCTGAACCACGAATGCGCCGTTGCCCCCGTGGCGCTGCCCTGGAGCGAGGGCAGGGCGGCCTTGTTGCGCGGCCGTCTGCCGGGCTTTGACGTGCCTGTGTATGTGCTCGACGCGCCCGGCCTGTTCGACCGCCCCGGCAACCCCTACGCCGACGCAGCCGGCGTGGCCTACGCCGACAACCACCGCCGCTTCGCGCTGCTCGGCCTGGCCGCCGCGCGCCTGGCCGAGGGCGTGGACCCGTCCTGGCGGCCGGACATCGTCCATGCCCACGACTGGCATGCGGGCCTGGCCTGCGCGCATGTGAACGCCAGCCGCTCGCGCCGCCGCACCGAGGCACGGAGCGTCTTCACCGTGCACAACCTCGCCTACCAGGGCCTGTTCGCCGCCGACAAGTTCAGCGAGCTCGGCCTGCCGCCCACGCACTACGCCGTCGAGGGCCTGGAGTTCTATGGCCAGGTCAGCTTCATGAAGGCCGGCCTGCAGTTCGCGGACGCGATCACCACGGTCAGCCCGACCTACGCGAAAGAGATCCAGACCGCCGAGCAGGGCTGCGGCCTCGACGGCCTGCTGCGTCACCGCGCGGGCGTGCTGCACGGCATCCTGAACGGCGTCGACTATGGCATCTGGTCGCCGGAAAACGATCACGCCATCGCGGCCCGCTTCCATGTCGGCGACGCGAGCGGCAAGGCCGCCTGCAAGGCCGCGCTGCAACGCGAATTCGGCCTCCCCGTGACGCCCGACGTGCCGGTCTTCGGCATCGTCAGCCGCCTCACCGAGCAGAAGGGCCTGCCACTGGTGCTTGAAGCGCTGAACGACCTGATCGACGCGGGTGGCCAGCTCGTCATCCTCGGCAGCGGTGATGCCCGCCTGGATGCCGCCTTTGGCGACGCAGCCGCCCGGCATCCCGCCCAGATCGCCCGCCGCACCGGCATGGACGAAGGTCTGGCCCACCGCATTTACGCCGGTAGCGACGTGGTGCTGGTGCCCAGCCGCTTCGAGCCCTGCGGCCTGACGCAGCTCTACGGCCTGAGCTACGGCGCGTTGCCGCTGGTCCACCGCGTCGGCGGCCTCGGCGACACGGTTGTCGACACGACGCTCGAAGACCTCGCCGCCGGCACCGCCACCGGCTTTGTCTTCAACGCCTTCACGGCCGACGCCTACCGCCGTGCGCTGCGGCGGGCGTTCGCGCTGTGGAGCCGGCCCGAGTACTGGGCGCGGGTGCGAAAGGCGGCGATGGGGCAGCGCTTCGGGTGGGACGAGGCGGCGCAGCGTTACGTCGAGATCTACCGCAGCTTGAGTCAAAGCTGAGGCAAATGGGGTCGCTGACTTCCCGCCGCTCCGGCCGCAGCGGTGCAAACTAGCCGGTTTTCCGCCGGCCCCACGTCATGAGCGCACCCCACCTGATTCTGTTTCGCCGCCTCGGCGCCATCGCCGCGCTCGCCCTCATGCCGACGTGGTGCCATGCGTGGGGGCAGGAGGGCCATTCCATCGTCGCCGAGATCGCGCAGCGCCGGCTCACGCCCGCCGCTGCTGCCGGCGTTGCCAAGCTGCAGTCTGGCGCCAGCCTGGCCTCGGTGGCCAGCTGGGCCGACGACGTGCGCGGCGAGCGCAAGAGCGACTTCAACCTGCATTTCGTCGACATCCCGCGTGGCGTGCACGACTACGACGAGAAGGCCCACTGCGCGCCGACGGAGAAGGGGGACTGCATCGTCAACGCCCTGCGCCGCGCCCAGCAGAACCTGCGCTGCGGCCCGACGGAGGAGGCCCGGCGCGAAGCGCTGCGCTACGTCGTGCACTTCGTGGGCGACCTGCACCAGCCCCTGCACGCCACGGGTGACCTGGAAGGCGGCAACGGCTTCAAGGTGCATGGCAGCCTGCATGGCCAGACCTGCAAGGGTGCCTGCGCGCTGGAGAGCGGCAACCTGCATTCGCTGTGGGACTCGGGCCTCATCCGCCGCACGGTCTGGGACTGGGGCGCCTATGTCGACCGCCTGGAGAAGACGCTGTTGGCCACGCAAGACTTCGACTTGAAGAGCGGCGCCGACCAGCCCGCCGACTGGGCCATCCAGTCACACGCCGTGGGCGAACTGATCTGGAACGACCAGCTCATTCCCGCCGATGGCAGCATCGACGACGCCTACTACGCCGCCGTGCTGCCCGTGCTGGACCAGCAACTCGCGCTCGGCGGCGTGCGCCTGGCCCGCCTGCTCAACGAGAGCTTCGCGCCGGGCGCCTGCCCTGCGCCCGCCGCCACCACGCACTGGCTCCATGCCGAGAAGGGCCTGCAACCCACCACCAACCTGGGCGAGCTGAAGGCCCAGTTCAAGGCCTATCACGAGGGTGGCTACGCACGTGACCAGGCCGAGGCCGCCGACGCTGCCTCCGCCTACGTGCTGGCGCGCGCCAAGCAGGTCGCCAAACCGGCGCTGGTGCTCGACATCGACGAGACCTCGCTGGACAACTGGGCGCAGATGGCCCAGAACGACTTCGGCTACATCGTCAACGGCGACTGCGCGGCCGCGCCTGGCACGGCCTGTGGCGCGCTGGCGTGGGACGCGCAAGGCCGCGCGCCCGCCGTTGCCGCAACGCTCAAGCTCTACAAGGCGGCGCGCAGCGCCGGCGTGGCGGTGTTCTTCATCACCGGCCGCAAGGAGGCCGAGCGCGCTGTTACCGAGGCCAACCTGCGCAGCGCCGGCTACGACGGCTGGGCCGGCGTGGTGCTGCGGCCGGACGGCACGCACAGCGCGTTTTCAGCCGCGAGCTTCAAGGCCGGGGAGCGTGCCCGCATCGTCATGCAGGGCTACCAGGTCCTCGCGACGATGGGCGACCAGCCCAGCGACCTCGCCGGCGGCTACGCCGAGAAGGCCTTTCTTCTGCCTAATCCGTTCTACCGGATTCCGTGACGCCGTTACGTGCCGAGTGCCGTCAGTAGGGCCGGATGCTGACCCCCAGGCTGCCCGGCGGGTACATGTCGACGAACAGCTGCCACAGCCGCCCGGTCTTGGCCATTTGCGCGAAGGCCAGGCGCAGCGTGCGGCGGTCGGCCTCGGCGAGCGAATGGCGTGACAGGTAGACGCCACTTTCCGCCCAGCCGAGGCCTTCCAGCGGGTCCACGCTGACTTGCTTGATGAGCGGCGTAAGGGTGGCGTCGCTGACCAGCGTGCCGATGAAGATCGACGCCGCCATGACGGTGCCGTGCGCCAGCCCCATGCGCAGCGCGCGCGCCACACCAACGGCATCGGGCTCTTCGATCAGGCGCTTCTGCTCGCGCAGCGTCGCCACCATCCGGTCGTACTCCGCGCCGAAAGTGAAGCCGCGCACGACGGCGAGCTTGAAGCCGGGCTGAGCGATCAACTCGGCCAGCGATTGCGGCAGCGCCTTGCTGCGGGTCAGCGTCAGCAGGCTGGCGCGCACCTGGATCAGTGGCACGAACTCACCGTCGCCGTCGCGCGACGGCGAGGCGGACGCGGGCAGCAGCAAGTCGGCCTGGCTGGACTCGAACATCTTCTGCAGCCGCGCCCGCGGCACGCGCTTGATCAGGAACTCGCAGCCCGTGGTGGCAGCCAGCTCGCGCAGCAGCGTGGGATAGATGCCGCCGGCCCGTTCGCCGTCGAAAGTGACGCTGAGGCCGATGGGCGACATCGGCACCTCGATGGGCCGCGTGCAGCTGGCCTCGGCGGCCATGGCCGAGACCAGCAGCCAGCCCGCGCACACGCTTGATCGCATCGCTCTGTTCATGCCTCGGCACTTCCCAATCGCTGCATGCCATCTTGGCGCAGGTTCGGCATGACCCTGTGTTCGAGCGCATCGAAGGCCAGCTGCACGGCGATGGCCAGTGCGGCGGCCGGCAACGCGCCGGCCAGCATCAAGGCGCTGTCGTTGACGGCCAGGCCCGCGACGATGCGCTCGCCCAGGCCACCAGCGCCGACGAAGGCCGCCACGGTCGCGGTGCCGACGTTGGTGACGGCTGCAGTCTTCACGCCGGCCATCAGCGTCGGCAGGGCCAGCGGCAGCTCGATGCTGCGCAGCGCCTGGCTGCGCGTCAGGCCCAGGGCCAGCGCGGCTTGCGTCAGCCCCGTGGAGACGCTAGCCAAGCCGGCATGCGTGTTGCGCACGATGGGCAGCAGCGCGTAGACGAACAGGGCCAGCAGCGCCGGCACGAAGCCGATGCGGCCGACGATGGCGATCAGGAAGGCCAGCAGCGCCAGCGAGGGCAGCGTCTGCAACAGGCCCACGGTGGCCATGACCGGCCCGGCCAGGCGCGGCAGGCGATGCGCCGCGATGCCCAGCGGCACGGCCACCGCCACGGCCAGCGCCAGCGAACCGAGGACGAGGGTCAGATGCTGGGCGAGCAGCTTGGGGAGATCGGGCGCCAGCAGCCGCGCGATGAAGCCGTTGGGCTGCGCGGCGCTAGGGGCGGCCTCCAGGAAGCTCCGCGCCACATCTGCAAACGGCCGGCTCTCCAGCTCTGCGGCGGCGTTGAGCTGGATCATGCGTGCCTCGGGCAGGCGGCCAGCCAGGCCTTGTAGCGGCTTGTCGTCCACCGCCGCGCGCATCAGCAGCACGGCGTCGTAGCGGGGGAAGAAACCGCGGTCGTCGCGCAGCACGCGCACCGGCTGGCGGGCCAGTTGGGCGTCGGTCGTGTAGACGTCGATGAGGTCGACCTGGCCACCGGCCAGCGCTTGGTAGGCCAGGCCGTGGTCCAGCCCGCTGCCGGGCTCCAGCGTCAGGCCGTAGGCGCGCTGCAGCGCCGGCCAGCCGTCGGCACGGGCGATGAACTCGTGGGACAGGCCAGGCTTGAGCTGGGGCGCCTTGGTGGCCAGGTCGGAGAGCGTCGTCAGCCCCAAGCGTGCCGCGTCGGCCTCGCGCATCGCCAGCGCATAGCTGTTGTTGAAGCCCAGCGGCACGGCAGCCTTCAGGCCGAGTGGTTTGAGCCAGGCGTTGATCTGCTCCAGCGGCGCCTGCGCGTCGGCGGCGGACTCGCGCTTGAGCAACTCGCGCACGATGGTGCCCGTGTACTCGGGGTAGAGGTCGATCTGCCCCTGCTGCAGCGCCGTGGCGAGGATGGCGGTGTTGCCCAGGCCCTGGCGGTGCTCGGCGGCAATGCCCTGGCCGGCAAGGGTTTGGCTAACGATCTCACCGAGCAGATAGCTCTCGGTGAAGCGCTTGGAGCCGACCTTGATCGGCTCGGCATGGGAATTGCCTGCTATTGCCAAGGCGCAAGCCGCAAGGACGAGGCGGAGCAGCAGGTGGGCAGTCATGGCCGCCATGTTGCCTCAGCCAAAGTAGGCGTGGTCCTACCCGAACTTTTGCTCGTGTCCGGATGCAAAGGCACGACGGCGCGCCTAGAGTTGTAAGCTAACCCTTCAGGAAGGAGCACAAGATGTCCCGCGCTACCGATCATTTGCTGCGTCAGCATCTGGAAAGCCTTGGTGCGCACCTGCGCCAATGCCGCACCGTGTCCGACGGCAGCCTGCGAGCCCTGTGCTCGCTGGAAGCCATTGACGCCGTCGTCGGCCAGCGCCTGTTTACCACCGTGTTGCTGGGTGGCCTGGTTATGGCGCTCTTTCTTGGCGTCTCGGCCTAGCGAAAAGCGGCAAACCTTGCCGAAGGAAAAGGCGGCCCTGCGGGGCCGCTTTCCTTTTTTGCCGATCTGTTTCAAACCAGCGCCGGCTCGGCGCGCAGCGCGGCAGCCCGTTCTGACGTCGGCACCCACAATTTGAGTTCGCCCTCAGCCTCGGCCAGCATGAGGGCGCTGCCCGGAACGAGCAGCGTGTAGCCCGCCGGCACCTTGGCTTGGGGCGCGGCCCGCTGCACCAGCACCTCGACCTTACGCCCGCCGGTATCCAGCCGCACCCGCGCCTGGGACCAGTGCGGCGGCAGGCAGGGTTGCACGGTGAGTTGCCCATGGCGCAGGCGCACGCCGCAGATCGACTCGACGGCGGCGCGCAGCAGCCAGCCGGCCGCGCCCGTGTACCAGCTCCAGCCGCCGCGCCCCGCGTGGGGTTGGGCAGTCTCGATGTCGCCTGCCACGGCAAACGGCTCCAGCCCGTAGACGGCACCGTGCGCACCCCGGTGGGCCGGGCTGATGGCCGTGAAGGCCGCCCAGGCGCGGTCTGCCTGGCCGAGCTGGGCGCTGGCCATCAGCGCCCAGGTGGCGGCGTGGTTGTACTGGCCGCCGTTCTCGCGCACGCCGCCGGGGTAGGCCTGGATGTAGCCGGCCTCGGGTTGGTGGTCCTTCAACGGCGGCCACAGCAGGCGCAGCAGGTGGGCGTCGCGGTCGTGCAGCTCGCGCCAGGCGCTGTCCAGGGCCTGGGCGGCGCGTTCAGGCCGGGCGGCGCCAGTGAGCACGGCCCAGGCCTGCACGATGAGGTCGATGCGGCATTCGCTGGCCGTGTGCGTGCCCAGCACCGAGCCGTCGTCGAACCAGCCGCGGCGATACCACTCGCCGTCCCAGGCGTTCGCGTCCAGCGCGGCGGAGAGCTTGTCGCGCGCCTGCTTCCAGGTCTCGGCGCGGGCCTTCTCGCCGCGCGCGATGGCCATGGGCCGCAGCGCGTCGATGCAGGCGCACAGGAAGAAGCCCATCCACACCGACTCGCCCCGGCCCTCGGCGCCGACCCGGTTCATGCCGTCGTTCCAGTCGCCGGTGCCGAACAGCGGCAGGCCGTGGATGCCTACGGGCAGGCTGATGTCGATGCTGCGCGCCGCGTGCTCGTAGAGGCTGGCCGTGTCGGCGCTGACGAAGGGCGTTTCATAGATGTCCTCGGCGCCCTCGGGCACGGGCCGGCCTTCGATGAAGGGCAGTTGCTCATCGGCCAGCGCCGTGTTGCCGGTGCGTTCGGTATACAGGGCCAGCGCCAGCGCCAGCCACAGCCGGTCGTCGGCGAAATGGGTGCGCACGCCGGCGCCGGCGGGCTCGTGCCACCAGTGCTGCACATCGCCTTCCCGAAACTGGCGCTTGGCGTGGCGGCGGATCTGCTCGGCCAGGCGCTCGGGCGCGTGCTGCACCAGGGCCATCGCGTCCTGCAACTGGTCTCTGAAGCCAAAGGCGCCGCCGGCCTGGAAGAAGCCAGCGCGGCCCCAGATGCGGCAGGCCAGCACCTGCGTGGGCAGCCAGTGATTGACGAGGGCGTCGAAGCCGGCGTCGGGCGTGGCCACCTGCACCGGGGCGCTCAAGTTGCGCCACACCTGGCGTTGTGCGGCCAGGCGCAGCAGCGGGTCCACCTTCCAGGCCTCGCGGGCCCGCTCGCGCGCCGCGTTCAGGCTGGGCGCATGGCCTAGCAGCACGGTCGCGTGCCAGGCGTGGCCGGCCTCCAGGCGCAGCGGCACGGCGAGCAGCGCGGCGGCGTCCGTGTGGGGGCCGGCCTGGCCGTCCAGCGCATGCGGCATGACGAGGCGACCTTCGTCGTCGAACAACAGCCGGCGGTCGCCGCTGGCCTCGATGGCGGCGTTCCACAGCCGCGGCGGGTTCAGGTCGGCGGCAAAGCCGGCCTCATGGGGCCAGGGCCACAGCGCATGGTCCTCGGCCAGGCTTTCCACCTGGTCGGGCGTCACGTCGCCGCCGCGCGTCGGGCGCAGCGCCAGCCAGGCGGTGTGGCCGCCAAAGCCGTTCAGGCCGTCGGCCTGCGTGGCCAGCACCAGCAGCGGCACGTCGTTGGCGTTGCTGGGGGTCGGCGCCTCGATGCGCGTGACGACGCTGCGGCGCGCGCTGCTGTCCATGCCCAGCTGCCATTGCGCGCCGGCCAGCAGGCGCAGGCGGCGCGGCGCGCTGCCGGGCGCGGCATGCAGCTCGACCTGGCATTGGCGCACGGCGGCGCTGGCGTCCACCGTCCAGCGCAGGCGCACGACGAGGTGGGGCAGCGTGAAGGCCAGGGCCGTGGCGCCGGGCAGGTGGGCCACGGGCTGGTGGGCGCTGGCGCGGCCCAGCAGCCAGGCGCAGCCGCTGTCCAGGCAGTGCAGGATCAGCCACTCGCCCGGGCTGTCCAGCAGCGCGTCGTTGGACCAGGGCGTGATCTGGTGCAGGCGGCTGTTGCCGGCCCAGGCCATGCCGGCGCCGCGCTCCGACACCTGGCAGCCAAAGCTCTCGTTGGCGATGACGTTGACCCAGGGGCGCGGCGGCTGGCTGGCGGGTGCCAGCTCGAAGACGCAGGCACCGCTGGCGGCGTCGAAGTCGTGCGTGGGTTGCGTGGCGCCCGGCTCGGCGTGCTGCCACAGCACATGGGTGGCGAGCGCGGCGCGGCGGGCCTTGGCGGCCTGCTCGTGCGGCGCGGTGATGCGCTCCAGCTGCTGGGCCAGCGGCCGGCCGTCGGCAAACCAGCGCACGCGGGCCAGCAGGTTGAGAGCGAAGCGGGTGTCGTCCTGCACGGCGCCGTCGGACAGCACATGCAGCCGCGCACGGCCACGCTGCTGCTGCTCGGCCAGTGAGCGCAGCGCGCGCGACACCGGCGCCAGGTAGGAGGCCGGCTCGGCGTCCAGCACGACGATGTCCACCGCCAGCGGGCTGCCCTGGGCCTGCAGCAGCGCGCACAGCTCGCGCACCATCAGCACGCCGGTCGTGTCGGCCACGCGGATGAGGATGATGGGCGCGTCCCCCGACACGCCGTGGCGCCACAGTGCGTCGCGCTGGAAGCTGCCCTCCAGCGCCGGCACGCCGTCGCGCGCGGCCTGCGAGGTCAGCAGCGTCTGCAGCGCCAGGCCGGCGCGCCAGGCGCCCGGGGCCAGGCCGGCGCCCTGGGTGCGCACGCCGGCCATGGTGTGGGCCAGCATCAGCGTGCGCTCGCGCAGGGCCGTCTGGGCCAGCTTGTCGAGCGCGTGGTTGAGCGTCTGCGCCTCGGGCGCGGCGGCGGTGGCGATGGTCAGCGTGATGCGCCCGCCGGGCGGCAGCGTCAGCGCCAGGTGCAGCAGCGAGATGGGGTCGTTGCCGGTGTCCAGCGCGCCGGCCGCGGTGCTCAGGCCGGGCAGGGTGCCGCTGCGCAGCGCCTTGGCGTCAGCGCGGGCAATGGCGCCGCCGGGCTGGCCGGCACGGCCGCCGCGGGCCAGCCAGTGGGCGCGGTCGGCGCCGGCCTGCAGGCGGTCCAGCCGCGCGCCGCCTTCCACTTCCACGCCGACCAGGGCGTGCACCGCGTGCAGCGGCGCCTCCTTGTGGCCGCGCGGCAGACGCTGCCAGTGCAGGGCGCGCTGCTCGGGCGCCCAGCGGGCCTGCAGGAAGAGCTTGCCGAAGGCCGGGTGGGCCAGGTCGGCGCGGGCCGGGGCCAGCACGGGCTCGAAGCTGGACACGAGCGCCAGGCGGCGCTCGCGGTCGGAGAGATTGCGCAGCGTGATGCGGCGCAGCTCGACGTCGTCCTCCACCGCCACCCAGACCTCGGTCTGCGCGTGCAACTGCTCGCCCTCGGCGCTGAACTGCGCGCTGGCCGGGTGCAGGCGGGCGCTGTAACGCCACTGCGGGCCGGGCGTGGGCCGCAGCGTGAGCGACCGCCAGGGGGTGACCTCGGGCCCGCCGCGCCAGTGGCCATCGGCATTGGCATGGGCGGGCCAGGGCGTGTCCAGGTCGCGCAGATGCAGGTGGTGGCCGAGCAGGTCCTGCGCGAGGTCGTCGTGCCAACGGTTCACCAGCACCTGCGCGCCGGGCTCGCCGAACATCAGCGCGCCGCCGCCGTGCTCGCGCAGCATGGCGGTCAGGCGGCCATGGCCCAGCCAGGCGGTGGCGGGCAGGGCGCGGCCGCGCGTCTCGGGCACGACCAGGGAGATGTGGGCGCGGCGCGGCGTGGCGCGCGTGGGCGTGGCGGGAGGTTCCCGCAATGGCGGCACCTCGTGCGGGGCGCGCTCGTGCAGCAGCCAGCGCACGGCGGACAGGCGCGGCTCGGCGTCGGCCCAGCGCTGCGGCGCGCCGCCGCACAGCACCTCGGTCAGCGCCACGAGGGCCATGCCCTGGTGGTGGCTCATGGACGTGCCGATGCGCTGCAGGCGCGGGCCGACGCGGGCCGGCGTGTCCTCGCTGTCGCTCGGCGCCTCGGGCTGGCGGCTGGCGGTGTAGTCCAGCGCCTCCATGAAGCCATGCTCGTGGCGTGCGCCCAGGGCTTGCAGGTGGCGCAGGTTGGCCACGGCCGCGCGCGGCATCACCATGGTCGCCATCAGGCTGGCGTAGGGCGCGATGACGATCTCTTCCGGCGGCGTGTCGCGCAGCGCGAGGGCGGCGTTGCCCTGCGGGCCGTACTGGTAGGCCAGGCTCTCGTCGCGCTTGGCATAGGCGCTCTCGGACACGCCCCAGGGCAGGCCCTTGGCGCGGCCGGCGCGGATCTGCTCCATGACCGTGGCGCGCGCCGCTTCCTCCAGCGCGCTGCCGGCGGGTTCGTCCAGCACCAGGGACGGCATCAGCATCTCGAACATCGAACCCGACCAGCTCTTCAGCCCGGTCACGGTGCCGCGCGAGAAAAAGGGCCGGCCCAAAGCGCCCCAGTGCGAGGCGGGCAGGTCGCCCTTGGCGATGCCGACGAGGCTGGTCAGGCGCGCCTCGGAGCACAGCAGGTCGTAGTGGTTCAGGTCCAGCCGCTCGCCACCGTGCTCGACCCCCGGGGGCGCGACGGCGCCGATGTGCAGCAGGCGGCGCTGCGTGTCGTAGAGCCAGCGGAAGTCATGCGCCAGCGCCATGGCGCGGGCCCGGTTGGCCACCTCGTCAAGCGCCTGTGCCACTTCGGGTGGCGGCGGGAAGCCGTCGCCGCCACGCGCAAAGCCCTCGCAGGCCGCCGCCACGACAAGCAGGTGGGCGCACAGGTTGCCGCTGTCCACGGCCGACACGTAATGCGGCTCCAGCACGGTCAGGCGCTGCGTGTCCATCCAGTTGTAGAGATGGCCGCGGTGCTTGGGGAGCTTGTCGACGGTGTCCAGCGTGCGCTTGACGCGCTCGGCCAGGCCCACGTCGTGCAGCCAGCCGAACTCGCGCGCGCAGCAGGCCGACAGCAGGTAGAGGCCGATGTTGGTGGGCGAGGTGCGGTGGGCTATGGCCGTGTCGGGGTCGAACTGCACGTTGTCGGGCGGCAGGTCGTTGTCGTCCTTGGTGACCCAGCGCTCGAACCAGCGCCAGGTGTCGCGCGCCACGCCCAGCAGGTAGTGGCGGCCGTCGTCGTCGATGGCCTCGCGGCGCGGCCGGGCACGCGGCCGGCTGGCCAGCGCGATCCACAGCGGCGATAGCAGCCAGGCGGCCAGCAGCGGCAGGGCGATGTGCCAGGCCACGTCCAGGCCGACGAAGTTGGCGTTGACCAGCAGCGTGATGAGCACGCCGGCGGCCAGCGTGAGCTTGCGGTGCTGGCGCCACAGCGGCAGCCAGTCGGTGCGGGCGGCGGCTTCGGCGGCGTCGGCCGTCGTCCACTCCAGCAGGCCGCGCCGCGTGACCTTCTGGCGCCAGACGGCGCGCGCGATGGCGTCGAGCTGCAGCCAGGTCGTGGCCGGCAGCATGGCCAGGTGCCACACCGTGCCCGCGGCCGTGCGGCTCAGCTCGATGGCGGCCTGACGGTAGAAGCGCGGCAGCGAGATGCGGTCACGCGCCGGCGCGCAGGCGGCCAGCGCGCCCATCAGCGGCCCGACGCCGAAGGCCGCCGCCACGGCAGCCAGCGCCCAGCCCGGCGACAGGCCCAGGCCCAGCCATGACGTGACCAGCAGCAGCAGCGAGGCCGGTGCGACGAGGCTGCGGCGCAGGTTGTCCAGCATCTTCCACACATGCACGGCGCGCAGGCCCCAGCGGCGTGGATGGTTGATGAAGGGCAACAGCTGCCAGTCGCCCCGCGTCCAGCGGTGGATGCGCGCGGCGGCCACGTCGGCATGCATGGGCGCGGCCTCCACCAGCACCACGTCGCTGACGCCGGCGCAGCGCATCAGCGAGCCTTCCAGCAGGTCATGGCTCAAGACCTGGCCCTCGGGCAGGCGGTGGGCCAGCACCTGCGCGGCGGCATGCACATCGATCAGCCCCTTGCCGGTGGCGCTGCCTTCGTCGAACAGGTCCTGGTAGACCTCGGACGCGGCGGTGCTGTACGGGTCCAGCCCCGGCTGGCCGGCGAACAGGCTGTGGAACCAGGTGCCGTGCACGGTGGAGCTGCCGGCGGCCGTGGCCAGCGGCGTGGCGATGCGCGGCTGCAGCATGCCGTGGCCATGCACGACGGTGATGGCGCCGCGTGCGGAGGTCTGCACCCGCGGCCGGTTCAGCGGGTGGGCGGCGATGGCCACCAACTCACGCAGGGTGCCCGGGGGCAGGGCGGTGTCGCTGTCCAGCGTGACGAGGTGGCGGATGCCGGGCGCGGGCGTGGACAGCGCACCGAGATCGACGAAGCGGTCGGGCAGGGTGTCTTCTGCCAAAGTTGAAGGGTCAGCGGCCAGCAGCGTCACCAGCGCCTCCGTCTTGCCGCGCTTGCGCTCCCAGCCAATCCACTTCTGCTCGGTCTCGCTCCAGCGGCGCTGGCGGTGCAGCAGCAGGAAGCGCGGCAGGCCGCCGCAGCTCGGGCCGTGGCGCTGGTTCAAGGCCGCGACGCCCGCCTGCGCCCGGGCCAGCAGCTCTTTGTCCTGCGGCAAGTGCTCGCTCCGAGCGTCGCCGAAGTCGCTGAGCAGCGCGAACTGGGCCTCGCCCTCCAGGTTGGCGAGGTGGTGTCGCTCCAGCTGTGCCAGCAGCGTCGTGATGCCCTTGGCGCGCGTCAGCATGCAGGGGATGACGACCAGGGTGCGTGACTCGGCCGGGATGCCCTGCGGCCAGGACAGCCGTGGCAGGCGCAGCGGCCGGGAGCTTTCGCTGATCAGACGGTTGGCCAGCGCGACGATGGCCTCGCTGGCCGGCAGCGCGGCCAGCAGCGCGGCGGCCACCGTCATCGGCCAGCCGGCGTCGTGGGGCAGGCCCAGCGCCAGCAGGAAGGTCATCGCGGCGATGCTGAGGCCGGCGAGGCTGGACAGGTAGACGGCGGTGCGGTGGCGCAGCAGCAGCGCAGCTGCGCGCTCGGCCCAGAAATCGCGGATGCGCAGCGCCGACAGCAGTTGCGGCCGGCCGCGACGGGAGAGCCAGTGCAGCGGCGCGCGCTCGGCGGCGTCGGCCGCCCAGGCCGGGTCGTTGCACAGCCCGCGCAGCACTTCGGCCACGTCGGCCTCGGGCAGGCGGTGCCGGGCCGCCAGAGCCTCGATGGCGTGCACCGCGCGGTCCTGGCTGCTGTCCTGCTCCTGGCGGTAGATGTCGATGCGGTTCAACGCCTTCAGCGCCGGGTGCACGGCCTCGAACAGGCTGGCCCAGTCGGCCGCACCCAGGCGGCGCAGGCTGCCGATGGCATTGCGGATGCTCTGGTGGTCGGCCGCGCACTCGGTCTGCTCGGCATCCTGGGCGGCGGCAGCGTCCGGCAGCAGGCCGGAGATCCAGTCGCGCGCCGCCACCCAGGAGGACTCGGGGCCGTCAAGGTCCTCATCCTCCTGGGGCTGGCCGAGGGCGCGGTCCACCAGGCGCTCATGCAGGCGCAGCGCCAGGGCCTGCACGGCGGGGTCGTGCGGCCATTGGGCCTGCCAATTGGCGAGCTGCTGGCGCGCGGCATCGGGCTTCAGCTGCGGCAGCGCCTCGAAAAGCGCCTGAGCCCCGCGCCGCCCGAGATGACGCCAGGCGGCGCGCTCGGCCAGCCGGCGCAGGTTCTCCACCAGCACCACGCGCAGCGTGGACGGCAGCGCCCACAGCTCGCGCAGCGTCAGCGCCTCGGCCTGGTGATGGCCGTCGAGGAAGTGCTGCATCAGCGTCATGTCCAGCGCGCTGTCGGCATGCGCCACCCAGGCCCAGGCCACGCCGTAGACGCGTGGCAGGCCCTGCAGCGGCTCGTCGGCCAGGCGCGGCAGGCGCTGGAAATAGCTGCGCGGCAGGTCGTGCAGCACCTCGTCGAGCTGCTGCTGCACCAGGCGGGCGTTGTCCAGCAGCCAGGCGTGGGCGGGGTCGGTGTCGGCCTGCAGGCCGTGCTCGGACAGCACCTCCAGTGCGGCGTCCCAGACCTGCAGATTGCTCTTCAGGCGTGGGAAGAAGGGGCGCGGCTTGCGGCTGTCATCCTCGACGCGCTGGGCCGTGGCCAGGCTGCGGCCGTGCTCGGCAAAGCGCTCGGCGCCGAACTGCACGGCCCGCACCACCGCCGCCGCCGCTCCGGGGCCTGCGGCCACGCGGAGAAAGTCGGTCGCGGCACCCGCAGGCGTGAGGTCTTGCGGCAGGGGTGCGGGCGTGAGGGGGGACGGCTCGGTCATGCTTGCACTGTCCACGCGAGCGCGCGGGTGCGGCGACGGCATGCGTGCCGAGCGGATGTCAGTGCAGTCCTACAGGTAGGGCAACATGCTGCAAACTGGCGCACCATGCGAAAACTGCTGCATTTTGGGGCTGGCTTTCTAGGGGTGCTCGCTGTTGTAGTGCTGCTGTCGCCGTGGCTGTTGTACGAGTTGGGGTTGAGCCGTTTTGACACCATGCCGGCCAAGCCAGCGCAGATGGTGACGGCGGAGCAGCAGGCCTGGGTGTGGCGGTTGGTGCACGGGACGGGTCAGCCCAAGCTGGAGCGGATGAGTCCATATGGCGTCGCGTGGCGCCTTGTGTCGGGCGATCAACCGTCGGTGACCCCTGGCGAGACCTTGGCGTACTGGATGGCCCGTGACTACGTTTGGAGGCTGCCCCGCCGGAATATGTCGTGGTGGCATCTGACCACCGGAGCCATGACGATCTGGCTGACGCGCAACTGGTCGGCCGAAGAACTGGCGTCGGCGGCTTATCCCGTCATGAGCCAATGGCCGCCGGGGAAGGTGCTTGTCCCTGCCGGTGAAGTCGCAGGCGCCCTGCCGGCTCGATGATCTCGGGCCGCCACCAGCGCCTGCGTTGCATGACGAGATGCGCGCGCAGCAAGAGCGGGAGCGTGAGTGCTCAGGGCAGCGGGGTCGGAGGCCGGGAGCAGCGGATGTGCTCGTCTCCAGCCCGCTTGTTTGCAAACATCGCTTCATCCGCCTGCCGCAGCAGCGCAGCCGGCGCGCGACCGTCGGCCGTTCAACGGCGCGCAGGCGCCGACGGCTCTCACGGCGCCTCTGCCAGCGAACAGGGTCTGAGAAGCCATTGGCGTCAGACCTGCTACTTTCCCAGCTTTAAGCACTGATCATCGGAGGTCTGACCAAAATGGCGCAAATATTCACTTCAGGGATGGATTTGTTAATTTTTGACTGAAAATAGAAATATCGGTCTGACCAAACGGTTGGCTTGACGTCATTTCGCGCGGTGGCCAGATCATCTCAAACTGATGCATCGGTAACGCACTCTCAAGCCCAGAATCGTCTTGCAAGCATTGAACAATCATGCCCTCTAGCGTTTCCATCAAGTACATATTCGTTCTAATCCTCGCCGCGCTTGCGGAGCACGGTCTGGCCGAGGGAACCACCAAGAATCCAGTGCTGGAGCCGGTGACAGTCGAAGGAAAGTCGAACTCGTCGCCAGAAGGGTTGGTAGTCCGCAATTACTATTTCTCCCAGAACGAGAGCCAGTACCACCAGCCGCCAGCCTACAAGGCCGACGTGATTGGAGCGGGCGACGGCAAAAAGGAATCCGGTCAGAGCTGCTCCACTGTTCCTGCGGCTACGCCGATCTCTCCTCGGCCCGTGGATCTGGCCAGTGGCAACAAACGCCTGTATCAAACCGATTTCGCACATGCTTCCGCGTTGAGCCTGGGTATCCAACGCCTTTACCGGTCGGAAGACAAGTGGGACCAAGGTTACATCTTCGGCAAGAACTGGCAATCCAGCGTGGACTTCGGTCTGGATGCTGCGGTGGACTATCTGGCCGACGCCATCACTTTCTCGCTGCCTAGCGGCGACAGTTACCGCCTCTACAAGTGGGTACCGCCCAGTGGCGGCGTCGCCTACTATTTCTTGCCGAGTGCATTGAGAAACTCGGGGACCCCGGGGAGCTCTCAGGTATGGGCCACCCGGTCCACCCTATCGGGCTCCTCGACGATGAGCGTCTACACCGGTGACACCACGTATGAGTACACCGCGTACCGGCCCGCAGGTATGCCGGCCAGATTCCTCATCACAAAAATCTCCGGTCGCAACGGCAACGGCAAAGTCAAGTACACGTTTTCGCGTGATGCGCAAAGTGGCCGTGTATCTACCGTACAAAACGCCCTCGGAGAACAGCTGAATTTCGTGTGGGGCGACGGGGTACACGTCACTCAAATCACAGCCCAGGATGGCTCGCTGTGGAAGTATTCCTACGACGGCAACGGCATGCTCGTTGGCGTGCAGAGCGCACCTGCGGGCTCCAGCCAATGGCAGACGACGGCTTCTTACGGCTACAGCGTTTCAGGCGCCCCGCATCTGCTCACGTGGGCCAATAGCAAAAGCTATTCGTACGACAGTCTCAGTCGAGTGATTCGCAGCGACACCGACACCCTCGCATACGACGCAGACTCAACCACGGTCACCCATGGTGGCGTTGCAACGAAATACGTCTTTGCTGCCATGAATGGCGCCAAACAGCTTGTTCGGACGGAATACAGCGCCGCACCTGCGTGTTCCGCAGCGACGTCAACGCAGAGTTATGTGGACGGCCGCATCTCGACCTCGACGGACCTGAACGGCACGGTTACGACCTACTCATTCGACCTGGATGGCCGCCTTCTCGTGAAAACGGTGGCCCCCGGCACTCCCGCCCAGAGCAAGACCGCCTACACCTATATCGGTGCGCAGACGGGGTCGATCACGGTCTACGACGCCAATGACCAGGTTGTCCAGCAGACCGTTTACGGCTATGTGAGCGTCCCTGGCGCCATGTTCCCCAACCTGCTGCAGTCGGTGACGCACAAGGACTTGAGGCCGGGCGGAGCGACGCGCACAGTCACCTACGACTACGCCCTCCACCCCAGTGGCGTTGCCAGTTCCATCGTCACGCGGGAATCTCTGCCCTCGGGCGCAGCCGTCACCACGGCCATTTACGACGACAAGGGGCGCCTGACCTCCCTGACCAACGCGCTGGGGCATGTCACGACTTACGGCTATACCGCCATGGGCCTGCCGGCCTGGAATACCGACCCCAACGGGACGACCACGACCATGGCTTACGACGGCCGTGGCAACACGGTCTCTACCGCCATTGCCAACGTGGGATGGGCTACCAGCCGGTTTGACAACGACGGCCGGACGGTCTTTGCATCGGATTCCACCGGCGCCCGTACCGACTTCCTCTACAGCAATAGCTTCTTGCAGAAGACCACCGACGCGACCGGTGAGGAGGCGTTCTTCGACCAGGACCCCAACAATCGGCGCGTCAGAAGCCATCGCAACACGGCGACCTACAGCAACGGGAACGTCTCCGAGGTCAATTGGCGATGGACGCGGGACAACGTCGTCAAACCCAGGATCTTGACCGCGTACGGCGCGCCGCCAGAAGCCTGGGGCAACATTCCTTCCAGTTCGTTCGACTATTCGGACCCAGGGTTGTACTTCGAGGAGACGATGACCCGCGACGGCCTGTCCGGTAAGCCGCTGACCGTCACCGGCCACACCGGCCAGCGCACCTCCTTCACCTATGACGGCGCGCGTAATCTCAAGTCAGCGACCACAGCAGACGGCCGAAGTACGACGTTCGACTACGACGCGCTGGGTCGGATCAAGAGCCAGCGTCTGCCCGACGGCAGTACCAGTGGCTACAGCTACAACGTCGACGGCCTGCTGGACACCTTCACCGACCCCCGGGGCCTCAGGACCAGCTATCAGTACAACGGCTTTGGCCAAGTCACCCGGCTCACCAGCGCGGACACCGGCGTGACGGAGTACGGCTATGACGCCGTAGGCCGCCTGTACTCCACACGCTACGCCGACGGTCGCCAAATATTGCTGGGCATGGATGCCGCCAGCCGCGTGACCTCGCGCACCAGCAGCGGCCAGGCCGAGATCCTGACCTACGACGAGGGCTCCTACGGCAAGGGCCGCCTGACCACGGCCTCGGGCACGGGCGGCAGCGTGAAGTTCGCCTACGAGACCGGCGGCCGGCTGGCCAGCCAGACCGTCCTGGCCCAGGGCCAGTCGCTCACCGTGGGCTTGAGCTACGACACCGTCGGCAACGTCAGCGGCATGAGCTACCCCGACGGCCAGTCGCTGAGCTTCCAGTACGACGCCACTGGCCGGCTGAGCAAGGTGCTGGGCAACGCCGGCGCGGGCAGCTTCGTCGTGGCCGACAGCATGTTCTACCAGCCGGCTACCGCCCAGCCCTACGCCTGGCGCTTCGGCAACGGCCTGCCGCGGCTGTACACGCAGGACATGGACCGCCGGCTCATCGAGCTCAACGGCGGCGCGGCGCACGGCCTGCAGTTCACCTACACGCCCAACCTGGACACCATCGCCAGCATCAACGACACGGCCTATGGCTCGGGCCAATCGTCCAGCTTCACATACGACGCCCAGGACCGGCTGAACACGGTGGTGCGCAGCGGCGCCAACCAGGGCTTCTACCTGGACGGCAGCAGCAACCGGCAGACCCACAACCTCAACGGCAGCAGCTACACCTACACCACTGACCCGGCCTCCAACCGGCTAACTTCCGTCACTGGCGGCGGCCCCACCCGCAGCTTCAGCTACGACCCCGTGGGCAACATGACGCAGAACGCGCCCACCGGCGTCGCGCACACCTACGTCTACGACGGCTTCAACCGCCTGGCGCAGGTGAAGGATGGCGGCACGGTGGTGGCCAGCTACGGCTACGGGCCCAACAACCAGCGGCTGTGGAAGAGCACGGCGGCGGGCGTTACCACCTTCGTCTACGGCGCGGGCGGCGAGTTGCTATACGAGCGCGGGCCGGCGGGCAGTACGGCCTATGTGTGGCTGGGCGGCGAGATGATCGGCTTCATGCGCGGAGGGGCCTTCTACGCCAGCCACAACGATCATCTGGGCCGACCGGAGGTTGTCACGAACTCGGCGGCGCAAGTGGTGTGGCGGGCGTCGAACCATTCGTTCAGCCGCGCGGCGATGCCAGACAACATCGGCGGGCTGAATTTGGGGTTCCCGGGGCAGTACTCGGATGCGGAGAGCGGGCTTTGGTACAACTGGAATCGGTACTACGACCCGACGATTGGGAGGTATACACAGTCTGACCCGATTGGATTGGCGGGCGGTGTCAACACCTATGCATATGTCGGAGGTAGACCGACTGCGTTTTCAGATCCGACGGGATTGATTGAATTGCCTGCGACTCCTGGCGGGCTCCCGCCGGGATGGAAACCCGATTCATCTCATCGCGATCCGAACGGAGAGCGATGGACGAACGGGAATGGAGACGTTCTCGATTTCCACAAGGGGCGCCCTGGCTTTCCTGGTTGGCGTGGAAAAGATCACTGGCATCACAACGGTGGAGATAAGCACCTAGCGCCAGGCGATCAATGTCCCACAAACGACGAGAAGTCCGATGGCAAAAGCACTGGCGACAATTCCAGTACATGGGCAGCCCTTGGAATGGCTGGCTTAGCAGCAGCAGGCATCGTATTCTTCCCGGAGATAACCATTCCGGCGCTCCTGATTGGCGGCGCGGCAAGTCGTTAGGAACGGAAGAATGAAATTAAAATTCAGCGAAGGGGTTTTTGAATGCATCGAAAATCCACCTCAATTCTTTGCGTCCCTGGGGAATCTTCATGATGCAACGATAATTTCCGTGGCGCGAACAGCGCCGGGGGGTGTATGTTTTATTATTGGGGATGTATTTAATAACTTTGTTGATTTTCCAGAATACCCGGGCGAATTCGGCGCGGCCATCATTTTGGCCGGTTCCACTGATTGCGAATGGACTGTGTCGGCGAGCCATCTTTTTGGGAAAAAGATAAATGACTTCGAGGTGTTTCCTGCGCATTCGGCGGATGCCAAATATCGATTGGAAATCGCATGTCATGCGATGGATAGGTATGTTATGAATTTTGATAAGGCAGAGATCCGCATAGCCCGGTAGGTTGGGGTCGTTGACCCCAACGGCCCTCCTGTCGAGGGTGGCAGGCCGAGCCGCGCAAATCGCTCAACCTCCACGCCGACCTCGCCCCTGAAGACCCCGCGCCAATCGTGTTCGTGATCGCCGAGTGCATGGCACCGGCCCAGCGGCTTTAAGCCCTTGCGCGGGCGGCAGCGCTCGCGCCCCCGGTCCGTGCCAAATGCCTTCAGCCGTCGCCCCGAGGCTCGGGGTCAGGTCCTAAATCTGAATCCCTAACTTGAGCTTCAACGGGCCGTCAGCCCTGAGCCTCGAGAGCGTGAGAAGCCATCCAGCATGCCCGCTCCGACACCCCGTGGGCATTCCACTCGGCGTTCAAACTGCTCGCCGTAGCCCGAGCTACTGTTGCACTTGGTGCCTCGATGGCGGCTTTCGGATCGCCACCTCCGGTACGCCGGCTCTCCTCCCCGTTCAGCCTCTAAGGCGCCCCGCCAGCTCGCCATACTCCGCCGCCACCCGGGTCGGCGTCGCATCCGCCAGATTGCCCGCAGCACGCGCTTCAGCGTCTCTGGCTGCGGCGTCAGCGGCAAGGATTGGCGACGCGCGAGCGTTCAGGCGCTGAGTCGCCGCAAGGCCTCGGTCGCCTCGATGATGGCGATGCCCCGGTGCGAGCCTATGGGCAGCAAGTGCTTGCGGTCGCCGGTGACGATCAATTCAGCGCGGGCGGCCACGGCTGCCGCGATCACATGGTCGTCGTCGGCGTCGCCGGCCACCACGCGTGGCACGCTGGCCGGCGCCACCAGGTTGACAAGCGCCGTGTAGTGCGCCACCAGCGCCGAAATGCTGGTGCCAAAGCCAGCGATGCGGCTGGCGAACTTCGCATAGGCCAGGGTGTTGGCCAACTCATCGAGAAGCACCGCGCTGCTGAAAAGCTCGACTGCGCGGGCTCGGGGTCAGGTCCTAAATCTAAATCCCTAGTTTGAACTTCAAGGGGCCTTCAGCTCGAGCCCTGCAAGTTGAGAGAGCAGTCGACATGCCCGCTCCGACGCTCCGGGGCACTTCACTCGTCGTTCCAACTACCCGCCGCAGCCCAAGCTACGGTCGCGTCTTGCGCCTCGATTGGCGCTCTCCGACCACCACCTCCGACACGCCGGCTCCCCTCGCCGTTCAGCCTCTGAGCCGCCCCGCCAACTCGCCGTACTCAGCCGCCACCCGCGCGGGCGTTGCATCCGCCAGATGCGCCCGCAGCACGCGCTTCAGCGTCTCCGGCTGCGGCGTCAGCGGCCCGGCGAAGCGGATGTGCTCGTCGTCGGCGATCAGCAGCGTTGGGAAGGTCTCGATGTCCAGGTCGCCAATCAGCTCCGCCTCGTCCTCGATGTCGATCCAGCGGATGTGCAGGCCGGCCTGCGGCAGTTCGGCGCAGGCGGCTTCAAAAATTTGCTGGTAGGACTCACAGGTGCGGCACCAGGCGGCGCAGAGGCAGGCGACGTGAACGGTCATGGGGCGGGATGGTGCCATGGCGGCAGAGGCCGGCGCTGGCATGGCAGCATTGGCCGCCGGATTGACGGTGATCGCCGTTGCGATAAAACCTTCATCCAACGGCGACAGCCATCAGGGAGCCTCCATTGCGTTTCTTCGTCCTCCTCGCCGCGCTGGCAATGGCAAGCGCGCCCGCCACTGCCGTTGAATTGACCGTGGTGACCGCCACGGGATACGTCCGGTTCGAGGTGCCTGACGAATGGACGGTCCTGAAGGCACAGACCAAGCCGCCGGTCTCTGCATTGGCGTTTCAGATTGCCAACGCTGCAGACGAAGGTACTTCTCACTCCACCAATGTCGCGGTCTCGCTGATGGATACGAAGACGGAGGCGGGCAAGAAGGCGGCGTCTCGTATCGGTGTGCAGTACGGGAGCGCCTCACCTGTGGTGAGCCAGGAGGGTGCCTGGACGCTCTACTCGCAAGGCGCCGACCAGGGCGGCGTCACATATCAAGTCGTTGATGCCACATGCGACGTCGCCGATGTTGTCGTCTCCATCCGCTTCGCCTGGCCGGAACTGCCGGCCAATGGCACGGGCTACAACGAGGCCATGCGCAGGGCGCTGCGAGGCGTTCAGAACTCGGTGTCGGGCGGCCTTGGCGTTCCGCCGCCGAGACCGGGCGAAGTGATTCGTCGCCCGGCACAGTAAGGCGGGCCGAGATCAGCCGGCCAGCGGCAATTCAACCCGCGCGTCCAAGCCGGCGACGCGGCTGCCGTCCATGCGGTTGCTCAAGGCCAGCTGCCCGCCCAGGGAATGCACCAGGGCCTGGCAGATGGCCAGGCCCAGGCCCGAGCCCTTGCTGGCGTGGCCGACGGCGAAGGGCAGGAAGAGGCGCTGCTGCTGCTCTGGCGTGAGGCCGGGGCCACCGTCGGCGATGACCAGCCGCGCCGTGCGCGCCTGCACCGACAGCTCGATGCCCAGCCGCCCGCCGGCCGGCGTGTGCTGGATGGCGTTGTGCAACAGGTTGCGCGTCAGCTCGCGCAGTGCCCACTCGTGGCTGGCTATTGGAGCCGGCAGGGTGTGGATGTCGAAGTCCAGCCCCTGCTTGGCGATCAGCGGGGCCAGGTCCAGCGCCACGGCGCGGGTCACGTCGGCCCAGTCCTGCGTGGGCATGGCCTCGCCCTGCTGGCGCATCTGCTCGGCGCGGGCCAGGGCCAGCATCTGGTTGGCGAGCTCGGTCGCGCGGGCCACCGTCATGTCGATCTCGGCCAGCGCCTGCAGCGGCTCCACGTCGCCCTGGCGGGCCGACTGCACCTGCACCTTCAGCACGGCCAGCGGCGTGCGCAGCTGGTGCGAGGCGTCGCGCACAAAGCGCTTCTGATGCTCCAGCAGGCGGGCCTGGCGGGCCAGCGCGTCGTTGGTGGCGACGATCAGCGGCGCCAGCTCGGCCGGCATGTCGGGCGCCTGCAAGGGGCTGAGGTCGTCGGCGTCGCGGGCCTGCAGCGCAGCGCTGAGCTCGCGCACCGGCCGCGTCGCGCGCTGCACCACCGCCCAGACGACGATGGCGATGACGGCCAGCAGCGCCGCCTGCCGCCACAGCGTGTGCAGCAAGACCTGGCGCGCCAGGCCGCGGCGCAGGGCCAGCGTCTCGGCGACCTGGATGGTGGCCAGGCCCATGCCGGTCTGGCCGGCCACCGGCTGCAGCAGCACGGCCATGCGCACCGGCTCGCCGCGGAAGCTGTCGTCGTAGAAATCGACCAGCGCCGGGTAGGCGCCCTGGTCGGGCAGCTTGCCCTGCCAGGCGGGCAGGTCGTCATAGCCCGACACCATCTCGCCCTTGAAGCCCAGCACCTTGAAGTAGAGCCGGCTGCGGCTGTCGGTTTCGAAGGCTTCCAGCGCGGCATAGGGCACGGCCGCCACGAGCCTGGCCTGCTCGCCGCTGCCATCCACGCCCAGCAACTCGCCAATCGACTTGGCCGAGGCCAGCAGCGTGCGGTCATAGGCCGTGTCCACGGCGCGCAGCGTTTCGCGGTAGAGGCTGACGGTGTTGATGGCGATCAGCAGGCCCACGGGCAGCAGGATGCCCCACAGCAGACGGCTGCGCATGGACAGGCCGGCCAGCCGTTGCGTCATGCCGTGATCTCGCGAATTTCAGTCATCGGCTTGCAGCAAGTAGCCCAGCCCGCGCAGCGTCACCAGCTTGGCGCCGGTGGTGGCAAGCCGCTTGCGCAACCGGTACGCCACGACCTCGATGGCATCGGGCTGGGCATCGGCGGCGTCGGCGAAGACGAGATCGAAGAGCTTGTCCTTGGCCACCGCCTGGCCGGGCCGCACGAGCAGCGCGCGCAGCAGCGCGGCCTCGCGCGGTGGCAGGTCCAGCGGCTGGCCCTGGTGATAGACGGCGCCGCTTTCAACATCGACGCGCAGGCCGCAGAAGCTGGGTGCGTCGGCGGCGCGGAAGCCCTCGCTTGCCTGGCCCTGGCGGCGCACCAGCGCGCGGATGCGGGCCTCCAGCTCGTCCAGGTCAAAGGGCTTGGGCAGGTAGTCGTCGGCACCGGTGTTCAGGCCCAGGATGCGGTCGCCCAGCGTGCCGCGCGCGGTGATGATGATGACGGGCGTGGCGAGGCCTTCGGCACGCGCCTGGCTCAGCACGTCCAGGCCGTCGAGGCCGGGCATGGAGAGGTCCAGCAGCACGACGTCGGGCAGGCTGGCCCGCCAGCGGCCCAGGGCCTTGGCACCGTCATCGCAGATGCTTACCCGGAAGCCGCGACGCTCGAAGGAGCGTTGCAGCGTGGTCTGCATCGCGGCGTTGTCTTCGATCACCAGCAACTTCATGGGGCGGCAGGCTAGCACCGCGATACCCCGACGCCAGAGCTGAGGTTTACCCCGACGCCGTGGACAGCCGATTGACAGCCTCGCTGTCGAGCATGGGGCTCCCCATAAGACAGATACAGGAGACAAACCATGAACTTCCAATTGAAGCTGCTCGCCGCAGCGGCACTGGCGGGCGCATCGGCGCTGGCCGCAGCGCAAGCCTCCAGCGTGACCATCTTCGGCGTGTTGGACGTGGGCGTGCAGCGCCTGAAGAACGGCAGCAAGACGCTGAACCTGGAAAGCATCGATGGCCTGCAGACCAGCCGCATCGGCTTCAAGGGCCAGGAGAACCTGGGCGACGGCCTGACCGCCAGCTTCCACCTCGAAGGCGCCATCGGCCCCGACACGGGTGCAGGCGGCGACTGGCGGCGCCGGGCGACGGTCAGCCTCGCCAGCAAAGACGCGGGCGAAGTGCGGCTGGGCCGCGACTACACGCCCACCTTCTGGAACATCAGCAAGTTCAACGCCTTCGGCACCAACGGCGTGGGCGCGGCCAGCAACCTGGTCTACGGCTTCGACGGCGTGTCGGGCACGTCCAAGACGGTGGTCCGCTCGGACAACTCGGTCGGCTATTTCCTGCCCGACGGCCTGGGTGGCGTCTACGGCCAGGCCATGGTGGCGGCCGGCGAGGGCACGACGGGCCGCTACGTCGGCGCGCGCGTTGGCTACGCGGGCAACGGGCTGGACCTCGCCTTCGCCATGTCGGAGACGACCAACACGCTGGCCGGCGACAAGTTCAAGGTCATGAACCTGGGCGGCAGCTACACGGTGGGCGCGCTCAAGCTGCTGGGCCTGGTCCACAACAGCAAGCAGGCGACGCGCGAGCAGAAGAACTACGTCGTCGGCGCGCACTACGCGTTGGGCAGCGGCATCATCCGCGCGAGCTTCGTGAACGCCCATTCGCGCAACAGCGCCAACGGCGAGGACTACACGGGCAAGCTGTTTGCCCTAGGCTATGTGCACAACCTGTCCAAGCGCACATCGCTCTACACGACGCTGTCGCAGGTGAACAATAGCAAGACAGGCCGCTTCCTCATCCCGGGCGGATCGTCAATTGCGTTGGGTGATGATTCGCGCGGCATCGAGGCCGGCATCTACCACTCGTTCTGATGGTTAGAAACACAACGGAGACAAGCATGCGTCGCGACACATTCCTGAAGTCCCTGGCAGCCCTGGCCGCCACCGGCGCGTGGCCACTCTCGGCCCATGCGGCGGGTGTGCCCATGAAGATGATGATCCCCGCCAACCCTGGCGGCGGCTGGGATACCACCGGCCGCGCCTTCGGCAAGGCGCTGCAGGATGCGGGCCTCGCGTCCTCCGTGCAGTACGAGAACAAGGGCGGCGCGGCCGGCGCCCTGGGCCTGGCCCAGTTCGTCAACGCCAGCAAGGGCGACCCGCATGCGCTGCTCGTCATGGGCGCCGTCATGCTGGGCGGCATCATCACCGGCAAGCCGCCGGTGAGTCTGTCGCAGGCCACGCCGATCGCTCGTCTCATCAGCGAGTACAACGTCTTCGTCGTGCACGCGGCCTCGCCGCTGAAGACGATGAAGGACGTCGTCGACCAGCTCAAGAAGGACCCCGGCAGCGTCAAGTGGGGCGGCGGTTCGCGCGGCGCCACCGAGCACATCGCGGCGGCCATGATCGCCCGCGACCAGGGCGTGGATGCCTCCAAGATCAACTACGTGCCCTTCCGCGGCGGCGGCGAGGCGACGGCGGCCATCCTGGGCGGCAACGTCACCATCGGCGGCAGCGGCTTCAGCGAGTTCCAGCCCTATCTGGAGAGCGGCAAGATGCGCGCCATCGCCGTCACGTCGCCGGCCCGCATCAAGGGCCTGAACGCGCCGACGCTGAAGGAGCTGGGCATTGACGTCGAGATCGGCAACTGGCGCGGTGTCTACGCACCGCCCGGCATCACGCCCGAGCAGCGCAAGGCGCTGACCGACATGGTTGTGCAGGCCACCAAGAGCAAGAGCTGGGCGGAGTCCATCGAGAAAAACGGCTGGACGCCGGCACTGCTGGCCGGCCCGGAGTTCGACAGTTTTGTCGACAGGGAGTTCGCGGCCTTGCGCGCCATCATGGTGAAAAGCGGAATGATCTGAGGCCGGCCATGAGCAACACCACTTCCACCTCCGGCCAGACCCTGGTCGGCGCTGGCGTCGGCATCGTCGGCGCCGTCATGGCCTGGGGCGCCACCTTCATCTCTTCTGACGCGGGCTATGCCGGTGTCGGCCCCAACGCGCTGCCCTGGCTGGTGTCCGTCGTGCTGATGGTCTGCGGCGCCTGGCTGGTTTGGGAGGCGCGCAGTGGTGGCTACCGCGAGATGGAGGAACCGTCGGGCGCTGCGCGCGGCGACTGGCGGGCCGTGGCCTGGGTGGTGGCCGGCATCGTCGCCAACGCCAGCCTCATCACGACCATCGGCTTCATCCTGTCCTGCGCGCTGTGCTTTGCGCTGGCAGTGCGCGGCCTGCGCGTTGCCGAGGGCGGGGCCGGCGGCGGGCCCAAGCGCAGCCTGATCGACTTCCTCACCGGCGTGGCCATCGCGGCCCCGGTGTTCTGGATGTTCACCAAGCTGCTCGCCATCAATCTGCCCGGCCTGACAGCCAGCGGCTGGCTTTAAGGATTGCTCCCATGATCGATCTCTGGAACCAACTGATGGGTGGCTTTGCCACCGCCGGCACGCCCATCAACCTGCTGTGGGCCTTCCTTGGCTGCGTCATCGGCACGGGCATCGGCGTGCTGCCCGGCCTGGGCCCGGCGGTGACGGTGGCCATGCTGCTGCCCATCACCTCGCAGGTGGAACCGACGGCGTCGATGATCTTCTTCGCCGGCATCTATTACGGCGCGATGTATGGCGGCTCGACGACGTCCATCCTGCTCAACACCCCCGGCGAGACCGGCACCATGGTGACGGCGCTGGAAGGCTTCAAGATGGCCAAGAGCGGCCGGGCCGGCGCGGCGCTGGCCACGGCGGCCATCGGCTCCTTTGTGGCCGGCACGATTGCCACGGTGCTGGTCACGCTGTTCGCGCCGGTCGTGGCGGACTTCGCCGTCACGCTGGGCCCGCCTGAATACTTCCTGCTGATGCTGCTGGCCTTCACGACCGTCAGCGCGGTGCTGGGCAAGAGCACGCTGCGCGGCATGACCTCGCTGTTCATCGGCCTGGCCATGGGCCTGATCGGGCTGGACCAGATCACCGGCCAAGTGCGCTACACGGCCGGCGTGCCGGAGTTCATGGACGGCATCGAGACCGTGCTCGTGGCCGTGGGCCTGTTTGCCGTCGGCGAGACGCTCTACATGGCGCTCTACGAGGGCCGCAGCAAGCAGGAGATCAACAAGCTCAGCAGCGTGCACATGACGGGCGCGGAGTGGAAACGCTCCATCCCCGCCTGGCTGCGCGGCACGGTCATCGGCTTCCCGTTCGGCACTATTCCCGCGGGCGGCTCGGAGATCCCGACCTTCCTCAGCTACGCCGTCGAGCGCAAGCTCAGCAAGCACCAGGAGGAGTTCGGCACCACCGGCGCCATCGAAGGCGTGGCCGGCCCCGAGGCCGCCAACAACGCGGCCGTCACAGCCACCCTCGTGCCACTGCTGACGCTGGGCATCCCGACCTCGGTCACGGCGGCCATCCTGCTGAGTGCCTTGCAGAACTACGGCATCCAGGCCGGCCCGCAGCTGTTCACCACCTCGTCGACGCTGGTGTGGGCGCTGATCGCCTCGCTCTACATCGGCAATGTGATGCTGCTGGTGTTGAACCTGCCGCTGGTGGGCCTGTGGGTCAAGCTGCTCAAGATCCCCAAGCCGCAGCTCTACGCGGGCATCCTGATCTTCGCCACCGTCGGCGTCTACGGCATGCGCCAGAGCGCCTTCGACCTCTTCCTGATGCTGGCTCTGGGCCTGATGGGCGTCGCCATGCGGCGCTTCGACTTCCCGACCGCGCCGGTCGTCGTCGGCATGATCCTCGGGCCCCTGGCCGAGGCACAGGGGCGCAATGCGCTGTCCATCGGCAGCGGCCACTGGGGCGTGTTCGTCGAGCGGCCGCTGTCGCTGGGCCTGCTGGTCCTGCTGGTTGCAATTCTGGTGTTGCCCAAACTGTGGAAGCTGTGGCGCCGTGTGGGCTGAGGCCTACAGCGGGAGGCGCCCCGCGCCGGCTGGCATCGCCTGAAGGGTGCTCAGAATCGATTGGCCACCTGCACCTTTGATGCAGGGGCCTCGTGATGCCACCCAGCCAGGTCTTGAATGAATCCCCCACCGAAGGCGCCAAAGGCGCGCTGGTCGAGGCGTCGCGGTGGTCACTGGCGACCTGGTGGAGCCTGATCAAGTCGTCGCTTTCATGCTGGCTGGACGACTACGCGCCAAGCATGGGCGCGGCGCTGGCCTACTACACGGTGTTTTCACTGGCGCCGCTGATCGTCATCATCGTTTCAGTGGCGGGCCTGGTGTTCGGCGCAGAGGCCGTGCGCGGCGAGGTGTTCGGTCAGATCGCCGGCCTGATGGGTGCCGGGCCCGCCAAGGCCGTGGAGGACATGCTGGCCAGCGTCAGCAAGCCCAGCACCGGCGTGATGGGCACGCTCATCGGCGTCGTCGTGTTGCTCATCGGCGCCACCACGGTGTTTGGCGAACTGCAGGACTCGCTCGACCGCATCTGGCGCGCGCCGGTGCGGCAAGGGTCCAGCGGGCTATGGGCGTTGGTGCGCTCCCGGCTGCTTTCCTTCGGCATGATCCTTGGCGTCGCCTTTCTGCTTACGGTGTCGCTTGTCGCCGGTGCCGCCGTCGCGGCGCTGGGCAAATGGTGGGGCGGCTGGTTTGGGGGCTGGGAGGTGCTGGCCCAGATCGTCAACGTCGTCCTCGGTTTTGCCCTGACCACGGCGGTTTTCGCGCTCATTTTCAAGGTCATGCCGCGCGTCAAGGTCGGCTGGGGCGACGTGTGGGTGGGCGCCTCGGTGACGGCACTGCTGTTCACCGTGGGCCGCTTCCTGATCAGCCTGTACATCGGCAAGACCGGCGTCGCCAGTGGCTTCGGCGCGGCCGGCTCGGTGGCGGTGGTGCTCGTGTGGGTCTACTACTCGGCGCAGATCTTCCTTGTGGGCGCGGAGTTCACCTGGGTCTATGCCCAGCGCCTGGGCTCGCGGCGCCACCTGCCGGCCCCCGATCGCCGCCGTGTCGCGCCCGGCTCGTCAAGCCAGGCGCCGGCTCAGGAACGGTGAGCCGGCCACGCCGAAGCGCCAGGGCAGCTCCGCCGCCTTTGTGATGCCGATGCGCGGGCCACTGGCCACGTCGACGGCCGCTGCGGGCGCGATCAACTGGAACGGCGGCGCATTCAACGTGAGCCCGTCGAAGGCCCGGTCGATGCCCAGCGCCTGACCGACGCGGCCGGGCCCAGCAGCGAGCAGCCTGATGTCGGCCGTGTGCCGCCGTTGCCGCATCACATCCAGGCCGTGCGTCGGCTCCAGCGCGCGGATCAGCACTGCCGCGCCATGGCCCGCCTTGCGGCAGACGAAGTTCAGGCACCAGTGCAGGCCGTAGATCAGGTAGACATAGGCCGTGCCCGGCGGGCCGAACATGGCGCCGTTGCGCGCGGTCGGGCCATTGAAGCTGTGCGATGCGGGGTCGTCCACGTCGTAGGCCTCGGTCTCGACGATGACGCCGCCGACGCCGTCAATCAGTAGCGTCCAGCCGAGCAACTGCCGGGCGAGGGCAACGGGGCTTTCATTGAAATTGGGTGTCATCTACAGGGGAATTTGGGCGCGGCCATTGTGCTGCTCGACGTTTCGGCAGGCGACTAGCATGCGCGAAAGCCGCATCCGAACAACGCCCCCGGGGACTTCTATGTTGAAGACGGCTGCTGCCTGTCGTGCGGCATGCCGACCGTAGTGGCGGACGACGTGTTCGCCTACACGGCGGACGGCCATTGCTATGTGAGCAAGCAGCCGTCGAATGCAGCGGAGATGCATCGAATGATCCAGGCGTTCGAGGTGCAGGACGTGGGATGCATTCGTTACAAAGGCAGCAACCGGGTCGTCCAGATCAAGCTGGTGGCTTGCGGTGAGGCCGAGCAATGCGATCAGCTGGACGGCGACTTGGTGGCGCTCAGCAAAGAGGTTGCTGCAGATCGGGCTCTCCAAGCCACCGCCATCGCGACTACTGCATCTGCACCCGCACCGGCACCCGTAACACCAAGTGCGCTTGGGACCGGAAGAGCGTGGTGGCGATTCTGGGATTGAGGTAAGCAGCCATCACGCTCGCATAGTGGGGCAACCGATTCAGGCGTTCGCTGGATGGCCAATGATGTGCCGCAGCACCCGGTCCTCCAGCTCCGCAAACCCCGGTGCGGCGCGTGAGCGGGAGCGGGGCAGCGCCACCGTCGCGTCCAGCGCGATGCCGCCGCGGTCGATGAGCAGCACGCGGTCGGCCAGGGCGACGGCTTCGGCCACGTCGTGCGTCACCAGCAGCGCCGTGAAGCCGTGGCGCTGCCACAGTTGCTCGATGAGGCGGTGCATCTCCAGGCGCGTCAGCGCATCCAGCGCGCCCAGCGGTTCGTCCAGCAGCAGCAGGCGTGGGCGGTGCACGAGGGCGCGAGCCAGGGCGACGCGCTGGCGCTGGCCGCCCGAGAGCGTTGCAGGCCATTCATCGCCGCGGCCGGCGAGGCCGACCTGGGCCAGCGCTTGCATTGCGCGGGCCTTGGCGTCGTGGCCGGTCAGGCCCAGGGCCACGTTGTCGACGACACGTTTCCAGGGCAGCAGGCGCGCGTCCTGGAACATCAGCCGGCGCTCGTGTTCCGTGCCGGCCTCGACGGTGCCGGCGCTCGGCGCATCCAGCCCGGCGATGAGGCGCAGCAGCGTGCTCTTGCCACAGCCGCTGCGGCCCACCAGGGCGACGAATTCGCCGGGGGCGATGTTCAGGTCCAGGCCTTGCAGCACGTGGCGGGTGCCGAAGGACTTGTCGATGCCGCGCAGTTGCAGCGCTAGGCCGTTGGATGTGCCCCGCGCGGGTGCGGCGTCTTCAATGACCGGGTCACGCGGTTGCACGGGGGTGTCGATTTCGGTGAGCCACATTTCAAGTCCCCTGAAGGGCATAGCCACGGTGCCAGGGCAGCCAGGCTTTCTCAAGCGCTCGCGCGACGACATCGGCCAGCTTGCCGAGCAGCGCATAGAGCAGGATGCCGACAAGCACGATGTCGGTCTGCAGGAATTCGCGGGCGTTCATCGTCAGGTAGCCGATGCCGGCCTGGGCCGACAGCGTTTCCGCGACGATGAGCAGCACCCACATCAGGCCCAGCGAGAAGCGCAGGCCGACGAGGATGGAGGGCAGGGCGCCGGGCAGGATGACCTGTCTATACAACTGCCAGCCGCTGAGGCCGTAGCTGCGCGCCATCTCAATGAGGTCGCGGTCGACGTTGCGGATGCCGTGGAAGGTGTTCAGGTAGACCGGAAAGAACACGCCCACCGACACCAGCACCAGCTTGGCCGCCTCGTCGATGCCGAACCACAGGATGACCAGCGGGATCAGCGCGAGCGCCGGGATGTTGCGCAGCATCTGCAGCGTGGTGTCGAGGAGGGCTTCGGCACGGTGCCAGGTGCCGGTCAACAGGCCCAGCAGCAGGCCGAGGCCGCCGCCCAGGGCCAGCGCCGAAAAGGCACGCGCCGTGCTGACGGCGACGTGATGCGCCAGTTCGCCCGAGCGCAGCAGCTTCCAGAATGCCGCCAGCACGGCGGCCGGCTCCGGCAGGATGCGCACGGAGAGCAGCCCGCTGCGCGACGCGATCTCCCAGGCGGTGAGGATGGCTGCAGGCAGCAGCCAGGGGGTCAGGCGGCGCAAGAACATGGTCAGGATGCCGAGACCGCTTTGGGCACGTAGCTGTTGGCCACCACTTCGCCGAACGGGCCGGTCAGGGCGGGCGACTTGAGCTTCTCGCGCACGTCCAGCGGCAGCAGCGGGAACACCAGCTCGGCAAAGCGGTGTGCCTCGTCCAGATGCGGGTAGCCACTGAGGATGAAGTACTCCAGGCCGATGTCGGCATATTCCTTGATGCGGTCCGCCACCTGCTGCGGACTGCCCACCAGCGCCGTGCCGGCGCCGCCGCGCACCAGGCCCACGCCGGCCCACAGGTTGGGCGAGATCTCCAGCCCGGCGCGCACGTTGTTCTTGTCGAACTGGCCGCCGTGCAGCTCGGCCATGCGCCGCTGGCCGACCGAGTCCATGGTCTTGAAACGCGCCTGGGCGGCCGCGACGGTGGCTTCGTCCAGCTCGGACAGCAGCTCCCTGGCGGCGCGCCAGGCCTCGTCTTCCGTCTCGCGCACGATGACGTGCAGGCGGATGCCGTAGGTCAGCTGGCGGCCGCGTGCCGCAGCGCGCTCGCGCACGTCCAGCAGCTTCTTCTCGACTTCGGCGGGCGGTTCGCCCCAGGTCAGGTAGGTGTCGACCTGCTCCGCAGCCAGGTCGTGCGCGGGGCCCGATGAACCGCCGAAGAACACTGGCGGGTACGGCGTGTTGATGGGCGGGTAGAGCACTTTGCCGCCCTTGACGCTGAGGTGGTCACCGTCGAAGTCCAGCGGCTCGCCGGTGTGCGAACGGGTCAGCAGTTCGCGCCAGATGCGGATGAACTCGGCGGACTGCTCGTAGCGCTCGGCGTGGCCCAGGAACTGGCCGTCGCCTGACAGCTCCTCAGAGTCGCCGCCGGTGACGAGGTTGACGAGCAGGCGGCCGCCCGACAGGCGATCCAGCGTGGCGGCCATGCGGGCGCTCTGCGACGGCGCGACGAGGCCGGGGCGCAGCGCGACGAGGAACTTCAGGTTGCGGGTCGCGTCGATGAGGCTGGCGGCAACGACCCAGGAGTCCTCGCAGCTGCGGCCGGTGGGCAGCAGCACGCCTTCGTAGCCGAGGCTGTCGGCGGCGATGGCGATCTGCTTGAAGTAGGCATGGTCGGCCACGCGTGCGCCGCGCGAACTGCCGAGATAGCGGCTGTCACCGTGGGTGGGGATGAACCAGAAGATCTTCATGTCATGCCTTGATGGGAGTGGCGATGGCGTCGGCCACGCGGATGCTTCGAGGGATGAGGTTGAGCTCGGTGAACGAGTCGGCCACCAGCTGCTGCTCCTTGACGATTTCCGCCGTCAGCGGCCCCACCGGCGCCGCGCCACGGCGCTCGACCATCTTGTAGACCGTGGCCAGCGGCAGGCCGGCGAAGTCGGCGTAGCGTTGCACAGCATCACGTCGGTCGGCGCGGGCTCGGGCATCGGTGTCGATCAGCGCCTGGAACAGCGTCTTCACGAGCGCCGTATCGCGGCCGAGCGCCCGCGAGGCGAGGTAGAAGGTGTTGTTGCTGGTGAGGCCTCGGCTGGTGGCCAGCGCGCGCAGTTCGCCGGTGACTTCCGCTGCGGCGTAATACGGATCCCACACAGCCCAGGCGTCCACCGAACTGCGCTCGAAGGCGGCGCGCGCGTCGGCCGGCGGCAGGTAGACGGCGTGGATGTCGCTCCAGGCCAGACGAGCGCGCTTGAGCGCCTGCACGGTCAGGAAGTGGGCGCTGCTGCCCTTCTGCAAGGCCACACGTCGGCCTTTCAGGTCTGCCAGCGTCTTCAGCGGCGAATCGGGCTTGACGAGCACCGCCGAGCTGTCGGGCTTGGGTGGCTCGGCGCCGACGTAGACGACGTCCTTGCCGGCGGCCTGGGCGAACACGGGCGGTGCGTCGCCGGTGGCGCCGAACTCGACGCTGCCCAGCGCCAGTGCTTCCAGCAGCTGCGGGCCGGCGGGGAACTCGGTCCACTGGATGCGCGTGCCCGGCAAACGTTGCTCCAGCAAGCCGCAGCTCTTCAGCAGCGCGAGGTTGAAGGAGCCCTTCTGGAAGCCGATGCGCAGCTGCTGCGCTTGCCCAGGGGCTTGCGCGCGGGTCCACACGGAGGCCGTCGTCGCGAGGATGGCGACGGCTGCACGCCGCGTCGTCTGCACGCTCATTTGGTGGCCTCGGCGACCTTGACGGAGCCGGGCAGGGCGTCCCCCACGCGGATGGCGTTGGGGATCAGGCCCAGTGCGTGGAAGGTGTCGGCAATCTTCTGCTGCTCGGCGGCGACGGCGGGTGTCAGCGGCTTCACGCCGAATTGGTAGCGCGTCAGGCTCTTCTCGACGACTTCGGGCGCCAGCCCTTGCAGCGGCGCAATGACGGCGGCGGCGGCCTTGATGTTGCTCTTCAGCGCGATGGCCTGGGCCTGCGTGTCCTCGAACAGCGCCTGGATGACCTTGGGCTGTGTCTGTGCGTAGCCGCGCTCGGCCAGGTAGTAGGCGTAGTTGTTGGCAATGCCCTTGCCGTCCTGCAGCAGGCGGGCGCCGCTCTGGTGTTCGACCGCGGCGAGGAAGGGATCCCAGATCACCCAGGCATCCACCGCACCGCGCTCGAAGGCGGCGCGGGCGTCGGCCGGTGGCAGGTAGACAGGCTGGATGTCGCTGTACTTCAGGCCCGCCTTCTCCAACGCCTTCACGAGCAGATAGTGGACATTGCTGCCCTTGTTCAGCGCGACCTTCTTGCCCTTGAGCTCGGCCACCGACTTGATGGGCGAATCCTTGGGTACGACGATGGCCTCCGCCTCAGGCGCGGCCGGGTCGAAGCCGATGTAAACGAACTTGGCGCCCGCAGCCTGCGCAAAGATGGGCGGGGCCTCGCCGACGAAGCCCACGTCGACCGCGCCGACGTTCAGGCCCTCCAGCAGCTGTGGGCCGGCGGGGAACTCCACCCACTTAACGGACACGCCCAGTGGCGCGAGCTTTTTTTCGAGCGAGCCCGAGGACTTCTGCAGCGTTAACAAGCTGGCGGATTTCTGGAAGCCAATTCTCAAAGTGCCGGGAAGCGTCGTGCCGGACTGCGCGGAGGCGTGGAAGCTGATGGCGGCGATGAGCAGCGGCGCGGCAAGGCGGAGGATGGAGCGGAAGCGCATGTGTTGTTGTCCTGTGCAAAAAAGTCCCGGCGCTCGGTCACACCCGATCCGCGCCCGGGCGCCGGGAAGAAGTCGCCGATCCCGTTTAGGTGGCGAGGAGACAAGGAAAGGTCGAGTTGGCTGGTGTGTTCAGCGCCGACAGCTGACCTCCGCACCGATGCGAACTTGCGTTGCCGGAACGATGGGTTCGAGGGCGCGGTCCAGCCGCGCGAGCAGTTCGGGCGCGGGCACATAACCGCCTGATTCATGGCGTTGCAGCTGGGCGTCGGTAGCGAACACGCCGTCCAGCACGTGGCGCGCGCCCAGCGCCGACAGCACGGGCTTCAAGGCGTAGTCCAGCGCCAGCAGGTGTGCCGCGCTGCCGCCGGTGGCCAGCGGCAGCACCGTCTTGCCGCGCAGCGCTTCGGGCGGCAGCAGGTCCAGGAAGACCTTCAGCAGGCCGGAGTAGGCCGCCTTGTAGATGGGCGTGCCGATGATGACGAGACCGGCGGCGGCGATCGCCTCGACGGCCCGGGCGATGGCTGGCTCCTGCGCGTCCGCCAACAGCAGCGCGGCGGCCGGCAGATCACGCACGGCGATGTGCTCGTTGCGCGTCGTCGAACCTTCCAGCCGCGTGACCGCGAACTGCGTCAGCCAGGCCGAGCGCGAGCGTTCACTGGGACTGCCGGAAATGCTGGTGATGTGCATGATGGCCTGCGTGTGTTCAGGCTTTGCACGATAGGGAAGGGCGCTTCTGCGCGGAACGAAGGAAAGCGGGGATGCTTATTCGTTCGCTGTGCCTGGCGCGCTTGAGGCGTCAGGCGCGTGCATCGACGTGAAGCGGCCACTGCCGCATGCGCTGATCGCGAATGGCTCTGCTCGCGACACTAGCCGCTGCAAGCGGTGCTTGGTTTTCGACACCCACGCGCAGTTTGCGCGGATACCCGGCCCAGGCTTCGTGCCGAGCATGCCGGGCCACTCGATCAATTGTTAGCGCTTGAACGTGCCGTGCGTTTCCTGCACGCTACTGCAATTCCGGCGAGTGCTGCGCCGGCGAGCATCAAGGCCGAGGTCGATGGTTCCGGGACGGGTGCCGACAGCCCGGTGTACAGCTCAAAGACGGGCGAATCGGCTGGTCCGGAGGCCACGCCACTTGCGAAGAAATAGCTGCCGTTGAAGAAAATTCCCAGGCGCGGCCCCATGTCGAACCCATTCAGGTTGACCTGGAGATAGGCGGTTGTTTCGAAGAGGGCATCCTCCACCCCGAACACCTGCAGGAACGAGCCGTTGTTCACTTGCACGTTTTCGGGTCCGAGCTGGGCCAGCAGGGTTCCGCCGCTCGCGCTGTTGTAAATGCCATGCGTGAACGTGATGAAGGGCGCCGTGATCCTGTTGCCAGAGCCGTCGAAGAGCGCGCCCGTCACTTCCAACGAGGTCGGCGTGGCCCCGGCTTGAGACAAGCTCAGAGTCAACGCTGCGGCAGCGACCGAACGACCCAGAAATGAGAACAACGAGATTTTTGCCATGGGGAGTCTCCTGAAGATGTGCCTGCATCAGGTGCAAGCCGTTCAGTCTGCTCCGCACGTGAGCCAGGCCGCGCCCCTAGTTTGCAGACGCATCGCCCGGAAGGCGGGGCGCCGGGGACGCAACGCACTGGTCCTCCGGCGGGAATCGAAAAGTCGAGCTATGTATATGATTCTGTTGGAATAAATTCGCAACGATCCGGCTCGGTTCCCCCTGTTGTTCCCCGCGCTTGACGTGCTGCGCGTGCAACCAATCCCAACAAACTCTAGACACTATCTGCCCGCCCGGAAAAGCTTCCGCCGATGGGGCCCCTGCAAAAGTCGTGATGATTTCCAGCCGGGGTGGCAAGCCGCCGAGTAACGTAATGCCGGCCAAGTCTTGCAGTTCGCTGAGTTGCTGGAAGCCGATCTCGACCTTGCCGGCAGCGATGAGCTGGCCCACCGGCACGCCCGCGCCAGCCTGCACGAGGCCGGGTGCGAGCGTGTCGGCCAGGTCCATGCGCGCCAGCAGTTGCAGCAGCGCGCGGCCGCTGGGGCCGGTGGATTAGCCAATGCAGCTCGCAGCCAGCAGACTGGTGCGCAGCGCAGCGCCCGAACGGGTCTCGGGCTGCGGCGCGCCCTCGCGCACGGCCATCGCCACTGGGGAGGCGGCCAGGGGCTGTGGCGCCTGCACCAGCTTCTCCTAAGCGAGCGCAGCCATCGCATCGGCAGCCAGCACGATGACGTCGAAGACCTCGCCGGCCTGCGCGCGCCGCGCCGCGCCGACGCCGCCAGCCGGGCCGCTGAGCTTGCCGGCCCGGCTGGCTTTGACCCAGTTGAACAAGGTCTGGTCCACCACGCCCAGCGTGCGTACCGCCGCTGCGATGCTCTGCCCGCCTTCGACCAGGCGCACCGCCTCTTGCTTGAACTCCAGCGTGTAACGCGCCCTGGCAGCGCCAGTCTTTGTCTTCGTCATTTCGTTTCCTCTTGCTTGAATTGAATCACTCAGCAAGGGATACGTTTTTCGGGGGCAAGGTCAGTTGTCCGGCGTGCGCCGCGGGTCATGGTCAAGGTGACCGGCGGCGGGCGCGGCATGAAGGCCATTGCGGCGCACTTCCGCTACATCAGCAAGAACGGTCGGCTGGACATCGAGGACCAGCGTGGCGAGACGATGCGGGGCAAGGACAGCTTGCACGACCTCGCGGATGAATGGCGTTTCGGCGGGTGAGTCCACTGTTGCCAAGGTTTGAGAGGTTGACACCGGATGGGCTGGAGCAGGTGCTGCCAGGGCTTGGTGAGGTACCGCCTATGCCAGGTCTCGGTGGGCCTGGGCGTCTCCCCGCTGTGCGGGGCCGGGCTGTTGCGCTGCGCGTCGGGCCACCGAGGTACGTTGTCTCGCCCCTGACGGGCTGCGATCCCTGACGCAACACGGTCAGGCCGGCGTTGCCGGCTGAAGCGTGGGGCGGCCCGTTCCCGTGCCCGGGGGCCAGCAGGCTGTTTCCTTCACGCTGCGCGCGAAAGGCCTGCTTGGCGAACTGACCGGTCTTGATTCAGTGCGCTGCGCGCTGGTCCGGCCAGATCGCCACCCCGGGCACCCGCCAAGCCCGCAGCCGGGCCGCTGAATTCAGGGATGCAAGCCAGCGATCAGCGGCTCGACCGTCGCGCCAGTCGTCCGCTTCGCTACCTTGGTGTCACGCCGGCCGCAGAGCCGCCGCTGCCCGTGATCGTTCGGTCGGCTGCGCTGCAACCGCTGCGCCAGGCAAGCTGGCACATCGGCCGCGACGCTGCGCCGCCCGTGGGGAGGAGGGCAGCTCGTGCGCCAGTCGTCCCACCGCGCTCCCCCCAGCTGCGCCCCCGTCCCTTGTGAGGGGGACTTGTGGGGGGATCTTCATAGCGGTGGGCCGGGAAACCGGCTCACTGCTTCGGCTGCCGGGGTCCAAACATCCATCCCCAACCCCTTCCCGCCGGAAGGGGCCGTGCCCACCCCCCGCCCGCCCGTGGGCGGGTGCGAGGAAGTCCGAGCGAGAGGATCAGTTTTCAGGGAAACCCGGACCGGGCCCCGGCTGATCTCTCACGCAAGGAGATATGGCCATGGCCAACGTTCAAGTGTTCCAACGTCACGCGCATCTGGTGGGCGCCGTCAAGCTCGAATTCGTCAACGGACGCGAGGGCAAGATTGCCAAGGGCGTGCTGACCGCGATCAGCAACACCCGGCGCGCGAGTCGTGATGGAGGTGAAGCCCGCGAGGAGGAGTCCACCGCGATCCAGTGGACGCTGTGGGGCAAGCAGGCCGAGAACGCCGCCGAGTACATGGGCAAGGGCTCGCACGTCAACATCGTCGGCCGGCTGCGCAACAACAACTACGAGAAGAACGGCGAGACCGTCTACGGCATGTCGTTCACCGCCGAGGAGATCGACTACCTCGACAGCCGCGCCGAAAGCGAAGCCCGCCGCCATGGTGGCCAGGGCGCCGAGGGCGAAACG
>NZ_JBDSQX010000067.1:0-45414 GCF_039929605.1 Roseateles sp.
GGCTGTCGGGCTTTGGGTCGGGTGCGCGCCGGGGTGAGTTGCGGGGCGAGGCAAGGCGCCGGCGAGGCGTGGGATCTACCCCCACAACGAGTCGGCAACGCCGAATCGCCTCGCAAATCTCCCCGGCCCTGCGGGTTGGGCCTGCAAGGGGGCTGATCCGTCGTTGCAAATGCTCGCTGGGCACCTGGCCCAGCTCCGCTTTGCGCCTAGGCTGAGCCCCCTTGCAGGCCCAACGCGCACCCGACCCAAAGCCCGACAGCCTCCTAAGGGCACCCCCGCGATCATCCTCAGCCCAGAGGGGCCTGTGTCGCCTGGATCAGGGGCGCAGCACCAGCCGATGCGCTGCCTCACCGGGCAGGAAGGGCAGCGCCTCGCCGGCCAGCCAGGTGGTGTGGTCGGCGCGGTAGAAGGGTGACATCGGATGGCCGCTCTGGCCACCCGGGATGACGAGCAGGCCCTTCTCCTCGTGGCCGGGCGAGACGACCATGCGCTCGCTCTGGCCGTGGCCGTGGTTGTGCACGCGCGGCATGTGGGCGTCGCCGGCCATGCCTTGCGAGGCCTGGTCCAGCCAGCGTGACAGCGCCGGCACGGCGGCGCTGAGCGGGTGGCGAATGCTGGTGGGGTTGTCGGCGCCCCAGGTCGCAGCGGCGAGGCTGCCATGCTTGGCGACGAGTTCCTTGCGGCTGTCCAGCACGGCGCGCTGCAGCAGCTCGGGCCAGCTTTTGTAGGCGCCCGGCAAGGTGTCGGGCCGCGCGGCCTGGATGAGCGCCCAGCCCGGCGTCTCCGGCACCAGCTTCAGGTCGCGCAGCTTCATGCCCTGGGCCTCCATCAGCCCGGCCAGCGGCGCGAAGACCTGCATCAGCGCCTGCTCGCGAAAGGTGCGCACGAGCAGATAGCCGACCGCATCGGGCCGCGCCGCATCGGCACTCTTGTCGACCTCGGCGCGGTAGTCGGCCAGGCCGTTGGCGGCGACGAAGTCGGGCGTCAGCACCTTGTCCAGCAGCAGCTGGCGCCAGTGTTGCAAGAACAGCGCGCGATGGTCGAGCTGGATGGCCTGCAGGCCGGCCTCGTCGAAGGTGGCTTTAGCGCGCAGGTCGTCGCGGATCTGCTGGCCGCGGGCGCCGAGGTCCCAGCCGCCGTTGCCGAGCATCTTCATCGCCTCGCCGCCGATCATGCGGGAGTTGGCCGTCCAGAGCCGCCCGTCGGCCGGGTCGACAAGTTTCGGCTGCTCGGCGGCCGTCAGGTAACCCTGCCAGCGCGAGCGGCCATCGCTCCAGTCCTGCGGGCGGTCGATGTCTTCACCGCCCACGCGCTTCGGGATCGCGCCGATGACGGTCCAGGCGATGCGGCCGGTCGCGTCAGCCACCAGCAGGTTTTGGTGCGGCATGCCCGTGCCGGCGGCAACGCGCAGCGCGTCGTCGACGCTGCCGGCCGCCTCCATCTGCATGAGGCGCAGGTTCATGCCCGCCACATCGTGCGCGACCCAGCGCAGCGCGTAGGCATGGCCCTTGGCAGCTGGCAGCGGCATCACCGGCCCCCACTCGCTCTCCAGCACTTCCTGGTCGACCGCCGGCTGGCCGGCGATCTCGATGCGCTCGGTACTGCGCTTCAACGGCTTCTCGACGCCGCCCGCCAGATAGTGCGTGCCGGCCGTGTTGAGCTTGAGCGTGACGACATCGGCCCAGTCCGACGTCGTGTTCGTGAAACCCCAGGCCACGCGGCCATTGCTGCCGACGATGAGCATGGGCGTGCCGGGCAGCGTGGCGCCGGCGATGTCGTGGGCGCCGGCGGCGTCCTTCCACTTCATGCGCGCCTTGAACCAGGTACCGGGCGAACGCAGCTCAAGGTGCATGTCGTCGGCAAGGATGGCGTGCCCGTCGGCACCGTGCGCAGCGGCCACGGCGAAGTTGTTGCTGCCGAGGTCGCGTGAGTCCTGCAGGCTGCAGTCGCTACAGGCCGTCTTCACGGTGCGCAGCGCCTCGGGTAGCGGGCCGGGCGGCAGCGGCGCGGCGGCCACGCGGCTGTCGTCTATGGCGGCCTGCCAGTCAGCGCTGTGCTGGGTCAGGAAGGCATACCAGTCGGCCGGAACGGCGTCATGCAGCAGGCCCATGGCGACGTCGTCGCGGCCCTGGGCGCCCTGCAGGTTCAGGTACATGCCGTAGGCGACGAGCAGCGTGTCGGCAGCCACCCAGGGCTTGGGCGCCTGGCGCAGCAGCAGGTACTCGGGCGGGCGGGCGCCGAGGGCGTCGAGACCGGCGTTGACGCCGCTCACATAGGCGTCCAGCAGCGCGCGTTCCTCGGCCGGCATCGCAGCAACGCCTACTTCAGCGCGGTGGCGGAAGCGGTGCAGGCGGCGGGCCTTGTCCAGCGGCACGGCCTTGGGCCCCACCAGTGCCGACAGCTCGCCGGCCGCGTTGCGCCGCATCAGGTCCATCTGGAAGAAGCGCTCCTGCGCATGCACGAAGCCGAGGGCCCGCGCCACGTCCGGGCGGTTCTCTGCGGTGATGGTGGCGTAGCCCCGCGCATCGCGCTGCGCCTCGGCTGGCGCGCTGAAGGCCGCTACCGTGCGGTCGCCGTCGAGCTGAGCGAGGCTGGCGCGCAGCGCCAGCCACAGCGCAAGGGCCAGCAAGCCCACGAGCAGCAGCAGGCCGAGGAGGACGCGCTTGAGCAACCGCATCAGAAGGCTCCTGGATAGCTCCCGCCGTCGAGCAGGATGTTCTGACCCGTCAGATAGCTCGCATGGACGCTGCACAGCATGGCGCAGAGGGCACCGAACTCGGCGGCAGTGCCGAAGCGCTGTGCAGGGATGGCCGCACGGCGTTTGGCGGCAAAGTCGTCGACGCTCGCGCCCGTCTTGGCCGCGCCTGCCGCCATCGTCTTCTTCAACCGGTCGGTGTCGAAGGCACCGGGCAGCAGGTTGTTGATCGTCACGTTGGCGCCAGCCAGGCGCGGCTGGCGGGCCAGGCCGGCAACGAAGCCGGTCAGGCCGGAGCGGGCGCCGTTGGAAAGACCCAGCACGTCGATGGGCGCCTTCACGGCGCCGGAGGTGATGTTGACGATGCGCCCGAAGCCGCGCGCTGCCATCGCGTCCACCGTGGCCTTGATGAGGTCGATGGGCGTGAGCATGTTGGCCTCCAGCGCGGCCAGCCATTGCTCGCGGCCCCAGTCGCGGAAGTCCCCAGGTGGCGGGCCGCCGGCGTTGTTGATGAGGATGTCGACCTGCGGGCAGGCGGCGAGTGCAGCGGTGCGACCCTCGGCCGTGGCGATGTCGCCGGCCACGGTGCGCACCTCGACGGCCGGGTTGAGCGCCCTCAGCGCCTCGGCCGCAGCGAGCAGATCCGCTTCGCCGCGCGCCGTGATGACGACGTTGACGCCCTCGCCCACCAGCGCCTCGGCGCAGCCGCGGCCGAGGCCCTTGCTCGCCGCGCAGACCAGCGCCCAGCGGCCGTTCAATCCCAGATCCATAACGACTCCTCGACTTGACTGCGGCGTGCGCAGCACGCCGCATCATCGCGCGACTGCCGCGGAACCGGCTTTGCCGGGCCGCTGGCAGTGCCCCCTCGAAGGGGGCGGCCGTCAGGCCGTAGGGGGTGAGCTATCTCCTGAACTTGCCGTCCTCGCCAACGATGGACACGTCGGTGTACTCCAGGCCGCTGTGCTCCTTCTCGGTGTAGTGCACCTGCAGGCCGCCGAGGTCGATGCGGGCGCCATCCAGTGCCTTGAGGAAGCCGTCGCGCGTGGTGTCCTTGCCGGCGCGCCTGAGCGCTTCCACAACGAGCTTGGCGGCGGCAAAGCCTTCGATGTGGGCCGGCGTCAGTTCGTTGCGGCCGGAGGACTTGGCCAGGCTCAGGGCCTCGCGCACCATCAGGTTGGCGGTCGAGCGCTCGTAGGGGAAGAGCTGGGTCACGACGACGCCGCGGCCATGTTCGCCGAGCGCCTTCACGAAGTCGGCCGAGGCGTTGTTGGACAGCGTCGCAACGTGAGCCGTCGAGCCGGCTGCGCGCAGCGCTTGCACGCCCTCGACGACGGCATAGGACGGACCGATCAACACGACCGCCTCGATGCCGGCCTTGGCGATGGCCTGCATGGTCGGCGCGAGGTCGGGCTTGTTGCGGTCGAAGCGCAGGTTGGACAGGGCGCGCAGCTTGAGGTCGTCAAGACCCTTAATCGCCCCCTTGCCGGCGTCGTTGCCGAAGGGGTCGTTCACCTGCACGATGGTGATGCGCTTGACGCCGATGCCGGCCAGGTGCTTGACGGCGCGCTCGGCTTCCTGCTGGTAGCTGGCGCGCAGGTGGAACACGTAGGGCTGCACCGGCTCATGCAAGCTGATCGCGCCGGTGGCGGGCGCGACGAGGGCCAGCTTGTTTTCCTTCAGCACCGGCAGCATGGCCTCGGTCGGCCCGGTGCCGCGGCTGAGCATCAGCGCGAGCACGCCCTGGCTGGCCAGGGACTTGGCCTGAGCCGCAGCCGTGGCGTTGTCGTACTTGTCGTCCAGCGTGACAAGCTCGATGTTCTGGCCCTTGATGCCGCCCTGGGCATTGACCGAATCGAAGTACAGGCGCGCGCCCTCGGCGCTCTCCTGCACGACGGCGGCGACCGGGCCGGAAAAGCCCGCCACCATGCCGATGCGCAGCGCGCTTTGCGCCAAGGCGCTTCCCATCCCGATGCAGGCCACGAGCCCCACCGTCAAGCCAACCCAACGCTTCACTTTTGTTCTCCTGAGCTGCGCCTTTGCGGTGCGCTGGCGGCGGATTGTGGGGCCAGCCCCCCCGTGCACAGCAGCCCCGTTCCCCCAGGAAAAACCCGGCCTTGCGCACGCCGCATGCGCATTCCGGCCGGTTTCCACCGACCTACACTGCGCCGGCCTGCCGTGCCCACCCGCGCGAGCCCAACATGCCGGACCGCCCCGCACCGCCCTCCATGCCCTCGCTCACGCCAACGCCTCACATGTTCGGCTGGCAGCGCAACTCGCTGACCTTCGCCGTCGTACTGGCGCTGCTGCTGGGCCTGTTGCTGCCCACCACCGCCGTGCTGCTCTACGACGTCCAGGCAGCCCGCGAGACGGCGATGGAGGACCTGAAGCGAGACCTGGCACGCACCAGCAAGGTCATGTCGTTGTCGCTGGCCGAGCCGGTCTGGCAGGTCTCGCCCGACCTCGCCGAGCCCATGGTCAAGGCGCAGGTGGATGACTCGCGCTTCGTCGCCGTCAAGGTGGTGGAGCCGGCGTCATCGGCGCCCTTCCTGTCCTTCGAGCGCCGCCAGGAGGCCGACGACGCCGCACTGACGCTGAGCCAGACGCGCGCCATCCTGCGCGATGGCCGCGAGATCGCCCGGCTCACCATCACCATGACGGCCGCTCCGCTGTTGCGGGCCAAGCGCGCCGAGGTCTGGCGCACTGTCTGGCGCAGCGGCCTCACGCTGACCCTGTCCCTGGTGCTGATGCTGTGGGTGCTGCAGCGCTACGTGTTGCGGCCGATGACCGAGCTGACCGGCGCGGCCGAGGCCCTGGCCGCCGGGCGGCTGGAGCAGCCGCTGCACGTCAGCGGCGCCGACGAGATTGCGCGGGTGGGCGTGGCGATGGACCGCATGCGCCAGGCGCTGCTGTCGGCCTTCGAGGCACTGCGCCAGCACAACCTCAATCTGGAAGAGACGGTGACCCAACGCACGGCTGAGCTGACGGCCAGCAACGCCGAGCTGTCCCAGGCACTGGAGACGCTGCAGACGGCGCAGCGCGAACTGGTGGAGTCCGAGAAGCTGGCGTCACTGGGCCGGCTGGTGGCGGGCGTGGCGCATGAGCTGAACACGCCGCTGGGCAATGCGCTGACCGTCGTGTCGGCGCTGGACGACCGCTACAAGCAACTGGAGAACATGCTCTCGGGCGGCGTGCAGTTGCGCCGCAGCACGCTGGAAGAACTCGCCCGCGACACGCGGCGCGGCCAGGACATCCTGCAGCGCAATGTGCAGAAAGCCGCCGACCTGGTGCGCGACTTCAAGCAGGTGGCCGTCGACCAGACCAACGACATGCGCCGCGACTTCGACCTGCGCAAGGTGGTGGAGGACGTGCTCGTGATGGTCGAGCCCAGCTTCAAGAAAACGCCCTTTGTCATCCAGACCGACCTCAGCCCGCGCCTGATGATGAACAGCTATCCGGGCGCGCTGGGCCAGGTGCTGACCAACCTGCTGATGAACGCGCTGGTGCACGGCTTCGATGGCCTCGCGCAGGGCCGCTTGACGGTGCACTGCGCGACGCTCAACGAGGCCGAGGCCGAACTGAGCATCAGCGACGACGGCCGGGGCATGGACGAGTCGGTGCGGCGGCGCATCTTCGACCCCTTTTTCACGACCAAGCTCGGCACCGGCGGCTCGGGCCTGGGCATGCACATCGTGCACAGCATCGTCACCAATGTGCTGGGCGGGCAGATCGAGGTGAAGTCCACGCCCGGCCAGGGCACACAGATGCTGATGCGGCTGCCGCTCTGCGCACCTCAGCGCGCTGGCGCTGACTCATGACTCCTCGACCAAGCTCGCATCGCTGAACGCGGGCGAGGGCGGACGCCGGCATGGAAGCGGCTTCGACAGCCGCCGCCAGGCCGACGCTCAACTGAAAACGAGGCTGTCCAGGCCGCCGTCGGCCGTACTGAAGCTCAGCTCATAGGCGAGGCTGGTGAAGTTGACGCGCAGGGCCGCCCATTCACCGGCGCGCTGCCAGCGCAGATGCAGCTCGTCGTCGCCGCTGGGCTCGACGCGGAAGTCGCCACCGAAGGCCGCGTGGCGGTTGCGCAGCTTGATCAACTCGATGAGGCGGCGCACGACCGGGCGCTCGCAGTCGCGGACGATCTCGTCCTCGCTGTAGTGATGGCGGTTGATGTCCCGGCCGACCTGGCTGCGGGCCAGCAGCGCCATGTCGTTGTGGCCGGCCAGCAGGCCGACGTAGTAGACCTGCGGCACGCCGGGCAGGAAGAACTGGATGGCGCGCGCCAGCAGGTAGGCCGTCTCGTCGCGGCCCATGGCGTCGAAGAACGTGCAGTTGATCTGGTAGAGGTCGAGGTTGCTGGCCGCAGCACCGGTGGCCTGGCGACTCTGGCCGCCGCTGGCCGCGTGGATGCGTTCCACCAGCGCGTCCAGCTCCTCGGGCGGCACCAGGCCGGGGTGGGCCGCGCGGTCGCTGGCGTCGGCGCCGATGTCGATGATGCCGATGCCGTCATGCGTGTCGAGCACGGTCAGCGCGTTGGTCGGGCGCACGGCGATCCAGCGCTTCAGCGCGGCTGCAGTGTGGAAGTTGAAGGCGTGTAGCACCAGCGGCGGCAGCGCGAAGTCGTAGACCCAGTCAACCTGCTTCGCGATCTCGATCTGGCGCTGGTAGTAGGCATGGATCTCCACCAGCACTTCGATGCCCAGCGCCCGTGCCTCGGCGGCGAACTCGGCGATGAAGTCGAAGGTCTCGGCCATCATGAAGCAGCTGGCGCCGGCCTTCTTGATGGCGTAGCCGACAGCATCCAGCCGCACCATGCGGATGCCGTTGCCGGCCAGCGTCTGCAGGATGCTGGCGAGGTAGGCGCGGCCCTGGGGGTGGCGCACGGCGATGTCGACCTGCGCGGCGGTGAAGGTCGTCCACAGGATGCGGCGCTCGCCGTTCTTCAGCGCGGCATAGGTCAGCGGCAGGCCGGGGCGTGGGCGGTAGACGGCCAGCAGGTCCCGCTCATTTGCGCCGTCAGGAAAGACGGCGTCCAGCGTCAGGAACAAGCCCGCATAGGCCGAGGCCTCGCCCTTCTCGGAGTAGTCGCGGAACTGCGGCGATTCAGCAGACATGTGGTTGACGATGACGTCGGCCATCACGTCCACGTCGTCGGTCAGCGCCTTGATGTCGGCCCAGCCGCCCAGGCGCGGGTCGACCTGCCTGTGGTCGATGGGGTCGAAGCCGGCGTCGGCGCCGTCGATGGCATCGAAGAAGGGCAGCAGGTGCACGCCGCCGAACACGCCCTGCAGCGGCGAGCCGGCCTCGCCAAGCAGGCGCTTCAGCCGCGCAAGATCGGCGCCGTCGCGCCGGCCGCCGAGGCGGTCGACGTAGGTGATGAGCTGGACTTGGTTTTTCATGATTGGGGTTTGACGCGCAGCACGCACAGGGCGGCCAGGGCCAGCAGCACGCCGGCGAGACGGATGACGTTTTCGGGGCGGCCACCGAGCAGGCTGTCGTAGAACAGCGGCAGGGTTACCGCCTGGATCAGCATGGGGATGACGATGAACATATTGAAGATGCCCATGTAGACGCCGGCGCGCTCGGGCGGGATGCTTCCGGCCAGCAGCACATAGGGGTTGCCCATGATGGAACCCCAGGCCAGGCCGATGCCGACCATGGGCAGGAACAGCCAGGCCTTGTCGTGAATGCCAGGCAGCACCCACATGCCGGCTGCCGCGCAGGCGAGCGCAAAGGCGTGAACCCATTTCGCACCTAACCGCTTGGTGAAGGGCACCATGGCAAAGGCGGCGACGAAGGCGACGGCGTTGTAGAAGCCGCCGACCTGACCGTTCAGCAGCGCCGCGTCGCGAAAGCCGGCGCTGTGCGGGTCGTCGGTGCCGAACATGGTCGCCGCCAGCGTGGGCACGATGTAGATCCAGTAGCACATCATTCCGTACCACTGGAACAGCGCCATCCACCACAGCCGGCGCATCGTGGCGGGCATGTCGCGCAGCGCGGCCCAGATCTCCGCCAGCGTCGCGCCCAGGCCATGCGGCAGCGCGCGCAGCCGGGCGATCTCCTCGGCGGGCAAAGGCAGCTCAGGCACCTTGCGCACCGACCACCAGACCGTTGTGAACGACAGCAGCGCGCCGATGACGAAGGCCAGCGTCGTGACCACCGGGATGCCATTGGCGCCCAGCGCGTCCTTGTTCATGCCGAGGAAGACGAGCAGGCTGGGCGTCAGGTAGGCCAGCGTCTGCGCCAGGCCCGTGAACGAGGCCTGCATGAGGAAGCCGCTGGCGTGCTGCTCCTCGGGCAGCCGATCCGACACGTAGGCGCGGTAGGGCTCCATGGTCACGTTGTTGGCCGCGTCCAGGATCCACAGCAGGCCGGCCGCGAACCACAGCGCGGGGCTGAAGGGCATGGCCAGCAGGCCCAGTGAACACAGCAGCGCGCCAATCAGAAAGTAAGGCGTGCGCCGACCCAGCCGGTGGGTCGTGCGGTCGCTCATGGCGCCGATGAGGGGCTGCACCAGCAGGCCGGTGATGGGGCCGGCCAGCCAGAGGTAGGGCAGGCTCTTGCCGTCGGCGCCGAGCATCTGGTAGATCGGGCTCATGTTGGCCTGCTGCAGGCCGAAGCTGAACTGGATGCCGAGGAAGCCGACATTCATGTTCACGATCTGGGAGAAGGACAGATGGGGCTTGTTCATGTCAGCTTTCCAATGCGCGTTTGCGGCACCGGCGACCCATGAAAACCGAGGCAGCGTCCGACAAGAGAACACAGCCACGGAGGCACAGAGACACAGAGGGACCTTCATCCCGCTGCCTCTGTGCCTCTGTGCCTCTGTAGCTTTGTTTGGTCTTCATTTCACTCACCGGCCGGCAACGCGTGCAGCGCGTCGCGCCAGGCGGCCAACAAGGTCGGATCAGCAGGCAGCGGGCCGCGCACGCCGCAGATCATCGCGGCGTAGCGGTTGGCCAGGGCCAAGGTGGTAGCCAGGTCGCGGCCCAGTGACAGGCCGGCCAGCAGCATGGCCGTGAAGCCGTCGCCCGCGCCGACGCTGTCGACGAAGTGGGGCTGGGCCACGCCCTCCCCCATCGCCAACATCTGGCCCTGCTCGCCATGCAGCGCGTAGCCGGCGGCGCCGCGCGTCACCACCAGGCGCTGCAGCGCGAAGCGCGCCATCAGCGCTGGCAGCGTGGGCTCGAACCAGGCGAGCAGGCGGGCCAGTTCGTCCTCGTTCAGCTTGACCCAGTCGGCCAGCATCAGCACTTCAGCGGCCAGCGCCGGCGTGTCGGTGCCGGGGCGCAGGTTGAGGTCCAGCAGCCGCGAGGCCGACGCACGCTTGACGGTGGCGCGGATGGCCGCGCGTGACACCGCGTGGCGCTGGGCCAGGCTGCCGAAGTAGACGATGCCGGCGTCGCAGGGCGCGGGCGCTTCGAGATGGTCCCAGGCCGCATCGGCATGGATCTCGAAGCGGTGGCCGCCGCTGCCATCCTCGTGCACGCTGACGCGGCCCGTGGCGTGGGTCACATCGCGCTGCACGGCGTCGACCGCGAGGCCGAAGCGCTGGGCACTGTCCAGCACGAGCCGGCCGGCCGCGTCGCCCGCGCCGATGCGACTGATGAAGCGCACCGGCGCACCTAACGCCGCCAGCGAGCGCGCCACATTGAAGGGCGCGCCGCCGGCGACCGCGCCTTCGTGGAACTCGTCCACCAGCGCCTCGCCCATCACGAGGATGGGCACCATCAGAAGCTGTACCGCAGCGAGGCCTTGACCGTGCGGCCCGTGTAAGCCCGCGCGGCGCCGCGACCGTCGTTGCTCTCGGTATAGGCCAGCTCGTTGAGCAGGTTGTTGGCCGCCAGCGAGAGGGTCACGCGGTCGTTCAGCGCATAACTGGCAAATGCGTTGACGACGGTGTAGGCCGGCAGCGTGATGGTCAGCGGCCCGGTCGGGCCATCGTCCTGGCTCTTGGTCGTGCCGACGATGCCGACGCCGACCGTCAGTGCGTCGCCGATATTGGCCGTGGGCGTGAGCTGGTAGACGACCTTGGCCTGGCGCTTGGGCGCGCGGCCGTCGGCTTGGCTTGCCTTGGTGTAGGTCAGGCCGCCGATGACGTTGAAGACGCCCAACCGCGCCGAACCCTCCAGCTCCAGGCCATTGCTGCGGTAGCTGTTCTCGCGGGCAACGATGGGGACGGTCGTCACGTCGACGTTGACCTCATCGGTCTTGGCGTGGAAGAGCGTGGCGAACAGGCTCATGCCACCGCCGCGGATCTTGATGCCCACTTCGGCCTGCTTGACCTTGTTGGTCGGGATGGTCGGGCTCTTGCCGTTGACCAGGTCGGGGTTGTTGAAGAAGGTGATGCGGTCAGCGTTGTAGGCGGCGCCATCGGAGTAGCGGGCGAAGACGGACAGATCCTTGCTCAGCGCGTAGTTGCCGCCCAGCGAATAGGACGTGCGGCCGAACTCGTAATCGATGGCGTTGGGTTGGGTCAGGTCATAGGCCAGGCCGGCGTTGGACTGGTAGTAGGCCCCGCTGGCCTTCTGGTTGTCGCGGCGCAGGCCGATGTCGGCCGACAGCGCGCCGGACTCCAGGTTGAGCACGACGTAGGGCGCGTTGGTCGTGTACTTGCTGTCCTGCGTGTTGCTGCAGCAGCCGCCAAAGCCGGGCGCGCCGTTGACGACGCCGGGCACGTTCAGCACGCGGGCGCCGTCCTGCTGGGCCGACAACGAGTACTGGTTGAAGTTCCACGTCAGGTCGAGCTGCTGCACCGAGGTGTAGAGGCCGGCCACGGCGCTGAGCTTGCCGCCGCCGCCCAGGTCGAACTCGCGTGAGAACTTCAGGTCGTTGGCCATCAGGCCGGCTTTGTCGACCTGGGTGTTGAAGATGACGGCGGTGAACTTGTTGCCGGTGTAGGCCGCGCCGGCGTCAGGGCCAGTGGCGAGCGTCGTACCGGCGGGCGCGGCGCTCACATCGTCGCCGGGGAAGATGCCGATGAAGCGGCCCGAGTTCTTGCTCCACGAGAACTTGTTCTGCAGGCGAAAGCCGCCGCCCGCGTCCAGGTCCACCTCCGCGCCGAAGGCATCGCTCTTGGCGCTGAGGCCGTCGCGGATATTGCTGGTGGCGCGGCCGTTGTTGGCGGTCAGCGTGTTGTCCAGCGGCCAGGCGGCGTCGTAGAAGGCGGCGCGGCGCGGGTCCAGGCCGGGGATCTCCTGGATGTTGCCGTTGACGTACTTCACCGGCGTGGGCATGAAGCTGGGGCTGTGGTCATCCAGGTGCTTGAGGCTGAAGCGCACGAAGCTCTTGCCCTCCAGCTCGAAGGTGACGTTGGCGCGCACCTGGCCGCCGTTCTCGGTGCCGTCCGCGCCCTTGCGGCCACCGTCGCCCGCGCGGTAGAAGCCGCCGATGAAGAAGCGCGTCTTGGGCGCCAGCCGGCCGCCGTAGCCGAAGTCGAGGCGGGTGTGGTCGTAGTCCAGGCCCTTGGTCAGTTGCAGGCTGCCGCCGGGCTCCAGGCCGGTCTTGCTGATGAAGTTGAGGATGCCGCCCGGCGCGCCGGTGGCCAGCAGCGCTGCCGAGCCGCCGCGCACGACCTCCAGACGCTCGAAGCCGGCGTCGGCGCGCATCCAGGTGTCGGGCGTGGCAAAGGCGATGTCGCCGAACTGCAGCACCGGCAGGCCGTCTTCCTGGAACTGGATGTAGCGCGCGCCGCCGGCCGAGACCGGAATGCCACGCACGGCGACGTTGGCATTGGACTCGCCACCGCTTGCCTCGGCGCGGATGCCGGGCACGCCGCGCAACAGGTCGGCCGAACTGGCAGCGGTAACGGCGGCAACACCTTCGCTCTCGATGGTCGAGATGGCGACGCTGGAACGCATCTTGGACTTGGCCGACGAGGTGCCGGTGACGACGACGGCATCGAGCTTGAGGCCGTCAGCTGGCTCGGGGGCGGCAGCTTGCTGGGCTTGCTGAGCTTGGGCAGTGGCACTCAACAGCGCAAGCAGCACGGCGGCGGCCAGAGGTTGCAGTGACGCGGAAGGAATGAACCGGGCGCGGGTCGGACGGGGGCTGGGCATGGTGTCTCCGGGATGTGGGGATTCGGGCGCCCTCTGCGGGGCGGGCCGGATCGGCGCGTCGTGCGGCGCGCCGTCCGTGCCGTCATTCTGCGTCGCCATCAATTGCTTTGCAATCGATTGCAGTTTAGTAGAAACACGTATTCAAGAGACATGACCAATGCATGTATGAACAGACTGCAAACGATATTCATCGCCCAACGAAGCGGCGGGAGCCAGCCCGCCGCGCCGCTGCGGCGCTCAGCAAGCGGCTGTCAGGACGTGCCGGGCGCGCTCTCGCGCAGCTTCAGATAGACCGGCAGCGTGCGCGGTCCCGCGCGTTCTCCGCGCAGTTGGCCAAGCAGCGCCTCGACGAGTTCGACGCCGGCCTCGGCCACCGGCTGGTGCACCGTCGTCAGCGGCGGGTCGCAGTAGGCGGCCAGGGGCATGTCGTCGTACCCAACCAGCGCCACATCGCCCGGCACGCTGCGGCCGGCGGCGCGCAGGGCCTGCATGGTCAGCAGAGCCAGCACGTCGCTGCAGCAGACGACGGCATCGAAGTCGCGCCGCGTGGCGCAGAAGGCCTGCACGATGCCGGTCGCAACCCCGGGCTCGAAGGGCGCGGCCAGCTCCAGCGTGGGGTCCACGGCCAGGCCGGCCTCGCGCAGGGCCTGGGCGTAGCCCTGGCGGCGCAGCCACACCTCCGGCAAGTTGGCGTCACCGACGAAGGCGATGCGACGCCGGCCGAGCTTGAGCAGATGGCGCGTGGCCAGCGCGCCGCCGAGCGCGTTGTCGCCGCCGACGCTGCAGTAGAGCTGCTGCGGCATCTCGCCGCCCCACACGACCAGCGGCAGCTTGCGCGCAGCCATGTCGTTGAGCTGGTCGTGGTGGCGCCACTGACCGATGACGACGACGCCGATGGCCTTGCCGGAATCGAACCAGTGCGAGGCCAGGTCCAGGTGCTCGGCGTCGACGCGCGACAGCAGCATGTCGTAGCCGCGGTCGGTCAGCGCGTCGGCGATGGAGCCGACGATGGACAGGAAGAAGGGGTCGGAGATGTGCTGGCGCGACTTGGCGTCGTAGGGCACCACCACGGCGATGGTCTTGTTCTCCTGCAGGCGCAGGTTGCGCGCGCCGAAGTTGATCGAGTAGTTCAGCGAGCGTGCCAGCTCGGCCACACGCTGACGGGTCTCGGCGTTGACGAGCTCGCTGCCGTTCAGCGCCCGCGACACGGTGGAGACCGACACGCCGGCCAGCCGCGCGATGTCGGCCATCTGCAGGCGGCGCTGCTCGCCGCTACTGGGCTCGGACGGGTCTTTGGATTTGGCCATGGGCGCGCATCGTCGCAGGGTGAGTCGTGCTCGACAAGCGGAGCGGCGCCACGAGAAAGGGCCGGCATGAGCCGGCCCTTGAGGTCAGTGCAACGTCGGGCAGTGCGCAGGCACTGCCCTCGGTTCATCAGTCCTTGGCGTAGATATCCACGTCCTTCGTCTCGCGGACGAACAGCACGCCGATGACGAAGGTCATCACGGCGATGACGATGGGGTACCACAGGCCGTGATAGATGTTGCCGTTCTGCGCCACCATCGCGAAGGTGATGGAAGGCAGCATGCCGCCGAACCAGCCGTTGCCGATGTGATACGGCAGGCTCATCGAGGTGTAGCGGATGCGGGTCGGGAACATCTCGACCAGCATGGCCGCGATCGGGCCGTAGACCATCGTCACATACAGCACCAGGATGAACAGAATGCCGATGACCAGAGGCACGTTCGCCTTGCTCATGTCGGCCTTGGCGGGGTAGCCGGCGGCCTTCATCGCTTCGGCCAGGTCCTTCTTGAAGGCGCCGACGGCCTTGGTGCTGGCTTCATCGAACTTGTGCTCGGTCAGCTTGACGGCCGTGGGCACGGCGATCTCCTTGTCACCGATGCGAACGACGGTGGCTGCACCGGCGGCGGCTTCGACGGTCTCGGAGCTGGCCGACGACTGGGCCAGAGCGCGCTTGGCGATGTCGCAGGCGCTCGTGAAGTCCACCTCACGCGCCGTCGGGCTGCCCTGGAAGGAGCAGCTGGCCATGTTGGTGGTCAGCGTGACCTTGGAGGTCTCCTGGGCATGGGCCAGGTCGGGGTTGGCCGCACCGGTCAGCGCCTTGAACAGCGGGAAGTACGTCAGCGCAGCCAGCAGCAGGCCGGCCATGATGATGGGCTTGCGGCCGATCTTGTCCGACAGCGTGCCGAAGATGACGAAGAAGGGCGTGCCCAGGATCAGCGAGATGGCGATCCAGATGTTGGCGGAGGCAGGGTCGACCTTGAGCACCGAGGTCAGGAAGAACAGCGCATAGAACTGCCCCGTGTACCAGACCACACCCTGACCGGCCACGAGGCCGAACAGCGCCAGGATGACGATCTTCAGGTTCTTCCACTGGCCGAAGGACTCGGTCAGCGGCGCCTTGGAGGTCTTGCCCTCGGCCTTCATCTTCTGGAAGGCGGGCGACTCGTTCATGCTCAAACGAATCCACACCGAAACGCCCAGCAGCAGGATGGAGACGATGAAAGGCACACGCCAGCCCCAGTCGGCGAAGTCCTTCTCGCCCAGCGCCGTGCGGGTGCCCAGGATGACCATCAGCGACAGGAACAGGCCCAGCGTCGCGGTCGTCTGGATCCAAGACGTGTAGGCGCCGCGCTTGCCATGCGGTGCGTGCTCGGCCACGTAGGTGGCAGCACCACCGTACTCACCGCCAAGCGCCAGACCTTGCAGCAGGCGCAGAGCGATCAGGATGACCGGAGCGGCAGCGCCGATGGTCGCGTAGGAGGGCAGCACGCCCACGATGAACGTCGACAGGCCCATGATCAGGATGGTGACCAGGAAGGTGTACTTGCGGCCGATCATGTCGCCCAAGCGGCCGAACACCAGCGCACCGAAGGGGCGCACGATGAAGCCGGCGGCAAAGGCCATCAGCGATGCGATGAAGGCAGCCTGCGGGTCAAGACCTGCGAAGAACTGCTTGGCGATGATGGCCGCGAGCGAGCCATAGAGGTAGAAGTCGTACCACTCGAACACCGTGCCCAGCGAGGAGGCGAAGATGACCTTCTTCTCCTCTTTGGTCATCGGCGTGGCGGCCGTTGAAGTCGCAGTTGCCATTGATAAGTCTCCGTCAGTTGTCGGGCCGCCCCACAGGCTTCCCTTGGCGTGGACTATTCAGCGCGCCTCTGACCGTGTTCTGACGCGAGTCTGAATCGAAGCTGACAAACTCCGCAGCAACCCTTGGTTAGCGTTTCTCAATGCGGGAAAATAACGCTGTCGCGGGTAAGTCCCGAGACTGTCTGTGTCAGTGGCGGCGCGCGATGCCGGGCCGCAGCTGGGCCGCCGAGTCCCACACGCCGCTGCGAAACCAGGGGTCGCCTTCGAGCGCCGCGCGCACCATCGGCAGCGCGTCCTGACCCCAGAACAGGCGGCCCTCGAACTCGACCGTGGGCACGCCGAACACGCCAAGCGCCAGCGCGGCCTCGGTCTCGCTGCGCAGACGCTGCTTGACGGCGTCGCCGGACGGTTCCTGCGCGGGCGCGAGGCGTTCGGCCAGCGCGGCCAGGCGGGCGGCATCGTTGGCATCGGCCCCGCCGCCGCGCCAGACGTGATGGAAGAGCTGCTCGACAACCCAACGGCTGGGCGTGTCGCCTGGCTGGCCCTCGGGCGCGGCGCTGGCCCAGGCCAGGCGCAGCAGCGGCAGCGGGTTGAAGGGATGCTGGGCCGGCGGGTCCAGCACGATGCCTTGGCGGTGCGCCAGCCAGGCCACCTGGCGGAAGGTCCAGCGCCGCTTGGCCGCGATCTCGGCCGGGCCTTTCTGGCCCAGTGCCTGCAGCAGCGCTGCGAACAGGATCGGCTTGTAGATGACCTCCACGCTGTGCCCCGCCAGCGCTTCGGGCAGGGCTTCAAACCCCAGTGCCGCATAGGGCGAGATGGGGTCGAAATAGAAGGTCAGCTGCTTCATCGGTCCTGTTCCTCGGTCTGCGGCCACGGGCCGAGCCACAGGCCATGGCGGTGCATCTCGACGCGGCGCTCGGGCAGTTGGTCAAGGATGTGGCGCTGCACGGCTTCGGGCGCGCCGCCCCAGCCGGCGATCTCGTCGAGTCGGCGCGCGCAGCCGCAGCACCACCCGGTGGCAGCGTCCATCTCGCAGACGTCGACGCAGGGCGAGGCGACCGCAGGTTTCATGCTTGAACCACGTCGATGACCGGCGCGCCCGTCAGCTTCTCCAACTCGGCCGGTGTCAGCTTGAACACGCCGTTCGGGTGCCCGGCCGCCGCCCAGATGATGTCGAAGCGGAACAGCTCGCGGTCGATGAACAGCCGGGGCGGCGCGGCGCCGTCGGCAGGGGCGAAACCGGCGGGCGACACGCCGCCGATGGAAAAACCGGTGCGTGCCTTGACGAAATCGGCATCCGCGCGGCCCAGCGTGCCGGTGTGGGGCTTGAGCCTGGCCTCGTCGACGCGCTTGTCGCCCGAGGTGATGACGAGCACCGCCTCGTCTGCAGCCCCGTCGGCCTTGACGCGGAAGACAACGGATTTGGCGATCTGGCCCAGCGTCACGCCGAGGGCGTCGGCCGCTTCCTGGGCGGTGCGGGCGGCGACGTCCAGCCACAGCGGGCGGTGCGGATGCGCGTTCGCGGCCAGGGCGGCGGCCACGCGCTGGAAGCCTTCGGGTCGGGTGTCGAGTTCAGCCATGGCGCGATTGTGTCGCGCCACTGGCCGACCGATCAGTCGCGGCCCTTGCCGTGCCCCTTGCCATGATCCTTGCCATGCCCCTTGCCGTGGCCCTCGCCCTTCCCCGGCTCCTCGCCATGGCCCCGGTCGCCCTCGTCACGGCGGTTGTAGCGCTCCTCATACCAGTCCTCGCGGACGAAGTAGACCGGCACACCGCAGGCGTTGTAGCGCGCGCAATGCTTGGCCCAGTTCTTCTGGTGCCCCGGCGGAATGCGCATGTAGACGGGCTCGACATGGACCGGCCGGCGCTGCACCCACACCGGCTCGCGCAGCATGACGGGCGGCGGCGCGGCGTTGCCGATGTCGATGCGCCCGTAGAAGCCGGGCTGGCCGATCTGCACGGACACGCCGACGTCGGTGGCGTGTGCGGCCGCGGCCAGCAACGTGGCCGTCAGGGCAATGGCAATCTTCTTCATGGTGAGTCTCCTCGACGCGATGCGTCGACCGGGTCATTCGACCACGTGCAGCGGCTCGGGCACCAGCGGCGTGTACAGCGGCATGGCCACACGCACGGGGATCACGTCGAGCCGGGCGTCGAGCAAGGTGCAGCCATCGCTGCCTGGCGCCGGGTCGCGCCAGCCAACGAGGCCCGGCCCGCGGTGCAGGCGGAACTCGAAGCCAAGGTCGGGCTGGGCCTCTTGCGGCTGGGGGCTGGCCCGGTAGGCCAGGCCGAACACCTCGGGCTCGGGGCCGTCGAGCAACTGCGTCAGCGCAGCGAGGACACAGCCCTCGCCGAGGATGTCCAGGAAGTAGCGGCCCGTGGCGTCTGCCGGCTTGAAGCCAGGCGCGCCCGGCTCGATGCGCCGCCCGCGCAATTTGCGCGCTGCCGGCGTCGTCACACCGCTGGCGAGATCATGGCGGTCCCCCGCGTCGAGATAGGACAGCCGCGCGCCGCGCAGGTTGAAGGCGGGCAGCATGGCGTCGTGCGTGGCCTCGGACAGGTCGACGAGCAAGGCCCCGCTGCCGCCGATGACCTCCAGCTCGCTGCCCTTGATGACGACGGCGGCGTTCTCGTCCACCCCCAGGCCCAGCCGGCAACTCAGGGTCTGCAGCGCCGGCAGCATGCGGCCGATGCGGCCACGCTTGAGAAAGTGCTGGTCGATAAGCAGCCCGTCGCGCACGAAACCCAGGCCGCGGTCGTACTCGCGGCCCGCGCGCAAAAGCCCCTTCAGCACGGCAAAGTTGTCCATGGCATCGCGGAACATCACACGGCTCATGGCAGCCGCGCCGGCGCTGGTGCCGGCGATGACGCCGCCAGCCTCGAAGACGGCGCGGATGGCGTTCAACATGGCCGTGGGCCGGCCATCGGGCAGCAGCGTGTCGACGATGTACTCCTGCGCCCCGCCCGAGAAGAACACCGCGCGGCTGGCGGCCACGCGGGCGATCAGCGCCGGGTCGTGCAGCCGCGCCTGCAGGTCGACGCCGGGCAGATGAGGCGCAATGGGAATGACCTCGGCAACCGCGCCGCAGCGGGTCAAGGCCGAGACGATCTGGGCGGCGATGCGCTCGGGCTCGTAGGCGGCCGTCGGAAAGACGGCGATGCGCGCGCCGGGGCCGCCGGCCTCATCGACGATGCGCTGCCAGACGGCATCGCTGTCGGCTTTCAGTGCACCGCCGATGACGACGACGGTGCCGGCTTGGGAAGGGGTCTGCAAGATGGGCACGGCCCCGGGGCGACGAGCGCCGGCCGGGCTGGTTTCACAAGCCCGTGATGATCGCAGCCCCACGCCGACTCCGGCAACGGGGCGTGCCCTAGCAGAGGTAAGGCTTGTGACCAGCCTGCTGCTTGTGCGGCTTCGGCTACTGGCCCGAGGGCGCGGAGGCGGGCGGCGCCGGTGCAGCCGGCCCGGCAGCCGGACTGGGCGCGCCGTTCCAGCCGCCGTACAGCGGCATGGGCAGGCGCACGGGGCTGATGTCGAGGTAGAGATTGGTCACGGTGAACTGCTCGCCGCCGAACTCCTCGGTGCTCCAGCCCAATGAGTCCGAGCCCTTGTAGAGGCGGAACAGGAAGCCCAGTTCGGCCAGCGGGTCGTTGGCGCGCGGCAGCACGTCGAAGGCCAGGCCCTTGACCTCCCTGCGCACGCTGTCGATGAGGCGGCTCATCGCGCCGGAGATCGTCGAGTCGCCCAGCATGTCGAGGTGGAAGACGTCGTCGGTGTAGTAGGGCTTGAAGTTCGGCGACTCCGGGTCGTGTGTTTCGCCGCGCAGCTTGGGCGCCGACGGCGTCGTCGAGCGGGCACGCATGTGATAGCGGTCGCCGTGCTCCAGATACGACAGCCGTGCGCCCTGCACGTTGAAGGCGCCGAGCGTGGAGTCGCTCTTGGCCTCGGTCAGGTCGACGATCAGGGCGCCGCGGTCACCGATGACCTCGATCTCATCGCCGCGGATGATGGCCGCCGTGTTCTCGTCCACGCCCAGGCCGATCTTGTAGCCCTTGGCCATCATCAGCGGGATCATTCGGCCGAAGCGCCCCCGCTTGAGGAAGTGCTGGTCGACGAACAGATGCGGCCCGACGAAGCCCAGGCCGCGGTCGACCTGCTTGCCATCGGCGAAGCGGCCCTTGAGGATGTTGATGACGCTGGGCGCATCGCGGAACATGATGGTGCTCATGATCGCCGCGCCCGCCGACGTGCCGGCCACGACGCCGCCCTTACGGTAGACGTCCCAGATGGCCTCCAGCATGGGTGTGCTCTGGCCGCCCGGCTGCAGCACGTCGACGATGCGCTCCTGCGTGCCACCCGTGAAGAAGATGCCCTTGGCGGCCTTGACCTTGGCGATGAGGGCCGGGTCTCGCACGACCTTGTTCAGGTCCACCCACAGGAACTTGGGCGCCACCGGCAGTGCCTCGGCCACGGCGCCGCGTCGCTGCAGCAGGTCGACGACCTGCTTGGCGCTGGCTTCGGGATCCTCGCTCGCGGTGCCGAAAACGACGAAGCGAGACCCCTTGCCGCCGGCAAGCTGCACGATGCGCTGCCAGACCTCCTCGTTGTCGGCCTTGAGCGCGCCGCCGATGGGCACGGCGTAGCCGCGGATATTGGGTTCGGCCTCGACGACGGGAATCAAAACGGGCGCGGGCGCCGCAGACAAGCCTGCGGCAGGTGCCGGCTTGGGCGCATTCGTGTGCGGCGCTGCTGCCGGGCGCAACAGCCTCAAGCCCTGCACCGAACTTGCTGCCGGCGCAGGAGGCGAAGCCGGCTGCGCCGCCTGCACGCCCGCCGTCAATGCCGCTACGGCCAAACCGGCCCAGATCCATGCCCTCATGCCCGAGATCTCCTTGTTCCAACGCGCCATGATGACAGACGGCTCGTGACGACCTGCCTCCTACGAACGATAAACGGCGTGGCGCGCGCGAGACGAAACTCATCTCTGGAGACCGACCGCTAGCGCAACGGTGCCTAGACTCGCGCCCAATCACCCAGCCGATTGGAGCCCGCAGATGAAAAACCCTTGTCCGTCCCGCATTGCCCTGGCCGCCGCGCTACTGGCCATGACCTGCGCCGCCCAGGCCCAGTCCACGCTTGAGCGCGTTGAGATCACCGGCTCGGCCATCAAGCGGATCGAGGGCGAGACGGCGCTGCCGGTGCAGGTCATCACACGGGCCGAGATCGACAAGGCCGGCGTGACGACAGCCGCCGAACTGATCGCGCGCCTCAGCGCCAGCGCCTCTAACCTGACGGACGGCGGCAGCGTGGGCTACGGTGGCTTTCGCGACCAGATGGGTCTCAATGCCGCCAACCTGCGCGGCCTGGGCGTGTCGTCCACGCTGGTGCTGCTGAACGGCCGCCGCGTCGCCAACTTTGCGTCGCCCGGCGATGCCGCCGGCGTGGACCTGAACAGCATCCCGGCGGCGGCCATCCAGCGCGTCGAGATCCTGCTGGACGGTGCCTCGTCGCTGTACGGCTCGGACGCCATCGGCGGCGTCATCAACTTCATCACCCGCAAGGACTTCACCGGCGTCGAGGTCAGCGCGCTGGCTGGCAACACGACCGAGGGCGGCGGCGCCAACAAGCGCTCGGCCACGCTGGCCGGCGGCTTCGGCGACTACGGCCGCGACGGCTTCAACGTGATGGCCGTGCTGGACGTGCAGAAGACCACGAGCCTGAACGCGTCCAAGCGCAAGTTCATCAAGGATCTGGACATCCCCGGCCGCCTGCCGGACCTGCTGTCCAGCGCCGGCTTCCCCGGCAACATCAAGCTGGACGAGAACCTGCCGGGCTCCGAGCAACGCGATCTGCTGATCGAAGAAGGCTACAAGGCCAACGGCAAGGACGTCATCAGCGGCTACACGATCAACCCGGCGGCGGCCACCGGCTGCAACGCGCCGGCCACGCTCTACCTGCCCGACGGCATCGGCGGCGTCGACGGCTGCACCTACGACTACATGCGCGACATCGAGCTGTACCCGAAGTCGAAGAAAAGCAGCCTGTTCACCCGCGGCGTGTTCAACCTCGGCGGCGGCCACCAGTTCTTCGCCGAAGCCTCACTGGCACGGGCGCGCACCCTCTACACCGGCACGCCCAACCGCGTGGATGCCGAGATGGACGTCTCGCTGGTGCCGGCGCTGAAGAACACCGGACTGGCGGCCTTCGAAGCGGGCGACGAGCGCCGCATCCTCGTCGTGCGCACCCGGCTCCAGGAGGCTGGCCTGCGCACCAGCGAGCTGGTGTCGTCGACCAACCGCTTCGTGCTCGGCACCAACGGCGTCCTGGCGGGCTGGGACTATGAATGGGCGCTGAACCACAGCACCAGCAAGGTGTCGGATCGCGACTACCAGGGCTACCTGAACGAGCAAATGATCATGGACGGCTTTGCCGCCGGCACGCTGAACGCGTTCAGCGCGTCCGGCGCCGCTGGCCTGGCGCTGTACGAGGAGGCACAGATCCGCGGCGAGGTGCGCCGAGCGACTGGCACGATGGACAGCCTGGACTTCAAGGCCTCCAAAGCCCTCGCCAGGCTGGCCGGCGGCGACCTGGCCCTGGCCTTCGGCGGGGAACTGCGCCGCGAGAAGCAGAACTACCACCAGTCCGACGCGCTGAAGAACGACCTCATCCTCGGCGAGACCTCGCAAGGCCCCGACTCCGACTTCGGCAAGTCGCGCCGGGTCGGTGCGACCTTTGCCGAGATCAGCGCACCCGTCACCAAGCAGCTGGAACTGCAGGCCGCGGTTCGCTACGAGCGCTACCAGGTCAGCGGCGGCGCGGTCAGCCCGAAGCTGGGCCTGAAGTACGTGCCCTCGCCCGAGCTGCTGCTGCGCGCCTCCGTGGGCAAGGGCTTCCGCGCGCCCAGCCTGTCGGACCTGTACCGCCCGCTCACTCAGGGTTCGTCGGCCACGCTGGTGGACCCGGTCTGCCTGGCCGCCGACCCCACGAACACCGTGACCGACTGCTCCGACATCTGGGTCACGCTGAACTACAGCAACCCCAATCTCAAGCCGGAGAAGTCGCGCCAGTTCTCGGCCGGCGTCGTCTTCGAGCCGCAGCGGGGCGTCAACCTCAATGTCGACTACTGGAACATCGAGAAGCGCAACCTGATCAGCACGCTGGGCGTGGACGTCATCCTCGGCAACCTCACCAAGTACGGGGACCTCGTCCACCGCGACGAGGACGGCGACATCGACGCTATCGACCTGATCAAGGCAAACCGCGGCAAGCAGCGCATCTCCGGCCTGGACTTCGGCATCGCGCTGACCAACCTCAAGACCGGCGTGGGCCAGTTCGGCCTGCGCCTGAACGGCACGCTGACGCTGAAGTCCGAGCAGCAGACCGGCGACGGCGACCCCTACGTCAGCAACCTCAACGTCTTCATCAACGACGGCGTCGTGCAACGCTGGCGCCACACGGCCAGCGTCGACTACGAAACTGGCCCCTTCTCGTTCACGCTGTCCAACACCTATCTGTCGCGTTACAACGACCAGCACGTCATCGGCAAGCCGGACCGCAAGGTGGATGCCTATTCGCTGTGGAACCTGTCGGCGGCGTGGGAGGCCACGAAGGCGCTGACCCTGCGTGCCGGCGTGCAGAACCTGTTCGACAAGGCGCCGCCGTTCTCGCAGCAGGCCTACTTCTTCCTGAGCGGCTACGACCCGAGCTACACCGACCCGCGCGGCCGCTTCGCCTACGTCAGCGCGAAGTACTCGTTCAAGTAACGAGCGCGCGCGCCCACTCCGGCAAGGCGACGGCCTTGTCGGCCTGGGCGTCGCTCGTTGTCGCGCCGTCCCCGGCGTAGATGACGCGAGGCAGGTCGGAATAACGGCATGCGCCGGTTTGTACGGTCGTTCAGTTCAACGATTAACATGCCCGGCGCCCACCGCCTCCCAAGATTCGCCCATGCCCGCCAACAAGACGCCGAAGCTCGCATCGGACCCGGACGCCCCCGCCAGCCCGCCCCTGAGGCGCGTGGCGACAGGTCGCGCCAGCCAGCGTGAAGCGCAGCCCGACCGTCGCACCAACATCCTGCTCGCGGCCGAGAAGCTGTTCGCTCTGCGCGGCTTCCACGCCGTGTCGATCCGCGACATCGCGGCTGAGGCGGGCGTGCCCCTCGCGCTGGTGGGCTACTACTACGGCGCCAAGCATGAGCTCTATCACGCGATCTTCCAGTCCTGGAGTTCGGCCATCGAAGGCCGCCTGGAAGCCCTCCGGGCCGCAGTGGCGGAGCCGGACGTCGGCCTCAGGCTGGCGCGCATCCTGGACTCCTTCGCCAGCCCCCTGATTGCGCTGCACCAGCATCCCGAAGGCCAGTACTACGCCCAGATGGCGGCACGCGACCTGGCCGCGCCGACACCCGAGGCGGAACGGGCCAACCTTGAGTTCTTCGACCCCCTGGCGAACGCGTTCATCGACGCCCTGATGACCACCGCTCCAGGCGTCAGCCGGGGCCAGGTGGCCTGGTGCTACCAGTTCATGCTGGGCGCGCTGCTGCACTTCCTGGCGGACAAGCGTGTCGAGCGTCTGTCCCGGGGCGAGAACCGTGCGGCCGACCCCAACGCCAAGGCCACGTTGCTGGCCTTCCTGAGCCACGGATTCCAGGCCGTCACGGGCGCCCCCAGCGGCGCGCCGCGAGTCGCCAGGGCTTCGCCGGGCAAGCAGCCGGCCGGTTCGCCGAAAACGTCGAAAACGTCGAAGAAGCCGACCAAGTCGACCAAGTCGACCAAGTCGAACTAGGCCTGCCACGCGATTCGGGGTCAATCGGTGTCGTCCACGTTTCCCCTAGTTTGTACGGTCGTTCAATGTATTGCACACTTGTTCAACGACGGGTGATCGGATCGCCCCCCGGCTGCGGCCGGATCGACAGACGACACCGCCTCATTCACGAAGGAGACAAACACAATGGACTCGACCCTCAATCGGCGCAGCTTCGTGGCGGCCGGCGTCGGCACCGCCCTGCCCCTGGCCCGGGCGGCGGAACCCACCCGGCTGGCCTACGGCTACTCGGCCGTCACCGACTTCGCGACGGTCTTCGTCGCCGCCGAGCACGGCATGTTCGCCAGGCAGGGGCTCGATGTCGACCTGCGCTTCATCCCGCTCAACCCGACCATCCTGCCGGCGGTGCAGTCCGGCTCGCTGCAGATGGGCGGGCCGACGCCCACGGCCTACCTCCAGGCGGTCTCCGGTGGCCTGGATCAGGTCGTGGTCGGCGGCGGCGGGGCCCTGTCCAAGACCTTCACGGAGGTCGGGTTGGTCACCAAGCCCGGCGCCGGCATCACCAGCGCGGCAGATTGCGCGGGCAGGAAGATCGCCGTGCCGGGCCTGGGTGCGCTGCTGCACGTCGTCTTTCGCCAATGGCTGAAGATGAGCCACGTCGACCAGAGCAAGGTGAGCTTTGTCGAGGCGCCCTTCCCGCAGCACGCCGACCTGCTGCGTGCCGGCACGGTCGACGCCGTGGTCACCGCCGGCCCCTTCATGGCCCGCATGCTTGCCAGCGGGGAGGCCAAGGTCGCGGCCTATTTCTCCACCTTCCTGCCCGACGGCCCGCCGACGGTCGTGCACATCGCCACGCGGGAATGGGCACTGAAGAACCCGGCGGCGGTGAAGGGTTTCCGCAGCGCCATTGGCGAGGCCGCCCAGTTCATCGCCAAGCCCGGCAATGAGGCCGCCGTGCGCGCCGCGCTTGGCAAATACCTGAAGCTGCCGGCGCCCGTCGCCCAGGCCATGCAGATCTCGCCCCCGGCGCCGGTGGTGACTGCGAAGCATCTCCAGTACTGGGGCCAGTTGATGCGCGAGCAGGGCTACCTCAAGAGCGAACCGGACTACGCCAGCCTGATCGCCAAGGCCTGACGATCATGGCTGCCCATCCCGTGCTCGACATCCGGACCGGAGGCGCCGCAGCGCCGCGCGAAGACATCCTGGAGTTCGTCAACGTCGCCATCAGTTTTGGCGGCCAGGAGATCCTCTCCCCGACCGACTTCAAGGTCGCGCGCGGCGAGTTCATCAGCATCATCGGCCCCTCCGGCTGCGGCAAGACGACGCTGCTGCGTGCCGCGGCGGGCTTCGTCAAGCCCAGCGGGGGTTCCGTGCAACGGCGTGGTCAGGTGATCGAACGCCCCTCCCGCGAGGTGGCCTTCGTGTTCCAGGACTACGGCCGTGCCCTGCTGCCGTGGCGAACCGTCCAGGGCAATGTGGAACTGGCCCTGGAAGCCGCCGGCGTCGCCCGCGCGCAGCGCGGCCCGCAGGCCCGTGCCGTGCTGGACACCGTGGGCCTGCTGGCGCACGCCGGGAAGTTCCCTGCCCAGTTGTCCGGCGGCATGCAGCAGCGCGTGCAGATCGCGCGTTGCCTTGCGCAGAAGCCGGACCTGCTGATGATGGACGAGCCCTTCGGCGCCCTCGACGCGATGACCCGCGAGAGCCTCCAGGATGAGCTGGCCCGCCTGGTGCGCGAGACCGGCCTGACGGTGCTGTTCGTCACCCATGACCTCGAGGAGGCCATCTATCTCGGCGACCGCGTGGTGGCCCTGCGCGCCTATCCGGGCCCGGGGCGGCCCAGCCTGGCCCGCGTCATCGACGTGAACCTCCCCAAGCCGAGGGATCAGCTGGCGACCAAGGAGCATCCCGAGTTCCTGCGCCTGCGGCGCGAGCTCTACGGCTACCTGGGGCATGGCCATGGCTGATCCCCTGATGGGGCTGCTTCGCCCCCTCGCATTGCCCCTTGCCGCGCTGGCCGGCCTGGAAGCGTTCGCCAGGACGCTGGGCCGGGACAGCGACAGCCTCGCCGCGCCGACGGCCGCAGTCGTCTCGTTCTTCTCGGCGCTGAAGGATGGCTCCCTGCTGCAGGCCACCGCTTTCACGCTGAGCTGCGCCGGGCTGGGGCTGTTGATCGGCATGGCGCTGGGCCTGTTGTTCGGCCTGCTGACGGGCCTGTCGCGGCGCGCGGCGGCGACGAGCTTTCTCACCGTCGAGATGCTCCGCCCGGTGCCGTCGGTGGCGCTCATCCCGATTGCCATGCTGGCCTTCGGCTTCGGGGTCTCGATGGAGGTGAGCGTCATCGCCTTCGCCACCTTCTGGCCCATGCTGATCCTCTGCCAGAACGCCGTGCGTCAGCTTGAGCCCCGCCTGATCGAAGTCAGCGCCGCGCTCCAGCTGACCCCGACCCAGCGGGCCGTGAAGATCGTGCTGCCGGCGGTGCTGCCCCGGCTCTTCGTGGCATTCAGGCTGGGCGTGGCGATTGCGTTGATCGTGGCCGTGACCGTGGAGATCGCCGCCAATCCCGACGGCATGGGCTACGCGCTGATGCTTGCCCAGCAAAGCCTGTCCCCCGCGCTGATGATGGCCTGGCTGGGGTGGATCGGCCTGGTCGGGTTCGCCATCAATGCGCTCGCGGAGCGTGTCCAGCGAGCGGTGGCGCGCCGGATGGGCGAGGTGCAGCGATGAGGCGCAGCCACGTCGTCGACGCCCTCTGTTCCCTGGCGATGCTGGCCGCCGTGGGCGCCGCCTGGTGGCTGGCCACCAAGTTCGGCTGGGTCAGCCGGGTGTTCCTCCCCTCCCCGGCCATCGCATTCGACAGCCTGGCGGACGGCCTCGCCAACGGCCAGCTGCTGGCCTTCACCCTCGCGACCCTGGGCCGGATGGCCATGGGCTGGTTCCTGGCCTCGTTGCTGGGCATCGTGCTCGGCGCATGGATCGGCAGCTCGCCGGTCGCGCGAGCCTGGATCGAGCCGACGCTGGAGTTCCTGCGCCCCTTGCCGGCTTCGGCATTGATCCCTCTGGCCATCGCCGTCTTCGGCCTGTCCGCCGGCATGGTGCTGGCCGTGGTGGCGATCGGCGCGATGTGGCCGGTGCTGCTGGCGACAAGCCACGGCGTCGCGTCGGTCCATGTGCGGCTGAAGGAAGTGACTGCGGCCCTGCAGCTCAGCCGCATGGACTACCTGCTCAAGATCGGCTTGCCGAACGCGATGCCCGACATCCTGGCAGGCATGCGCCTGGCGATGACCGTGTCGCTCATCGTCTCGGTGGTCGGCGAGATGGTGGCCTCGCAACCCGGGCTCGGCCAGGCCGTGCTGCTGGCGGCGCGGTCCTTCCAGTCCGGCGAGCTCTTCGCCGGCGCCCTCCTGCTGGGCCTCATCGGCTTCACCAGCAACGTCATCCTGGCTGTCGCAGAGCGGCGGCTCCTTCGCTGGCAGCGTCCCTGACGCCATCGTCCCATCCCTCAAGGTTCCTCCATGTCACGCCGCTTCGTTGATCTGTCCATCTTTCTCGAGAACGACATCGCCTCGGACCCGCCCGGGCTCGAACCGAAGATCACCTACTTCACCCACGAGCACACCTACGAGCAGATCGCGCCGTTCTTCCCCGGCCTGCGCAGGCAAGACCTGCCCGACGGCGAGGGCTGGGCGGTCGAGCTGGTCCAGCTGTCCACCCACAACGGCACGCACCTCGACGCGCCCTGGCATTTCCACAGCACGATGGACGCGGCGCTCGGTGAGAAGCGGTCGGCGATCGCCATCCACGACGTGCCGCTGGAATGGTGCTTCCAGCCCGGGGTCAGGCTGGACTTCCGCCACCTGCCCGATGGCCATGTCGTCACCGCCGATGAGGTCGAGGCCGAGCTCAAGCGCATCGATCACCAGCTCAAGCCGCTGGAGATCGTCGTCGTCAACACGCGCGCCGGCTCGCGCTACGGCGAGCGCGACTTCGTCAGCGCCGGCTGCGGCATGGGCTACGACGCGACCCGCTACCTGCTGGACCGCGGCATCCGCCTGACCGGCACCGATGCCTGGAGCTGGGATGCCCCCTTCGTCCACACCGCCAAGAAGTACGGCCAGACCCAGGACGCGTCCCTGATCTGGGAAGGCCACAAGGCCGGCCGCGACATCGGCTACTGCCACCTCGAGAAGCTGCACAACCTCGAGTCGCTGCCGCCCCACGGCTTCTACATCTCCTGCTTCCCCCACAAGATCCGCAACGCCTCAGCGGGCTGGACCCGCGCCGTCGCCATCTTCGACGAGTGCCTGCAGGCCTCCTCGCCGTAGCGCCCTAGCGCTCCAGGCCCCCAGCGCGCGAGCGCGCTCCCTCCCCAGGTTTCTTGTTTTGCCTCCATGCCCGGCATGGGGGCAGGGCATGACTCGCCCCTCAGTCCAACAAATCGGAGACAGACCATGAACCCCAAGCGCATCCTTCACGCCGCCCTGCTGATTTCGGCATGCGGGCCCGCCGCCGCGCAATCGAGCGTGACCGTGTACGGCGGCCTCGACGCCTTCGCCGGGCGCATGACCGGCCCGGCCACCGGCGTCAACGCCGTCGACAAGCCGATCTGGAAGCTCGACGGCGGCGGCCTGTCGACGAGCTATCTCGGCCTGCGCGGGGCCGAGGACCTCGGCGGCGGCCTGAGCGCCAGCTTCGACTTCGCCACCTTCCTGCGCAACGACACCGGCGCCTCCGGCCGTGCCGACGCCGTCCCCGCGCCCGTCAGCGTGGCCGCCGATCCCTTCTGGTCGCGCTACAGCTGGGTCGGCCTCACCAGCAAGGACCTCGGCCGCGTCCGCCTGGGCAACATCACGACGCTGCTCTACCTCAGCAACATCACGTCCAACGCCTTTGCCGACTCGACCGTCTTCGGCCCCCTGAACCTGGTCACCCACATCGGCACACCCCAGGCCGGCGGCACCGGCTGGAGCAACTCCGTGGTCTACGACAGCCCGAACATGGCGGGCTTCGTGTTCAACCTGGCACGCTCCATGTCGGAAGGCCAGGGCGGCGCCAACTCCGGCGCGCGCATCGCCTATGCCCAGGGCTCGTTCGCGGCGTCCCTCGCCTGGCAGTCGGTGAAGAAGGATCCGACGACGTTCGCCGATGGCACCTCCAGGAACAACGTCAAGACCTGGATGCTGGGCGGCTCCTACGACTTCCAGGTGGCGAAGGTCTTTGCGCACCTGGGCCGGCTGCAGAACAACGGCGTCGAAACGGCACCGCAGGACGTCGGCTATCGCATCACCGAAGTCAGCGTTCAAGTGCCCTTCCGTTCGGGGAACTTCCTGGCCGGCTACGCGCAGCGCAAGACCGGCGACACGCCCTCCCCGTCGCCCGCCACCGCCCCGGGCGGCAGTATCAAGCGCGCCGTGCTCACCGTCGGCTACGACTACAACTTCTCCAAGCGCACGGACGTATACGCCATCGCCATGAACGACAGGACGCAGACGCTCACGCTGCCCTTCCCGTTCTCGGCGGTCAGCGCCAACGGCAGCAGCTGCGGCGTCGGCATCCGCCATCGCTTCTGACACCGGCCACGGCATCGAGACAGGAGCAGCCATGTTGTTGAACGCCACACACGATCCGGCACTGCGGAGCTGGGTTCAATCCGCGCAGAACCCGGGCTGCGACTTTCCGATCCAGAACCTGCCCCATGGCGTGTTCAGGCGCCGCGGCCAGGACGAGCGCTTCCGCGGCGGCGTCGCCATCGGGAGCCAGATCCTCGACCTCGCGGCGGCCAGTGAGACGGGCGCGTTCAGCCCGGCCCTGGCCGCCGTCATGCAGGCGGCGCAGGCGCCCACATTGAACGGCCTCATGGCCATGGGGCCGCCGGCCTGGCGCCAGCTGCGCGGCGAGCTCTCACGGGTCCTGCGCGCCGGTGCGGCGGAACAAGGGCAGCTGGCTTCGTGCCTCGTGGCGCAGGCTGATGCGGAGTTCGCGCTGCCGGCGTCGGTCGGCGACTACACCGACTTCTTCACGTCCTGGCATCACATGCTCAACGCGGGGCGGATCTTCCAGCCCGACGCGCCGCCCCTGCCCAACTTCCGCTGGCTGCCCATTGCGTACCACGGCCGGTCGTCGACGGTGGACGTCAGCGGCGCGCCGGTGGGGAGACCGCACGGCCAGACGCGTCTGCCTGGCAACTCCGCGCCATCGTTCGGCCCGACCCAGCGGCTGGACTACGAGTTCGAACTCGCCGCATGGATAGGGCCCGGCAATGCCCGCGGCTCGCGCATCGCCGTGGATGAAGCCGAGGCGCATGTCTTCGGCTTCTCCATCCTCAACGATTGGTCGGCCCGCGACGTCCAGGCCTGGGAGGCCATGCCGCTCGGCCCCTTCCTGGCGAAGAACTTCCTGACCTCGGTCTCACCATGGATCGTCACCTTGGAGGCGCTGGCGCCCTACCGTTGCCCGCTGCCCAGGACCGCCGATGACCCGCCCACGCTGCCTCACCTGCAGTCGACGCAGCCAGCGGAACTGCAGGGGCTCGACATCCAGCTCCAGGCCTCGCTGCTCACCGCCCGGGGCGGTGCCGAGGAGTTCCCCCTCTCGCGCAGCAGCTTCGGGCATTGCTACTGGTCGGTGGCGCAGATGGTGGCCCACCACACCGAGGGCGGCTGCGCCTTGCGCCCCGGCGACCTGCTGGGCACGGGCACGCAGTCCGGCCCCGGCGACAGCGAACTGGGTTGCCTGCTGGAGCTGACGCGGGGCGGCCAGCGCCCCGTCCTGCTCGCGAACGGCGAACAGCGTCTCTACCTGGAGGACGGCGATACCGTCTGCCTGCGCGCCTGGTGCGAGCGTTCCGGTTCGGCCCGCATCGGTTTCGGCGACTGCCGCGGGACCGTCATCTCCGGCGGCTAAGCCCGGCAGCAGGGATTCACCGTCGACCGCCGCCGCCTCATGGCTCAATGCCCAGCTCCGCAGCGATGCGATTGATGAGGCTGTGCAGTGAAGCGACCTCGGCGCGCAACAAGGCAACCTCCTCATCGCGCGGCAACGCTGCCGCCATCGCATGCTCGATCGACGCCACCAGGCCGCACAGCAGATGCGCCCAGCGTGCCTCGCGCGCGCCCGGCGAGTGGCGCAGCACCCGCCTTCAGCGCGGAGTGGTATCCGCAGAGCGATTGAACACGGTCGCGCCGTGGGCACGGGCAAAGGCTTCTGTGCAAACAGCGCCGACCCGGCCGCGCAGCTGCGGGAAACGGGCCTCAAGTTCGCCGGCAGCTAATTTGCCAGCCACGCGCATGTGGTGCACACAGACGGCGCCGTGCTCGTTCCAGCCGGCTTCGAACACTTGGCTGGGCGACATGTCGGCGATTTGCAGGCCAGCGTCGTCGTAGACGTCGATCTTCTGGCCGTTTTCAGTGAAGGGGACGCCACCGCCACCGTAGTCGCCACGCACCATGCGCACACAGGCGTTGAACATCGGCAGCAAGGTGCCCCCTTCGGCTTTGGGGGACCACGGCGCGTATCCCATGCGCACGCACTTGGTCAGCGCGCCGTTGGTGCAGCTGACGGCGTAGCGCGTCGGATCGTCTGCCAGGCTGCCGTCGGCCTGCTCTCGGCCGGGCAGCACCACGGCGTAGTGGGTGCCATCGCTGTGCGCGGCGCATAGCGGTTGCCAGCCCTCAGCGGATTGCACTGACAGCTCATGAGCCCACCAGCCAGGGCCCGCACCGTCATTGGTGAGGCGGGCGCTGTCGATGCGCAGGACCGCGCCACCGGCCAGCCGAAGTTGCGCTCCCACCAGGTCTGCCGAACGCAGCGTGCCGCTGGCGGTTTGCAGCACCCATTCGCTGCCTTCCGCGCGCAGCGGCGAGGCCTCGGCGGCTGAGGCAGAAGCTGGTGCAACCAGGGCTGCTGCAAAGGCCAGCATGAAGGCGGCGAACAAGCGCATGACGGTGGCTCCGGTGAATGCGTGGCTTTTTAGCGAACCGCCAGCGTGCGGCCGTCTTGCAGCACGATGCTTTCGACGGCGGGCAAGCCACTTTCGCTGCCGGTCACGCCAGTTCCGTTGAGGGTGAAACCGTTGGCGCGAAGGCCGTTGACGACGAAGCCATTGATGCTGATGCCGTTTTGCTTCATGCCGTTGAAGGTCATGCCGTTCAGTTGCAGCCCGTTGAAGGTCATGCCGTTGAGGCTGAAGCCATTCAGGTTCATGCCATTCAGCTTCATGCCGTTGAAGGTCATGCCGTTCAGCTGCAGCCCGTTGAGGTTCATGCCGTTGAGGCTGAAGCCATTCAGGTTCAGGCCATTCATTTTCATGCCGTTGAGCATCGCGCCGTTCAAATTCATCCCGTTGAATACCGCGCCGTTGAGCTGGGCGCCGTTCAGGTTCATGCCGTTCAACTGAAGGCCGTTCAACTGAAGGCCGTTGAGCGAGAGGCCATTGAGCTGAATGCCGTTGAGCGACAGGCCGTTGGCGAGCGCGGCGGCGTTGGCGGCAGGAGCGATGGCCAGGGCGGCGGCGGTCAGGGTGGCAGAGATCAGGGCGCGGACGGTGGTGGTGTTCATGATGATTCCTTGGAAGATGGGTAACTGATGAGGGGTGGAGGACTACTTATCGGCTCAGAGACAGAGCCGTCGGCCTCGTCTGGAATGCAGTGTTGAAGCCGACCGTCAAACAACTGTCAAAAGTCCGTCAAACGTCCGCCACAGCCCCGCCGGGGCCTCCGCGCAACCCGCGCCTACGCTGCGGCCAACGCCAGCGCCACACCCTGGGCCGGCGTCAGGCTCTTGCCCTGCTCGAAGCAGGCGCGGCTGCGGGCGGCGCCCAACACCCGCCTGGCGATGCGCTGCACCCGCCGCAGTTCGGCTTCGTCTTCCGCCCACAGGGGCCCGAAACGCGCAGGCCAGTAGACGCTGAAGAAGCCCGCCATCTGCACCGCCTCCTCGGGCTTGCCGCTGCGCAGCAGCAGATAGGGCAGGTTGGACATTGCCGCTGCCATCTCCAGCGGCGCCAGGAGCTGCCAAGCCATGCGCAGGCTGGCGGCCGTGTCGGCTGCCGCTTCCGCCCAGCGGCGCAGGCCCATGAGCGCCCCGCCATGGACGTTCAGGCTCGCCGACAGCCGCATCCAGGCCTGCAGCCGCCGGGCCTCGTCGATGACGGGCTCGATCTCGGCGCGCATGGCCTCGTAGTTCCTGGCCCGGTAGGCCAGGATGGCCAGGTTGTAGCGCACCCGCATCACACCGATGCGGTCGCCGTAGGCTTCCCAGACGGCCAGCGCACCGCGTTGCAAGGCTTCGGCCTGCGCCAGGTCGTCGACGCGCACAACGTCGGCGCGGCAGCTTGCGATGCGCGCCTGCGTCACGACGTCGCCCAAGCCTTCGCTGATAGCCTGAGCTTCGTCCAGTTGAGCCAGCAAGGCCCGACTGCGCTCGCCAGCGTTGACGGCCGCCTGCGTGGCCATCAACAAGGCGTGGGCACGCAGCGCCGGGTGGCCGGCCGGCATCAAGAGCAGGCCCTGTTGGGCCAACGCCAGCGTCTCGTTGCCCCGCCCGCTGCGAAACAGCAGCCGGCCCAGCAAGGTCAGGCCGCGGCTCTTCTGGAGCGTGTCGTCGCAAGCCGCGACGGCGGCCTCCAGCGCCGCCACAGCGGCACCGGCCAGGCTGATCTCTTCGGCCGTCGGTGCCAGCGCCAGCGCCAGTTCGATGGCCGCCCCGGGCAAGCCGTCAGCCACGGCGTTGCTCATCGCCGCCACCAGGTTGGGCATCTCGGTCTGCACCGCTGAGAGGTCCGGCATGACCGGCAGCGCCTGCGCCCAACTGGTGGCCCATTGGCCATGCGCCTGGCGCAGGCGGGCCGCCGCCGGGCCATCCAGCCGGCGCTGGGCGAACTCCCGGATCGGCTCGTACAAGCTCAGGCGCACGGAGTCGCCGTCAGCCTGCGCCCGCAGCAGCGAATGCGACATCAATTCGTCGAGCATCAGCGGCATGTCGCGCGCCGCGCCGGGCTCGCTTGCGCACACCCGGGCCGCCGCTGCGGCCGTGAAGCCGCCCTGAAAAACGGTCAGCGCGGCGAGCAACTGGCGCAGTGCATCGTCCAGCAGGTCCCAACTCCAGTGGATGGTCTCCTGCATCGAGTGATGGCGTGTGTCGCGCCGGCCGCGCTGCGGCGCTCGGGCCAGCAGGTCCAGCGCACTGGCTTTGCCTTCCCGCGCCAGGCGCAGCGACGCGGCCATGTCGGCCGGCGACATGCTGCGCACCCGCGCGGCTGCCAGCTCGATGGCCAGCGGCATGCCGTCCAGCAGGTGCACCATGTCCACCACGGCGGCGCGATTGCCCTCGTGCAACTGGAAGTCGGACTTCGACGCCCGCGCCCGATCGACGAACAGGCCCACTGCAGGGCTCAGCGCCAACTCCGCCAGCGGCGCGTCGAGCTCGGGCAAAGCCAGGGCCTGCGCAACCACCTCGCGCTCGCCCGGCAACGCCAGCGCGCGGCGCGACGTGACCAACTGGTGCAGCAGCGGCAACTGCGCGCTCAGCTCGCCAACGACCTCCGCGCCTTCGTCCACCAACTGCTCGAAGTTGTCCAACACCAGCAGCACGCGGCGGCCGTCCAGCGCCTGCGCCAGCGTCGCCTGGGGCCCGCCTTTGCCGCCCGTCAAGCGCAGCGACAGCAGCATCTGGTCCAGCAACTGCTGGCGCGTGCGGCAGGCCGCCAGGGGTACGAAAACGATCATGTCGAAGGCGCTGCCGGCGCTTTGCGACAGCGTCTGCGCCACTTCCACGGCCAGGCGTGTCTTGCCCGTGCCGCCGGGGCCCATCAGCGTGACCAGGCGATGCTCGGCGACCTCCAGGCGCAGTAGCGCAGCCTGCGACTCGACGCCGATCAGGCGCGTCAGGTAGGCGGGCAAGGCTGGGCGATGCTGAGCGGGGCCGGCATCGGCGTCTGCGCTGGCGGCAGCGGGCGCAGCAACTGGCAAGGTTGCCGCGACCGGCGCGCTGGGCAGCCGCAGACGGTCGTGCAGGCCTTCCAGGCGCAACCGCTCGTCGCCAATCCACTCGTCAAAAAAGCCGGGCAACAGCTCGCCGGCGTACAGCGCGTGGGCGACTTCATGGTCGCCGCGCTTGAAGGCAGCCTCGAAGGCGACGGCGTCGCAATGCACTCGGTCGGGCATCAGGCGGATGCTGAGGCGGTCCGCCTCGATCACTTGGTAGCCGGCGTGCTCCGGCGGCTCCAACACCTGCTTGAGCGTGGACAAGGTTTGACGCAATCGCTGGCGGCCAGCGGCGGCTTCAGCATCCGGCCAAAGCAGCTCGACAAGCTCTTCGCGAGGGTGAGCGTTGCCCGGGCGCAGGCACAGCCGCGCCAGCAAGGCCATGGCCGCACGCGTGCCAAGCTTGCCGTGGCGCTGGGTGCCGTCGCTCAATTCGAAGGCACCGAGCAGGCGCAGGGTCCATCGGGCGGCGCCTGCAACGGCCGGCATGCTCAAGCCAGCCCCGTCCCTGACTTCACGGCGCGATGCCCAGCTCGGCGGCGATACGGTTGACGAGCTGGCGCAGCGAGGCGACCTCGGCGCGCAACAGGGCCACCTCCTCATCGCGCGGCAGCGCCGCCGCGATGGCATGCTCGACCGACGCCACCGGGCCGCACAGGAGGTGTGCCCAGCGGGCCTCACGAGCACCTGGCGCCCTGGCCAGCTTGATCGCAAAGGGCTGCTCGCGCTCGGCCAGCTCTTCCAGAAAGCCTTCAACCGACGACACATCCGCAAAGCGGTGCAGCCGCTCGGTGTTCTGGCGCAGCTCGGCCGCCGTTTGCGGGCCGCGCAGCATCATTTGAGCCAGCAATGCCATCGCGGCACCGGGCACGCCCATGCCGCGCGCAAAGTTGTGCTCGTAGCGCACGACGCGGTTGCCGCTGACCGTGGTGACGAGGTGCAGCGCCTTCAGTTCCTCCACCGTGGTCAGCACCTCCGACTCGCTCACGTTCATCACCGGGTCGCGCGCCGTCTTCTGGTTGCAGCCCGAGGTCAAGGCATTCGCAGACAGCGGGTAGCTGTCCGGCACGGTGCTTTCCTTCTCGACGAGGACGGCGAGGACGCGGGCCTCCAGCGGGGTCAGGTCACGCTTCACACGCCAAATCCGTCGTCGGCTTGAATCACCGCGCCATTGATGAAATGGCTCTCGTTGGCGCACAGCATCAGCAGTGCCGTGTCCAGGTCCTTGGGCTGGCCCACGCGCTTGCGCGGCAGCAGCTCGACGAGCTTCTTGCCCTGCTCGGTGCCCCAGTGGTGGTGGTTGATCTCGGTGTCGATGTAGCCCGGGCAGATGGCGTTCACGTTGATGCCGTACTTGCCCCACTCCAGCGCCATCGCGCGCGTCATGTGGATGACGGCGGCCTTGCTCATCGAATAGACGCCGATCTGGCCCAGCACGCGCAGGCCGGCCATGGAGGCGATGTTGACGATGCGCCCGCCCACGAACGAACCCGGCGCCGAGCCGCGCGCGCGGCCCAGCATGCGTTTGCCCACTTCCTGCGCGACGAAGAAGGCGCCGCGCGTGTTGGTGTCCATCACGGAGTCGTAGTCGTTCTCGGTGACGTCGGTGAGGCGCTGCGTGCGGCTCACACCCGAGTTGTTGATCAGGATGTCCAGCGTGCCCACTTCGGTCTCGGCGTGGGCCACGGCACTCTTGATGCTGGCCACGTCGGTCACGTCCAACTGCACGACGTGGGCGTCGCCGCCATTGCCTTCGATCTCGGCGCGCAGGTCCTTCAGCCGCTCGATGCGCCGGCCCGCCAGCACAACGCAGGCGCCGGCTTGGGACAGCGTGCGGGCGAACTGCGCGCCCAAGCCGCTGGAGGCGCCGGTGATGAGGGCGACGCGGCCTTCGAGGTTGATGGCGTAACTCATGAGACTGCTTTCTGAATGGGTTGCGGCGATCCTACCGGGCCAGGCCCGCGCACTAAAAAGCACGACCGTTCTTTTTGCAATTCAGCCTCTTTAGAATCGCGCGCAATTCAAAGCTGACGGAGCCTGCATGACATCCGAAGAAATCCTCGCCCAGTTCGGCCCCCGCGAATCTATGGAGTACGACGTGGTCGTCGTCGGCGGCGGCCCGGCCGGCCTGGCCACGGCCATCCGGCTCAAACAGATCAAGCCCGACGCCAACATCGTCGTGCTCGAAAAGGGCTCGGAGCCCGGCGCCCACATCCTGTCCGGCGCCGTGATGGACCCACGCGCCATCACCGAGCTGTTGCCGAACTGGAAGGAACTCGGCGCGCCGCTGAACCAGGCGGTGGCCAACGACGACGTGCTCTTCCTGAGCGAGACCGGCGCCAAGCGCACACCCGACTGGCTGGTGCCGCGCAACTTCCACAACCACGGCTGCTACATCGTCAGCCTGTCCGACGTCGTCAAGTGGATGGCGCAGCAGGCTGAAGGCATGGGCATCGAGATCTTCCCGGGCTTCGCCGCCGCCGAGGTGCTCTACGACGAGCAAGGCCGTGTGCGCGGCGTGGCCACCGGCAACATGGGCCTTGGCAAGGACGGCGAGCCGACCGACCACTTCCAGCTGGGCATGGAATTGCTCGGCAAGTACACCGTGTTTGCCGAGGGCGCGCGCGGTCACCTGGGCAAGCAATTGCTCGCCAAGTACAAGTTGACCGAGGGCAAGGACACGCAGACCTACGCCATCGGCGTGAAGGAGCTGTGGGAAGTGCCTTCGACCAAGGCCCAGCCCGGCAAGGTGGTGCACACGGCCGGCTGGCCGATGGAGGGCGACACCTTCGGCGGCGGCTTCCTGTACCACCTCGAAGGCAACAAGGTCACGCTCGGCTTCGTCATCGGCCTGGACTACGACAACCCGTATCTCAGCCCCTTCGACGAGATGCAGCGCTGGAAGGCCCACCCCGCCATCCGCGCCCACATCGAAGGCGGCAAGCGCATCGGCTACGGCGCCCGCGCCATCAACAACGGCACGCCGCAAGCCCTGCCCAAGACGGTGTTCCCGGGCGGCTGCCTGGTGGGCTGCGACGCCGGCTATCTGAATGCCGCCCGCATCAAGGGCAGCCACGCAGCCATCAAGAGCGGCATGCTCGCCGCCGAGGCCCTGGCGCCCGCGCTGGACGCCGGCCGCGCGCAGGACGAACTCACGGCCTACCCCGAGGCCTTCGAGAAAAGCTGGCTGAACGAGGAGCTGCAGCAGACGCGCAACTTCAAGCTCTGGTTCAAGAAGGGCAAGACCACCGGCCAGCTGATGACCGGCATCGAGCAGTGGCTGCTGCCCAAGCTGGGCGTGGCCAGCCCGCCGTGGACGCTGCACAACCACAAGGGCGACCACCAGGCGCTGCGCCCGGCCGCCGAGTTCCAACCCATCGCCTACCCCAAGCCCGACGGCAAGCTGACCTTCGACAAGCTCTCCTCGGTGTTCATCTCCAACACCAACCACGAAGAGAACCAGCCGGCCCACCTGACGCTGAAGAGCGACGCGGTGCCGGTGCAGATCAACCTCGCCAAATACGCCGGCCCCGAGAGCCGCTACTGCCCGGCGGGCGTCTACGAGTTCGTGCCCGGCGAGGGCGGCAACCAGCGCCTGCAGATCAACGCGCAGAACTGCGTGCACTGCAAGACCTGCGACATCAAGGACCCGACGCAGAACATCGTCTGGGTCACGCCGGAGGGCGGCGGCGGGCCGAATTACGCGGGCATGTAAGTCCGCTTGCATTCGCACCAGAGGGACCGATAGATTGCGGCCCTTCGGCACCCCTCTGGAGTCAGCGTGAGCGCAGCAAAGATCCGTGTAGGCATTGGCGGCTGGAACTTCGAGCCCTGGCGCGACAACTTCTACCCCAAGGGCTGGCCGCAGGCCCGTGAGCTGGAGTATGCGAGCCAGCGGCTGACGGCCATCGAGATCAACAGCACCTACTACGGCGCGCAAAAGCCGGCCACCTTTGCCAAGTGGCGCGACACCGCGCCCGACGGTTTCATGTTCTCGCTCAAGGCCATCCGCTACGCGACCCAGCGCCGCGTGCTGGCCGATGGCGCCGACTCCGTCAAGCGCTTCGTCGACAGCGGCATTGCCGAGCTGGGCGACAAGCTGGGGCCTATCGTCTGGCAGCTGGCGCCGTCGCACAAGTTCGATGTGGCCGACCTGACGGCCTTCCTGGAGCTGCTGCCGGCCGAGGTCGACGGCCTCAAGCTGCGCCACGCACTGGACGTGCGCCACGCCAGCTTCCAGTGCCCGGAGTACCTGGCGCTGGCCCGCAAGTACAAGGCGGCGACGGTGTTCACCGAGTCCGACGACTACCCGGCCATCGCGGAGCCCACGGGCGACTTCGTCTACACGCGCATCATGCGCACGCACAGCGACGAGCCGCTGGGCTGCAAGGCCGAGGTCTTCCCGGCGCTCGCCGCGGCCGCCCAGGCCTGGTCCCAGGGCAGTGAGCCCGAAGGCCTGCCGCGCATCGAACCGGCGCCCGCCCCGGCCGCCGCGCCGCGCGACGTCTTCATCTACTTCATCAGCGGCGCCAAGGAGCGCGCGCCGCACGCCGCGATGGCGCTGCGGCGTGCGCTGGGCGAGGCCGCCGGGCCCTGAGCCTCACTTCGGCGGCGTGGCCTCCGCGGCACGCGCCACCACTTCGACGGGCTTGCGGCTGCCGATGCGGTCGCGGAAGAAGGCCTGCACCTGCTCTGCGGTGACGGCCTGCAGCCCGGCCGTCTCGCCGAGCATGGCGCCCTTGTTGCGCGGCTCGGCCAGCACGCGTGGCAGCCAGTAGACCCAATGGCCATTGCCCTGCGGCGCCTGGACGCTGCGCTCGACCAGCGGCTGGCGCGCGCGCTGCACCTCGTCCGCGCTGACCGGCCGCTCCGCCAGCTCGCGCAGCTGGGCGCGCGCCAGGTCGCGGAAGGTGTCGAACTTCTCGGCTGGCGTTTCGATCTGCACGGTGAAATGGCCTTGCCCGGGCACATCCACCGAGCCGCCACCACCCACGCTGGGTGAATAGGCGATGCCCAGCCTCGTGCGCACGGTCTCCACCAGCCGGCCCTGGAACACGGCGGCCGCCACGCTGCCGGTGTACGACAGCGCGGGGTCGGCCCAATAGTCAGGCATGGCCCATTGCCAACCGATCACGGCCTGGTCGGGCCGGCCGCGGTGGTGCACCACGTGCGGCGCGCTGCCCTCGGCTGGCGGCGCCGCCTTCAGCGCAGCGCGCGCCGGGCGCGGCCGCTCGGCACCAGCGCCGAAGGTGGCCTGCACGGCGGCAATGGCGGCGTCCACGCCCACATCGCCGACGATGACCACGTCGGCCGCGCCGGCCAGCGGCGTGCGCAGCGCTGCGGCCACGTCCTCGGCGCGGGTGGCGGCGATGTCTGCCGCACTCGGCACGCTGCCCAGGCGCGCGTCGCCCTGGCTCATCACCCTGAGCAACTCGCGCATGAAGACCATGCCGGGCAGCGCTTCGAACTGGTTGGCCATCATGGGCGCCAGGCCGGCCAGCTTTTCTGCCATCTCGGGGCGAAAGCCCGGGTCGCGCGCATAGGCCGCCAGCACCTGCAGCTGGGCGGCGAGGTCGACCGGGCGCGTCTGGCCCTGCAGCACGAAGCTCCAGGTGTCGACGATCAAGCTCGCGTCGACCTGCTTGCCGCTGGCCTGGCGCCACTGCATCAGCTCGGCCAGCGAGCGCTTGCCCGTGCCGCCCAGCGGCAGGATCTCCACCGCCCACGCAGCATGCAACTGCTGCGGCGCCATGCCGCTGCGGCCCTGGCCCAGGCGCACGTGGACGGTGGCCTTGTCCTTCTCCTGCGCGGTGGGCTTGACCAGCAGGCGTGTGCCGTTGGCGAACGCCACGGCCGTGGTGCCCAGCTCGGCATCTGTCGTCTTGCTGACGATGGCGCTGGCCGGGCCGAAGTCGGTGTACGGCCAGTCGGCCGTGTTGGCTGCCACCTGGGCCACCAGCGGGCGCGACAGCGACTGCGCCAGCTGCTGCTCAAGCGCCGCAGTGCCCACGCCAGCCTTGGCGCTGCGGAACAACAGCGGCTCGCTGCCGCCGTGGCTGCGGCGCATCGCGGCGGTCAGCTCGTCGGCCGTGACGGCCGCAAGAATCAGCTCGGCCTCGGCGAGCATCTGGGCCGCGCTTTGATGCAGGCCCTCACTGTTGACCGTCATCAGGATCCCGTCGGCTATCGCCCCGTGCTGGCGCGTGGTGGCTTGCGCCGCGAGAGCCTGGAAATGGTTGCGCATCAGCGGCAGCAAGCGCTGCAGGTCGGCCGGCTTCACGCCTTCTGCCAGCAGCTGGCGCAGCACCTCCACGGCGGCGTCCAGCGCTGCGGGCCAGCGCTCAGGCGGGGCCAGCACGTCGAGCCGGGCCTGGCCCGCCACCTTGAACAACGTCGGCTGCAACGAGCCCTGCGCGCCGATGAACGGGCTGCCCGGCTGCAGGCCCCGGTCCGCCAGGTGCATGTTGAGCACGCCCACGGCCAGCTGCTGCACGAATTGCTCGCGCGCGGCGGCCAGCGTGGGAGGGCGGTTGTCGGGCGGCAGCAGCCAGCTCAGCGAGAGCTGGTCGGGCGCGCCATCGGCCACGAACTCGGCGGCTCGCTGCTTGGGCCTGGGCGCGCGAAGGTCCGGCGCGTCGGCGGTGCCCGCGCTCTTCCAGTCTGAAAAGCGCTCGCGGATCTGGCGCTCCACGGCGTCCACGTCGACGTTGCCCACGACGATGACGGTCGCGTTGTCGGGCCGGTAGTTGGCGGTGTAGTAGCGGCGCAGGCGCTCGGCAGTGGCGGCCTGGATGGTCTTCACATGGCCGATGGGCATGCGCTCCGCCGCGCGCGTGCCGGCCAGCGCTAACTCCTGCTGCGCAACGTAGGCCCGCAGGCCCGGCACGTCGCGCGTGCGCTCCTCGGCCAGGATCACGCCCTTCTCCTGCTCGACGAGCTTCGCGTCCAGCTTGAGCCGGTCGCCGATCTCGCGGAACAGCATCAGCCCCGTGTCCAGCGCGGCGGCATCGGCCTTGGGGAAGTTGAAGTGGTAGACCGTCTGGTCGGGTGCGGTGAAGGCGTTGGTGTCCGGCCCGAAGGCCAAGCCCTGGCGCTCAAGCATGCGCACCACCTCGCCGTCCGCCACGTCGGCGCTGCCACGAAAGACCATGTGCTCCAGGAAGTGCGCAAGCCCGCGCTCCTCGTCGCGCTCCTGCAGCGAACCCGCGCCGATGCGCAGCCGCATGGACACGCCGTCCTTGGGCGTCTCGTTGTGCTGGATGGCATAGCGCAGCCCGTTGGGCAGGCGGCCGAAACGCACCGCCGGGTCGGGTGCCCGCTGCGCCAGCTCGTGGCCCCACAGCGGGCCGGCGGCGGCTTGCGAGGCAGCGGCTGCGGGTAAGGCGGCGGCCGTCTGGGCCTGGGCTTGCAACGCCGGCAGTGCCAGCAGAAGGGCGGCGGCGAGTGCCGTGCTGGGTTTGAGGAAGATCGGCATGGTCTCGTGCATGAAGTAAGTCCGTCTTGCCACAGCGGCGAGGCCGGACGGTAGCGCTATCCAAACGCACGGGCCGAAAGAAATCTGGGGGAGGTAAATATGCCCTGGTCGTGCTTCAGCCTTCCAACCGCGCCATCCACTCCGCCGCCGTCCGCTCCTCGCCGCGCTCCGACGCCGCCAGCGCCTCGCGGATGCGGCCACGCTCCACCGCCGAGCGGTTCTGGCTCATCTTCAGCTTCAGTTCCCAGCGCGTCACGCGGATGCGAAAGCCGACGATGGCGGCGAGCAGCTTGTGCTGGTAGTCCTCCGGCAGGCCGCGCCACTGCTCGGCGTAGCCCGGGTCGAACCGTGCGATCAGGCGCTTGAGCAGACCGTCCTTGTCGGCAGCGCCGTCGATCAGTTCGATCTCGCCGTAAGCATGCAGGGCCGCGTAGTTCCAGGTCGGCACGTTCTTGACCGACTCGTAGTGGCTGGGGCTCACATAGGCGCTTGGGCCGCTGAACACGGCGAGCAGGCGCTGCTGAGCCGACAACCAGCCCCAGTGCGGGTTGGCGCGGGCCATGTGGCCTTCCAGCATCAGGCCCTCGCCCGGCACCACGACGAGCGGTACATGCGTGCCGAAGCTGTCGCCGCCCGCATCGGGCCCCACCAGCAGGGCCAGCGGTTGCTCGGCGATGAGGTGCAGCGCATGGTCAAGGTCGAGCGAAGCGAAGTGCTGGGGCAGGTACACGGCGAGCAAGGAGTGGATCGACAGATGGCAACATCATCGCGCACCAAAAACGAGCCACTGCGGCCGATCGCATTTATGTGACGACTTGCGCGCGTGGAGCCGTTAGCGTGCTCGCCAGCCTGCGACTCTCCTGCATGCTGCCGCGCGGTGCAACGGTTGGCACCGTCCCGCTCACATGCGACCTGGACTTCCATCTCAACCGATTTCGAAAGAGCTGCGCGCGATGAACAAGGTCTGGCACAAGGGTCTCCCTTTCAGCGCCGAGGTGCTGCCCTATCTGCGCCGCATGCCGCTGGTAGACGAGCACCGCGAGGCGCTGCTGCGCCTGCAGGGCGTGTGGGACAGCCTGGCCCTGCTGGGCCAGATGAGCGGCACGGCCACCGACATCGCGCACACCCGCACCGCCTTCCAGAACCTCACCGCCACGCTGCTGGACAGCCTGGCCCGGCGCCTGCGCAGCCACGCGCTGCAGCGCATGGACGGCAAGGCCCGCGTGGCCATCGACATCCTCGTGCGCAACCTGTTCGAGCGCACCGCCGACGTGGGCTTCCTCGCCGTGGACGGCCCGCTGTGCGCGCATGCGGCGCTGGACCCGTCGGACCCCGATCACGCCGCCAGCCGCGCCGCGCTCCAGGCCCGCTTCGCGGCCTACACCGCCAAGTACTCGGTCTACGACGACGTCATCGTGCTGTCGCCCCACGGTGAGGTGCTGGCGCGGCGCGACGAGAGCGGCCCACAGGACGCATGCCGCGAGCCCTGGGTCGCCGAGGCGTTGGCCTCCGGCGCGCCCTACTTCGAGCGCCACGGCGCCACCGCGTTGCTGGGCGGCCGGCAGGGCCTGATCTACGCTCGCGCGCTGCGCACGCCGGCCGGCACGAAGGAAGTGATCGGCCTGCTGTGCCTGTCGTTCCGGCTCGAAGACGAGATGGCCGCCGTGTTCCGCCAGCTGCTGGCCGGCCACGACGAGCGCTCGGTGATCTGCCTGCTGGATGCCCAGCAACGCGTGCTGCAGAGCTCCGACGCCTGGCAGATCCCGCCCGGCGCGCAGCTGCCGTTGAAGGGCGAACGCCTCTTCTTCGCCGGCCGCGACTTCCTCTGCGCCAGCGCCGGCGCCAGCGGCTACGAGGGCTATGTCGGCCCGCCCGGCTGGCAGGCCTGCGTGCTGACGCCACTGGAATGGGCCTTCGAGGCCGCCGAGGACCACGGTGCCAGCGAGGAGCTGCACCGGCTGGGCGCCACGCTCGACACGCGCCAGCTCTTCGACGCCGAACTGCAGGGCATTCCGCTGGAGGCCCGGCGCATCCAGCGCAACCTGTCGCGCACGCTGTGGAACGGCAAGCTGCGCAGCCACGCCCAGGGCGGAGGGGGCTTTGCCACGACGCTGCTCAACGAGGTGCAGCGCACCGGCGGCCAACTGCGCCAGGTGTTCGAGCAAGCCATCGATCAGTTGCAGAGCAGCGCGCTCGCGGCCGTCTTCGACGGCGCGCTGTTCCAGGCTCGGCTGGCCATCGACATCATGGACCGCAACCTCTACGAGCGCGCCAACGACTGCCGCTGGTGGGCGCTGGACGTGCGCCTGCAGCGCGCGCTGGCCGCACAGAGGGAC
>NZ_JBDSQX010000068.1:0-12745 GCF_039929605.1 Roseateles sp.
GCAGAGGACATAGCCCTCTGCCTCCCGCGCTCCTGGCGCCTGACTGCGTCCATCAGAGCCCGATCCCGGGGGTTATTCGCGGCCGGGCCGGCCGAAACGCTGGGCTATCATCCCCTCACGATGTTCGATGTCCTGGTTTATCTCTACGAGACCTATTGGCGCCCGGACGCCTGCCCCGACCATGCGCAGCTAACGCGCAAGCTGACGGCGGTGGGCTTCGAGAACGACGAAATCCAGGAAGCTCTCTCTTGGCTGGACGGGCTGGCTGCGGCCGGCGAGTCCTACCAGGGCGAGCAGAGCGAGAGCGCCATGCGCGTCTACTCGCCTGCCGAGATCGAGCACCTGGGCGAGTCTTCGGTTGGCTTTGTCAGCTTCCTCGAATCCGCCGGCGTGCTGCCCGGCCCGATGCGCGAGATGGTCGTCGACCGCGCGATGGCCATCCCCGGCACGCCCATGGACCTGGAAGACCTGAAGATCATCGTGCTGATGGTGTTCTGGAGCCTGGGTGAGGAGCCGGATGCGCTGATCCTGGACGAGCTCTTCGTCGCCCCCGAGGATCGGTTGATCCACTGAAGCAAGAACGGCGCCTCGGGCGCCGTTTTCAATTCCGCAGGTCGGACGCGCCGTTACTTCAGCAACTGATCCGGGTCGGCATCCAGCTTGGCCAGCGCCTTGCGCGTGGCCTGCACGGTCAGCGCTTCGTCCTGGGCCGGCAGCAGCAGGCCGGCCTGCAGGAACGCAGCCATGCGGTTCAAAGAGAACAACACGCCGCGGCCCTTGGGCGTGACGAACAGCGCCAGCTGCTTGCGCAGGCCACGCCAGGCCAGCTGCACCTGCTCGTTGCGGCCGCGGTAGTCCAGCATGAACCAGCCGCCCACCTGCAGCTCGCGGGCCCAGGCGACCATGGCCGGCGTGGGTGCGGAGCCGCCTTCGGCCACGACCTCCATGCCGTCGGACTCGTGGCCAGACAGGTCGCGCACCAGCATCTCGTCGACATGGGTGTCGCCGTCGATGTCCTCCGGCAGCATGGCCTCCAGCGTTTCGAGCTGGTCCATCAGCTCGTCCAGGCGCTCCTGCGGGATGGCGGCGGTCTTGGCCGTGAAGGCGGCAGCCAGCGCGTTGTTGAGCTGGCGCACATGGTCGTCCTGCTTGTCCAGCGCCAGGCCGGCGTGGCTCATGCCGTCACGCAGCGTCTTGAGCAGCGGCGGCAGGCGGCGGATGACGTCGGCACGGTCCTCGCGGGAGGACTTGGCGCTGGCGGACCAGATCAGGTCAGCCGCAGCGCGCTTCATGGACTTGGTGACATCGGCCTGGGCGCCAACGCGCACGGCCGTGACGGCCAGCACATCGGCCCAGACGTGGAAGAGGAAGTCGCGCACGCCGTCCTGCACCGGCACTTCGGAGAGCATCTTGCGCAGCTCGATGGTGTACTGGATGGCGAGTGTCTCGCGCTGCTCGACCTGCTGGGCCAGCGACACGCCGCGCTTGGAGGCCTGGTTCTCGTTCTCGAAGTAGTGGTCGAGAAACTTCTCGAACTCGGTTAGCACGGTGGAGAAGACACGCCGGCCGGTGTCCGGGTAGGCCTCGACGACCTGCGCGACGCGCTTGATCTCGCGCTCCAGCGCGTCGCTGCTGGCGCGCTCCGAACCGGGCCCGTTGGCTTGCGCCGCGTTGAAGCCCATCACGCAGGCGCCCATGCGGTCGATGAGGCGGCGCGCCGGGTGGTCGGCGGCGGCGAAAAAGTCGGGCTCGCTGACCGCCACGCGCAGCACCGGCATCTGCAGCCGGGCGAACCAGACGCGCACGGTGGCCGGAATGCGCTCCTCGGTCAGGATGCTCTGGAACATCATCGCGACGATCTCGATGGTCGCGCGCTCGGCCGGGTTGCTGGCGGCCTGCTTCAGGACCTGCTTGAAGGCCTGGTTGCGGGCGCCGATCTCCTCCAGCGCGCGCGGCGCGCTGTGGCTGCTGGCGTCGGCGCCACTGCTGCCAGGGGCGCTGCTGAGGGCGACGCCGGGGCGGCGCTGCAGCGATTCCTGGGCATGCTTGATGGCGCCGAGCAGCCGGGGCGAGACGGCATTCCCAGCCGGAGCCGCATCAGCCAGCGAGGGACGGGCACCGCCGCTCTCACCGCCCATGGCCGCAACGCCGCCGCCGCCGCCACTGCGGCCGGCAGGCGCAGCGCCTAGGCCCGCCAGACTGGGCTTGCCGCCGCCGGGGCGCGCCGGCACCTGGCTCACTTGACTCACCTGGCTCTTGGCAACCGGAAAGCCGGGCACATGACGGGCCAGCACCCGCTGCAGCTGGGCCATGACCTCGTCGGCCTGCGAGCTGGCCCGACTGCGCGGCAGCTCGCCACTGCCCGACGGCACGGTCAGCGGCGCGAGGCCGGAAGCGACCGGCGCCGGCGTGGGCGCCACGGCGGGCGCGGGCGGGGCACCAGCAGCGGCCGTCGCGGCGGCAGCGGCCTGGGCGGTGCGGCGGATGAAGGGGCGCAGATCGACCTCGGGCAACACCTTCTGCGCGATCAGCCAGCGGTTGGTCTCGTGATAAGCCTCGCTGATGAGCTGGGCGAATTCCTCGTGCAGCTCGTGGTGCAACAGCTGCCAGACGTTGACGTCCAGGCCGACGCGGGTCCAGGCGTCCAGCGCGATGCGAGCGATGACGTGGGCGCGCAGCAGGTCCAGCGGCTCCAGGTCGTCATGCGATTCGAGCGACTGCATGCGGGTGCGCAGGTCGGTGAACTCCCAGGTCGCGCGGTCCATCATGACCAGGGCGAGGCGCGAGCTGGTGATCTCGCGCTCGATGGTCGAGTCGTCGACCAGACTCATCTTCTGCGACTGGGCCTGCACCCCGGCATCGTGCTCGCGGGCGTTGTCGGAAACACCGTGCACGGCCGCGTGGCGCAGCGCGCCGACGATGGCCATCTGCCAGTTGGGGCCGAGCTTGTGCCAGGCCTGCACCGCGTCGCGTCGCGCCATCATGACCGCGTGCGGCGCGCCCTGCGAGAGCTGCTGCGTGGCACCCAGGCCGATCGCCGCCACCAGGGGGGTCATGCCCCGCACCAGCGCTTCGAGGTAGACGCGCCGTGCCTGCGTGGCCAGGGCCTGGTTGCGGGCGGCGGTCATGAGGGAGTGAGGGCGGCGCGGCGGGAGTGGCAGTAGCGAATCACTCTACACGACGGCCCCGGCATTCGGGTCGTTGGGGTCGTCGCGATTCACGGCCGTCTTGACAAGATCTTCGCGCTTCACGCCCAGCCACATGGCGATAGCGGCGGCGACGAAAACCGAAGAGTAGATGCCGAACAAAATGCCGATGGTCAGCGCAACGGCGAAGTAATGCAGCGTCGGGCCGCCGAACAGCAGCATGGATACGACCATCAGCTGCGTGCAGCCGTGCGTGATGACGGTGCGGCTCATCGTCGACGTGATGGCGTGGTCGATGACCTCGTGCGTGTTCATTTTGCGGAACCTGCGGAAGGCCTCGCGCACCCGGTCGAAGATGACGACGGACTCGTTGACCGAGTAGCCGAGCACCGCCAGGATGGCCGCCAGCACCGCCAGCGAGAACTCCCATTGGAAGAACGCGAAGAAGCCCAGGATGATGACCACGTCGTGCAGGTTGGCGATGATGCCGGCGACCGCGAACTTCCACTCGAAGCGGATCGACAGGTAGATCATGATGCCGACGACGGTCGCGAGCAGCGCGTAGGCGGCGTCACGCGCCAGCTCGGCGCCGACGGCCGGGCCGACGACCTCAGACCGCGACAGCTTGATGGGCTCGGCACCATCGGCCTTGGCGCAGATCTGCTTGTCGACCTGCTCGCCCTGGGGCGTGATCTGGTTGTGATGGGTGACGGTGGCGGCCTCGGCCTTGCACAGCTCGCCGAAGACCCTGTCGACGACTTCCGTCTGCTTCTCGCCGGCGCGCACCGGCAGGCGGACCATCACGTCGCGCGAGGAACCGAAGTTCTGCACCTGGACTTCGCCGTAACCCATCTTCTCGACGACCAGGCGGGTCTTTTCGATTTCGGCGGCCTGCGGGTAGGCCACCTCCATGACGGTGCCACCGGTGAATTCGATGGAGAAGTGCAGGGGCCGCGTGATCAGGAAGAACACGGCGGCGGCAAAGGTGATGAAGGAGATGGCGTTGAAGATCAACGCATGCTTCATCAGCGGCAGGTCGCGCTTGATGCGAAAGAGTTCCATCTTGAATCCTTAGACCTTGGCGGCCACGTCGGTCGCTGCGGTCGTCTCTGTAGCGGGCTTGTCGGCTTCAGGCTTCCAGATCTGCCCGATGGACACGCTCTTGAGTTTCTTCTGGCGGCCGTACCAGAGGTTCACGAGGCCGCGCGAGAACACGACGGACGAGAACATCGAAGTCAGGATGCCCAGGCAGTGCACGACGGCAAAGCCCTTGATCGGGCCGGAGCCGAACACCAGCAGCGACACGCCGGCGATCAGCGTCGTCACGTTGGAGTCCAGGATGGTGGCCCAGGCGCGCTCGTAGCCCAGGCGAATGGCCTGCTGGGGCGTTTCACCGCCGCGCAGTTCCTCGCGCACGCGCTCGTTGATCAGCACGTTGGAGTCGATGGCCATGCCCAGCACCAACGCGATCGCAGCAATGCCCGGCAGGCTCAGCGTGGCCTGCATCATCGACAGCACCGCGATCAGCAGCAGCAGGTTGAAGCCCAGCGCCAGCGACGAGAACACGCCGAACAGCAGGTAGTAGATGCACATGAACACCGCCACGGCGGCAAAGCCCCAGGTGACGCTGGCGATGCCCTTCTCGATGTTTTCCTTGCCGAGGCTTGGGCCGATGGTGCGCTCTTCGATGATTTCCATCGGCGCGGCCAGCGAGCCGGCGCGCAGCAGCAGCGCCGTGTCGGCGGCCTCCTGCGTGGTCATGGCACCGGAGATGTAGAAGCGGTTGCTGATCTCTGTGTTGATCTTGGGCGCCGTGACGACTTCGCCCTTGCCCTTCTCGAACAGCAGGATGGCCATGCGCTTGCCGACGTTCTCGCGCGAAAGCTCCTTCATGATCCGGCCGCCCTTGGCGTCCACGGTCAGGTGCACGGCCGGGTTGTGGTTCTCGTCGAAGCCGGGCTGAGCGTCGATCAGGCTGTCGCCGGTCAGCACGACCTGGCGCTTGACGATGATGGGGCCGAAGCTGCGGTCGATGAAGCGCTCGGTGCCGAAGGGCACCGGGCCGTTGCCCTTCAGCGCCTCGATGGCCTCGGCGCCATCGTCCACCATGCGCAACTCCAGCGTCGCGGTACGGCCGATGATGTCCTTGGCCTTGGCGGTGTCCTGCACGCCGGGCAGTTGCACGACGACGCGGTCCAGACCCTGCTGCTGGATGACCGGCTCGGCCACGCCCAGCTCGTTGACGCGGTTGTGCAGCGTCGTGATGTTCTGCTTCAGCGCGGCGTCCTGCACCGCCACCTCGGACTTGGGCGACAGGCTGCCGGCCAGTTGCAGCTCACTGGTTTCGCCGCGCGGCGCCCAGATGACCTCGGGGATCTGGTTCTTCAGCAGGTCTTCAGCGGCCTTGCGCTGCTCGGCGTCACGGAAGGCGATCAACACGGTGTTGCCATCGCGGCTGATGCCGGCGTGGCGGATGTTCTTCTCGCGCAGCATGGTGCGCACGTCACCGGTCAGCGCCTCGGCCTTCTTGGTGAGGGCCGCCTTCATGTCGACCTGCATCAGGAAGTGCACGCCGCCGCGCAGGTCCAGGCCCAGGTACATCGGGTTGGCATGCAGAGCGGTCAGCCAGTGCGGCGAGCGCGACAGCAGGTTCAGCGCAACGATGTAGACAGGATCGGCCGGATCGGGGTTCAGCACCTTGCTGATCGCGTCCTTGGCCTTGAGCTGGGTGTCGGTGTCGCCGAATCGGGCCTTGATGGAGTTGCCGTCGAACTGCACGAAGTCCGGCTGGACACCGGCGTCCTTCAACGCGGCCTCGATGCGGCTTTGCAGCGCGGTGTCGACCTTGACGGTGACCTTGGCGGAAGACACCTGCACCGCCGGCGCTTCACCGAACAGGTTGGGCAGCGTGTAGAGGATGCCGATCAGCAACGCGACGAGCAGGATCGCGTACTTCCAGAGCGGATAGCGGTTCATTGGGAGACTTCCTTGTAGGCGCCTGAACGGCGTAATCAGCGCCGGCGGGCCCCGGAGATGGCGCCGCGCCGACTGACTTCAAGCTGCCTTCACGGAGCCTTTGGGGAGAACCTGGGTGATGGCGCTGCGCTGCAGCTGCAGCTCGACGCCGTTGGCCACTTCGACGTGGATGAAGTTGTCACCCAACTTGCTGACCTTGCCGATGATGCCGCCGGCCGTGACAACCTCGTCACCCTTGGCCACCGCCTCGATCATGGCCTTGTGCTCCTTCTGGCGCTTCATCTGCGGCCGGATCATCACGAAATAGAGCACGACGAACATCAGCACCAGGGGCAGCATGCCGAGAAGGCCCGATTCGGAACTGGCTGCTGCCGGAGCGGCCTGGGCGTAGGCGTTGGAGATGAACACGGTGATTTCCTAGGGTTGAGGCGGCTGTGGCCACCCAAAACAACCGGCAATTCTAGTGCCGCCCCACATGACGACCCCAAGCGCCCTGCTAACCTGCCGGCGGCCTAAAAAGGGCGCCCTGGGTCGCCGCCTTGCGCGACAACAGCCGGCGTACCGCTGGGCCACTTCGGATGCCCACCCACGCTGACATCGACATGACCCTCCCCGCGCTGCGCCGATATGCCGTGGCGCGCAGCCTGTTCACACCGACGACGCTGGTGAAGGCCGTGGAGAAGCTCGGCGGCTTCGTGCAGGCCGACCCGCTGCGCGCCCCAGCCCGCGCGCAAGACCTGACGCTGCGCCACCGCGTCAAGGGCTACCAGGCCGGCGACCTGGAGCACCGCTACCCGCGCCTGCCGCTGCAGGAAGACTTCTTCATCAACTATGGCTTCGTCACACCCGAGCTGCGCGCGCTGATGCATCCGCGCAGCACGCGCCGCGTGTGGGACGAGGCACGCTGGCGCCAGGCCGACGCGGTGCTGGCCGAGGTCGAACGACTGGGCGAGGCCCACCCGGCGGACGTCGACGCGGCGCTGGGCCACGGGCCGGTGAAGAACTGGTTCGGCGGCAACAGCCGCCTGTCCACCGAACTGCTCGACGGCCTGCATTACCGGGGGCGGCTCGACGTCGTGCGGCGCGACAGCGGCACGCGCGTCTACCGCCTGGCGCCGCAATGGCAGGCCCACCCCGACCCGCAGGCAGCCATGGACGCGATGACCGACGTGCTGGTGCAGAAGTACGCGCCGCTGCCGGCCGGCAGCCTGTCGCAGCTCATCAACATGCTCTTTCACGCCGCCCACCAATGGGAAGGCCTGCGCAAGCCGACCCTCGCCCGCGCCAGGGAGCGGCTCGCCCATGCGCGGGTCGACGGCGTCGACTGGTATTGGCCAGCTGAGGAAGATCCGGCGCGAGGCTGGCGCATCCCGGCGCAGGTGCGGCTGCTGGCGCCGTTCGATCCGGTGGTGTGGGACCGCCGTCGCTTCGAGCTGCTGTGGGGCTGGGCCTACCGCTTCGAGGCCTACACGCCCGCAGTCAAACGCGTGCGCGGGCACTACGCGCTGCCGCTGCTGTGGCGCGACCAGGTCATCGGCTGGGCGAATGCGAGCGTGAAGGGCGGGCGGCTGCAGGTGGAGTGCGGCTATGTCGCCGCAACGCCGCCGCGCGAGGCGGGGTTCAAGACGGCACTGGAGATGGAGTGCGAAAGGCTGGCGGCGTTCTTGGGAGCCGACCTCGGTTGAGGCGAATGTCGCGCCTCAATGGACCGTGAGCAGGGTTGCGCAGCAGTCGCCGGAGTGATGCGGCGACGCATCTGGATAAAATGCCAGCCTGTAGTCCTGACTGAACAAGATTTCGAACAGCAACATCTCCGCGGGCAAGTACGTCGTTTCGACACCGACACACCTGACCGACCGTCGCCACTTCCGCTCCTCGTTCTCGGTTCGCCGCGCCCAGGGCAACGGAAGTTGTCGCCGTGTATTCCGTTTCGAAACGATCTTTGCGTCACGCAAAGCTACTCGGCTACTTGCCGTCACTCAGGCTGGCTGCAAGCGTGCATGCCTCCTTGCTGACGCCATCCACACGCTGCGAACTCCCATTTGCGGATTCGCAGAACCGCATCCCGACGGTGCGCTAACACTCAGAAAGGCTCGACCATGAGCAGCAAAATTTACGTGGGCAACCTGCCCTATTCCGTGACCGATTCCAGCCTGAAAAGCAACTTTGCCGAGTTCGGCAACGTGACTTCCGCCAAGGTCATGATGGACCGGGAAACCGGCATTTCCAAGGGCTTTGGGTTTGTGGAAATGGCGACTCCCGAAGCCGCCCAGGCCGCCATCACTGCCCTGCACGGCATGTCCGTCGACGGCCGCTCGATCGTCGTGAGCCTGGCCCGCCCCCGCGAAACCAACAAGGATTCGGGCGGCTACGGCGCCGGTGGCTACACCGCAAGCAAGCGTCCGGATGTCGGCTACGGCACGGGCGGCTTCGGTGGTGGCCGCTACTGAGCGCTGCGGCTCTCCATGAATGACCGACTCTCCTGAGTCGGTCTTTTTTTGTCCTTCCACGACTGCATGCTGCTCGACATCGGCCCACTGCGCCGCAACACCGCCTTCCGCCGCCTCTTCGCCAGCCAGTTCATCTCCGGCTTGGGGACGATGGTCAGCTACGTGGCCGTGCCGTGGCAGCTGTATGAGTTGACGCATTCCAACGCCCAGGTCGGGTTGCTGGGGCTGGTGCAATTGATCCCCGTTGTCGTCTGCGGCCTGCTGGGCGGCGCGGTGGCGGACCGGATGGACCGCAAGCGCTTGCTGATCGGCTCCGAGCTGCTGATGGCACTGTGCCTGGCCGGCCTGCTGCTGAACGCGCTGAGCGCCCTGCCGAGTCTGCTGGCGATCTACGCGCTGGTGGCCGTGCTGCAGGGCGCCAGCGGCTTTCACCGCCCGGCGCTGGAGGCGCTGACGCAGAAGCTCGCCAAGCCCGAGGAGTACGCGGCCGTGGCGGCCTTGTCGTCCGTGCGCGGCACGGTGGGCATGGTGGCCGGGCCGGCGCTCGCGGGCCTGCTGCTGGCACGCTGGGGCGCGGTCGGCGCCTACATCTTCGACTTCGTGACCTTCATCGCCGCGCTGTTCTTCATCGCCCGCATTCCGCGCGAAAGCATCGGCCACGTCGAGTCACCCGCCGAGCGCCCGCACCTGCTGGCCGATCTGGCCGAAGGCCTGCGCTTCGCCTGGGCGCGACCGGTGCTGATGGGCACCTACATCGTCGACATCGTCGCGATGGCCTTCGCCTTCCCCATCGCGCTGTTCCCGGCCATGGCGGCGGCGGATGGGCGCACCGAGTCGGTCGGCTGGCTGCTGTCGGCCATGTCGGTCGGCGCGCTGGCCATCGGCCTGTTCAGCGGCTGGACGAGCAAGGTCTCGCGCCACGGCCGCGCGGTCGTCATCGCGGCGGCGGTGTGGGCGCTGGGCATCGTCGCGCTCGGCTTTGCGCCCAGCCTGTTGCTGGGCCTGGTCTGCCTGGCCGTGGCGGGCGCCGCCGACATGGTCAGCGGCGTGTTCCGCGGCACGATCTGGAACGAGACGATCCCGAACACGCTGCGCGGGCGGCTGGCCGGCATCGAGATGATCAGCTACCTGACCGGCCCGCTCATCGGCAACGCGCGGGCCGGCTTCATGGCGGACGCCTGGGGCGTGGCGCCCGCCATCTGGATCGGCGGCCTGATCTGCCTGGTGTGCGTCATCGCGACAGGCTTCCTGCTGCCGCGCTTCTGGGCCTACCGCAGCACGACCGCCGCCGTCACAAATTGACCGAGCCCATCTGCGCGGCCGGGTAGCGCGTGCCCGACACGGCGTGCGCAGCCAGCAGCGTGGCGATGCGGTCGCGCCGGCCGTTGTCGAGCTGGATACCGGCCGCCAGCGCGTTCTCGTCAAGCCGCGTGATGCTGCGCGTGCCGGGAATCGGGATGATGTTGTCGCCCTGGTCCAGCAGCCACGCCAGCGCGAGCTGGGCCGGCGTGTAGCTCCACTCCTCGGCCAGCGCCGCGAGCGCATCGGCCAGCGCCAGGTTGTGATCCAGGTTCTCGCCCTGGACGCGCGGGTGGATGCGGCGGCGGTCGTCGGCGGCTAACTGGTTGGCCGAGCGGATGGCGCCAGTCAGGAAGCCACGGCCCAGCGGGCTGTAAGGCACCAGCGCAATGCCCAGCTCGCGGCAGGTCGGCAGGATCTCGGCCTCGACGTCGCGGCTCCACAGCGAGTACTCGGTCTGCACGGCAGCGATCGGGTGCACGGCGTGGGCGCGGCGGATGGTCGCGGCCGAGGCTTCGGACAGGCCGAGGTGCCTGACCTTGCCGGCCTTGACCAGCTCGGCCATCGCGCCGACCGTCTCCTCGATGGGTACGGTCTTGTCGACGCGGTGCTGGTAGTAGAGGTCGATGTGATCCACGCCCAGGCGCTGCAGGCTGGCATCGCAGGCTTCGCGCACATAGGCCGGGCTGCCGTCGATGCGCACGGGACTGCCATCCGCCGCACGGACGTGGCCGAACTTGGTGGCAATGACGACCTCGGCGCGGCGTACGGCCAGCAGCGACGACAGCAGGCGCTCGTTGGCGCCGACGCCGTACATGTCGGCCGTGTCGAGGAAGTTGATGCCGATATCCAGCGCGTGATGCAGCACGGCTTGCGACTGGGCGTCGTCGGCCGGGCCGTAGAAATCGGACATGCCCATGCAGCCCAGGCCGAGGGCAGAGACTTCGGGGCCGTGGGTGCCGAGGCGGCGCAGTGGCAGGGATGGCAGTGGTGAGTGGGTCATGGTGTGCTCCTTGAATGAATCATCGACGGGACAGCGAGAGCTTAGAAACCGGCGGCCTTGTCACCCAGCACAAAGCTCGGACATGCTTGCCCGATCCTCCGGGGCGAGACCTCAAGACGCGCCAGCCCGACCCAAGCCTTTGCACAATCTCCCGCATGCCGACCAATGACGACCTTCAAGCCCTGCGTGAGCGCACCGTTGCGCTGGCGCTCGCCCGTGCGCCTGGCGACGGCCTCAATCAGACGGCCCTGCCCTGGCTGCGCCTGATCCGCGCCAGCGCCCCCGCCCAGCCGGTACCGGCAATCTACGAGCCCGGTCTGGTGCTCGTGCTGCAGGGGCGCAAGCAGGCGCAGCTGGGTGAGCGCGTCGTGCATTACGACGCGATGCAATACCTGCTCGTGCCGGTGACGGCGCTGCCGCGCGGCCGGGTGCTGGAGGCGAGCCCGGACAAGCCCTACGTCTGCCTGCGCCTGAGCTGCGAGACCCAGGCGCTGGCCGATCTGCTGCTGGACGCTGAAGCCCCGGCTGCGGAGGCCGACGCCGGCCTGCAGGTCGCACCCGTCACCGCGCCGCTGCTGGACGCCGCACTGCGCCTGCTGCAGCTGCTGGACAGCCCGCAGGACTTGCGGACGCTGGCGCCGCTGCTGCAGCGCGAGATCCTCTACCGCGTGCTGACTGGGCCGCTGGGGCCGCGGCTGCGCGCACTGGCCCAGGGCGACGGCGTGGCGCGCCGGCTCAACCGCGTCATCGAGCAACTGACGCGCCGCTTTGCCGAGCCCCTCAGCATCGACGAGCTGGCCGGGCTGGCGCACATGAGCCCGTCGACGCTGCATCTGCGCTTCAAGCAGCTCACGGCGCTGTCGCCGCTGCAATTCCAGAAAACCCTGCGGCTGCAACAGGCGCGCAAGCTGATGCTGGGCGACGGGCTGGACGCCGCCAGCGCCGCGCACCGCGTGGGCTACGAGAGCCCGTCGCAGTTCAGCCGTGAATACCGCCGCCTTTTCGGTACTCCTCCGCGGGAGGACATCTCGCTTCTACGGGCGAAAGCTGGCAGCTGCGGGCTAGAATCCGCCTCCTTCCGAGGAGCGTTGCAACCTCACCCTTGAGGCCAGGCTCGGAAGTTCCACCCTGCAACTGCGCTCACCCGCTGGCCATCCGTGCCGGGGTGAGGTTTGATCTCCCCTCGTACGCACCCAGCGGCTTCATTCGCTTGAAGGAGCCCGCATGAGCACTACCGACCACCTCGTCAAAGACCTGTCCCTCGCCGCCTGGGGCCGCAAGGAAATCAAGATCGCCGAGCATGAAATGCCGGCGCTGATGGCCATCCGCAAGGAGCACGCGCTGACCCAGCCGCTGAAGGGCGCGCGCGTCACCGGCTCGCTGCACATGACCATCCAGACCGCCGTGCTCGTCGAAACGCTGCAGGCACTGGGCGCCGAAGTGCGCTGGGCCTCGTGCAACATCTTCTCCACGCAAGACCACGCCGCCGCCGCGCTGGCCGCCGTCGGCACGCCCGTGTTCGCCTACAAGGGCGAGACGCTGGAAGACTACTGGGACTACACCCACCGCATCTTCGAATTCGCCGGCAAGGGCGAAGCGGGTGAAGGCCCGAACATGATCCTGGACGACGGCGGCGACGCGACGCTGCTGATGCACCTGGGCCAGAAGGCCGAGAAGGACCTGTCCGTGCTGGCCAACCCCGGCAGCGAGGAAGAGCGCGTGCTGTTCGCGGCCATCAAGGCCAAGGTCGCCCAGGACGGCACCTGGTACACCCGCAAGAGCGCCGAAATCATCGGCGTGACGGAAGAGACGACCACGGGCGTGCACCGCCTGAAGGAAATGTCCGCCAAGGGCACGCTGCTGTTCCGCGC
>NZ_JBDSQX010000069.1:0-42769 GCF_039929605.1 Roseateles sp.
GGTTCGCAAACGCCCCGGCATGTACATCGGCGACACCTCCGACGGCACCGGCCTGCACCATCTCGTCTTCGAGGTCGTCGACAACTCGATCGACGAGTCGCTCGCCGGCTATTGCGACGACATCGTCGTGACGATCCACTCCGACAACTCGATCACCGTCGCCGACAACGGCCGCGGCATCCCGACCGGCGTGAAAATGGACGACAAGCACGAGCCGAAACGCTCGGCCGCCGAGATCGCGCTGACCGAGCTGCACGCCGGCGGCAAGTTCAACCAGAACAGCTACAAGGTCTCGGGCGGGCTGCACGGCGTCGGTGTCAGCTGCGTCAACGGGTTGTCGAAGTGGCTGCGCCTGACGGTGAGGCGCGACGGCCATGCGCACTTCATGGAGTTCAGGCAGGGCGTGCCGCAGGACCGCGTCGTCGAGCGTCGCGATGGCGCCGAGGTCTCGCCGATGAAGGTGACCGGCGAGACCGAACTGCGCGGCACCGAGGTGCATTTCCTGCCCGACCTCGAGATCTTCTCGAACATCGACTTCCACTACGACATCATCGCGAAGAAGCTGCGCGAGCTGAGCTTCCTGAACAACGGCGTGAAGATCCGGCTGGTCGACGAGCGCAACAACAAGGAAGACACGTTCGCGTTCGCCGGCGGCGTCAAGGGCTTCGTCGAGTTCATCAACACCGGCAAGAAGGTGCTGCACCCGACCGTGTTCGGCGCGACCGGCGAGAAGATGAGCGAGCAGGGCACGACGATCACCACCGACGTCGCGATGCAGTGGAACGACGGCTACAGCGAGAACGTGCTGTGCTTCACCAACAACATTCCGCAGCGTGACGGCGGCACCCACCTGACCGGCCTGCGCGCCGCGATGACGCGCGTGATCAACAAGTACATCGAGGACAACGAACTGGCGAAGAAGGCCAAGGTCGAGGTCAGCGGTGACGACATGCGCGAAGGCCTGACCTGCGTGCTCAGCGTCAAGGTGCCCGAGCCGAAGTTCAGCAGCCAGACGAAAGACAAGCTCGTCAGCAGCGAGGTGCGAGCGCCGGTCGAAGACGTGGTGAGCCGGGCCCTGGCCGACTACCTGCAGGAGAACCCGATCGACGCGAAGATCATCTGCGGCAAGATCGTCGACGCGGCACGTGCGCGCGAAGCCGCGCGCAAGGCGCGCGAAATGACGCGCCGCAAGGGTGTGCTGGATGGCATGGGCCTGCCCGGCAAGCTGGCCGACTGCCAGGAAAAAGACCCGGCACTGTGCGAGATCTACATCGTCGAGGGCGACTCGGCCGGCGGCTCCGCCAAACAGGGCCGCGACCGGAAGTTCCAGGCCATCCTGCCGTTGCGCGGCAAGATCCTGAACGTCGAAAAGGCGCGCTACGAAAAGCTGCTGACCAGCAATGAAATCATCACGCTGATCACCGCGTTAGGCACCGGCATCGGCCGCGGCGCCGGCAGCGACGACTTCAACCCCGACAAGCTCCGCTACCACCGCATCATCATCATGACCGACGCGGACGTCGACGGCGCCCACATCCGCACCTTGCTGCTCACCTTCTTCTACCGCCAGATGCCCGAGCTCTGCGAGCGCGGCCACATCTACATCGCCCAGCCGCCGCTGTACAAGGTCAAGGTCGGCAAGCACGAGCAATACCTGAAGGACGCGCCCGAGCTCGACAGCTTCCTGCTCAAGGTCGCGCTGCAGGATGCGTCGCTGGATACGGGCACCGGCGACACCCTCAAGGGCGACACGCTCGACACGCTGGCCCGCAAGTACGTCGCCGCGCAGTCCGTCATCGCTCGCCTGTCCAACTGGATGGACATCGAAGCGCTGCACATCCTGGCCAATGGCCTGGCGCTCAAGCTTGACACCCCGGAAGAGGCCGAGGCCAGTGCCGCCAGCCTCAAGGGCCTGCTGCACGACGCGCTCGTCACCGTCGAGACCGACCCGCGCACCGACAAGTTCTTCCTCAAGATCGCCCGCACCCACCACGGCAACGTGCGCGCCAGCGTCATCCATGCTGACTTTGTGCACGGCGCCGACTACGAAGTGCTGGCCGATGCCGGCCTCAGTTTCCAGGGCCTCATCCAGGCCGGCGCCATGGTGCGCAAGGGCGAGGGCGAGAAGGCCAAGGAGGCCAAGGTCGACGACTTCCGCGCCGCCATGGCCTGGCTCATGAGCCAAGCCGAAACCGCCGTCGGCCGCCAGCGCTACAAGGGCCTGGGCGAGATGAACCCCGAGCAGCTCTGGGAAACGACCATGGACCCCAACGTCCGCCGCCTGCTGCGCGTGCAGATCGACGACGCCATCGAGGCGGACAAGGTCTTCACGATGCTGATGGGCGACGAGGTGGAGCCGCGCAGGGACTTCATTGAGGCCAACGCACTGCGCGCTGGAAACATCGACGTTTGATGTTGTCGGATCGGTTGGTGATCGGAGGCAAGCCGTTCCGAACTGATGCAGATCCTGCAGGTGCGGGCGCGGGACGCAGCCCGCTTCTCCCTACCCCGGTGTATTCACCGGCCAACGGCCGGCGCGCAGGTACTCGGCGGTCCAGTCGCTGACCTCCATAGCGAACCAGCTGGCTGCAGGGCAGCGGTAGCGCCTGGACATCGCACCCGGCCCTGGTCCGCTATGCGGGCGGAAGCCGTCGTTCGTCGCTGGGACGTCGTCGGCGGTGGCCGGGCCGATCACCCCTCTGTCGCGGCGAAACGATCGCGCAGCGGGTCGAGCAGCGGGCCGTAGCGCTGCGCCGGCGTCGACGCGACGCGCATCGGCTGGCGCACCTGCAGCGAGCTCGGCGTGCGGATCGCGCGCGCCGTCTCGTGGAAGCGCGGGCAGGCCGGCTCGAAGTCGAGGCCGCAAGCGGCGAGCAGCGCGTGGATGCCGGCGTTCGGGTCGGCGACGAGGTCCTCGTACCGTTGCACGACGAAGCGGCCCGGGTACCGCTCGGCCCAGAAGCGGGCGAGCGCGTCGTAGGCGCGCCAGTACGCCGCGAGCCCGTCGAAGCTGTACGCGAAGTGCACCATGCCCGGCCCGAAGAGCTGCTTGTAGCAGGACCACGCGGTCTCCACCGGGTCGCGGCGGCAGTCGACGATGCGAGCCCCAGGCAGCATGCGCAGCACGGCGCCGGCATAGAGCCAGTTCTCGGGCAGCTTGTCGGTGGCGATCGGCTTGGGCTTACGCCAGCGCGCGCTCGCCCGCAAGTAGGCGTCGCCGAGCCGCCGCCAGTCAGCGTCGCTGGCATCGGCGACCCAGGCCGGGAACGGCTTGCCGCGCCGGCGAGATTCGGCGTCGAGCAGCTGCGGCAGGTACGGCAGCTCGCTAGCGCCTTCGACCTGCGAGTGGCTCGCGAGGATCTGCTCGACAAGCGTCGTCCCCGACCGCGGCAGTCCGACGAGGAAGATGACCTCGCGCCCCGGCCCGTCCTGCGGCGGCGGCGGCGCGCCGGCGAACGCGGCGCGGATCGCGTCGACGCGGCGCGCGAACGCCTCGGAGTCCCACGGCCGCGACGCGCGCGCCGCATCGTTCGCCGCGCACAGGACTCGGAACGCGTCGGCGTGCCGGCCCGCGTTCTCCAGCCCGTGGCCGAGGGCGAAGCGCAGCATCAGCCGTTCCTCCGCTGGCGTCGTCGCCGGCGGCGCGGCGGCCTTCGCCTCGAGCTGTGCCAGCTCGTCGGCGGTCATCGGCACGACCTTCAGGTCGGCCAGCGTGAACCACGCGTGCGCGACCAGCTCGCCGCGCGCGATCAGGTGCCGGCAATCCGCGGCCGCGACATCGCCATGGCCGAGCGCCGTGGCGCATCGTGCGCGTTGCAGCCGGGCAAGCGGCGCCGCCGGGTCAAGCGCGACGGCGCGCTGCACGGCGCCGTACGCCGCCACCGGCTCGCCGGCGTTGTCGTGCTCGAACGACAGCCCCAGCCAGTCGGCCGATGTCGTCGCGTGTACCTCGCCTTCGCGCAGCGTCGCGACCACCGCAGCGTGGTCGTGCGCGTGCTCCTGCGCGGCCGCGAGTTGCGCGCGGAGGTCGAAGTCCTCGGGCCGCTGCGCGAGCGCGCGCGCGAGGTCCTGCGTTGCGCCTTCCCAGTCGTCGTCGCCGGCGCGGCAGACCGCGCGCAGGCGCAAGACCTCCGGGTGCTCCGGCGCGCTGCGCGCCAGATCGAGCAGCAGCAGCCCCGCGTACATGCGGTCGCCCGCCTGCAGCGCTTGCGTGGCGCGGCGCAGCTGCTGCGCGTCGGCAGGCTTCAGCCCGCGCAGCGGATCGCTCGACACGGCGCGCTTCATGCCAGTCTCGCGATGAGACGTGCCGCCGCCTGCTCGGCCGGCTCGTCGACCGTACGCACGATGAATTCGGGGTCCGCCGGCGGCTCGTAGGGGCCATCGACGCCCGTCAGGCCCGCAAGCGCGCCGCTCCGCGCGAGCCGGTAGAGGCCCTTCGGGTCGCGCGCCTCCGCCACCGCGAGCGGCGTGTCGACGAAGACCTCGACGAAGCGCCCCGGCTCGAACCGCGCGCGGGCCCGGTCGCGGTCGGCCCGGAACGGCGAGATCAGCGCGACGACGACGGTGATGCCCGCGTCGGCCATCAGACGCGCGACCTCGGCGGCGCGGCGCACGTTCTCGGCTCGATCGCGGTCGGAGAAGCCGAGGTCGCTCGACAGGCCGCGGCGCAGATCGTCGCCGTCGACGACGACCGCCGGCTGCCCTGCGGCGCACAGCCGGCGGCATACCGCCTGTGCGATCGTGGACTTGCCGGCGCCGGGCAGGCCGGTCAGCCAGAGCACTGCAGCGCGTGGCGACGATTTGCCGCCGCGTTCATCGGGAATGGGTCGTGACGTCATGCGGCAGATTGTGGCGCCGCGCGCGGCGGGCTCGGCGGCTGTCGCCGACGCCATCTTGACCCTCGGTGCCGAGAAGGCAATGGCCCGACGCTTGTCTTGATTCACGTTCGCAAGCAAAGACCTGGAGCAGTTGCGTTGGGTCGGTGGGCCGTCGGCACAACGGGCTGAAGTGGGTCACCCTGGAGTCGGCGGCACAGTCATGACCCGCTCCTGCTGCGGCGGCACTCATGCCCGCCCGTCGCAGCAACTGTGGCGCTGCGAAAGGCCGGTCCCAACAACTTCGTCCCGAACGCCAAGTCGGCTCTGGCGCCAAGTGGACTTCTTCCTGAGTAAGGCCGTCGCACTAACTTTGGCGCCCTACGCGAACGAGCGCTTACGGGGGCCCTAGCGTGTTCATTGGCTCAATGCCCTCAGGCGATCCATGACAAGACCTGCGCGCGCCGGCTCGGCAATCGGGCCCGGCAACACGTTCACAAAATCCCGGTTCGCCAGCAACGGCGCAAAGGCCGTGGCCACCGCCTGTCGCAGGTCGGCAGGCGCTGCGGCCAGTTCCCCGGCAAGCTCCTCGCGCTCATCGACGATGTTCAGCACGTCTTCCAGGTCGTGACTGGTCAGGAAGTCACTGGCGCCCCGGCTGGCAAAGGCTTCCAGCTTGGTCGCCACAAAGGCGACGGCGCTCACCAGCCGAATCGTGACGCCTTCGCCCAGCTCCAGCGGCACAGCGGTCTGCACGGCATACGGATACCAGCAGTTCGAGAAACCCAGCACCTCCGGCTGCATCGGCATCAGGTCGAAGAGCACGCCCGACGCCTTGTGCACCCAGCGGCAAATCACCTCGCTGCTGACATCTCGCGCAAACCCGCGCGCCGCCATCTGCGCCTCGATGCGATGGAACATCGCCCGGTTGGCATTCACCACCGCATCCACGTCGCGGGTGGCGCGCACGGGGTAGGCCAGAGGGTCCGTCACCAGCAGGCCGGCCACTGCGCCACCCACAAAAACAACTGCTCGCGCAGTTCGCCCAGCGCCTCGGCAATGCGGCGCAGGTAGGGCAGGTTGGGGTCATCGGCTCGCATGGGCGTCTCCGTCAGCGCCCGGGTCGAACTGCATCAGCTCGGCCTCCATCAGCTTGGCGGCCAGCGTGCGTTCGCGCGCGCGCCCCGTGCGCAGGGCGTCCAGCAAGGCCAGCAGGCGGTGCAGGGCCGGGTCGGCGAGCGCGGCCTGCGGTGCGGTGCGATACAGGGGCGACAGCGTGGGGCCTTTGGCCGTGCCGGCGGGGTGCTCCCATACCGGCGCCTCACCCGGCTGGCCAGGGGCTCTGCGCCAAACGCCGTCTGCACGCCGCGCTTGACCGGCCCGGGCGTGGCCGGCCAGATGTAGCACACGCCATGCTTGATGAATTCAAGCAAGCTCGTGCGCACCGGCGCCCATTCGCCACGCGCTGGTGCAACCGCCAGGCCGCACGCCACCGCCCGCTTCACGCTGGCGTGCGCCTCCGAGGCGCTCATGGCCAGGGCTTCGCCCAAGGCGGCATAGGTCCAGCGCTGCTGCGGGTGCGCCGCCACCTTCAGCAGCACCAGCAGATCTTGTCGTTTGAGTTCCATCGCTTGGCCATATTCGCTATTCGCGAACTGCGAAGGTCATCGATGAGTCGCGATTTGGCGAGCCAAGAACCTGTCCCTGCTCTACAGCTCCCGCGCCGACGTGCGCCTTGCACCGGCCTACGACCTGCTCACCACCAGCGTCTACGCGGGCTACCAGCACAACCCGCCGGCCATCGAGTTCATGGGCAAGAAGACCTGGGCACCGGGCAAGACCTGCAGCGCTTCATTGCCGCTACCTTCGGCGTGCCACTGCGCGAGCAGCTGCACATGGTTGAGGCCATCAGTGATGCCCTGCTGCGCGTGCAGATCGACGACGCCAGCGAGGCGGACAAGGTCTTCACGATGCTGATGGGCGACGAGGTGGAGCAGCGGCGGGATTTCATTGAGACCAATGCGCTGCGGGCGGGCAATATCGACGTCTGACGCCCGGATTACGGCCCGGTAATGGGGCCGGGTCATGCGCGGCCGTATCACATCCGGAAACGGAAAGCGGACGTTTTTCTTTTTGGGTCAAGCACTTGTCATCACAGGCTGGTGCTCCCGCAGCCTTGACCGGGTATGGCTGAGGCCCACGCTCCGATGGCAAGCTCTGGCCGTCATGTCGAAAACTGCGCCTGGTTTCGACATGTTCGCCAATCGTGTTGATCAAGCCTCCCAGATTCGACACGTCGTTCGGTGGCAGGTTACCTCGCGCTCGACCAAGTCTCGGACAAGGTCTCCGCCTGCTTCAGCACCAACTCCACCGCTTGGAGTTGCTGGTCTGGCGGGTACTTCCACTTCTGCAGGCAACGCCGAACCAGGATGCGCAGCTTGGCTCGAACGCTTTCGCGCACCTGCCAATCCACGGTCGTGCTTGCGCGCAGCTTCTCGGTGATCTCCACGGCAATCTTCTTCAAGATCTCGTCACCCAACTCACGGACTGCGCTCTCGTTGTTGGCCAAGGCGTCATAGAACGCCACCTCGTCGGTGCCGAGTCCGAGTGCGGCCTCTCGCTCCAGCGTGGCCTGGAACTCTTTGGCCATCTGAATCAACTCTTCGATGACCTGGGCCGTTTGGATAGCCCGGTTGTGATATTTGCGCAGGGTTTCCAGCAGCCTGTCGCCGTACTTCCGTTCCTGCACTACGTTGTTGCGGGCTCGAGCTTTGATCTCGTCGCGCAGCAGCTTTTCCAGCAGTTCGACAGCCAGGTTGCGGCTGTCCATTCGCCGCACATCCTCCAAGAACTCGTCGGACAGCAAACCGATGTTCGGCTTGTCCAGCCCCGCCAGCGCGAAGACATCCGCCACGCCGTCGGCAATGATGGCGTTGTCCAGGATCTGCTTCAGTGCGCTGTTCTTCTCCGCGTCGCTGCGCTTCTTGTCCACGGTCGTGAACTTCGCGATGGCAGCTTTGATCGCCGAGAAGAACGCGATCTCCTTGCGCAGTGCAGCCGCCTCGTCCAGCGTGCCGCACAGCGAGAACGCTTTCGCCACGGCCACCATCGTGTCCAGGAAGCGCGTCTTGCCATCCTTTAAGCCCAGGATGTGATTCGCCGCCGGGACCAGCAGCGGCAGCGCCTGCGTCTCAAACGCGCTGTAGTCAAAGCCGTGCATCAGGCCGCGCACCACATCCAGCTTCTCCAGCAATACCGCCAGCGCTTCGGCTGCGCCATGCGTCGGGTCACCCTTGCCCTTCGCTTCCGTGTAGTCCTTCAGCGCCGCTTTCAGCTCGTTGGCAATGCCGATGTAGTCCACCACCAAGCCACCCGGCTTGTTCTTGAACACCCGGTTCACCCGAGCAATGGCCTGCATCAGGTTGTGCCCCTTCATGGGCTTGTCGATGTACATGGTGTGGCAGCACGGCGCGTCAAAGCCCGTCAGCCACATGTCACGCACGATCACCAGCTTGAGCGAGTCGCGCGCATCCTTGAAACGCGCCTCCAGCCGCTTCTTCACCTGCTTGCTGTACAGATGCGGCTGCAGCAATGCCTTGTCAGCGGCTGAGCCCGTCATCACGATCTTGATGGCGCCTTGCTCCGGGTCGGTGCTGTGCCAATCGGGGCGCAATGGCGGGTTGTCCTTGCTGCCAATGCAGATGGCGTTGTAAAGCTGCGCGCAGATGTCCCGGCTCATGCACACGATCATGGCCTTGCCATCCACCACCGAGACCCGCGCCTCGAAATGCTGGACCAGATCGCGAGCCACCTGCTGCAGACGCGGCTGCGAACCCACCAGCTTCTCCAGTGCGGCCCATTCGCTCTTGGTCTTCTCGCGGTGGGCGATGTCCTCTTCGTCCTCGACGACCTCGTCCACCCGCTCGTTCAACGCATCGATCTCGGCCTGGTTCACGTCCAACTTGGCCAGTCGGCTCTCGTAGAAGATCGGCACCGTCGCGCCATCGTCCACCGCGTCCTGGATGTCGTAGATGCTGACGTAGCCACCGAACACGGCGCGGGTGTCCTTGTCCTCCAGCGCAATCGGCGTGCCGGTGAAGCCGATGAAGGTGGCGTTCTTGAGCGCGTCCCGCAAATGCTTGGCGAAGCCAAAAACGTACTTGCCCGTCTTGGTATCGAGCCGCCCCTTGGTGCCGTACTGGCTGCGGTGCGCCTCGTCAGAAATCACAACGATGTTGGTGCGGCTGGACAGCAGCGGGTGCGCCTCCTCCCCCTCCAGCAAAGCGAACTTCTGCACCGTGGTGAAGACGATGCCGCCTGCCTCGCGAGACGCCAGCATCTCGCGCAGCTCGTCGCGGTCGCCCGCCTGCACAGGCGTCGTCTTGAGCAGGTCACTGGCCGCGCTGAAAGTGGCGAACAGCTGGCTGTCCAGGTCGTTGCGGTCCGTCACCACCACCAGCGTGGGGTTCTTCATCTCGGGCTGTTGCAGCAGCTTGCCCGCATAGCAGGCCATCGTGATGCTCTTGCCCGACCCCTGCGTGTGCCACACCACCCCCGCCTTGCGCGAGCCCGGCTTGACCTCCTTGCCGTAGGTGGCTCGCTCTTCGTGCACCTCCAGCAAGCCCTTGTCCGGGGTCTGCGCGGCAATCACCGTGGCACGCACCGCCTCGCGCACCGCATGGAACTGGTGGTAGCCGGCGATCTTCTTGACGAGGGTGTCGCCGTCTTGCTCAAACAGCACGAAGTGCCGCAGGTAGTCCAGGAACAGATCAGGCTTGAAGAAGCCCCGCACCACCGTCTCCAGCTCCATCTGCAGGCGCGGCCGGTCGTCTTCGTTGGCAATGGTGCGCCAAGGCAGCATGCGCTCGGCATTGGCCGTGAGCGAGCCCACGCGCGCCGTCCAGCCATCGCTCACCACCAAGGCAGCGTTGCTGTTGAACAGGTCGCTGATCTCGTCCTTGTAGGTCTGCAGCTGGTTGAAGGCATCCCACACATCGGTCTGCTCATTGGCGGGGTTCTTCAGCTCCACCACAGCCAGCGGCAGGCCATTCACAAAGGCGACCACATCCGGCCGGCGCGGCTGCTTGCTGCCGGTGATGGTGAACTGCTTTACCACCAGGAAGTCGTTGTTGCTGGGCTGGGCAAAGTCGATGAAGCGCACCAGGTCGGTCTTCTGCTCGTCGCCCACAGCAAAGCGCACCATCACCCCGTTCAGCAGCAGGCGGTGGTTGCTGCGGTTGCGCAGCACCATCTGGGGCTCACTGACCGACAGCAGTGCATGGGCGGCCTGTTCCAGCGCCTCGGCAGGCAGGTGCGGGTTGATCCGGGCCAGGGCGCCCAGCAGGCGCTCGCGCAGCACCACCTGCCGGTAGTCGGTGCGCTCCGGGGCACTGCTGTCGGGGGCGATATCCGGGCCATGGGCACAGCGCCAGCCCGTCTGCTGGAACCAGCCCAGGCAGAGCTCTTCGAGTTGTTGTTCGTTCAGCATCTTGAGTCCCCTGCGCCTCCCCAGACCTCGCGGTAGCTGATCAGCTTTGCGATGAAATAAGAAAGTCTTGCTAAATCAATGGCTTGCATGCGGCTCAAGCAGCGGGCCGGTTTTGCAATGAAACGGCGGCTACGCCCACGCCGGGATATACCGTGCATAGCGCCGGGAGTCCGGCGCATTGGGGTCGCTCTTCACAAGGCCCTGCTCGATGGTCGCCGTGATGATCTGCGAAACCGTGTTGCTGCTGCCCTCGGGCAGGCCGAACCGCTCCCGCAGCGACTGATTGGTCATCTGCTTGCGCAGCACATATTGCAAGACGCAATGCTGGTAACAGGCCCGCACCCTGTCGCTGCCGTTCATGTCGCGGAAGGCGCGCGGCCCGTGGATCACCACGATCGTTCGCCGGTGGCTGGTCAAGAACTCAGGCGCCGGCAACTGCATGAGCTCGGCGGACTCGATCACCCGGTCGATGCCGCTGCTCTTCTCCTCACAAATGCCGAACCGGCGCATCAGGTCGGCCAGCCGCTCATTGCGGGACTGGTAGCCGTCGATGAAGCGCTCCACCGGCACGATGGGCTCGCCAGGGTTGGAGATTTCCACCCGATTGCCGAACACCTCGACCACCGGCGACGTGCCGCCCATGTCGAAGTCCTGGTGGATCAGCGCGTTGGCGAGCAGCTCTCGCACCACCACCTCCGGCAGCAGCTTGACCTCTTTGCGGATGGCCCCCTCGATCACCTCGTTCTGGGGCAGCTTGCCCATCACGTACTGCACCAGCCCCGCAAAGCCCACGGCATAGCCCCTCTCGCCGGTGAGGTCAGAGACGGTCTGCATCTTGGACTCACCCGCGTACACGATCACGCGGGCCGCCTTGCGGCTGATGTCCGGGAACTGCCGCATGTTTTTGGCCAGCAGCACCGCGCCGATGTGCAAGATGTTGAAGCCCACCGCGCTGCGCTCGATCAGGCGCTCGTCCAGCAAGCGGGCCAGCACGCCCGCTTGGTCGGTGGGATAGGGCAAGCGCATCAAATCGAAGAAGGTCTGGGTGTCCAGCAACTGCACCACATCTTGCGCGGACACGTCTTTCAGCGCGGGGTTCTCCAGCCAGCCGGGCTGCCCCTCGCCGAAGATCTTGCGCAACTGGTCCTCACTCATTGGCACCAGCTCTTCGCCCGAGCGCATCAGGTAAGCGCCTTCGTGGTGGTAGGCCGTGCCTCTCGGGCGCGCAGGGATGTTGAACACCAGCACCCGGCCATCCGGGTGTGCCACGGCCTCGACATCGACGCGAAACCCCACCCAGTGGAACAGCCTCTCCGCAATGTCCTGGGTGTCAGCGAAGGCCTGGCTGCCCACCACGGGGCGCGGCGGCTTGTCTGCAATGCCCAGCACCAGATGCCCGCCGCCCTCGTTGGCAATGGCGACGCAGTAGCGGCACAGCTTGCGCGTGTCGTACTGGTTGGCCGCTTCCTTGAATTCGAGGTTCTGGGTTTCTGAGGCGCTGCTGCGCCAGATGTCTATTTGCTCTGGTGTGATGGTCATGACTACTCCATCAACGCAAGCAGGAGCGCCTCGATTGATTCATCATGCGCCCCCGCCGGATACCAAATCGGATAGACATTGCATGCGAGCAGCGCGTCCCGACGAGCGTTTTTCTCCGCGTCGCTGCCTGGTGCAGGCAAGAACGCATAGTGCCGAGCGATGTTGTCGTGCCCATTGGCTTGTACAAATGACTTCATCGCCGTGAGGGTGCGGTCGACCGTCAGACTGCAGCCGATGAACAACAAAGTCTTCGAGCAGATGGCTTCTATTGCTCGTTGTAGCTCATCGCCGTCGCCGTAGTGTTGCTGGTATTCGACGGCGGTCAGAATCCGGCCGCGTGGGCTGGTAGATGTGCCGTGCAACTTGAGCAATATTCTTTTGCCTTCGGACAGCTTTCTTGGAAGCTCTCTAGAGTGCTCCCCTGATAGCACTTCTGAAAATGATTTTTCAGCAGCGTCGTAACAACGTCTAGTGACGTCGTCGAAATTTGTCGTGATTACACAAGAGTCGAAGACATGTGGCAGAAATTGCACGCAACCGGATATTTCGCGCGAACGACCAAATGCATTTTCTACTGCTTCGTTGAAAGCGGGGCCAAGTGCATCAGCCAGCTTCTGGGCCGCCTCTTCATACTTGCCATCACGCAAAATTTGATCGAAGTATTCAGGATTTATAGTTGTCTCACGGACGTGTTGCTTGAGGAAAGCAGTCCATCCGGGATACCCACTCGATACCGACAGGCCTGCACCGACAAATGGCACTACGGCGCCTCGCCCGTAGACCTCTTTCAGCCTGCCAAATCGGTCTTGCAAGCCATACTCATCTAGTATGGCATTTGCCGATTCGATGAGCTCTTCTTTGCGCTCCTGGACCCAATCCAGAAACAGATCGTTGTACGCCTTCGGGTCGAGCAATCCTTCCAGAATCTCATCGGGCGCCCAGTGCTTGTTTCGGATGTGCACTCGCCCTCTATCGACAGAGAGATTTTGCTCCTGCGCAAGCGCGTCAGCGAATATAGGTTTGAGATGCTTCATACGGGCACCTCGATCTCCCCAGAGAGCAGCTTGGGCAACAGTGTGTCGCGTGTCGCACATAGCGAGCCAATCTCATTCTGCCGGTTTCGAATTTCCTGGAAGTGTGGGGCGACGGCCTTTGTGAATCTCCCAATCAGGGTGCGTTCCGCTAGAACAATCGGCAATCCACGGATGGTCTTTGAATTAACTGCATCAGCAATGGAAGAGGTGCTGCCGAGGGTCGAGTAATCAAAGCTCTTCAGGTATAGGTATAGATACTCGGAGGAGACGGCTGCATCACTGGGCAACTTGAAGTGTGCGATGGCTTCATTCGTCACCATCGCCCCCTCCGTGATAGCGACTCGGCCAATGGTCAACTTGAAGCTGAGCAGCACCGTTCGGTCTGGCACAACCCTGACGTTGAAACGCGAGACTGCTTCGGATGTGAGGAACTCCGAAGATTTTTTCTGAAAGACGCCACTTGCACCCATGTCCTTGATGGACACCCAGCGCCAATCTCCATCGCCTTCAGTGAACCATTGCGGTTCCTTGCGCGGTGGGGTTTTGCCAATGCCAACTTCAGACAGAGATTCTGCGGCCTGAATTTCCCACCCCTTCGGAATCTCCCCCAGCGCCGACTCTTGCATCTCATCCGGGAATAGCGCGGCTGTGGCTGCGAGTTGTTCGAATGCTTCGGGCGGCAGCGCGTCCAGCTCTGCCTCGGCTTTGCCGCTGATGGTGCTCATGGCGGTGCGCAGCGGGTCGCGGCCTTCGGCGAGGGCGGCGATCTTGGCTTTGACCGGGTCGAAATCGACAAACCACGATTTGAAGATGGCTTGCGCCATGGCTTCGAGGGTTTGGTTAATGCGGCGGTTGAGGTCGATCTTGTTGTCCAACGAACCAAGAATATCGCCAATTTTCTGTTGGACAGGAAGAGGCGGCAGCCGAAGTTCGAATTTGAAGCAATCTCCAACCCGAATGTGACTAACCACCGATCCGGAACCCTCGTGGCTTCCAAACTGGTGTTGAAGTTGAGGCGACAAGAAGCTGTAGAGTAAAAAACGCTGATCTAGCTTGCTTCGGTCAGCCCGGTACTGCATGAGACGCTGACCAAGAAAGAGCCCTTCTGTATCCGGTACGGCGCCAACTTCGCCGATCGGTGCCTCTCGCGTCAGGATGACATCCCCAGCGCGAACCTCTGCTCGTCGTGTCCACTTTCCAAACGTTTCTTCGTCAACAAACTTGCAATCGGATAGATTAATCCGGCCGTTACGAACATTGGTCGTTCTAATCATCCGAAACGGCGTTGGCTGCTCGGACACCGGTGCGGTCTTGTTGACGCAATCAACGATGAGACTGCAGACGTCTTCAACTTTGATGAGCGGCCACTCAGAGCTCATAACCTAGCCCCACCAAATTCTTCTTGATATCTACTTCCAGCTTGGAACTCTCCGCAAACTGTTCCGCCAACTCGGCCGTCAGCCGCGCCATCTTGTCGGCGAAGGCTTCGCTGTCTTCCTCCCGCTCCTCAGCCCCCACATATCGTCCCGGCGTCAGCACATGCTCGTGCTTGCGGATATCAGCGAGCGAGGCTGAATAGCAAAACCCCGGCATGTCCTCATAGCCTTCGCCGTGTTGCCAGGCGTGAAAGGTGTCGGCCACGCGTCGGATGTCATCCACCGTGAAGTCGCGCAGCACGCGGTCCTTCATGTAGCCCAACTGGCGGGCGTCGATGAACAGGAACTGGCCGCGGCGGTCGCGCTTCTTCTTGTCGAGGTTGAACCCGTTGGCCTTGTCTTTGGTCAGGAACCAGATGCAGGCCGGAATCTGCGTGTTGGTGAACAGCTGGCCGGGCAGGGCCACCATGCACTCCACGTAGTCGCGCTCCACCAGCTGCTTGCGGATCTCGCCTTCGTTGTTGGTGTTGCTGCTCATCGAGCCATTGGCCAGCAACAGGGCCATGCTGCCGGCAGGCGCCAGGTGGTAGAGCATGTGCTGCAGCCACGCGAAGTTGGCGTTGCCTTGCGGGGGCGTGCCGACGATCCAGCGCGGGTCGCTCTCCAGCTTGGCGCTCCACCACTCCTTCATGTTGAAGGGCGGGTTGGCCATCACGTAGTCGGCGCGCAGGTCGGGGTGCAGGTCGTTCAGCAGGGTGTCGCCGGGCTGGCCGCCAAAGTTGAAGTCCAGGCCCCGGATGGCCATGTTCATGGCCGCCAGCTTCCAGGTGGTGGGGTTGCTTTCCTGGCCGTAGACGCTGATCTGGCCGGTCTTGCCTTTGCCCTGTTTTGCCACTTTGCCGCCATGCTCGGCAATGAATTCCTCGCTCTGCACGAAGAAGCCGCCCGAACCCATCGCCGGGTCATACACCCGGCCCTTGAAGGGCTGCAGCATCTCCACGATCAGCGTGACGATGGCCTTGGGCGTGTAGTACTGGCCGCCCTTCTTGCCCTCGGCCAGGGCGAACTGGCCCAGGAAGTACTCGTACACATGGCCGAGGATGTCTTTGCTCTTGAGGTCCAGCCGCTGGCCGTTGTGGACGGGCTGGCTGAAGTGGGTGTCGGAGAAGTGGGCAATCAGGTCGGCCAGCTTGTGGTTGTCGATCTGGGTGCGCGCGAAGTCCCTGTTCAGCACGTTTTTGAGCTTGCCGTTCTCGCGCTCCACGGCCTCCATGGCGTTGTCGATCAGCCAGCCAACGGTGCGCATCTTGTCGGGCACCATGACCAGCTCGCCCGCGTCGTCGCGTTCGTAGCGGCCGTCGCTGTCGCGCTTGGGCACCTGCCAGGGCAGTTCGCTGCCGGGCGGCAGCTGGGCCAGCTCGCGCAGCGTCTGCCAGCGGGCCTCAAAAGGCACCCAGAACACGTTCTTCTCGGTGTAGTAGTCGCGCACCTCCAGTTCGGCGGCGAGGTTGGCCGCGTACTCGGGCGTGCCCGCGCCGCCGTACTCGGCGGGGTCCATGTAGTAGTCGTGCTCGGGGTTCTGGAACTGCGCGCGCAGTTCCTGCCGCCGCTCCTCAAACGCGTCGGAGACGTATTTCAGGAAGATAAGGCCCAGCACCACGTGCTTGTAGACCGAGGCGTCCAGCGCGGAGCGGAGCTTATCGGCGGCCGTCCAGAGCTTGCGTTCGAGGGCGTCAAAAAACTGTTGCTCGGTGAGGTTCATGCGCGTGCCGGAGGGGCGGTTCAAGGGTCAGAGGTAGGCAGGGGCGTCAGGCCAGGGCCGCCTAGTGCAGGCGGCAGTATTGCAAGCCGCCGAACCGCTCCGGCTGGTTCCAGCAGAACTTGCCTTCCTCACCGCGCCGTCTCCTTGCCCAGCAACCCTCGCATGCGCAACCACTCCTCCACCCGCCTCGGCCATGCCGACGCCGTACCCAACGCGTCCCGCATGCCGATGCCGTGCCCGCCCTGCTCGAACACATACAGCTCCGCCGGCACGCCCGAGCGGGTGAGCGCTTGGTAGTACAGGATGCTGTTCTGCACCGGCACGGTCTTGTCGCCCTGCGTGTGCAGCAACAGCGTGGGCGGCGTCGAGGCGGTCACCTGTTGCTCCACGGACGTCAGCGTCAGCAGCGCCGCGCTCGGCGAGTTGCCCAGCAGCGCGCGCCGCGAGCCGGCGTGGGCGGCGGGGTCGGTCATGGTGATGACGGGGTAGACGAGCACGGCGAAGTCGGGCCGGGCGCTCACCGTGTCCAGCGCGGCGCCGGTGCGGCCGTCGGCGTGGTCGAAAAGCGTGCTGGCGCTGGCCGCCAGGTGGCCGCCGGCGGAGCTGCCCATGATGCCGATGCGATTCGGGTCGACACCGAATTCGGCCGCGCGCGAGCGCACCAGGCGCATGGCGCGCAGCACGTCCTGCAGCGGCGCGGGGTGGCCCCATTCCTGCAGGCGGCTTTTCAGGATGAAGGTCGTGATGCCCAGCGTGCTCAGCCAGGCGGCGTATTGCAGCCCCTCGCGGTTCCACGACAGGTAGCTGTAGCCGCCGCCCGGACAGAGGATGACGGCGGTGCCGTTGGGGCGGTCCACGGCGGGCGGCACGACGGTCAGCGTGGGTAGCGACACGTTGGCGATGGCGCCGTTCGCATCCACGCGCTCGGGGCCGAGGTCGCCGCGCGCGGCCGGGACATCGGCGCGCACGGAGGCGGGCACGCCTTCGGGCCAGAGCGGCAGCACGGCGGGGGCGATGGCGGCCGGCGCGAGGGCTGGCAGCAGGCCGGCCAGAGGCAGGAGGCTCATCAAGCGACGAGTGGCGTTCATGACGGCGCAGTGTGCCCGCACGCCGCTGCGTACGATGCGGACCCACTCCACCGCTCAGCAGGTTGATCAACGGCACGGCATGGCAGCGGCGCAGCGGCGCCACCGCCCGCCAAAGCGCAGCGAGCCACAATGGACCGCGATCACCCAGCGATCACGTCGACCGGACGCCCGCCTATGCCGGCGTGATGCGCTGCCACCGGCCGCTCCATCGCATCGACGACGACGGGTGTTTCGAGCGAGCGGCACACCTCACCGGCCCTGGGCACCCGCGCAATGATCGCCAGCTACCGACCGGCTTCTTCAGCAAGCATCTCCATGACCCGCAAATCCCCCCTCTCCCGCCTCCTTCCTTCCCTCCTCGCCAGCGCCATCCTCGCCAGCATGGCCGCAGCCGCCTCTGGCGCGCCGCATGCCAAGCCCAAGCCCCACGCCGCGGCGGCCCGCAAGGCCAAGCCCGCCGCCGCCGAACAGGCGATGACCACCGACGCGAACGGGCAATCCGTCCCGGTGCTTGAGAACAAAGCCTGGGTGCTGATGGACTTCAATACCGGCCAGCTGCTGGCGTCGTCCAACCCGGACGAGCCGCTGCCGCCCGCGTCGCTGACGAAGATGATGACCAGCTACCTGGTCGAGCAGGGCTTGAAGAGCGGCAAGCACAAGCCCGACGAGCCGGTCACCATGAGCGAGAGCGCCTGGTGCCGCGGCGGCAAGGACGGCGACAGCTGCATGTTCGTGCCGCTGAACACGCAAGCCTCGTTGATGGACATGCTGCGCGGCGTCGTCATCGCCAGCGGCAACGACGCCTCCAAGGCGCTGGCCGAACACATCGGCGGCTCGGAGGCCGGGTTCGTCACCCTGATGAATGCCGAGGCCGCCAAGCTCGGCATGACGAAGACGCAGTTCGCCAACGCGGCCGGGCTGCCCGACCCCAACAACAAGGCCTCGGCCAAGGACCTGGCCGTGCTGGCCGCGGCCATCATCCGCAACAGCGCCGAGTACTACCCGATCTACGCCGAGCGCGAGTTCACCTACAACAACATCAAGCAGGGCAACCGCAACGCGCTGCTCTACACGGACCCGACCGTCGACGGGCTCAAGACCGGGCACACGGAGGACGCCGGCTACTGCCTGACCGCTTCGTCCAAGCGCAATGGCATGCGCCTGATCTCGGTCATCATGAACGCGAACAGCAAGCAGGCCCGGGCGGACCAGACCCGCGTGCTGTTCAACTGGGGCTATGCCAACTTCGAGGAAGCGACGCCGGCCCAGCCGGGCGCGACGCTGACGAACGCCCAGGTGCTGTACGGTGTGGCTCCCGAGGTGGCGGCGGGCATTGCCAAGCCGTGGACGATGGTGATCCCGAAGGGGCAGGCCGCCGCGGTCAAGACCGAGGTGACGCTGAACGCGGGCCTGGAGGCGCCGATCGCCAAGGGCGCGGTGATCGGCAAGCTGGTCGCGGTGGCCAATGGCAAGACGCTCGGCGAGGCGCCGGTGGTCGCGCTGGCTGACGTGGAACGCGCGGGCTTCTTCCTTCGCCTCAAGCAGCGCATTGGCGGCTGGTTCTCGAAGTAGCCTGAAACCTGGCGGTCAGTGCCCCGTGGCCGCCCACCAGATGCCGCCCCACAGGTGGTCCAGGTAGCGTGGGTCCTTGTACATCTCGAAGGCGTGCAGCTTGGCGAGCTTCTCGAAGCTCTCGCGCGCCACCGGGATGTACTCATAGTGGTACTTGGTGGGCATTGCCAGCACGAGGACGGCGAACTGGGTGTCGGCCGCGAGGGCTGGCGCGCTGGCGCTGGTCACGGCGGTGACCATGGCGATGGCTTGCAGGGTTTTCTTCATCCTGCTGCGGATTCTTCCAGCAACCAGCCGCCCAGGTGTTGCATCGCGGCCGGCGTGCGCGCCAGGCTGCGGTGGTCGGTGCCGGCGAGCTTGTGCACGGTGACGGCGGCGCCAGCGTGGCGCAAGGCCGCGACGAGCGTGTGCGAATGGGCGTGCGGCACCTGGCTGTCGCGCTCGGCCAGCAGCACGAGCACCGCGCAGTTCAGCGCCCGTGCGGCGGCAACGGAATCGAGCGGCGAGCGCAGCAGCGGCGTCAGCGGCGCGAGCATGGGGTTGCGCCGCAGCACGGCCCGCAGGCTCTTCAGCGGCGTGATGAGGGCGACGCTGGCGGCCGGGCGCCCGGCCGTGGCCAGCCGCGATGCGAGCTGCATGGCCACGCCGGTGCCCAGGCTGCGGCCGGCCAGGTGCAGCGCCTGCGGCGGCAGCGCCAGCCGCGCCAGCCCCCACGCGGCGGCGGCTTCGGCGTCGGCCACGCAGGCGGCCTCGCAGGGCCAGCCGCCGCTGGCGCCGAGGCTGCGGTAGTTGAAGGCCAGCAGCGCGCAGTCGTCGGGCAGCCAGCCGGCGAGGTCGGGCGTCCAGGCGACGTTCTCGTTGCGCCCGCCAAACCACAGCAGCAGGCGGCGCGGGGGCTCGCCACCCACGGGCGTGGTCAGCCAGCCTTGCAGTTGCACGCCGCCCGGGCGCGCCAGCCACACGGCTGCGGTGTGACGGCGCGCTGCGGCTGGGCCCGGGTCGGTGCGGCGGATGACCCAGGTGCGGCCGAACAGCAGCTTGCCCTGCAGCAGGACGAGGGCGGCGGGCAGGGCGGCGAAGGCGAGCAGGGCCCAGGCCCAGGGCGGGAGGAGTTCGGCAGGCAGCGGCATGGCAGCCAGCAGCCTAGGCTGCTGGCGTGACAGCGTCGTGATCCCGTGCCCACCGTTTGCTCGGTGTTGCCAGTCGCGCCGGCCAGCCCGAGGGCCGGCGGCGTACTGCGTTTACCGGGGGCTGGGCTTGACGGACGAACCTGTCGCTCGCCAGGCCAGCAGCGCCAGCATCACCAAGGCCAGGCTGGCCGGCTCGGGCAGGGGCGCGGCGACGCCCTGGCCACCCAGGTAGAAATTGCCGCCACGGTTCCAGTCGTCGAAGGCGGCCTGGGTGTCGAAGCTGAAGGTCAGCGTGATGTCGTAGAGCACCGTGGCGCCAGCGGCGATGGTGCCGAAGTCGAACAGCGGCACTACCCAGTCGGCCTGCGTCGCGATGCCGATGGCCGGAGCGCCCGGCGTCCACGGGTTGCCAATCCAGCTGTCGTTGCCAACATCGCCAAGCTGGATGCTGCCGGTGTGGCCGGTGATGCCCAGCTTGACGCCGCCGCCGCCGAAGGCCTGGTCGGCATTGCTCCACAGCAGCGAGGTGGCCGCGCCGCTGGCGTCGTAGCTCCAGGCCCAGCCCAGGTACATGCCGAGGTGGGCATCCGTGGCGCCGGCGTTCGTGGCGCCCTGGTCGTGAAAGCTGACGGTGCCGGTCCGCGCAACGGCGTCGGAGGCATAGGTCCAGTTGTTGTCGAGCGCGCTCTGCAGTGCGTTGGACTCGACCCAGACAGGCGCCGCGCCGGCGGTGGCGGCCAGGCCCGCTAGCAGCCAGCCGAAGAGGCCATGGCGGAGTCGGGCGGCAAGAGTGGCAGATGGCGTCATGGAGAGAACCTCTTCTGATTTGGGGGGCAGGGCTCACACGCAAGTCGCGCGCCCGTGCCGAAAACGCCTGCATCTACAGCCACTTGCGCTCCGTTGCTTGGCGGGTCGCCAGCCGGGCGTCAATTTTTTCGACAGGCGGTTTACGCGCGGTCATGCATCCGCCACTGCTTTTGCGCACACTCGCGTCATGCCCTACGGCCACACCCTTGGCGCCGAACGATTCCAGTTTGCCGACCTGCGCACCTTGCTCGCCAAGGCCAGCCCGCGCCGCTCGGGCGACGAGCTGGCCGGCGTGGCGGCGGCGAACGCCCGCGAGCGGGTGGCGGCGCAATTGGCGCTGGCCGACCTGCCGCTAACCACGTTCCTGAACGAGGCCGTCGTGCCTTATGAGACGGACGAGGTCACGCGCCTCATCGTCGACACGCATGACGCCACCGCCTTCGCGCCGATCTCGCATCTCACCGTCGGTGGCCTGCGCGATGCGCTGCTGGCCGATGCCGTCGAGCCGGCGCAGATCGCGAGCGGCCTGACGCCCGAGATGGCTGCCGCCGTCAGCAAGCTCTGCCGCGTGCAGGACCTGATGCTGATCGCGCGCCGCTGCGAGGTCGTCACGCAGTTCCGCAGCACGCTCGGCCTGCGCGGCCGCCTGGCCACACGGCTGCAACCCAACCACCCGACCGACGACGAGGCCGGCATCGCCGCCAGCCTGCTCGACGGCCTGCTGATGGGCGCGGGTGACGCCGTCATCGGCATCAACCCGGCCACCGACAACCTGCCCCAGGTGATGCGCCTGCTGCAGATGTTGGACGCCGTCATCACGCGCCACGCGATCCCGACGCAGAGCTGCGTGCTGACGCATGTGACAACGACGTTAGCGGCCATCGAGCGCGGCGCGCCGGTGGACCTGGTGTTCCAGTCCATCGCCGGCACCGAGGGCGCCAACCGCGGCTTCGGCATCACGCTCGATTTGCTGGCCGAAGCGCAGGCGGCGGCGCTGAGCCTGAAGCGCGGCGGCCGCCAGGTCATGTACTTCGAGACCGGCCAGGGCAGCGCGCTGTCCAGCGGCGCCCACCACGGCTGCGACCAGCAGACGCTGGAGTGCCGCGCCTACGCCGTCGCGCGGCGCTTCGAGCCACTGCTGGTCAACAGCGTCGTCGGCTTCATCGGGCCGGAGTATTTGTTCGACGGCAAACAGATCCTGCGCGCGGGCCTTGAGGATCACTGCTGCGGCAAATTGCTGGGGCTGCCGATGGGCGTGGACGTGTGCTTCACCAACCACGCCGAGGCGGACGTGGACGATGTCGACAGCTTGCTGACGCTGCTGGGCGCGGCCGGCTGCAACTACATCATGGGCGTGCCGGGGTCGGACGACATCATGCTGGGCTACCAGAGCACCAGCTTCCACGACGCGCTGGCCATGCGCCGCTTGCTGGGCCTGCGGCCGGCGCCGGAGTTCGAGGCCTGGCTGCAGCGGGTGGGCGTGTTCGAGGCGGGGCCGGAGCTGCGTCTTGCCGAGGGCTTGCCGGCGCGCTTCGCGCACCTGCTGGCGCAGTCATGAAGCCGCCCGTCACCGACCAACCCTGGGCCAGCCTGCGCCGCTACACCGCCGCGCGCATCGGCCTGGGCCGCGCCGGGGTCAGCGTGCCGACGAGCGCCCACCTGGCCTTCCAGCAGGCCCACGCCGAGGCGCGCGATGCGGTGCATGCGCCGCTCGATGTGGGCGCGCTGCTGGCCGGCCTGCGCGCGCTGGGTGAGGCGCCCTTGCAGGTGCAAAGCCAGGCGGTGGACCGCGCCAGCTATCTGCAGCGGCCCGACCTCGGCCGGCGCCTGGCCGCCGCCAGCGTCACCGTGTTGATGGGGTTGAACGCGCCGGCCACTGACCTCGCCTTCATCCTCGCCGACGGTCTCTCCGCGTTGGCGCTGCAGCGCCAGGCGCTGCCGCTGTTCACGGCGCTGCGCGAGCGGCTGCTGCTGGAAGGCGGTTGGACCTGGGCACCGCTCGTTGTCGCTACCCAGGCCCGCGTGGCGCTGGGCGACGAGGCCGGCGCACTGCTGAACGCACGCTGCGTCGTCGTGCTCATCGGCGAGCGCCCGGGCCTGAGCGCGCCGGACAGCCTGGGCGCCTACTTCAGCTGGGCGCCGCGCGTGGGCCTGGCGGATGCCCAGCGCAACTGCATCTCCAACATCCGCCCCGAGGGCTTGGCGCCCGCCGCTGCGGCCGCCAAGCTGCACGCGTTGCTGCGCGAGGCGCGAACCCGCCAGTTGAGCGGTATCGAGCTGAAGGACGAGCAGGATGACCAGGTGCTGTCCGCCTCGCCGGCATCGTTGATGCGGCTGCTGGGCGGATAGGCGCCGCCCCTACAGCTGCTTGGCGAAGAAGCGCACGACGCGTGCGCGCGACTGGTAGGCCTGCTCGGCGTCGGGCGTGAACGCTACCGCAGGCGGCACGCCGGTGCTGAAGTAGCTGCCCTGGTTGGCGAATGGGTCCGCCACGACGATCGGCACCATCAGCCGGTCCCAGCCATGCGTGGCGCCGGGGTAGGCGTTCACGCTGACGATGCCGCCGTTGCCGGCGTTGGCCGACTGCGCCAGCGCTTCACACGGTTGGCTGCTGTTGTCGTAGTCGTCCTTCGTGCCGACCTGGATCAGCACGGGCGCGCCGGTGAGGTTGATCCACTGCACGCCGTATTGCGCGGGGGTGCTGTGCACGGCGGCGAGCAGGGCCGTGTTGTTCCATGCATAGCACACGGGGTAGTGCGCCACGTGGGCCTTGAACTTCAGGCCGCCACCGAACTGGCCCGCGTACAGCCGCTCGGCCGTGCCCAGGCTGACCAGCCCACCCCAGGAAAAGCCGAGCACGCCGACGCGCGTGCCGTCGATACCGCGCTGCTGCGCCAGGAAGGCCAGGGCCGAGAACGCATCGGGGTAGGTCATGACGGGTGCGGCGGGCCTCTGGCCAGCAGCGGTGATGCCGCGCGCCTGCCACATGTCGATCTGCAAGGTGGCGATGCCGGCCGCATTGAGCGCGGCTTCGTAGAAATCGCCACGCGCGTCAACGCCGGACGAGCCGTGCAGGATCAGCACGGCCGGCAGCTTGCGGTGGTCGTGGCCGCCGTGTCTCTCTGAACGCTCGTCATGTCGCGGCACGCTCAGCTTGCCCTGGATCGTCAGCATCGTGCCGGGCGCCGCCAGGTTGGGTGACTGGAAGCTGATGAATGAGACGTCTGTCGGAGGTTCCGCGTCGGGGCCTTTGTCGCCCGACGCCCGCGCCGGCATTGCGGCCAGCCCAGCCACGACGGCCAGTATCGCCAGACATGTCACCTTCAAGCATTGCCAAGCCATGTTCGTCTCCGTGGGGTTTATTTGCGCCGTGCCAACGTACCACTGCGGCGCCAGCTGCGCTTTAGGGGCTTGCCTGTAGCACCTGCGGCCCGTTGTTGAGAAGGCAAGTCGCCGCCCGAGTCTGGCGCCTGCCTCTCGCTCAGTGGGTCGAAGGCGCCGCGTCGCGCTCGGCCGTATCCAGCGCTCGCCGCTCATCCAGCCGCTGCGCCAGGCGCTGCACCTGCTGGATGGACAGCAGGTGGGCATAGGCCCAGCCCAGCCAGCCCTTCGCCGCCAGCTCCTGCAGCGTGGCCGCGTCCAGTGCGCGCAGCTTGGCTTCGTTGATGGTCTTGAAGCCGCGCAGCGAGCTCTTGTTGCCGTCCAGCGTGTACTCGATGACGCCGTCCTGCAGCAGCTCCAGCGCGGCCAGCTGGTTGGCAAAGTCGCGGCTGGCGGCCATCTCGTTGCGAAAGCTCAGCAGGAAGCGCTTGATCTCCTCCAGCCAAGGCGTCTCCTGGCCCTCGGCGTCGAACAGCGCCTCGCCCTGCTCGGTGTTCAGCCCCGCACAGGCGCGGTCCAGGCAGACGGTGAAGGTCGGGTCGCCGGCAGCCTCGGCCAGCACGAAGGGATAGCGGCGGAAGAACGCCGGCAGGTAGGCGCCGCGCGCCCAGGTGCCGTCGGGCTGCACGAACAGGTTCTCGTGGTCGCGCAGGCCCACCAGCGCCGCAATGCTGTGGCCATCGCCCGCCTCGATGAAGACGCAGGGGAAGTCCAGCACAGCAAATGGCAGCTCCGCAGCGGCGATCAGCACCGAGTTGGTCTCGCGTGCAAACCCGAAGGGCTGCGCAGGCGGCGCCAGCTTGAGCTGGCGATGCTGCTCACGGTTCAGCGAGACGAGGTCGTCGTAGATCAGCAGAGTCTTCATCGTGGGAGTTCAGCAAGGAAGGCGGGGCCCGATTCTGCTGAAACCCAGCGCCGCCGCGCGCCGGTGGCTTCCCTTGCTTTAAGGGTGCGGGTGCGCCGCGCCTACCAAGTGGCGGCGTAGGTCAGCATCACGCGCCGGGCCTGCGGGCGCAGCATCAGCTTGCTTTGCGAGCTGAGCTTGTACGACAGCGCGCCGCGCAGCCCGGCCACGCCGTCGCTCTTGGGGCGCTCGAAGCTCATGCGCGAGGCCCAGCCGGTGTCACGCTGCCAGACCGGGGTCTCCACGCCGCCGCTCAGTCGCGTGGTCAGGTCGTAGCTCACGCCGGCCCAAACCGCCTCGCGCACCGCAGCCTGGGGGCCGAGCTGCACGGGGGATCGAACCTGCTGCTCCAGGCCGAGCTGGTAGCGCCAGCGCGAGCGCTCACGCTGCTTGGCCAGCCACTGCGGGTCGCGCCAGTTCAGCTCAGGGTCGCCGGCGGCCATGGCCTGACCCTGGCCGGCCAGCGCAGTGCCGTTGTAGGTGACGGCGTTCTGCGTCTGGGCAAGGGCTGAACCCACCATGCAAAAGCAGAGCAGCGGGGGGAGCAGGCGGGACGTCATGAAGGTCTCCGGACGATAAGGCTTGATGAAGCAAATCATGGGCAAAGCGGGCAGCCTGCGGTGTCGGCCCCTTTCGTCGCCGCGTATCGGACAAGCGGCCGGCAGAGGGGAGTTGCGCTGACACGCGCAGGTGCGGCTGTCCCGCACGGGTCGGTCGGCACCTACAGGCGGACTGCCCCCAGGCCGATCGCCCGGTGCGGCCGCTCGCCGGATAGTGGCTGCAACGCTTTTCGAGGAATCCCCATGAGCTTGCACCCCACCATCTCTTCGTCCAAGGTCGAAGGCACCGCCGTCTACAACCTAGCCGGCGAGAAGCTCGGCACCATCGACGACCTCGTCATCGACAAGCGCAGCGGCCTGGTGCGCCACGCCGCGCTGGCCTTCGGCGGCTTCCTGGGCCTGGGTAGCGACACCTTTCCGCTGCCCTGGAGCATGCTGACCTATGACATCGAGAAGGACGGTTATGTCGTCAACCTCGACATGGAGCAACTCAAGACCGGCCCGCGCTACGCCAAGGACGAGTCGCCCGCCTGGAGCGAGGACTACAGCCGCGGCGTTTATGCCCACTACGGCGCCGCCTGGGGCGTATGAAGCCCCTCGTCCAAGGAGAACCTTGGCCGGTCCCCCGGGGGGACGGCGATGCTTGCTGCGTTGAGCCGCAAGCACATCGCCCAATGCGGCCCGGCTTGGGAGCGGCCCGACGCTCGGTCCGCGAACGAATGCAGCACAGATGAGGATGACCGCCATGAAGCCACGAATCGCCCAGCTGATGACCGGTGCGCTGATCGCCGTTGGCGGCCTGGCGGCCTGCCGCAAGGAAGTGCCGCCACCACCGCTGCCCACGCCCGACAAGGCGCCCAAGCCGACGGTGCAGACCGGCTATGCGCCGGCCAGCACGGTCGCGCTCAGGCTCGGCCGCTGAGCTGCCACGATGGCAGAGCACTCCGCCAGCCCGCGCGCCATCTGGAAGGGCGCCATCTCCTTCGGCCTCGTCCACGTGCCCGTGGCCTTGCACACGGCCACCAGCGAGCAGGAGGTCGACTTCGACTGGCTCGACAAGCGCAGCATGGACCCGGTCGGCTACAAGCGCATCAACAAGCGCACCGGCAAGGAGATCGCCAAGGAACACATCGTCAAGGGCGTGAAGCTCGAAGGCGATGACTACGTCGTGCTGTCCGACGACGAGATCAAGGCCGCCTACCCCAAGCGCACGCAGACCATACAGATCGAGGCCTTCGTGAAGGCGACGGAGGTGTCCTTCGTCTACATCGAGAAGCCCTACTACCTGTCGCCTGATGCCAAGGCGCAGCGCGTCTACGCGCTGCTGCGCGAGGCGCTGGAGGCAGCCGGCGTCATCGGCATCGCCCGCTTCGTGCTGCACAACAAGGAGCACCTCGCGGCCCTCATCCCTGCCGGCCCGGCGCTGATGCTGGGCACGCTGCGCTGGGCCGAGGAGATCCGCTCGCCCGACGCGCTGGACCTGCCCCAGGCCGGCGCCGCCGCCAACGGCCTCAAGCCCGCCGAGCTGAAGATGGCCGGGCAGCTCATCGCGCAGATGACTGCCGCCTGGAAGCCCGAGCAGTTCAAGGACGACTTCACCTCCGCCATCCACGCGCTGGTGGCGGCCAAGGCCAAGGCGGGCAAGAAGTCCACCGTCAAGCCTTTCGAGGACGCGCCCGACGGGGGCCGCAGCGACAACGTCGTCGACCTGACCGAGCTGCTGCGCCAGAGCCTGGGGAGCAAGTCGACAAAGGCCAAGGCGCCGGCGAAGAAGGGGGCTGCGAAGAGTGCGACCCGGAGCACCACTCGCAGCAAGAAGGCTGCGTAGCATGTTTCGCAAGGGGTCCAGATGAGCATTGCTCAACGCAATAACGTTCAGGTCATTGGCGAGGGCGCGGCAACGGTCGTGTTCGCGCATGGCTTTGGTTGCGACCAGAGCATGTGGCGGCTGCTGGCGCCCCAATACGCGCGTCGTTTCAAGGTCGTCACGTTCGACCTGGTCGGCAGCGGCCGGTCCGACCTGGGCGCCTACGACCGCCAGAAGTACAGCACGCTGGGTGGTTATGCCGAGGACTTGGTAGAGATCGTCCAGGAGTTCGGCTCGGGGCCGGTCATCCTCGTCGGCCATTCGGTCAGCGCCATGATCGGCCTGCTGGCCGGATTGCGCGCACCGGGCGCCATCGCCGCGCACATCATGGTCGGCCCGTCGCCCTGCTACATCAATGACGGCGACTACGTGGGCGGCTTTTCGCGCCAAGACATCGACGGCCTGCTCGACATGCTCGAGTCCAACTACCTCGGTTGGGCCAGCAACATGGCGCCCGCCATCATGGGCGCGCCCGACCGGCCGGAACTCGGCCAGGAGCTGGCGGAAAGCTTTTGCCGCACCGACCCCGAGATCGCCAAGCAGTTCGCGCGCGTGACCTTCCTGTCGGACAACCGAAGCGACCTGATCAAGCTGCAGGAACCGACGCTGATCCTGCAGTCCACCGAAGACATCATTGCGCCAGTGGCCGTCGGCGACTACATGCACCGGATGCTGCCGCGCTCGACGCTGGAGCTCGTCGACAACGTCGGCCACTGCCCGCACCTCAGCGCGCCCAGCGCGAGCGAGCAGGCCATCGACCGCTTCGTGGCCGCGCTTAACCTCTGACCGTGGCGCCTTCCCCACCCGCGTGCCCCCCGCTCGAGCAGTTGCTCGACGAGGTGCCCGTCGGGCTGCTGGTGACGGACGCCTCGGGAACGATCACCAGCGTGAACCGCACGCTGTGTACCTGGGCCGGCTACAGCGCGGCAGAGCTGATCGGGCTGAAGAAGCTGCAGGACCTCTTCAACGTGGGCGGGCGCATCTTTTACCAGACGCACTGGCTGCCCATCCTGCAGATCCAGGGCTCCATCTCCGAGGTCAAGTTCGACCTCAAGCGCAGCGATGGCGGGTTGCTGACCGTCATGCTGAACGCCGTTCGCAAGGGCACCGGCGCGGCGGCCTACGACGTGGTGTCCGTCATCGTGGCCGAGGAGAGGAACAAGTACGAGCGCCAACTGCTGCTGGAGCGCAAGCGCTCGGAAGCGCTGGCCGAGAAGGAGGTGCGCGCGCAGGAGGTGCTGCAGGTGGCCGAGTCGCAGCTGCGGCAGGCTGTGCGCGTGGGCGGGCTGCACCTGTGGAGCGCCGACGAGACAGGCACGCGCCGCTTCGAGCCGTCCGTGGCGGCGCTGCTCGCGCTCGACGTGGCCGCGACGGTGGGCGAGGCCGAGTTCCTCGGTGCCATCCACGCGAAGGACCGCGAGGGCGAAGAGCTGTCGTTCCGGAACGCGCTGGCCGACCCGTCCGTCGTGCACAGCTGGAGCTTCGGCATCCGCGACGCGCGCGGCCACGACAAGATCCTGATTTCCTCCGGCCAGGCTTTTGCCAACGCCAGCGGGGCGCAGCAGCGGTTTGTCGGCGTGCTGCGCGACATCACCGAGCTGGCGCGCAAGAGCGCCGAAGCCGAGGACCGTGCCCTGTTCGCCGAACAGATGATGGGCATCGTCAGCCACGACCTACGCAACCCGCTGGCGGCCATCACCATGGGTGCCAGCGCCATTGGCCGAGACGCCACGTTGAGCGCCCGGCACGCCAAGGTGCTGGACAACATCAACCGCTCATCGCGCCGCGCCCGCCGGCTCATCGACGAGCTGCTCGACTTCACGCTGGTGCGCGTGGGGCACGGCCTGACCGTGGCCCACAAGCCGGCCAACCTGCACGAACTGGTCGCGCAGTTGGTGGAGGAGCTGAAGCTGGCCTTCCCGGCCAACCCGATCAGCCACACCGCCCACGGGTCGGCAGGCTGCAAGGTCGACCCCGACCGGATCGCGCAGCTGCTGGGCAACCTGGTGGCCAACGCGGTGACCTATGGCGAGCCGAACGGCCCCATCGCGGTGACCTCCTCACGCGAGGATTGCGAATGCGTTCTCACCGTTCACAACCGCGGCGAGCCCGTGCCACCGGAGATGCTGGAGCGGATGTTCCAGCCGCTCATCCGTGGCGGCACGCGGGATCAATCGACGCGCAGCGTCGGCCTGGGCCTGTTCATCGTCAAGGCCATCGCCGCGGCCCACGGCGGCTCGGTCACCGTGACCTCGTCGCGGGAGCAGGGCACGACGTTCAGGTTCGTGTTCGCCAGCTGAACGGCGCGGCACCGGCGGCGCGTCATCGGCCACGCCCCGAGCGCGGCGCGGGCGGGCTGAGGCGGGCCGGCGGCTTGCGCCGCTCGCTGCGCATCCGCAGGCCCACGAACAGCAGGCCGGCGAGGATCAGCGCATAGGTCTCCGGCTCGGGCGCGCGGGCCTGCAACTCGGCGCCGGTTGGCGCCTGGGTGGCGGCCGGGGCGGCCAGCGCATCCTTGAGCACGTTCATCGTCGGGGTCGCCCCATCCACGCTGTACCGGGCGTAGGCCGAGGTCGCTGCGGGCAGGGCGACCGGCGCGCCGTCTGCCGGGCCACCGCTGAACGCGGGCATGCCCAGCGCCACCGTGAGCACCGTCGCAGACGCTGCGGTCCCGCTCAGCAGAGCAGTGGCCATCAGAGTGAACAGAACAGAGTTCGCACGCATGGGTTCTTCCCTCTCGCAAGCATTGACATCACTTGTCGAGCAGGGATTAGCGGGTTCCATGCCAACTTCGTCGCCGGCCACTCGGGTTGGGGGTGTTTCGAGAGGCGCAAGTCGACTGCAACCAGCGCCGCAATCGCGGCCATAGACAGCTTGGTGCAAGCCTGACCCCTGGCGGCACCGGCCTGGGGCTGCGGGCCTTTGGATGGTGCTGTAACAGCGCGGCCGCCAAGCACGTCGCCAAGGTCAAGATGTTCCAGGCCGACGGCTGGATCGCTCAGGACGGCATGCGTATGGCCACGGTGGCTGGCCGGCTGGGCTGGCGCCGTTCAGCCGGCGTTCAAACGGATGCTCGGGCATGCGCCGGGTGCGGCTCGTGGGGGGAGTTAATCGCCCGGTGAGGCGGGCGGTGTTGGCTAGCATGGCCGCCCACCTAGACCGTTAGGCCACACGCCGGTTTTGCCGGCGCAGGCCTGCCACTCGCATGCGTCACCACCCTGTCTGCTCCTCGGCAATCACGCTGGCCTCCTTACTGCTTGGCGTGACCGCTTGCGGCGGGGGTGGCGACAACCGTGAGTCGGTCGGCTGCACGCTCATCATGCAAACCGACGAGCCCTCTCTCATCGTCGCTTCGGTCCAGAACGCTGCGACCTCTGCGCCCGTTCCCGTGGTCGTCTTGAGCGACATCGCGGTCTACGGCTTGAGTTTCACAGCCGCGTCCTTTTCACCGACTCAGAGCTTGAACGTCCGGCTGGTCGGCAATAGCCTGGAATGCACGCTGCCCTGCGGATTCACGACATCGACGGGCGACATTTCCTTCACGGTCTCGGCCACCGGCTACACCCCGAAAAAGGTGGTCACCAAGGGGGCCTACGCAACCAGCTACGGCAGCTGCCCGCCGACGAACACGGGTGGAAATCGGATCGCGGTGAAGTTGGAGCCCGTCTAGGCGCCGTGGCCCAAGCGGCTTGTCCGCCCAGATCTCCGGCACGACACCCACCGGTGCCCGTCAGGGGCGTCGCCGCCATCTACGCCGACCCCGAGCGCGACTGGAACCTGCCCTCGCTGCCGACGTCATGGGCGCCTCGCGCTACAGCGTCGCCGACGCCTTGACGCGCACGATGGGCAAGAGTCCGGCGAGGCCTGTCGCCAAGTTCAAGATGTGCCAGGCCCGCCGTTGGATGGCGCAGGGCGGCATGCGCGTGGCCACGGCGGCGGACCGGCCGGACTACGAGTCAGCGTCGTCGTTCGGCCGGTCGTTCAAAAGGGTAATCGGGTATGCGCCGAGTGCGGCGCGGGTGGGTGAGATGGGCGGCTTTAGAGGGACTACTTCAGGCTGACAGCGGCCCATCAACGCACGAGGCTTGAGGCAACGCCGACGACAAACAGCCCCGCATAGACTGCAAACACTCCGATCACCCCTCGCGAAAACCATGTGTTCGCCGTGACCCCGGTTGATCGCCTGCGCGCGGCCAGCAAAAGCGCGAAGCTGACCAGCGACGACACGGAGCCCACCAACAAAACGGCCCCCAACAGGACGGTGCCGTTCTCAAAGCCGACAGAAACGAGCCCGGCCGGAAGTAGCACAAGGATCGCGCCGACTGCTAAGCCGAACGCGGCGAAGCACCCAAAGACAACACAAAGCCTGGCAGCCATCGTTTTCCTCCCGATTGCGCACTGCGCTACGTCGCGCGCGCCCGTTCAGCGGATCTTGAGTTGCAGCAAGCCATTCGCTGAGCCTATCCCAATGGCTGCTCCCGCCCTGCAAAGCAGCCTTCGTGCAAACTTGAAGCAAAACAAATAAAAAGGGCCCACGGCGAATGCCGTGGGCCCTTTTTCTAAACGGCTCTAGTTTTCAGAACGGAATGTCGTCATCCATATCATCAAACCCCGTCGACGCCTTGGGCGCCGGGGCCGGAGCACGCTGGGGTGCCGGGCGCTGAGCGGCTGCCGGGGGCCGGGCCGCCGCAGCACGGGGAGCACCGCCGCCGCCGCGCTCGTCGCCGCCACCCGCGTCATTGCCACGGCCGTAGCTGCCGCCACCGCCCTCGTCGCCACCGCCCTGGCCGTCACGGCCGCCGAGCAGCTGCATTTCCTGCGCGACGATTTCGGTCGTGTAGGTGTCGCGGCCTTCCTTGTCTTGGTACTTGCGGGTCTTCAGGCGGCCCTCGACGTAGAGCGGGCGGCCCTTCTTGACGTACTCGCCGACGATCTCGGCCAGGCGGTCGTTGAAGACGACGCGGTGCCATTCGGTCTCTTCCTGGCGCTCGCCGCTTTCGCGGTTCTTCCAGTTGCGGGTGGTGGCCAGGCTGAGGGTGACCCAGGCGCCGCCGCTGGGGTTGTAGCGAACCTCGGGGTCTTTGCCGACGTTGCCGATGAGGATGACTTTGTTGACGCTGGCCATGACGCTCGTCCGAATTCGATGGGGAGGGGGCGAATTATGACGGCGGGCGAGGAGCCTGCACGGCTCAGCGTACGGCCCGCGTTGGGCTTGGCGAGGGCGCAGGCAAGGCGCGAGGACGAAGTGGGCTCGCGCCCACGAGGATCGAGCAACGCCGCATGCGCCCTTGCCATGCCCAACGCGGAGGGCCGGGGTGAGTTGCGGCGCCCTGCAGCGTCGCCTGCGCCTTGCCGGTCACCGCAACTCGACTACGGCGCGGGCCATAGGCTGGGCCGTGCAGGCTCCTGAACCCCGGAGACCGCATCCCGCACCCCGGGGGCCGCACTTCGTCTCCCCGCGCGCCAGCCGGCCGCAGGCCCTCCCTAAGATGAAGCCATGACCACCCCCGCCGCCATGCCCAGCAGCCGCCGCCCCAACCGGCGGATGTGGTTGGCGTACGCCGGGGCCTGCGCGCTGGCGTGGTGCCTGTTCGTGCTGGCCGGCAGCGAGTTCGACCGGGGCCTGGACCCGTTCTGGCTGGCCGTCTACCAGGCCACCACCATGCTGTGGGCGCCCATGCTGCTGGGCGTCGCCATCTGGCCGGTGGCGCGCCGGCTGCAGGCCAGCGACGCCGGCCAAGCCGCCACGGCCATGGCCCACGTCCTGGCGGCGGTGGTGTTCTCGGCCTGCTGGCAGGCGGGCGAGTTCGCCGTCAACGCGGTCCTGTTCGGGGGCGACCACGCCGGCGCCGTGCTCGTGGCCGGCCTGTTGTGGCACTCCGTCTGGGGCCTCGTCGTCTACGCGGCCATCGCCACGGCCTTCACGGCGGTGCTGCAGGCGCGGGCGGCGCGCGGCGCAGCGGTGGCGGCGGCCCAGGCCGAGAGCGCGCTTGCCCGCGCCGAGCTGTCGGCCATCAGCGGCAAGCTAAACCCGCATTTCCTGTTCAACACGCTGAACTCGCTGATCGCGCTGACCCGCAAGGACCCTGCCCGCGCCGAGGCCGCGCTGCTGCAGTTCGCGTCCATGCTGCGCTACGTGCTGGACACGAAACGCGGCGCCGAGGACCGCGTCATGCTGGCCGACGAAGTGGACTTCCTGCGCGACTACCTGGCGCTGGAAGCGCTGCGCCTGGGCACCCGGCTGCGCGTGGACTGGCAGCTGGAAGAGCGCACGCTGGCCGACGAGCTACCGCCGCTGACGCTGCAGCCGCTGGTGGAAAACTCCATCCTGCACGCCGTGGCACCGCGCAAAGGTGGCGGCTGCGTCACCATCACCGCGCGCCGCAACGCCCTCAACCAGGGCCTGGACCTGGCCGTGGCCGATGACGGCCCCGGCTGCGAACCCGAGGCGCTGGAGCCCCAACCTGGCCAGCGTCGTGGCGTGGGCCTGGCGGCGCTGAAGAAGCGTTTCGCGCTCGACTACGACGGCCGCGCGCGCCTGCGCATCCACACCGCTCCCGGCGCCGGCTTCCGCGTCGACCTGTTCATACCGCAAACATGACCACGACCACCACCGTTCTCATCGCCGAAGACGAGCCCCTCGCCGCCGAGGCGCTGGCCGACTGGGTCAAGGCCACGCCGGGCCTGCAGCTGGTGGCCGTCTGCGCCGATGGCGAGGACGCGCTGGAGCAGATCCGCGCGCTCAAGCCCGCATTGGTGCTGACCGACATCCAGATGCCCGGCATGACCGGCCTGCAGGTGGTGCGCGAGATCCAGCACGACGCCCACCAGCCGCGCATCATCTTCACCACGGCCTATGACGAGCACGCGCTGACGGCCTTCGAGCTGCACGCGGTCGACTACCTGCTCAAGCCCTTCTCGCGCGAGCGCTTCGACGAGGCCGTGGCCCATGTGCTGCGCGACGCTGCCCCCACCACCGCCGAAGTGGCCCAGGCGCTGGGCACGCCGGCCGACGCGCCGCTGACCCGCCTGCTCGTGCGCGACCAGGGCAAGATTTTCCCGCTGCAGGTGGAGGCCATCGAGAGCCTGCGCTCTGACAACAAATACACCGCCATCACAGCCAAGGGCCGCAGCTTCCTCGTGCGCCTGCCCATCGCCAGCTTCGAGACGCGGCTGGACCCGGCGCGCTTCCTGCGCTTGCAACGTGGCTGCATCGTCAACCTGGACTTCGTCGACAGCATGACGCCCGACGAGAACTCCCAGCTCGTCGTGCAGCTGCGCGACGGCACGCGCATCACGGCCAACCGCGAGGTGTCCAAGATGCTGAGGGAGCAATCCCTGTGAACAGGCGCCTGCTGCCGTGTTTGCTGCTTGTGCTGGCGGGCCTTGCCGGCGCGCAGGCAGCGCCGCCCGCGCCACCGGCTGGCCCGGCGCCGCTGCCGCGTCCGTCGCCTCCCGTGCCGCCCGTTGGCCCCGGCAAGGTCTACGCCCCCGGCGAGTTTGACCGCCTGGAGCTGGGCGGCGCAGCCCGCGTCCTCCTCGTGCAGGGCGACCGCGACCAGGCCTTCATCGCCGGCGACGCCGAGGTGCAGGAGGGTGTCGAGGTCGAGCTGGCCGACCGCCAGCTCGTCATCCGGCCCACCGGCGGCTGGAAGTTCTGGCACAGCGGCAAGCTCTTCGTGCAGGTCGAAATGCGCCAGCTGCGCGCGCTCTCCGTCTCCGGCGCCAGCGACGTGCACGCGCCCGGGCCGCTGCAATGCGAGCAGCTCAAGCTCAGCATCAGCGGCGCCGGCATCGTCCGGCTGGACCAACTGCAGGCCCGCCAGCTCACCTTCGGCATCAGCGGCGCCGGCGAAGGCCAGTTCGGCGGCCGCGTGGAAGAGCTGGCGCTGCAGATCTCCGGCAAGGGCAAGGTCACTGCCCATCGCCTGCAGGCGCAGCGGGCGCGCGTCAACGTCAGCGGCCTGGGCAACGTGCTGCTCTGGGTGACCGACGATCTCGCCGCCCACATCTCCGGCGTCGGCTCGGTCGACTACTTCGGCAACCCGTCGGTGCAGCGCTCGGTGTCGGGCATGGGCTCGATCTCGGGCAAGGGCGACAGGCCGGGCGACAGGGCGACCGACAAGCGCTGAGTCGTCACTGTTGGGGTTGCGCCCGCCGCCGCTGCGCCGTCCACTGCTGGGCTGCTCACGTGCAGGAGGAAAACCGCCATGCCGCATCCCGTCAAGATCATCAGCCCCTACGACTTGACGTCGGGGGATCCCTTCCCGATCGACCTCTACGGCCAGTGCTTTCTGGCGCAGGGCGACTCGTGGTTCTCGATCGGCGCCATCCCGCCCTTCAAGACCTCCAACGTGCTCGAAGAACTGCGCCTGGAGCGCGGCGCCGTCGCGGTGAACTGCGCAGCGCCCGGCGCCGTGCTCAAGCGCATGGTGGAGAGCGTCAAGGCGCCCAACTTCGCCAACCAGCTAAGCGGCAAGGTCGCCACGCGCTGGAGCGCAGTCCTCGTCTCCGGCGGCGGCAACGACCTCATCGAGGCCATCGGCTCACCGCCCAGCGCGCCGCGCGGCCAGCGCCTGCTGCTGACGCCCGCCGAACGCGGCAACCCGCCCGACGCGGCCGGCTACCTCAGCGACGACGGTTGGCAGACCTTCAGCGTCTACCTGGGCGCCGTCTTCGACGGGTTGATGGACCTGCGCGACCGCGGCATCAACAAGCAGACGCCGCTGCTGCTGCACAACTACGCGCTGCTGCGCCCGCGCCCCGCCTCGGCCGGTGCGGGCTTCGGCCCCTGGCTGCAGCCGGCGATGCTGGCCTTCCAGGTGCCGGACCCCGAATGGCTGGCCATCGGCCAGTTGCTGATGAAGCGCCTGGGCCAGCTGCTATCCGACCTGGCCGCGCAGCGCACCGCCGCCCACCCCGGCGCTGGCCCCATCCAGATCATCGACAGCCAGGCCGCCAAACTCGTGCTGGCCGACGCCGGCAGCAGCGGCGCCTCGGGCGACTGGGCCAACGAGATCCATCCCACCCGCGCCGGCTACGTCAAGGTGGCCGCCAAGTGGGCCGAGGCGCTGGACGCGCTGCCGGACGACGCCTGAGCTTCTGGCCCAATACGGGCATGGACGACCTGCACACCCTGGAACAACGCATCACCGACCTCGAGATCAAGGCCAGCTTTGCCGAGGACACCGTGGAGCAGCTCAACGCGGTTGTCGTGCGCCAGCAGGCCCAGATCGACCGGCTGATCCGCGAGCTGGTGGAGCTGCGCAATCGCGCCACCGCCGAGCCGGGCGCGCAGGTCAATCTGCGAGATGAGCTGCCGCCGCATTACTGAATGCGCATGGCGAACGCTCCGACGAAGACTGCAGCGGCACGACTGGCTCTTGCGGCGTGGATTGCGCTCGTAAGTGGCTGTGCCCTGCTGCCATTCGGCGACGACTACGACGCCTCGACGCGCGCAACGGACGGGATGGCGCCGCGCAACCCCGCCCGCGGAGCCCGGACCATGCGTGTCACCACGGGAACGCCGCCCGATTTCGACGTGCGCCTAGTGACTTTCTATTCGCAGTTCCATCCGCAGCCGAATGGCAGCATGCAGTTGCTTCCCCGTTCCGGCCAGGTGGCCGATGGCTGCTGGTGGTCCAGATCCTCGTTCCTCCAGGAAGAGCGCTTCCACTTTACGCGGGTGTTCCATTACCCCGTCGAGCCGGGCACGTCCACCCAGGATCTCGTGCTCGACGAGGTGCTTGCGGGGACGTGCCACCTCGGCATCACCGGCATCGGCTACGAGGTGACGCTGAAGGCGAGAAAGGGCGAGCGCTACCTGGTTCGCTTTGACATCGCCGTCGAAGAGGGCGGGGCGCTGTCCGCGCAGGCGACTGTCCGATGCGGCTTGCGTGCCGTTCAGGCAGGCGGGAAGCCGCAGCTGCGCTGCGAGCGCGATGGCCGGCGCAACGCTCCGTTTGTCGGGCCTCTCGCCCCGTCGGGCGCGGCGTTGACGCTCGATTTCGTCGCGATGGACGATGCGTCGAAGTGACGCGCCGTCTCGCCGTCAAGCCTCACCGTCCCAGTAGTCCAGCCCCGCCTCGCGCCGCTGCAACAGACGCAGGTCCTGAGAGAAAACACCGACCTTGCCCGAATCCGGGTACTCGCAGACCTCGGGCTTCTCCATCGTGCTGATGCTGAGGTAGTGCAGCGGCGCGTTCGAGGTGTTGATGATGTGGTGCGGGTACTCCGGCCCCGGCGGGATGGTGATGACGTCGCCGGCCTTGATCGGCACGCGCTCACCGGCGACGCGCAAGGTGCCCTCGCCCTGCAGGATGACGAACATCTCTTCCTCTGCGTGGTGGAGGTGGTAAGGGCAGCTCATCTGGCCCGGCGCCACGATGTCGATGCTGGCGCCGAGCTTCTTCGCCGCGGTCCCTTTGGTGAGGCTGGCGGTCTCGCTGTCGTAGAGCGGCGGGCGCACGAAGCGCTCGCGCGGCACGTCGTTGAAATTGCGGATCAGCCGCTCGCGCAGTTGGGCGGGTGTGTTCATTGGGAAGCTCCTGGGACAATGGCGGCGTGAACCCGCCCGCGCATCTTCCCGAACCTACCGCCGACCTGCAATCCGCTGCACACCAGGTCCTGTCAGCAGTTTTCGGCTACACGGCCTTCCGGGGCCAGCAGGCCGAGATCGTCGAGCAGGTGGCCGCCGGCGGCGACGCGCTGGTGCTGATGCCCACGGGTGGCGGCAAAAGCCTGTGTTACCAGGTGCCGGCCATCGTGCGCCACACGCGTGGCCAGGGCGTCGCCATCGTCGTCAGCCCGCTGATTGCGCTGATGCACGACCAGGTCGGCGCGCTGGAGGAGGCCGGCGTGCACGCCGCCTTCCTCAACAGCAGCCAGACCGGCGAAGAGGCCAGCCGCATCGAGCGCGAGATGATGAGCGGGCGGCTGACGCTGCTGTACGCCGCGCCCGAGCGACTCACCACGCCACGCTTCCTGGCCCAGTTGGAGTCGCTGAACGAGCGCGGCCTGCTGTCGATGTTCGCTATCGACGAGGCGCATTGCGTCAGCCAGTGGGGGCACGACTTCCGCTCGGAGTACCTGCAGCTGAGCCTGCTGCACGAGCGCTTCCCCGAGGTGCCGCGCGTCGCGCTGACGGCCACCGCCGACGACCTGACCCGCGCCGACATCATCCAGCGGCTGCAGCTGCAGGACGCGCGCGTCTTCATCAGCAGCTTCGACCGGCCCAACATCCGCTACCTCATCGCCGAGAAGACGGCCTCGCCACGCGAGCAGCTGCTGCGCTTCGTGCGCGACGAGCACGAGGGCGAGGCCGGCATCGTCTACTGCCAGAGCCGCAAGAAGGTGGACGAGACGGCGGTGTGGCTGGAGAGCGAGGGCATCAAGGCGCTGCCGTACCACGCCGGCCTGGATGCCGACGTGCGCCGCCGCCATCAGGACCGCTTCCTGCGCGAGGAAGGCCTCGTCATGGTCGCCACCATCGCCTTCGGCATGGGCATCGACAAGCCCGACGTGCGCTTCGTGGCCCACCTGGACCTGCCCAAGAACATCGAGAGCTACTACCAGGAGACCGGCCGCGCCGGCCGCGACGGCGCGCCGGCCGAGGCCTGGATGACCTACGGCCTGGCCGACGTCGTCAACCAGCGCCGCATGATCGACGACAGCCCGGCCGACGAGGTCTTCAAGCAGGGCCAGCGCGGCAAGCTGGACGCACTGCTGGCGCTGGCGGAGGCGACGGACTGCCGGCGTGTGCGGCTATTGAGCTACTTCGGCGAAGAGAGCATTCGTTGCGGCAACTGCGACAACTGCCTGAACCCGCCGCAGACCTGGGACGGCACTGAAGCGGCGCGCAAGCTGCTGAGCTGCATCTACCGCTTCCACCAGCGCGGCGAGCGCTTCGGCGCCGGCCATCTCATCGACGTGCTGCGCGGCAAGGCGACCGACAAGACGCGCCAGTACAGCCACGACAGGCTGTCCACCTGGGCGGTTGGCGCCGACCTGTCCGAGCAGCAGTGGCGGGCCGTGCTGCGCCAACTCATCTCGTTAGGCCACGTGGCCGCCGAGGGCGAGTTCAACACGCTGGCGCTGCAGGACAGCGCGCGGGCGGTGCTCAAGGGCGAGGTGGAGTTGCGCCTGCGTGAGGCCGAGGAGAAGAAGCCGCGCGGCAAGGCCGGTCGCGCCAGCACGGGCAAGCCCAAGGTCGACCCGGCGCTGGGGCTGGACGCCGAGGCGCAGGACCGCTTCGAGGCGCTGAAGGCCTGGCGGTCGGAAGTGGCCAAGGAGCATGGGCTGCCGGCTTACGTGATCTTCCAGAACACGACGCTGGCCGAGATGGCGCGGCAGGTGCCGGGCGACCTGACGGAGCTGGGCGAAATCAGCGGCGTTGGCGCCAAGAAGCTGGAAGCCTACGGCACCGAGATCCTTCGAGTGCTCGGCCGCTGATGCAGCAGCCTATCGTTGGCTTTCATGTCGACGATGAGGGCCACTGGGTCGCCGAGCTGGCCTGCGGCCACAACCAGCACACCCGCCACGACCCGCCCTGGCAGAACCGGCCCTGGACGCAGAGCGCGCAAGGCCGGGCCGGCGCGCTGGGCCAGCGGCTGGACTGCCTGAAGTGCGATCAGGCCGCGCCGCGCGACCGGGCCTAGCTTTTCTCGGCTCAGGTTGTCGGGACGAAGTTCACCACGATCGACCCGTACTTGGGCTTGGGGCCACCGCTGCGCACCAGGATCAGCACCGTGAAGCTGAAGCGCTCACCGCCGGCCACGTTCTTGAACCCGGCGGGGTACTTCATCTCCGTGCAGCTGTCCGAGAACGACACCAGGCAGCCGAAGTTCTCAGTGAAGCTGTTGTTGACGATCTCGGTGGGCAACTGGTGGGCCAGTTCGTAGGCTTCGCCCACACCCTTGATCGCGTCGACGATGCCTTTGAAGTAGTCGAAGATTTCCTTGAACGACTTGGGCTCTGAGGGCGGCTTCAGAGACTTGCCGGCGGCTGTGAGCGCGTTCACCGCCGAGGCGCCGATCAGGTAGGCATCGGCGCCCGCCATCTCGGCAGCGCTGGTGTTGCGCAGCTCGATGGTGCTGTTCGGGTAGTTGTAGGCGTAGGGGCCGCCGACCGACGAGGCCGAATGCACGCCTTCGATGATCAGTGTCTGGGTGAGGAACTTGTCGAGCAGGTCCTTTGTGACGAGCAGCGTCATCATGTTCTGGATCTGCGACAGGCCCTGGCCGTACATGCCGTCGATGAGCTTGCCGATGGGACCGAGCGCGTTGAGCAGGCCCGACAGCAGGAACTGAGGCGAGGCGCTGCCGCCCGACGCCTGGTGCCAGGCGGTGAGCGCCTGGCGGCTGGCGCTGCCGTCTGCCGCGCGCGTGGTCGACAGCGCCTTGACCGCGAGCGCGGCGGCCGTGTTCAGGTTCGGGTTTGCCACCGCCACCACGGAGGTCGCCGCCTGCGTCACCGCGCGGTCGGCAATGGCGCGCATCGTGACGGGCATGTCCTGCGTGAGCAGGCGGTTGAGCAGAGCGGCATTGGCCACCAGGCCGTGGGCACTGGGCTGGGCGCCAGGGGACTTCAGAGCAGCCGCGATGCCGGTCAGGTCCGCCAGGTATTGGGTGAGCAGCGCGGTGTTGTCGGCGTCCGACCCGGTGGTCGCGCGCAGCAGCGCCGTGATCTGCGCGAGCTTGGCTTGCAACTGGGCTACCGCGCCGGCGTACACGGCGTCGGCGGGCGTGCCGGTGAGACCGGCCGCGCTGAGCTTGGACGCCTCGGGCACAAAGCCGGCGTCCGGCGCGAACGGGCTGCCGAAGTAGAGGATGTTCGGGTCGATGCGGTTGCCGGCGTCTGTGATGGCCGCCTTCAGCATGGCCACGGCGGAGTTGTCGTTGCGGGCCACAGCGTCACGCAGCAGGCCGAGGTTGTTCACCAGGCTGGCATGGTTGGCCGACAGATCGGCGAACTGGCCGGAGTTGGCCGACTGGCCGTTGTTGGCCACGACGACGAAGTCCGCGCGCGCCACCAGGCTGCCCAGCGTGGCTTGCACGCTGAAGCCGCCGCGCGTGTCCGCCGAGGTCAGGATCTGGTTGCCGCTGACCGTGGGCAAGGCGCCGAGCGAGCCGCCGGCAGGCGCGATCACTTGCAGGGTCAACGCGGGCGTTGGGTCGATGACGGTGCCGCCGGCGTCGGTCACGGTGGGCTGGATGGCCAGCCTGCCACCCGCGCCGATCACGCCCTGGTTGAGCGCGAGGCGCAGGCCGCTGGGCACGGCGCCGCTGGCGGTGAAGGTCCACGCCAACTGGCTGAGCTGGAAGGCTTGCTGGCGGTCCTGGCGCAGCGTGATGGTGCCGGCGGGCGTGAGGCTGGCGCTGGCGGCGATGTCACCCACGGTCACGCCGCCCTGCACGATGGTGGTGCCCGCGCCTGCGGCCGTCAGCTGGGCCTTGAGGCCGGTCTGCGCCAGGGCGCCGTTCTGCACCGTGATGCGGAACTCATATTCAAAGAGCGTGCGGCCGATGCGCTTCTCGCTGAGCTTGGTCAGGCTCGTGACGCTGGCAGCGGTGGCTGCGCTGACCGCCAGCGCCTGGGCGCTTGGGGCCTCCGTGGCGGTGGCGAAGGGCGCCGTGTCCTGCCCGCCGCCGCCGCAGGCGCTCAACAGCAATGCGGTGGCCAGGCCGGGCAGCCAGCTGCGGCGCGGTGCGCCGAGATCGGGGCTCATGCTGCCTCTCCGGCGCGGCGGCGCGAGCACCACAGGCCCAGCGCGAGCGCGCCGGCGAGCAGCAAGGCGTACTGCGCGGGCTCGGGCACGACGGCGGTCTGGCCGCTGGCGACGACGGCGAAGTTCGAGTCGAGGATGTCGAAATTGAGCGCACCGGGCTGGCCGGCGCCCAGGTAGCTGAACTTGACCAGCCAGCCGGCTTGCGATTGACCTGCGGTCAGACCTGGAGCGGGCGCTGGCAACAGGCCGTCAAGGTAGCCCGGCGAGGCCAGCGCCGCGTCTGGCTGCACCACGAGGCTGTCCCAGGTGGCGGGCGCGGCTTGCAGCGTCAGCGTGCTGAAGCTGGCTTCGGGGAAATAGACGCTGAACTCCGAAACGCTGGCCGGCGTGCCGTCGGCATGCAGCGTGAACGCCACCTGCCAATCCGTGCCGCCCAACCATTCGTAGACGGCGTCGATGCCGGCGGCCTTTGCAGGCCCGCAGGCCAGGGCGATTGCGAACAGACCACTGGACCACTGGACGGATTTCATCGGCACTCCCCTGTTGCGCGGCCGAGCCCACACGGGCCTGGCGAAGAGGCGGATGCTAGGCAGCCAGTCGCTGGCCGCCATCCCCATGCTGTGACAAATCAGGCCGTCCGGGCCTGCGATTCGTGGGGGTCAGCAGGCGGCAGGGGCCACGCAGGCCGACGCGACCTGGGTGCCGTCGGCCGCTGCATCCCG
>NZ_JBDSQX010000070.1:0-13147 GCF_039929605.1 Roseateles sp.
CTGGCCGCAGCACCCTGGGCCGACGGCCGCAGCACCGCCGGCCAGCAGGCCGCGCAGGTCAAGAACAACCAGCAGCTGCCCCCGGGCAGCGAGCAGCACCGCGAGCTGCAGGCCTTGGTGCTGCAGTCGCTTGAACAGCACCCGCTGTTCTTCTCCGCCACGCTGCCCAAGCGCGTGCTGCCGCCGCTGTTCAACCGCTACGCGGGCGCCAGCAACGCCTACGGCCGCCACGTCGACCAAGCGGTGCGCTACGTTCCCGGCGGCACGCAACGGGTGCGCACCGACATCTCCTGCACGCTGTTCCTCAGCGAAGTCACCGACTACGACGGCGGCGAACTCGTCATCGACACCACGTTCGGCGAGCAGCGCGTCAAGCTTGCAGCGGGCGACCTCGTCATCTACCCCGGCACCAGCGTGCACCGCGTCGAGCCCGTCACGCGCGGCGAGCGGCTGGCCAGCTTCTTCTGGATCGAGAGCATGGTGCGCGCCGACGAGCAGCGCCGACTGCTCTACGAGATGGACATGAGCCTGATGCATCTGCGCAGCGAACTGGGCGAAACGCCCCAACTCGTTCAGCTGACCGGCACGTATCACAACCTGCTGCGGATGTGGGCCGACACGTGAGCCAGGCGCCGGCCATCGAGGCCCTGCCGAACGGCCTCGCCAACCTCGCCGACTTCGAGGCAGCGGCCAAGGCGCGCGTCAGCGAATCCGCCTGGGCCTACCTCAATGGTGGCGCCGCCGACGAGCACACGCTGCGCGCCAACCGAGCCGCGTGGGACGCGATGAAGCTGCACCCGCGCGTGCTGCGCGACCTCTCCGGCGGCCACACGCGCGTGACGCTGCTCGGCCGCGAGCTGCTGCATCCCGTGCTGCTCGCACCCATCGCCTACCAGCGCCTCTTCCACGCCGATGGCGAGCGGGCCGTTGCCCACGCCGCTGCCGCGCAAGGCGCCGGCATCGTCCTCAGCGCCCAGGCCAGCGTGCCCATGGAAGACGTGGCCGCGCCCATGCTGGCCGACCCCACCGCCGGCCCGCCGTGGTTCCAGCTCTACTGGCGCGACGACCGCGAATTCATGCGCGCGCTGCTCAAGCGCATCGAAGCCGCCGGCTACCAGGCCCTGGTGCTGACCGTCGACGCCCCCGTGCACGGCGCCCGCGACCGCGAGCGCCGTGCTGGCTTCAAGTTGCCCGACGACATTCGCGCCGTCAACCTCGGCGGCCTCAAGAAGCCGCTCGACCTGCAGCCCGGCCAGAGCGCGCTTTTCGACGGCCTGATGCCACGCGCGGCGACGTGGCGTGAAGTCGACTGGCTGCGCGCCGAAAGCAAATTGCCGCTGCTGCTCAAGGGCGTCACGCACGCCGATGACGCGCGCGAAGCGCTGGCTCGCGGCGTGACTGGCCTCATCGTCTCCAACCACGGCGGCCGCACGCTGGACACCATCGCCGCCACCGCCGAGCTGCTGCCGCCCCTGCGCGCGGCGCTAGGCCCTGATGTGCCGCTGCTTGTCGACGGCGGCATCCGCCGTGGCACCGACGTGCTCAAGGCCATGGCCCTTGGCGCGAATGCCGTGCTGCTCGGCCGCCCCTACGTGCACGCGCTTGCGGCCAGCGGCGCCCTGGGCGTGGCCCACGCGCTGCGCCTGCTGCGCGACGAGCTGGAGATCGCCATGGCGCTCTGCGGCTGCAAGACCCTCGCCGACGCCGGCCCGGCACTGTTCTGGCACGGCAACACCCACCCAAGGACTCCATGATGAAACGCCTCCTCACCACCCTCGCCCTGACCGCCATCGCCAGCGCCGCCTTTGCCCACGGCAACGTCTCCTGCCCCGCCGTGCCCAAGGAAGAGAAGAAGCCGCAGATGGAACTGCAGAAGAAGCTCGAAGGCGAAGGCTGGAAGGTCCGCAAGGTCCAGAACTACAACGGCTGCTACGAGGTCTACGGCTTCGACGGCAGCGGCAAGAAGGCCGAGGCCTTCTACAACCCCAAGACCTTCGAGCGCGTCTACCCCGAAGGCGAGCAGCCCACCGTCGCCAAGTAAGAAGCCATGCGCATCCGCGTCTGGGACGTACTGGTGCGCGCCCTGCACTGGACGCTGGCCGCCGCCGTCGCCACCGCCTGGATCAGCGGCCACTGGCCGCCCAGCCACTTCGACGACTGGCACCACACCGCCGGCTACGTGGCCGGCGCTGCCGTCGCACTGCGACTGGCCTGGGGCTTCGTGGGCAGCCCTTACGCGCGCCTGAGCCAATTCGTGCGCGGCCCGCGCGCAGTGCTCGCCTATGCACGCGCGATGCGCGCCGGCCGCGAACCGCGCCACATCGGCCACAACCCGCTGGGCGGCTGGATGGTGCTGGCGCTGTGGTCAACAGTTGCCGCGCTGAGCTTGAGCGGTTGGCTCTACACGACCGACTGGCTGTGGGGTTACGAGTGGCTGTCGGACTTGCACGCGTGGCTGGCCTGGGGCGTCGCGACCCTCGTTGTCGGCCACCTCGCCGGCGTCGTCGTGACGAGCTGGCGGCACCGAGAAAACCTCGTGGCCGCGATGTTCAGCGGATGCAAGCGGGCAGCCGATGGCGACGACATTCGCTGACACATCGGCCCGCAGAACCCAGGACTGATGCGGCCTTGCGACAAGCAAGGCGAGAAAGGTCCGATTTCATGGGCCTGTGCGGGTCATCCCCTCTATGAAAGCCTTCTATTCCCCCAGGGAGCGCAGTACCATCGCCGCCGCAGGGTGCTAGCGAGTATTGAAGGCCTACTGGGCCTTCACCCACGCCCGGCACATCAACAACTTTTGATGGAGTGAATCGACATGGCAACTGCGAAGAAGGCCGCGCCCGCAAAGAAGGCGGCGGCACCGGCGAAGAAGGCGGCTGCACCGGCAGCAAAGAAGGCGGCAGCACCTGCAAAGGCGCCTGCAGCAAAGAAGGCAGCAGCGCCCGCAAAGGCACCTGCAGCGAAGAAGGCACCTGCAGCCAAAAAGGCCGCAGCACCCGCCAAGAAGCGCACGCCCAACGCCGCCTTCATGAAGGCCCTGACCCCCAGCGCCGCTCTCGCGGCCATCGTCGGCGCAGCACCCCTGCCGCGCACCGACGTGACCAAGAAGGTCTGGGAATACATCAAGAAGAACAAGCTGCAGGACGAGTTGTCCAAGCGCGTCATCAACGCCGACGCCAAGCTGAAGGAAATCTTCGGCAAGGCCAAGGCCGACATGTTCGAGATGACCAAGCTGATCAACAGCCACCTGAAGTGAAGCGGCGCCGCGCCTCGTGCGCGGCTTCGTCAACACAAGCCCGGCACTGCCGGGCTTTTTTTGTGCCTCGATGAAAGCGCCTCGTCCAAGGGGGCAGGCTCGTGGCGGCCTGGCGCCAGTCCGCAGTCAACGCAGCAAGGTGCGCAAACTGGCCTCCAGGCGAGGCACGTCGATGGGCTTGAGCCAGTAGTCGGCAAAGCCGGCTGCGCGCGCGGCGCGCACGACGTCGCCTGGGTTGTCGGCCGACAGCGCCACCCAGCGTGCATCGCCCAGCGCGGCCGACAGATCGGCATCGGCCGCGACATGGGCCCGCAATTGCAGGCCCGTCATGTCGGGCAGGTTCATGTCGATGAGCAGCAGGTCGGGCCGGCATTCCGCGAGTGCTGCAAGCGCCTCGGCGCCGGTCTCGGCGCAGCGCAGCTCCCAGCCCGGCAGCGTCCGGAACACCTCCTCCATCAGGATCAGGTGGATGCGGTCGTCTTCGACGTAAAGCACCAGCGGCGCGGCACGGTCGGGCATGGCGGAATCGGGGGACAGCTGCAGCGGTCGGCACGATAGCAGCAATGCCCGGAGGGCCGAAATGCCATGGTTTCGCAGGAGAGCGTGATATTTCGCACCCGGCACTCACCCTGTCTTCGGGGGGTCTTCAACGCTCGTAAACCCTGAATATCCCTAACACTTGGGATATGCGCCCTGTTTGGGGCGCGCTGTTTTGACAGGCCTCCTCCGATGTCTTTGATCGCCACCCTCGCTCTCGCCGTTTCCGCCGGCTCCACGCTGCCCGACTGCAGCTGGGACCGCCCAGGCGTCAACCCCTTCATGGGCGACGTGGTGGCGGCCGTGGACCGTTACCGGGACATCCCCGCCGCCACGCGCGAGAAGCTCAAGGCGCGCATGAAGGCGCGCAGCTACGACGACATCGCCCTCATCGAGCGCGACACGATCAAGGGCCAGGCCACCTACGCGCCGGAGATCAGCGACATGCATTTCGGCCCCGGGGCCATCTGCAAGACGGTCACACGCGCCAAGTGGACGGCCAAGACGCAGGAGCGCGGCCTCGTCTACTGCGAGGACGGCCAGTGCATCCTGGTGCCCACCGTCTGCCGCAACGTCAGCCGCATCCGCCGCCTGGAGACCAAGCCGGCCGCTGCGGCGCCGTCCAGCGCCGCCAACGTGGCCTCGTCGACCAACGAGGGGGAGAACGCCACCCCGCTGGAATTCGAAGCCCCCGCGGCCGGCCCGATGGCGGCTGCAGCGCCGGACAGCTTCTCCGGGCAGTCGGGTGGCGCGTCACTGGGCAGCAGCACGCCGGCCTCGGGCGGCGGCAGCATCGCGGCGCTGGGCAGCCCGGCACCGCAGTCGGCTGCGGGCGGTGGCAGCGGCCCGATCCTGGCAGGCATGGGCATGCCGTCCCTGCCGCCCGGCACGGTGCGACCGGCCGAATCTCCGGAGCTGCCCGGCGTCACGCCTGCCGTGCCCGAGCCGCAGACCTGGGCCATGATCGTCGCGGGCCTGCTGGTGATCGGCTATCGCTTCAACCGCAAGCGCTGATCAGCGCCTCAGCAGCGGCGCCAGGTAGCGCCCCGTGTGGCTGGCCTCGCAGGCCGCCACGTCTTCCGGCGTGCCGGCCACCAGTAGCTGGCCGCCGCCGGCGCCGCCCTCCGGGCCCATGTCGATGAGCCAGTCGGCCGTCTTGATGACGTCCAGGTTGTGCTCGATGACGACGATGGTATTGCCCGCGTCGCGCAGTTGGTGCAGCACCTTGAGCAGCAGCGCGATGTCGGCGAAGTGCAGGCCGGTGGTGGGCTCGTCCAGGATGTAGAGCGTGCGGCCGGTGTCGCGCTTGCTCAGCTCCAGCGCCAGCTTCACGCGCTGGGCCTCGCCGCCGGACAGCGTCGTTGCGCTCTGGCCCAGCTTCACATAGCCCAGGCCCACGTCGAGCAGCGTCTGCAGCTTGCGCGCCAATGCCGGCACGGCATTGAAGAGCGTGAACGCGTCCTCCACCGTCATGTTCAGCACGTCGGTGATGTTCTTGCCCTTGTAGAGCACCTCCAGCGTCTCGCGGTTGTAGCGCCGGCCGTGGCAGACGTCGCAAGGCACATACACATCCGGCAGGAAGTGCATCTCCACCTTCAGCACGCCGTCGCCCTGGCAGGCCTCGCAGCGGCCGCCGGCGACGTTGAAGCTGAAGCGCCCGGGGCCATAGCCGCGTTCGCGCGCCGTGTTCATCTCGGCGAACAGCTCGCGGATGGGCGTGAACAGGCCGGTGTACGTCGCTGGGTTGGAGCGCGGCGTGCGGCCGATGGGGCTCTGATCGACGTTGATGACCTTGTCAAAGGCGTCCAGGCCCTCGATCTCGTCGTAGGCGGCCGGGTCGGCGTGGCTGTTGTAGAGCTTCTTGGCGACGGCGGCGTAGAGCGTGTCGTTGACCAGCGTGCTCTTGCCCGAGCCGGACACGCCGGTCACGCAGGTCAGCACGCCGACCGGAATGTCGACCGTGACGCCCTTAAGGTTGTTGCCGCGCGCGTTGACGATGCGCAGCCGCTGGCCCTCGGTGACCTTGTGGCGCTGGCTGGGCACCTCGATGCGCGCGGCGCCGCTCAGGTAGCGGCCCGTCAGGGAGTTCGGGTCGGCCGCCACCTGGGCCGGCGTGCCCTGCGACATGATGTAGCCGCCATGCACGCCGGCACCGGGGCCGAGGTCCAGCACCCAGTCGGCGGCGCGAATGGCGTCTTCGTCGTGCTCCACCACCAGCACCGAATTGCCGAGGTCGCGCAGGCGGCGCAGCGTGGCGATGAGGCGGTCGTTGTCGCGCTGGTGCAGGCCGATGCTGGGCTCGTCGAGCACGTACATGACGCCGGTCAGCCCGGAGCCGATCTGCGAGGCCAGGCGGATGCGCTGGGACTCGCCGCCTGACAGCGTGTCGGCGCTGCGGTCCAGGCTGAGGTAGTTGAGCCCGACGTCGTTCAGGAAGCGCAGCCGTGACGCGATCTCGCGGATGACCTTGTCGCCGATGTCGGCCTTGTTGCCCTTGAGCTTGAGCGTTTCGAAGTAATCCAGGCATTCGCGCAGCGTCGAATGCTCGACCTCGAAGATCGGCCGCCCGCGCACGCCGGGCGGCGCGTCCGCCGGCTGCAGCACCACGTTGCGGGCCTCGCGGCGCAGGCGCGAGCCCTCGCAGGTAACGCAGGGCTTGGCCGCCATGTAGCGGGCCAGGTCCTCGCGCACGGCGGCCGAGTCGGTCTCCTTGAAGCGGCGCTGCAGGTTGGGCAGGATGCCCTCGAAGGGATGCTGGCGCTTGACGCTGCGCTTCTTGCCAGCGGCCGTCTCGGCCTGGTAGACGAAGCTGATGTCCTCGTCACCGGAGCCGCGCAGCAGCACCTCTTGCGCAGCCGGTGGCAGGCTCTCCCAGGGCGCATCGACGTCGAACTTGTAGTGCGCCGCGACCGATTCCAGCAGCGAGAAGGTGTACGGGTTGCGGCGGTCCCAGCCCTTGACGGCGCCGCTGGCGAGCGACAGCGTGGGGAAGGCAACGACGCGGTCCGCGTCGAACACCGTCACCTGGCCCAGGCCCTCGCAGCTCGGGCAGGCGCCCACCGGCGAGTTGAAGGAGAACAGGCGCGGCTCCAGCTCGGGCAGCGAGTAGGAGCAGACCGGGCAGGCGAACTTGCTGGAAAAGAGCGTCGTGTGCTCGGACTCCATGTTCATCACCAGCGCGCGGCCCTCGGCCAGGCGCAGCGCGGCCTCGAAGCTCTCGGCCAGGCGCTGGCGCAGCTGGTCGTGGGAATCGGCACGCAGCTTGACGCGGTCGATGACAACGTCGATGTCGTGCTTCTCGGTCTTCTTCAGCGCCGGGATCTCCGGCGCCTCCACCGTCGCGCCGTCGACGCGAAAGCGCACATAGCCCTGGGCCTGCAGGTCCTGAAAGAGCTCGACGAACTCGCCCTTGCGGTCGCGCACGGCCGGTGCCAGCAGCATCAACTTGCTCTCGTCGGGCATGGCCAGCACCGCGTCCACCATCTGGCTGACGGATTGGGCTTCCAGCGGCAAGTCGTGGTCGGGGCAGAAAGGGGTGCCGGCGCGGGCGTAAAGCAGCCGCAGGTAGTCGTGGATCTCGGTGACGGTGCCCACCGTGGAGCGCGGGTTGTGCGAGGTCGCCTTCTGCTCGATGGAGATCGCGGGCGACAGGCCTTCGATGATGTCCACATCGGGCTTGTCCATCAGCTGCAGGAACTGCCGCGCGTAGCTGGACAGGCTCTCGACGTAGCGCCGCTGGCCCTCGGCATAGAGCGTGTCGAAGGCGAGCGACGACTTGCCCGAACCCGACAGGCCGGTGATGACGACGAGCGCGTGGCGCGGCAGGTCGACGTCGATGTTCTTCAGGTTATGGGTGCGGGCGCCGCGAACGCGGATGAATTTCGACTCAGGGAGCGACATGGGAGTTTTCACAATCGAACCGGCCATGATAGGTCGTGACAATCGCGGCCGTCCAAGACGACAGGGAGAGAACATGTCCATGCGCCTCGCGGCAGCCGCCGTCGCCATGACCATCCTGCTGCTGACGGCTCCAACAGCGCCAGCACAGACGGCCCCGGCCACGCCGCCGTCCGTCCAGGACTTCTTCAAGCGCCCGCAGGTTCGCCGACCCAAGCTGAGCCCGAGTGGCCGTTACCTCGCCATCCAGTCGGCAGGCAAGGATGACCGCATGTGGCTGGCGGTCATCGACCTGCAGACCATGGCGCCGGCCAAGATCATTGCCGCCTTCAACGACGCCGACATTGCCGACCATCAGTGGGTCACCGAGGACCGGCTGGTGTTGCAGGTGTCGGACAACCCCGATGGCAGCACCAACGTGTGGGCCGAAGGCCTGTGGGCGGTGGACCGCGACGGCACGAACTTCCGTCAGTTGATCAACACCGACAAGCACTTCGTCACCAACAGCACCGGCATGATGAGCGACCGCCGGCTGGAGCTGATCTGGACCTTGCACCACGTGCCGGCGGACGGCAGCAACGACGTGATCGTGGGCCGCCGCCGGTGGTCGACCGACCCTGAATCGACCGGCTACCAACTCGCCCGGCTCGACACCCGCACCGGGCGAACTACCAGCCTCAGCAAGAACCTGCCTGACCACGCCAATCACTGGGTGCTCGACTGGCAGGGTGAACCGCGCCTCCTCCAAACTTTCCATCAAGGCCGAAGCCGCTGGTTCCGGCGTAGCGCGACGGGCCAATGGGAGCCCTGGTTCGAAGACGACGGCTATGCACCGACGCGGCCTGAACCCGAGTGGATCGGGCCCGACGGCGAGATGCTCGGCGAAGCCCCCTACCAAGGCTCCACCGCGCTGTTCCGGCTCGATCCCAAGACCGGTGACCGCGAGAAGGAGCCCCTGTTCAGCGCGCCGGGGTATGCCTACCAAGGCCGGGTGCTGTTCGACCCCGAAGCGCGCCGCCTGCTCGGCATCCGCTACGAGACCGACGCGCACGGCACGGCGTGGCTGGACGCCACGATGAAGGCCATGCAGGCCGACATCGACGCCCGGCTGCCTGGCAGCGTGAACCTGCTCGACTGCCAGCGCTGCCTGAATGCGACCAACATCGTCGTCACGACGGTCTCCGACCAACGGCCGGCGGAGTACTACCTGTACAAGCCAGCCGACAAGACGCTGCAGCGGCTGGCTGCCGCACCGGCGGCCCTGAAGCCCTCGCTGATGGGCCAGCGCGACTACCACCGCATCAAGGCGCGCGACGGCCTGGAGATGCCTGTGCTGGTCACCCAGCCAGCCGGCGGCGTGAAGGGCAAAGCACCCGTCGTGGTGCTCGTGCACGGCGGGCCTTATGTGCGCGGCACGCACTGGCGCTGGGAGCCGATGGCCCAGTTCCTCGCCAGCCGAGGTTACCTGGTGCTGGAGCCCGAATTCCGCGGCAGCACCGGCTACGGCTGGCAGCTCTTTCGCGCCGGCTGGAAGCAGTGGGGCCTGGCCATGCAGGACGACCTGGCCGACACGCTGGCCTGGGCCGTCAGGCAGGGCTGGGCCGACCCGCAGCGCGCCTGCATCATGGGGGCCAGCTACGGTGGCTACGCGGCCCTGATGGGCGCCGTCACGCAGGGGGACCTGTTCAAGTGCGCCGTCAACTGGGTCGGTGTCACCGATATCGGCCTGCTGAGCAGCATCCACTGGAGCGACGCTTCCGAAGAATGGAAGCGCTACGGCATGACGCGCCTGGTGGCCGACCCCGATACCGACACCGAGCAGATGAAGAAGACCTCGCCGCTGCTGCGCGCCCAGGAGATCCGCATGCCGCTGCTGATGGCCTACGGCGGCGAGGACCGGCGCGTGCCGCTCAAGCACGGCACCGACATGAAGGCCGCGCTGCGTGCCGACCAGGCGCTGGAATGGGTGGTCTACCCCGAAGAAGGCCATGGCTGGTTCAACCAGAAGACCAACGAAGACTTCTGGGGCCGCGTCGAACGCTTCCTGGCCCGTCACATCGGCAACACCAACCCGCGTCCGAACTGACGGTTCATCGCGGCCGCCTGCAGCTCGCGGCCTGCCTCTGACGACTCGTCGCAGCGCCCTGGCGACGGGCCGGTCCGGTGACGAAACTCCTTCCATCGACACAGCAATCCCGCTGTGAAAACCCCGAAGGAAGCACCATGAAGACCACCGTTCTGATCCAGACCGCCGCTGTCGCCGCCTTTGCCTTCACCGCCTTCGCCGCCAGCGCCGCGCCCCAGGAAGTGCAGAAGCTGCCCCGCGTCGTCATCACCGGCAAGGCCGTGCAACAGGTCACCCAGCTGCCGCGCGTCGTCGTCACCGGTTATGCCGTACGCGAAGTCGCCCAGGTCGAGCAACTGCCCCGCGTGACCATCACCGGTCGCCGCGCCTGAGCCGCCTGACGATGCCTTTGACCGCGAATCCACGAGCCGAGTCGCCGGCGCAGCAGGCCGGTCGCCTGAACTGCGCCGTCGAGTCGGCTTGTCTCTCGCAGCGAAAGCCAATTCTCTGAAAGACAATCGGGCCTCTTCATCGGAGCCCGCTTGTGAAAGAAGAGCTGCGCAAACGACGATCCTGGCTGGATGGCTTCATGGCTTATCCGGCCCCGGCAGGCCTGAGCGAAAACCAGCTTCGCGACAACATCATCCTGCTGGACCAGGCCCTCTACACGCTGTGGAACCTGGGGGATAACCTCATCTTCGGCTGGACACCCGAGGCGAACGGCTTGCGTGCCATCGTCGCGCCTCACCCCATGCTGACCGAGTTCGCCCTGGGCGACGGCAACTTGGCTGCGGCCGAGTTGACGCGGCGCGCGCGCCTGTTGGACAAGCTGCTGTCCAACCAGGAGCACCTGGACGCCGATGGCTTCGACGAAGTCAGCGCCGCCCTCGGCGTGACGCCGCGCTTCATCGAGCTGCCCTTCGCCCCCGAGAAGGGCCTGGGCCTGCCGCTGATCGCCGCTGTCGCCGCGCGCTACGGCGTGCGCCTCGTGGAAGACCGCGCCGTCATCCTGTTCGACGCCGTCGGCTTTTCGCTGCTGACGCCGCTGCAGCAGGTCGTGCAGCTCAACAGCCTGTCCTGCTCGGTCAACGCGGCCTACGCCAAGTTGCTGGCCCAGGAAATCAACATCAACTTCGCCCGCACTACCACGGGCGACGGCTTCTACATCTGGAACCGCATGCGCGGGGTCGAGGCCAATGTGGAGCTGTATCAGCTGATGCAGTTCATCCTGGCCGACAACGCGCTGGCCCAGGAGCGCGCCACGCGGGCGGAGTCCGTGCCGCGCCTGCGCGCCTGCTTCCACGTCGGCTCGCACTACGAGTTCTACCAGTCCGAGGGCCTGAATCCGACCTCGTTCAGCTACTTGGTGGGCCAAGTCACCATCGAGCTGGCGCGCATGGTGGAGAACGCCCAGCCGGGGCAGATCCTCGTCGGCAAGTTCAACACGCTGATGCACGACGAAGCCACCGGTGGCGACGTGCGCATCGACAGCCTGGACTTCGTCGAGCGCACGCGCGCGCCGCTGCGCAGCCTGAACGGCCTGCGGCTGGCCGGCTCCGAGGTCGACGAGATCGCCTGCTACCTGACCGGCCGGCGCGACGCCGCAGGCCTGTGGGGCATCAGCGAATACCAGATTGCCGACAAGCACGGCCTGATCCACCGCGTCTACAACGCCAAGATCAACATCCACCGCCGCAACGGCGAGCCCATCTACCTTGGGCTGCGCGAGGAAGACCTGCCCCCGGACGCGCCGCGCACCGTGGCCGACACCGACTTTCATCCGTTGCCCACCTGAGCCGGCGGCCGTGGGCGCGCGCCGCACAGGACCCCCTCGTTAGGATGACCGGGCAGTGACCGAGTCTCCCGTCCCCCTTGCCTTCGCCGCAGCGCCTGACGCCCCTAGCGCGGTTGGCCAGCGCCGGCTGCTGACGCTGCTCTTCGTCGACCTGAGCGGCTCCACCGCCATGGCCGAGTGGATGGAGGCCGAGCACTACTCGGCCATGCTGACGGGGCTGCGCGGGTTGTACGAGCGCATCGTGCCCCACCACGGCGGCGTCATCGCGCGCATCCAGGGCGACGGCATGCTGGCCGTCTTCGGCCACCCCGACGTGCGCGAGGACGACGGCCGCCGCGCCACCGAGGCTGCGCTGGAGCTGCACGCCGCCGTGCGCGGCATCATGCCGCCCGGCCCCCGCCCAGCCGAGTTCTGCGGCCTCACGCTGCACAGCGGCGTGCATGCCGGCATCGTCCTGGTCAACGAGGGCGACCAGATGCGTGGCCGCTTCGAGCTGTTGGGCAATGCGCCCAACATCGCCGCACGCCTGTCGGAGGCGGCCAAGGCCGACGAGATCATCGCCAGCGAGGAGAGCCTGGGCCTGCAGAGCCAGTTCTTCGAGACCGGCCCGCGCTTCACGCTGCAACTGCGTGGCCGCGCCACGCCGCTGGCGGCCTACCGCGTGCTCGGCCGCGCGGCCGTGGGCCGCCGCTTCGAGGCCAGCGTGCGCCGCGGTCTGGCGCCCTTCGTTGGCCGCGAGGCCGAGCTGGCGGCGCTGGACGCGGCGCTCGTGCGCGCGCTGGGCGGGCGCACGCTGTGGCTCGGCCTGCGCGCTGGCGCCGGCGTTGGCAAGACGCGGCTGACCGAGGAGTTCCTGCGCCACGCGGGCGACCAGGCCGGTCAGATCTGCCGCCTCCACCGCGGTTACTGCGAGAGCTACCTCAGCGCCGAGCCGCTGCAGCCCTTCTTGCAGATGCTGCGCAGCATGGACGGCATGACCGACGCGCCGTCCGAGCTGGCCGCCGCCCAGCACAGCGCACCCGGCCAGCGCGCCGACGCCCTGCTCGCCTTGTTGCTGGCGCTGGCGCGGCACGAGACCCAGCTCGTCTTCATCGACGACCTGCAGTGGGCCGACGACGCCTCCCTGCGCCTGCTGCACCGCTTGCGCACCATCGCCGCGGCGCAGAGCCTGCCGCTGCTGCTGCTGACGGCCAGCCGGCCCGAGCCCGCCCTGCCCGGCGCTCGTGACGACGGCGCCCAGATCATCGAGCTGCCGCCGCTGACCGAGCGCGAATCGGCCCGCGCGGTGCAGCAGCTCGCGCCCCAGGTCGACCCCTTCCTCGCCGCCGAGGTGCTGCGCCACGCCGGCGGCAACCCGCTCTTCATCGAGGAGCTCTGCCACGCGGCGGCCGATGCCGGCAACAGCTTCGTCCAGGGCCAGAGCAACTCGGCCTGGCTGGCCGCCCTGGTCGAGTCCCGCGTCGGCCGGCTACCGCCCGAGCAGGCCAGGCTCGTGCGCCTGGCCGCCGTCATCGGCAACGTCATCCCGGCCTGGCTGCTGGAGGCCCTGTCCGGCTTCGGCGAGCAGCACCCCGCCGTGCGCGCGCTGGCGGCGCAG
>NZ_JBDSQX010000071.1:0-3757 GCF_039929605.1 Roseateles sp.
GTTGTCCACCGGGTCCACGCTCAGGCCGATCAGCTTGGTGTTGCGCCGCGTGAACTCGGGCTCGATCTTGGCGAGGTAGCCCAGCTCGGTCGTGCACACCGGCGTGAAGTCCTTGGGGTGGGAGAACAGCACGACCCACTGGTCGCCGATGAAGTCGTGGAACTTGATCTCGCCTTGCGTGGTCTGGGCGGTGAAGTCGGGGGCGATGTCGTTGATGCGCAGGGACATGGTGGCTCTCCTGGAATGACGGGGGCGGGGCTGTGGATCATAGGAATGAAGCAAATGCCCCGGCCGCATGAGCTTGTTCGATCAGCGTCTATGCGCCGCCGAACGACGCCCGCGCCTGCGTGCCCTCCCGGCCGCGGCTAGCATTCGGTAATGAAGATCCTCATGACCTTGGCTGTCAGTGTCTGCGTCACAAGCGCGGCACTGGCCCAGACCCCGACTGCCAATCTCCTCACCCTCAAACGCCTCACTGCCGACCCGCCGCTGGCCGGCCGCCTGCCGCGCCAGGCGGAGGTTTCTCCCGGCGGGCAGTGGGTCAGCTTCCTGCGGCCCTCACAGGCCGACAGCGAGGTGCTGGAGCTGTGGGCCCAGCCCAGCGGGGGTGGCGAGCCACGCAAGCTGGTGGCCGCTGCCGACCTGCTCGGCGGCGCAGAACAAAAACTCAGCGAGGCCGAGAAGATGGCGCTGGAGCGCCAGCGCATCACGCAGCGCGGCATCACTGGTTACCAGTGGTGCGGCAGCGACGACAGCGCGCTGCTGTTCCCGCTGTCGGGTGATCTCTACCTCGTGCGCCTGACGGCTGCCGGCCCGCAGGCGCAGAAGCTCGCCCTGGAGGCTGGCGCGCCCAAGCTGGAGCCGCGTTGCACGCCTGACGGCAAGAGCCTGGCCTACGTGCAGGGCGGCAATCTCTTCACGCTGCCGCTGGCCGCCGGCGCCAAGCCGCGCCAGCTGACGCAGGACGGCAGCGACACGCTCAACTGGGGCCAGGCCGAGTTCATCGCTGCGGAGGAACTGGCGCGCCAGCGCGGCTACTGGTGGAGCAAGGACGGCAAGTCGTTGTTGGTGCTGCGCGTGGACGAGTCGGGCGTGGGCCTCAAGACGCGCGCGCAGATCTTTGCCGACCGCACGGAGATGACCTCGCAGCGCTACCCCGCCGCCGGCGAGGCCAACGCCAAAGTCACGGCTTTCGTCATCGACGCGCTCACGGGCCAGCGCCGCGAGCTGCCGCTGCCCAAGTCTGCCGAATACATCGCCCGCGCCGGCTGGTTTGAAGACGGCACGCCCTGGCTGCAGTGGTTCACGCGCGACCAGACGCGGCTGACGCTGACGGAGTTCAAGGCGAATGCCGTGCCGCGAGACATCACTGTCGAAACCGACACCGCCTGGGTCGAGACGCATGACGACCTGATCGAGACGCCGCGCGGCCTGCTCTGGTCCAGCGAGGCCTCGGGCCGGCGCCAGCTGCTGCTTATCGACCGCTCCAGCGGCGCTCGCACGGCGCTGACGCAAACCACCGAGCCGGTCGCACATGCCGTCTGCGCCAACGCGCAGAACGTCGTCTTCGCCGCTTTTGGTGACCGCGGCAAGGCCCAGGAGCTGTACCAGATGCCACTGGCCGGCGGCCGTGTGCAGGCGCTGGCCGGTGCTGGCAACCGCCAGTGGCGCGACGCCAAGGCCGATGCCGGCTGCACGCGGCTGCTCGTCACGCGCTCGGCCTGGGGTTCGCCACCCACGCTTGAACTGCGCAGCCTGGACGGCGCCAACGCCATCGCGCTGGCCGGTGACCCGCCCGACCCGGCGCTGCGCCAGTTCAGCAACACGCCGCTGGCGCTGGACCTGATGGCCGCTGATGGCCGCACGCCGCTGAACGCCTTCTTCTTCTTCCCCGCCCAGGACCGCCGCGACGGCAAGCACCCGGTCATCGCGCTGGCCTACGGCGGACCCGGAAGCGCGACCGTGACCTGGGGCTGGGGCCGCGACATGCCACTGATCGCCCACTGGCAGCAGCGCGGCTACGGCGTGCTGATGCTGGACACACGCGGCATGGCTCACCGCGACCGCGAGTTCACGCGTGCTCACGCCCAGGCCTTCGGCAAGGTCGAGGTGGCCGACCTCTTCGCCGCCGTGCGCGAGTTGCCCAGCCGCGTGCCGGGCGTGGACGCCGCGCGCATTGGCTTCTTCGGCTGGAGCTACGGCGGCTACCTCGGCGCGCGCGCCGTGCTGGACGCCGACACGCCTTTCGCTGCGGCCATCGCCGTCGCACCGGTGACCGACTGGACGCTCTACGACACCGCCTACACGGAGCGTTATCTCGGCCAGCCCGACGACGGCAAGGCCGCGACCTACGCCAGCGCCAACCTGCCGTCGCGCGCCGCGCTGCTGTCCAGGCCGCTGCTGCTCGTGCACGGCACGGCGGATGACAATGTGCTCTTCGAGCACACGCTGCGCCTGGTGGAGGCGCTGCAGAACGCCGGCAAGACCTTCGACCTGCAGATCTACCCCGGCAAGGCCCACGGCATCCCTGGTCGGGCGACGCGGCTGCACCTCTACCGCACGATGGACGCCTTCTTCGAACGCCACCTGAGGCCCGGCCCATGAGCCTCGTCTATTCCACCGATTTCGGCCGCGCCTGCGCCGGCTGCGGCCGGCCCGCCGCGCAATGCACCTGCAAGGACAAGGTGAGGCCTGCGGGCGACGGCGTCGTGCGTGTGCGCCGCGAGACGGCCGGCCGCAAGGGCAAGGGCGTCACCGCCATCCACGGCATGCCCCTGGACGACGCGGCGCTGACCGTGCTGGCCAAACAGCTCAAGGCGCTGTGCGGCAGCGGCGGTACCGCCAAGGACGGCGTCATCGAGATCCAGGGCGACCACCTGGAGAAGGTCATGGCCTGGCTGAAGGCGCGGCCCGAGGGCTGGACGGTCAAGCGCGTTGGCGGCTGAAACTGGAGCCCCTCGCCCAGCCTTGCGTCGCTGAACGCGAGCCGGTCTGGTCGGTCCCCCGTGGGGACGAGGCTACGGGCGGCACTGAGCCGCCGATAGCCTCATGCGAGCCGGCTTGGGGCGGCCCGGCGCCCGGCCCGAAAGACAAAGGCGCAAGTCAGTTTGGTGGCAGGCCCTGGCGCGTGCGTTCCCGCGCCATGTAGTTGGTCTCGTAGCGGTCGCGCTCGCGCTGCACGCGAGCGTCGCGCGTCTCCCAGTCGCCGCAGCTGAAGAACGAGCCGCCGAACAGCCAGCCGGTGATGCTGGAGCTGTCCACCGCGCGCGCGTTGCCGCCGGTGCAGACCATGGCGGCCTTGGAGCCGCTTTCCGCGGCCAGCGCCTCCTGCACAAGCATGGAGCGCGACATCAGCACCGTGGCCGGCATGGCCACGGCCAACAGCAGGCCGCCGATGACCACGCCCTTGGCCCAACGCGGCAGGCCGTCAGCCGCGACGGCGGCGCCCTGGGCACGTGGGCCCGGCGCGGGCCGTGGCCGAGCGGCGGCGGTTGTTGCAGGGCGCGGCGGCTGTCGTTGCGCCGAGCCGCCTTCCAGCACCCTGGTTCGCGCCGAGGTGGGAGGGTCGGTGGCTTGGGTGGCCGGGAAGGAGCGTGTGACGGTAGGCATGGCGTTAGGGGTGAGCTCTTGAAGCCTCAGTGCGCATGCTAGTCAGCGAGGTTCGGCGAGACGGTGACGAAATGAAAACCTCAGCCCGACAGGGGCCGCAAGCGAGAAGGAAGTCACGGCGGGAGGCTGTCGGGCTTGGGGTCGGGAG
>NZ_JBDSQX010000072.1:0-10676 GCF_039929605.1 Roseateles sp.
GGACGAGTGCGCGTCACGGCACTCAGAACCTGTGAATAAATCGGGCGCGTCCGAGCGGGGGGCTCAAAGAGCGCTGATCCAGGCGCAAAGCGCAGCCGTAGCTCGGGCTACGGCGAGCATTTGCAACGACGAGTGGGGCGGTTTGGGGCGGCAAGGCGGGCATGTTGGATTTCCTCTCACCCTCTCAGTTCTTCGGGAGCTGGATCTCGCTGCCGGGCAGCTCAGTCAGCTCGTGGGCCTGGAGCGCGCTGTTGGCGTCGGCGATGTGCCAGTAGCGGGCAGCGTCGGCGTAGCGTTGCTCGGCCAGCGCGTCCAGCTGGTCGTGCGCCTTCACGATTGCGGCCTCGCCGGTGGTGGTCGGCAGGCGGCGCCAGTTCAGCAGCGCGACCGGGCGGTCATCGACCACCGTCGTGTGGGTTGGCAGCTTGTAGTAGCGCGAGTTCTTCAGGAACATGGTGAGGTTCTCCGTCAGATCGGCAGGATGTCGGGCAGCGAGGCGATGCCGCGCGCCATCTGCGCGATGGCCTGCGCTTCCTTCACCGTCTTCGTGTACATCAGCGCGCCCTGAGCGATCAGGTCGTCCGAGGCCGGCACCTCCGCCACGCGCAGGCCGATCTCGACCTCGGCGCGCGACGGGTTCAGCGTGTTGTCGTATTCCTGCTCGCTGATGCGCAGCGAGGTGATGGACACCGGCAGCACCCGCGTCGGGCCCCAGATGAAGAGCAGCTTGGGCAATTGCTCGCGCGGGATGGGCCGGGTCGCGCCGGCACCGGTGGCCGACGACAGGGCGCTGCCGATTGCATCAATGGCCGCGCCGATCAGGCCGCCGCCGCCGGCCGGGTAGGCCATCTTCTCGAGCGCAGCGATCTGCGGGCCGATGCCGAAGGTGCGGGTGACGCCGGTGAACGGGCCCTCGGTGCTCAGGTCCTCCGCGGCCGACAGCGCGAGCTTGACCGAGAATTCCTCGACCGGCGGCGCGGCGGCGGCGCTGCGCTCGCCCTGCGCACGCCGGCCACGGTCGCCCTCGGCTGCGGGTGGCGTGATGCGGATGGTGCGAGCGAGCGACTCGGGGTTGAACTGGAACACCACGATGTTCGGGATCGGCCCGATGAACTGGCCGCTGTATTCGAAAAGCGCACCGTGCACGGCCATGGTCAGAGCTCCTCGCCCGAGGCCACCATGGCCTGGGTGCCCAGCCAGTCGGTTAAGCGCGCGGCGATGGCATCGGCCACCGCGCGCGGTGGCAGTGCGCCGGGCAGGGACAGCACGCCCAGGTCGGCACTGCTGCGGTCCAGGCGCATCGCGATGGATTCGGACATGCGTCGCTGCAGGCTGCGCTGCATGGCGCCGGGCAGCTCGCTGCGAACTTGCTGCGCATCGGCTTCGCTCAGGCCGTCGAGCGAGAGGTCGAGTCGATCAATCGAGATTCGATTCATTTGTGCACCCTGCGGCCTTCGGCCGGTCGCGCCGAGGGGGAATAAGCAATTGCGGGCGGCCGGGCGGTGCTCACGAGGCCTCCGGCAACAGGTGCGCATAACGCCCGAACTGGTCGCGCTGGATTTCGCGGCCGGCCTTCTCGATCTCGCGCTTGATGGCCACCAGCAACGCCGGCATGTCGACCGCCGGCTCGCCGCGGGTGGCGGCGGCGGCGTGCAGGCAGGCGTTGAACGAGGCCGAGCGCATTGCGCCACCGGCCATCTCGAAGTGCTGCGCGATGAAACCGAAGTCGATGCCGGAGACGTCCACCGCGCCCGGGAACATGCCGCGCCACAGGCATTCGCGCTCGGGTGCACCGGGCAGCGGAAAGTCGACGATGAAGCGCAGGCGGCGGGTGAATGCCTCGTCCACGTCCTTGCGCCGGTTGGTGGCCAGCACGGCCAGGCCCTTGAAGCGCTCCATGCGTTCAAGCAGGTAGCTCACCTCGATGTTGGCGAAACGGTCGTGCGCGTCCTTGACCTCCGTGCGCTTGCCGAAGAGCGAATCGGCCTCGTCGAACAGCAGCAGGCACTCAGCGGCCTCGGCGGCGTCGAAGATGCGGCGAAGGTTTTTCTCGGTCTCGCCGATGTACTTGTTGACCACCTGCGACAGGTCAATGCGGTACATCGGCAGCGCCAGTTCATCGGCCAGGGCCTCGGCGCACATCGTCTTGCCGGTGCCGGGCGGGCCGCAGAACAGGACCGCGATGCCGCCTTCGTTCCATGTCTTCGCGGTGCCCCAGTCCTGATGCACGCGACCGAGCGCGCGCATGCCTTCGACGATGGCGCGCACCTGCGCCCGCTGGCGCGGTGGCAGCACCAGCGACGCGAGCGCAAAGCGCGGGGTGACCGGTTGCGCCAACTGGCCCAGATCGAGCGTGGCTGCGGTGCGGCACAGCGCGTGCAGCGTGGACTCGTCGGCCTGAGGCAGCGCGCGCAGGGTGGTCGTCACCTGCGCGAGCGCCAGGTCGTTAAGGCGGAAGCGCCGGGCGGCCTCGGCTGCGGCGTCGCCCATGGTCGGGGGCAGGGCGCTCGCCAATTGCAAAGCGCGCTCGGAAGTGGCCAGTGGTTCGACCACGAGCGTTGGCCCGAGCCAGGCTGGTGGCAGGGCGCGCACTGCCGCGCTGTCGTGCACCGGCAATAGCAGGCGCAGCGGCAGCGCCGCCAGCGGGCGCAGCGCCTGGTCGAGCGGCAGTGCGCCGGGGTGGCTGTGCCAGTGCGGGGGCAGCAACAGGTCGGCGCCATGCAGCCAGGCCGCGCAGGCCAGGCCGCGCAACGCGGCGTGGTCGGGCCCGATCTCGGGCGACAACTGCACGATGGGGCGGCCGGTCGCGGCGGCCACGTTGCGCGCGATGGGGGCCGCGCTGGCGCCGGCGGGCAGCAGCAGCGGCACGATCTGCATCGCCGCCGGTGGCAAGGCGCGCAGCCAGGCGAGCGCGGCGGCCTGCCCGGCAGTGGCGGCAGTGGCGGCCGCGGCGGTGGTGTCGGTCGAAGGTAGCGGCCGCAGTGCTGCGGGCCAGGCGGTGTGCGGGTCGAGCAGCGCTGCCGCCACCGGCGCCGGCAGCTCAAGCGGCTGATGCCAGTCGGTGGGGGCCTGCAGCAGGCCGAAGGCGTAGAGCGGGTGTGCGGGGTCGAGGCAGGCGATCAGCGCCAGCGGCGCGTGCCACAGGCGCTGGGCAAGGGCGAGCGTCGCCCGGCCGTCCTGCTGCACGGCGCCGGCGACCGGCGCAAACGCGGCATCGGCGCGCGCGGCCAGGGCCAGTGCGAGCACGAACTGCGCGTGTTCGTCGAGGCCGGCCGCGGTGGCCACAGCCTGCCAGCCGCTGCGGGCCTGTGCGATCTGCGCACGCCGTATGGACACACGCGCGATCTCTTCACCGAGGTAGGTGGCCGCGACATCGGTGGCGAAGAAGGCCTGGCGCGCATCGTGGTGGCGCAGGCGGTCGATGCTGTCGTCGATCGGTGTGCGCGCCAGCGGCAGGCTGCGCTGGGCGCTTTGGGTGCCGCTCAGGTGCCAGCACCAAGCCAGCTCGCGGCGCAGGCGCAGCGTGGCTTCGGCCAGCCACGAGGCGGCCAGTGGATCGGCGGGCACGAGCGCGGGGTCGAAAGCGGCGGGTGGGAGCGCGCGCTTGAGCGGGGGCGCGCCATTCGGCGCCCAGGCGGCGGCGCCGGCAGCGTGGCCGTTGCCTGGGGACGCGGCGTGCAGGCTCATGTCCACAGCAGCGGCGGCGTTTGCAGCGCCTGCTGTCCGTTGACGCGCAGCACCACACGGTAGGTGCCCGGTGCGAGCGCCATTGCCTCGGGCACAGTGAAGCGCGCGGCAGTGGCGGTCGGATCGACCGAGGGTTCGAGCTGGATCACGGCCACACCGTCGAACAGCAGGGCCGCGAAGATCGATTCGTCGGGGCCGCCGAACTGTGCGCCGCTGACGATGAAGCTGCCGCGCAGGTTGGCGCCGACGGCGACCAGTGGCCCGTCGAGCGCGACGCCCGAGACCACCGGCATCAACTCGCCGAGCAGCGGCGTGCTGGTCATCGGGCGCCCGGTCGGCAGGATGCGCGCGACGCTGATCGCATAGCCGGCGGCGGCGATAGGCGTGTTCACCGGCAACTGGAAGCGGACCACGTCGCCCCGGTCCTCCGGCTCGGGCGCCAACGGCAGCAGCAGGTTGCCGCCGAGGTTGATGCGGTCGTAGCCGGCGAGGTCGATGCCGCGCAGCGCCACCCTGTCGCCCGCGACGAACTTCGCCGGCTCGATCTCCGTCAGGCGCGCACCCATCGATGCAAACACCATCACGCCGGCGTTGCCCGGGCCGACCGTCTGTACCAGCGGCGCGTAGTCGGGCGCGGCGTCGGTAGCCAGCATGACCGGCCGCACCTGGAACGCGGCCGAGACGCGGTAGCGCTCCTCGGCGCCGCTGAACAGCTTGTTTAGCAGGTCGGCGTCGGCCTCGTCGAAGGTGATCTTCAGCGGCTCCGGGTTCGCGGTCAGCGCGGCCATGCTCACCGCTGGGCGCAGGAAGTTGAGTTCCTGCAGCGCGACCAGGCCCTGGCCGAGCAGGCGGTGCGCGGCGACGGTCTCGCTCTCGTTGTCGCTGTCAAAGGCGGTCAGCAGGTAGTACAGCGTCAGCCACAGCGGTGGCTGCTGGCCCACATCCAGCGGCTGGTTGCGCATGTGGCCATCGAAGCCGATGCGGTAGAGAAACAGGTTGAGCCCGCGGGACCCCAGGTCGTCAGGCGCGTCCGACGGCCGGCCTACCAGCACCGGCAGGTTGTTCAGACGTGATGACACCCGCGTGCTGAGCAGCTCGCTCACCGCGCCGACGGCCTCGGTGCTGGCGCTCAAGGCCATGGCAAGTCTCCGGACCGGAGGTTGTGCCGGGCGGGCGAGAAGCCAGCTCCCGCGCGCGCGGTGCGGGCCTGCACCGTGAGCGCGGGCGCCGGGGCGGGCACGTGGACCGTCATGGCGACCTGGCCGATGTGCACGTCGACGTGCGGTTGCACAGGTGCCTCGGCACGCGCCGCAGCGGGTCGGGGCGCGACGGTGGCGGGACGCTGCTCGGTCACCGGTGTGGGCAAGGCCTGCGACAGCGGGCGCACGGCGGGTGCGGCGGGCGTTCCACGGGCGGCACGCTGCGCCGCCACCGGGGGGGGCGGCGTGTCGGCGCGCCGTGGCTCAGCGCGAGAGGGCGGCGTTGCACGGGTCGCCAGCTCGGTGTGCGGATCGGCCGCGCCCACCGGCATGGGCGGCATTGCTGTCGGCGCCGTGGTTGCTGTTTCTACAAGGGTTTCGGACCGCCTCGGCCGTGCCGGCGCCGTGGTCAGGACATCAGGCCCGGTAATGCCGTGGCCCGGTGGCGCCGGTTGCGCCGGGGTCGGCGATGCAGCGGCATCGGAGCCTGCCGTGGCCGGCCGGGCTGCCGGTGCTGCGGGTGTGTTGAATCGAACAGCCGGCGCGCTGGTTGGTGCCGCCGCTGGCCCCGGGCGCGGGTTGAGCCGGCCTGCGGCGGGCGCTTGCGCCACGTCGGTGTGTGCCTCAGGCTTCGGCGCAGCCGCATCGACTTCTACATGTCGTTCCAGCGCAGCCGGCGCCGGGACCGCCCGCGACGCCGCCTCGGCAGCACTGCGCGCCGCCAGCCGTTCGAAGTAGCGGGTCATGACAGTGCCCCGGCCGCGCCGATGCGGTCGAGGTAGAAGGCGCGGCGCCAGGCGGGCAGCGCGACGATCTCGGCCTCGCTCCAGTGCAGGGCCTGGGCGAGGCGCAGCACCTCGTCGAGCAACCGCAGTTGTTGGCGCGCGAACGAGTTCAGAAGCAGGTGGTCGAGCTCGATCTCGAGCGCCTGCACATGGTCGCAGTCGGGGCAGCTTGCGTCGACGCTGAGGGCGTTGAGCGGGTCGTGCTCGGCCATCACGTCGGCCAGCGGTGCGAGCCAATCGGCGCGCAGCTGAAAGGCTGGGGCGGGCGGTGCGTCGTCGACCGTGTCGACCAGCGTCCTGGCCAGTTGTTCGACATCGGCCAGCCCTTGCGACTGCCAGGCATCAAGGTCGGCAGCGTTGGGCAGGCGCAGCTGCAGGCGCTGACCGTCCGGTGTGAGCCACTGCACCGGCGTGTCGTTGCCTGCCAGCTCGCTGCAGCGCGCCAGTTCGAGTTCGAGCTCGAAGCCCGAGCCGCAGCGTTGGCACTGTGCCTGCAGGCCCTCGGTCGCGTTGGGGTCGCCCGCGAGGCGCACGGCCAGCAGCGCATGCAGCCGGCGCGCGAGTGGCCAGCGGGCCAGGCGTGCGGTCTCGGGCGGGTGGCCGTCGGCATCGCACAGGCAGAGCGCCAGCAGCGCGCTGATCGAGCGCTGCGGCGCGCGCGCTTCGAAGCGCAGGTCGAGATCGGCCGCAGCGCTGCCGAAGGCGCGCGCATGCCAGGCCGCCGCAGGCCCGGAGTCGACGACGCTGGCGGTGTGCGTCACGACGGGAGCCCTTACGCGGCCTCGCTCGGCTCGGTGGTGGCCTCGTCGCGCAGGAAGCCTTCGAGCTCGAGCTTCAGGTGCTCGATCGCCACCGCGTTCGCGTTCGCGTCGAGATCGGGCATCGCGGTGAACTCGCTGACCCAGCAGCGGAACAGGAAGTAGCGGATCGCCACCTGGCCGCGCTCGTTCAGCACTTCGAGCGTCAGGTCTTTCTTGTAGTTGACCAGGTCCATGCTCGGGTCACCCTGGTAGCTGTGCACCAGCTGTGCCCACTTCTCGAACTCGAGGTCGTGCGTGATCCCGCGCTCAAGCGTCACCGCCTCGTAGCTCGAGCGTCCTGGCGACTTGTGGTCGAAAGCGTTCTCGCCGCCGCTGCGGTGCTTGACGACCTCGGTCGTGCGCTTGAGTGCGCTCACCTTGCTGATGCCGAGCACGGGCTTGCCGTCCCACAGCAGCTTGAACTTGAAGTTCTTGTACGGATCGATGCGGTGGGTGTTGACCACAAAACCGGTGTTCGCCATGAGGCTCTCCCTGAAGGATTACAGATCACCAGCGATCTGCTGGATCTTGATGACGACGAACTCGGCCGGCTTCAGCGGCGCGAAGCCCACCTGGATGTTGATGATTCCGAGGTTGCGGTCGGCCTGCGTGGTGGTCTCGGCGTCGCACTTGACGTAGAACGCCTCCTTGGGTGAGGCACCCTGGAACGCGCCCTGGCGGAACAAGCCCATCATGTAGGCGCCGACGTTGAGCCGAACGCGCGCCCACAGCGGCTCGTCGTTCGGTTCGAACACCACCCACTTGGTGCCGCGAAAGAGCGATTCCTCCAGCATCAGCGCGAGGCGGCGGATCGATGTGTACTTCCATTCCGAGCCGGCCTGATCGGCGCCGTCAAGCGTGCGCGCGCCCCAGGACACGCTGCCGTAGATCGGGAACACGCGCAGGCAGTTGATGGCCAGCGGGTTGAGCACGCCGTTTTCCATGTCGGTCAGGCGGATGTCCATGGCCGAGATGCCCCGCAGCACGGCCTCGATGCCGGCCGGCGCCTTCCAGACGCCGCGCTCGGTGTCGGTGCGGGCGAACACGCCGGCGAGCGTGCCGCTGGTGCCCACGTTGCGCAGGCGGAAGCCGTTCACGGGGTCCGGGATCTGGATGCGCGGAAAGAACACCGCGGCGTTGCGGCTGCGGAAGTTGGCGTGCGTGTCGAGCCAGTCCTTCATCTCGGTGACGGTGTTCACCGTCTGCGGGATGTCGAGCATGAAGAACGCACGCTCCAGCGAACAGAAGCCAATGGCCTGCGCGACGATCTGCTGCATCTGCGCTTCGCCGTTGGTCTCCGGCACGATGGACGCGGCGCGCGGGATGCACAGCAGGTTGAACAAGTCGGCTTTGCGCAGCGCGAACATGCCGCGGTCGTTTGCGTCAGCCACTGCGCCCACCAGCGCGTCGGCGTTGGGCGGCACGCCGTCGCCGCCTTCGACGCCCGAGATCAGCGCACCGGCCGCCAGGGCGACCACGCCGAGTTCGTACAACTGAACGTTGCGCAGGCGCGCCAGTGCGTTGAGCAAGCCCAAGTCGTTGCTGAGCGTGCCGCCACCGACCTCGGTGAGCGTGATGAGATCGGCAAAAGAACGGGCTGGATCGCCCTTGCCGGCGTTGATCACCAGGTGGCTGGTGAACGTGCCGGGGCCGGTTGGGTAGGTGGCCACGTGCACCGTGGCACCGGTCAGGCAGGGCGGCGTCGGCGTGCCCAGTGCCGGCGGAACGGCAGTCGCGTCGACCGCAGTGCGGATCGCCTGCTCCAGCCGCGAGGCCAGTTGAATCAGACTGGTCACGGTGCCGACCGACCAGGTGGGCAGCGTGGCGTTGAAGGCACCGGAGCCGCCAACCGCGATGGCGAGTTGGGTGGCGCTCATGGCGTCGAAGTCGACAGTCGCCAGCGCCGCCACGTCGTCGCCGGTCAGGCCGGTCGGCGCCGGGATGTTGGTGCTCAAGGCCTCGACGCTGAAGTTCTGCGCGTCGGCATTGACCACCGACTCGACGAAGCGGGTGCTCAACGGATCGATCGACACGTTGAGGAAGCGCTCCTGGCCCAGCACCGCGGCGCCGGGCGCATCGGACACATAGCGCGTGACGCTCAGGTTGAACAGCGTGCGCGGGTCGCTGGTACGGTGGTCGATCTCCGCGCGCAGCGTGTTGCCCCACACGCCGGCGCTGGCTGCCGAGACGCGCAAGGCGTCGGTGCCCGGCGCGTCGAGCTCACCGATCATCACGCTGGCCGTGCTCAACAGCACGTTGGGCACGCTGACCAGATCTTCGCTCGCGCAGCGAACCACCAGTGCCGACGAGCCGCCGTTCAGGAAGAACTGCGAAATGGCATAGCTGGCTTCGCTGCGATCATCGAGCCCGCCAAAGGTGCGCTCGAAATCGGCCATCCCGAAGACCTCGACCGCGCGGTCCATCGGGCCCTGGCGGAAGAAATCGACAAAGGCAGTGATCGATGTGCCGACGCTCGTGATCGTGCGCACGCCGCTCGGCACTTCTTCGACGTACACGCCGGGGTAGGTCAAGGCTACAGGCATGGTTCGCTCCTGGTTGCTGCGCGGTTGGCGCGCGTTCTGTCGTTCGTTGCCGCGGGCTGCGGCCGGCTCGTTCGGTTCTCGTCGCTGCGTCGGCGGTCACGGCACCATCAGTCGCCCGACAAGGTCTGCGGCGAGAGGCCGGAATATCCCGCTGGACCAGTCACCGCAACAGCGCCGAGGGCACGAGCAAGCGGCCCGGATATGCACGTCCTCATCGCACCTCTCCTTCGCGTCACCAGGATCAGCGTCGACTCGCCACTGACCCTGTGGAAGCATTCGTAGGGAGTTTGCCGCTCGCAGTTCGGACGCGCTTCCATAAACCTACGGACGACGCTCCGGGCAGAGGACGGCCATTGGGCGCGATGCCGGCGGAGTTCGCCCGACTCCAATCGAACGGCAGCTTCGCGGCGTTCAGATCCGCTGGCTCTGTGTCGGCAGTGGGTCGATCGCCAGCTCGAAGACCCAGATCGCCACCCCGGGCACCCGCCATGCCCGAAGGCGGGCCGCTGAAGTCCTGGATGCAAGTCAGTGATCACCGGCTCGACCGTCGCGCCAGTCGCTCGCCTTTGGCTCCCTTGGTGGCACGTCGGCCGCAGGGCCGCCGCTGCTCATGGTGTTCGGTCGGCTGCGCTGCAACCGCTGCGCCAGGCGAGCTGTCACATCACGCCCAGCTCCATGGTGTTGAACACCAGCCGCATGCGTTCGGGGGACACCCCCAGGCGGGCCAGGTCGACCAGGGTGGCGATGGTGTCCTGCTGCTGCTTGGGATCGGGCACCGTGGGCACGATGAAGCAGTCGAAGTCCTCATGGCTGCCGCCGTACTGCGCCATCAGGTCCATCAGGTCGTCCACCGTGCTGGCGCCGATGGCGACGACGGCACTGTCGATCGAGAGCAGGTATTCCTGCAGCATGGCGAACTGGTCCCCGCGCAGCGACGCCTGGCCTTCGGTGCCGGCGTTGTTGGTCTCTACCGCGATGTACTCCGCGCCGGGGATGCGCGGCAGCAGGAGGTGGCGGGCGAGCGTGGTCTTGCCCACGTTGCCGGAGAAGTTGATATGACGGCGAGTTTCATGGGTTCTCCTTTGCGCGCATGAGGGGGTTGCTGCTCTTCGCCTGGGCGTAGGTCGCGGCGGCGTCCTTGCCCGAGGCTGGAAGATCGAGGAATGCTGGTGCTGTGGCGGTCGCGGGCGGGGCGGCCACCTGAGCGGGCGCGAGTCTCTGGGAACGCGCCGATGCCAGCTGTGTGGCCGGCACGGCGCGCATGGCCTCCCGGCGCACCGTGCTGATGCTGACCGTGACACCGACGGCGGCGAGCGCCTGCTGGATCGCTTCCAGCGTGTAGCCCTGGGCCCGAAGGCCGAGGATCTGTGGGAGGTAGTGACGGGCCTTGCGGCTGAGACGTCCCGGCACTTCGGTCGGCTGGAGCGTCGCGATGCCCATCGGTGCCACGCCCGCTCGCTGCACTGCCGGTTTCTGTTCACCCGTTGCCGGTGAATGTTCGCTGTCTGTTCGCATTTGCCGCTCCGCGTTCGGATAGGCATCGCAACGTGCGGTCTGCGTTCACAACTGCCGCTGTTTGCCGGTCGCTGTTCGGTCGCGTTCATATTGATGGACGCGGTGCGGTGCGACGCGCTGATTTCCGGCTGCGTTTCAGCGGCGGCT
>NZ_JBDSQX010000073.1:0-52664 GCF_039929605.1 Roseateles sp.
TCCGGCACCATGACGGCATGCTTGCTACCTCCCAACCCGCGCCTTATGCGTCGACTGGCGGTTCAATCGGGCGCTTTAGATCCAGTGGGCTTAACGTACAGAATTTTCCGTTTCTTGAGGGCACCCCAAGTACGACCATCGCGTCGTCTTCGAGACGATGAACGAACCGCGCGTGTCGGTAGCCGGCGTGGACGACTGGTGGGGCAAGCCGGAGTACTACGACGTGCTGAACCGCTTGAACGCGGTGGCGCTGAATGCCATCCGTGCGACGGGCGGCAACAACCTGCGCCGCCTGGTGATGCTGCCCGGCTATGCGGCCACGGCCACCGCCGAGCAGACCAACGCCCTCGTGCTGCCCAAGGACAAGCACATCGCCGTCTCGGTGCACGCCTACTCGCCCTACGACTTCGCGCTCAACCAGAAGGGCGGCTCGGTCTTCAGCGGTCAGGCGGAGCTGGACGAGATGTTCACGCGGTTGAATACCAAGTTCATCCAGGCCGGCACACCGGTCGTCATGGGCGAGTGGGCGTCGACCGACAAGAACAACCTCGCCGAGCGCGTCAAGCACGCGGCCTACTTCGCGCGTGGTGCCCGCAAGGCCGGCATCCCGGCGTTCTGGTGGGACAACGGCAACATGACCTGGAGCGCGACGTCCACCGACATCATGGGCGTCATCGACCGGCGCACGCTGGGGGTCGCCAAGCCGGAGATCGTGGACGCCATTCAGTGCGCGACGCGCTGAAGCGGCGGCTAGCTCAGAAGATCGTCTGCGCCAAGGTGTCGCGCCCGGCGGCCTTCGCCCGGTAGAGGGCGCGGTCGGCACGGTCGAGGATGTCCTCCGCGCCTTCGCCGGTGCCGCCCCAGCAGGCCAGGCCGACGCTGGTGGTCACGCTGATCTCCGCGCCGCCGGGCAGGCGCATGGGCGCCCGGATCGCCTCGACGAGCTTGGCGGCGACGTGGCTGGCCTCGGCGTCGCCAGCCAGGCCTTCGAGGATGACGACGAACTCGTCGCCGGCCAGGCGTGCGGCGGTGTCTGTCTTGCGCACGGCTGCGCAAACGCGCACGGCGAACTCCTTCAACACCAGGTCGCCGGCGGCGTGGCCGTAGGTGTCGTTGATGTGCTTGAAGTGGTCCACGTCCATGAAGATCAGGCCAATGCCCTTGCCGTGGCGGCGGCTACGGGCCAGTGCCAGTGCCAGCCGGCTCTCGAACTCGCGGCGGTTGGGCAGGCCGGTCAGGGGGTCGTTGCGGGCCAGCTCCTGCAGGCGGCGCTCGGCGTCCTTCATCGCGGTCACGTCGGTGGACAGCGCGTAGATGCCGACGATGCGGTCGTCGGCCCGGCGGTCGGGGATGTAGACCGTCTGCAGCTCGCGCGTGATGCCCAAGGCCTGCGAGACGATTTCGAATTCGACGCGTTCGCCCGAGAGCGCCTGCTCGATCTGCTGGCGGCGCTGCTCGTACAGCGCCGGTCCCAGCAGGGCCTGGAGGTGATTGCCGACGGCGAGTTCGGGGTCGACGCCCATCCAGGTCTGGAAGGTCTTGTTGGCGAAGGTGAGGCGGTGCTGGCGGTCGATGTAGGAGATCAGGACCGGCAGGTTGTCCGCGATCGCCTTCAGCTTGGCCTGGGCGTCGTTGACGCGTTGTTCGGCCAGCTTGCGCTCGGTGATGTCGAAGGTGACCGCGAACACGCCGATGACCCGGCCATCGGTGTCGAACTCGGGCACATAGGTCTGCTGGTACTTGCGCGGCTCGCCGTTCCGCGGCCCGGTTTCTGATTCGAAGACGACGGTCTGCCCCGCCATGGCCTGCCGCAACCAGGGCTTGATCTGCTCCACATAGGCCCGGTCGCGGACCTCATCGATGCGGTGGCCGAGCAGTTGCTCGGGTTTGACGCCGAGCAGGGTTTCGAACTGGCGGTTGGCGAACAGATAGCGGCCTTCGGCATCGAGGTGCGAGATCAGCGCGGGCAGGTTGTCGGTGATGGACCTGAGCCTTCGTTCGCTGCGCTCCTGCTGCAGCTGGGCGCTGCGCAGCTCGGTGATGTCGAAGGTCATCAGGTAGACGCCGTTGACCGCATCGGTCAGCGGGTCGCGCATGGGCACGAGATGGATCTGGAAGTAGCCGGTGCCGCCGCGCCAGGGCAGGGAGCCTTCGAACGACTGGTGCTTGCCTTGCATCGCTGCGCGCACATGGGGCTGGTGCAGCGCGTAGCTTTTTTCGCCGAGGCCATCGCGCATGCTCATGCCAACGGCCTGGTGACGCCCGATGCCGTGGACCTTGAGCGCCAGGTCGTTGGCGAAGATGCAGCGCTCCTCGGCATCGAAGGCGCCGACGATGGCCGGGATGGCGTTCATGACGTCGCGCATGCGCTGCTCGCTGGCGGCCAGCTGTTTGAGCAGGGGCCGCACATGCTGCCTGAGCAGCCAGGTGCCGGCGAGCACGAGGATGCCCAGCAGCAGCGCGAGCCAGCTCAGGCGCTGGCGGATGGCGCTGAAGACCGCCTCGGTGTCTTCCTTGACGACCATGGCCAGGCCGGTGCGCGCAAGTGGCCCGAACGCGGCGACGACGCGGATGCCGCGCAGGTCGGAGGTCTGCGTGACGCCGGACTCGCCCAGCAGCGCGCGGTTGATGGGCAGGTTGACGCGGCCGTTGGCGTCGAACATCGGGATCGTGACGGTTTGGGGATAGAGCTTGGACGGCAGGCAGGAGGCGGCATCGGCGACGCGGGCGCAGATCAGCACATCCGACGAGCTTTCGGCATCGCGGATTCGTGCGACGAGGCGGTCCATCAGCGCAAGGTGTTGTTCGCTCTGGAAGCGGCCGATGACTTCGCCCTTGTCGGTGATGGGCAGGTCGGTCACCAGCAGGAAGCCACCGGCCCAGGCCAGGCGGCTGTTGGCGGCGTAGTCGCGCGCCAGGGTCAGCCCATGGGCGTTAGGTGATGTGGCGAAGGCACCGGCCTCGGCCAGCGTCGCGCCGGCCGGGTCGACGAAGCGCGCCGCCGTCACGCCGGCCGTCAGCAGGCTCTGGGTGATGGTGCGCAGGCGGTCCAGGTCGTCGGCATCCGTGCGCGCGGCGGCACTCGCGACCTGCGCCACGACGTTGGCCCGGGTTGCGGTGGTGGCTGCCAGCCAGACGCCGGTGTCCAGCGCACTGGTCAGCGCCTCGCCGGTGATGACTGCGGTGGACTGCACCTCCTCCTGGCGCGCGTGCTCCAGCTCCGGTTCGAGCGCCGCGAAGCCGCCGGCACCCGCAGCTATGGCAATGACGGCCAGCACGGCGAGCGAACGCCGCGTGATGCGTTGCTCGTGTTGGTCCATGCGCTGCTGCGCACCGCTCCAGCGCAGGTGCAGCTCCCACAGCGCGACGGCGAGCAGCACCAGGCCGATGGCCGTTGTCAGCGTCAGGCGGTTGAACGAGCCCCACCGGTAGAGCTGCTCCAGCCGCAGCAGATAGCCCAGGATGCCCAGGGAAGCGATCAGCACCGCGGTGGCGATGCAAGCCGCGGCCAGGTGCTGGACGGCGCGGCTGGGCTTGCAGGTGAGCAGGGCCAGGCTGGAGAACAACAGCAACAGCGCGCAGCAGGCATTCGGCGAGATACGGCCCGGGTAGGGGCTCAGCGCCGTCGGCAAGATGCCCGGGTGGGTGATGTCGATGCCCAGCGAATGGCCGCTAACCGCCTCGAAGAGCATCAGCACGGGTATCACCGCCAGCAGCAGCGCAAGGCCGCGCACCGCGCGCCGCGCTGTCTCGCTTGGAGCCTGCCCGTGCGGCCAGCCGGCCATCCACCAGACCATGGCACTGCCGGCAAACAGCAGTGTGGGCGACATGATGCCGGACTCCTGTGCGTCCGGCAGCAAGCTGCTAAGACCTAACTGGAAAGTCCAGCGTACGGCGGCAAGGCTGGCGACCAGCATGCAGGCCAGTGCGGTCCAGCGGACAGCAGACGAACGGCGTAGGTGCGTCAGGGGCATGGCAAAGACGGGGGGAAGCAAAGTTGCGACGGTAACGCAGCTTGTGCGTCGCGCCGCCTCCGGTCAAGGCCAGCAGGCCAAGCGGTGGGTGACCGGCGCGAGCCAGCGGCCCTCGGCCGTGATGCTTCGCTCGATGATCTGGGTGGCGCCGCTGCGGTCCCGGATCAGCACCGTGGCACAGCGTGTGCCGTAGATGGCGACGCCGGGGTTGGCCGGGTCGGGCATATGGACGAAGCGAGGCGACAGCAGGCGCTCGCGCGCCACGCCGATGCCGGTGTCCGGCAAGGCGGCGTCAGGCGCTGGGGTGGCGTCGGCGAGGGCGTCGATGAGCCGTGCGGCCAGTTGCTCGGCGTTGCCGGCATTGCCGGCATCGGCCAGCGCATCGGCCAGAGCCAACTTGATGCCCTGCGCCTTGGGCCAGGGTGTGTCCAGCGCCGCGTTGGACAGTGCATGAATACCCGCCTCGATGGCCACCGGCGTTGGCGCGCGGTTGCTGAGCCAGTGCCAGGTATTGCGGGCCACGTCGGCGGTGATCAGGTTGAAGCCGTTGTAGCCGGGCTCGAGCGCATCGGCGAAGGCAAGGGCGTCGACCCCGCTAGACAGCCAGTCGACGACGAGGTCGCCTCGCGAGGGCGCCTGGGCGTCCTGCCGGCCGGGTTCGCGCACATTGGTCAGCAGCGCGAGCCGCCCGGTGCGCGTGAGGCCGAACCAGGTGCCGCCGGCACTGAGGTCGCGGCCGGCGAGGATGTCGGGCCGGTCTGCCCACCAGGCCATCGGCGCTGCCGAGCGGGCGAAGAACTCATCGCGGTTGGCGGCGATGACGAGCGGGAAGCGCGGGTGGGCGTTCAGCGCGAACGCGGCGAGGCACATGGCTCAACGGCTTCAGCACTCGACGATGTTCACGGCCAGGCCGCCGCGCGCCGTTTCCTTGTACTTGGTCATCATGTCCGCGCCCGTGTCGCGCATCGTCTTGATGACCTTGTCCAGGCTGACGAAGTGCGTGCCGTCGCCGCGCAGCGCCATGCGCGCCGCGTTGATCGCCTTGACCGATGCAATCGCGTTGCGCTCGATGCACGGGATCTGCACCAGGCCGCCGACCGGGTCGCAGGTGAGGCCGAGGTGATGCTCCATGCCGATCTCGGCGGCGTTCTCGACCTGCTCCGGCGTGCCACCCATCACTTGGCAAAGCGCCGCAGCGGCCATCGAGCAGGCCACGCCCACCTCGCCCTGGCAGCCAACCTCGGCGCCGCTGATGGAGGCGTTTTCCTTGTAGAGGATGCCGATGGCAGCGGCGGTCAGCAGGAAGTCGACGACGCCCTTTTGCGTGCTGCCGTGGACGAAGCGTGTGTAGTAGTGCAGCACTGCGGGCACGATGCCCGCCGCGCCGTTGGTGGGCGCCGTGACGACGCGGCCGCCGGCGGCGTTCTCCTCGTTGACGGCCAGCGCGTACAGGTTCACCCAGTCCATCACCATCAACGGGTCACGCAGGGCTGCCTCGGGGTTGGCCGTCAGGTCGCGATGCAGCTGCGCCGCGCGGCGCTTCACCTTGAAGCCGCCGGGCAGCACGCCTTCCGTCTTGCAGCCGCGCACGACGCAGGCCTGCATGACGTCCCAGATTTTCATCAGGCCGGCGTCGATCTCGGCCTCGGTGCGCCAGTGGCATTCGTTGCGGCGCATCAGCTCGGCGATGGAGATGCCGTGGCGCTGCGTCAGCACCAGCAGCTCGTCACCTGACTTGAAGGGGTAGGGCAGCACGGTGGTGTCGGGCGCGATCACTTTCTGCTTGCTGCCATCGGCCGCCACTTCGTCGCTGACGACGAAGCCGCCGCCGACGGAGTAGTAGACGCGGTTGGCGACTTCGCTGCCGTCCGCGTCGAAGGCGATGCAGCGCATGCCGTTGGCGTGGAAGGGCAGCGTCTCGCGGCGCTTGAAGATCAGGTCCTTGGCTTCGTCGAACTTGACGGCATGCTGGCCGACGATATTCAGGTCGCCCGCGCGGATCGTGTCCATCAAGCCCGGGATGGCCTCGATGTCGACGCTGTCCGGCTCATGCCCGGCCAGGCCCAGCAGCACCGCCTTGTCGCTGCCGTGGCCCTTGCCGGTGGCGCCCAGACTGCCGTAGAGGATGACCTGCACACGGGCCGTCTTGTCGAGCAGGCCGTCGTGCTGCAGCCGCAACCCGAACAGCCGCGCCGCGCGCATCGGCCCGACGGTGTGCGAGCTGCTCGGGCCAATGCCGATTTTGAAGAGGTCGAAGACGGAAACGGCCATGGTTAGCGGATGAAACGGAAATTGAACCCGGGCACCTTGGCCCAGGCTTTGTCGGCAGTGACGACGGTAGCGTCTGCAAGGGACGCCGCCAATGCCAGGCAGCACCGGTCGCCGAGAGACAGCCCGAGTGTTCGGGTGGAGGGGCGCAGCAAGCCCGCTTGAAGTGCCAAACCTGCGGTCAGCGACACCACCTCTAGCCCGAATTGCTTCAGCTCGAACTCCACGCGGGCCTTCGGATAGCCCTGGTCGGCCAGCTTGGAAGCACACTCGGCCCAGTTAACTGCGCTCATCAAGCCGCCGTGGCCCACGGCGAGATCCACGACGGCATCGCCACCCGGTTCGCTGAACACCGAAGCCAGCAGCGCCGACGTGTCGTAGACGAACGGCATCGCCCGTTAATCCCGCGCGGCCTCGTCACGGCGCTCGCGTATCAATTCGTCCACGACGCTGGCACCGTCCTTGGGCTTGTACGGCGCCACACGCGCTTGCATCGCCTTGATGGCCTGCCGACGCGCCACGATGCGCAGTTCACCGTCCTCCACATACATGGACAGTGGTTCGTCCGGCCTCAGGTCGAGTGCCTTGCGCAATTCGGCCGGGATCAGGACCCGACCTTCCTTGGACATGCGAATGGCTTCCATACTTTTCTCCGATTGGCAGATTTCTTCGATTCTGACAACGAATCGAAAATCTGTCATTTCAAGCGTCTTCGTATTCGGTCAGGGGCACGCAGCTGCAGAACAGATTCCGATCACCCCACACGTTGTCCACACGCCCCACCGGCGACCAGTACTTCTGGCGGCGCAGCGAGGGCAGCGGGAAGGCGGCGGCTTCGCGGCTGTAGGCATGGGGCCAGTCCGTCGCGCTGACGACCATGGCCGTGTGCGGCGCGTTGACGAGCGGGTTGTCCTCGCGGCTGACCTTGCCGGCTTCGACATCGGCGATCTCCTGGCGGATCTGGATCATCGCGTCGATGAAGCGGTCCAGTTCGGCGCGGCTCTCGCTCTCGGTCGGCTCGACCATCAGCGTGCCGGCGACGGGGAAGCTCAGCGTCGGCGCGTGGAAGCCGTAGTCGATGAGGCGCTTGGCGACGTCTTCGGCGCTGATTCCGGAAGTCTCTTTCAGCGGGCGCAGGTCCAGGATGCACTCGTGGGCCACGCCGCCGCCCTTGACGCCGTCAATGCCGCCGCTGAAGTGGATGTCGTAGTAGTCCGACAGGCGGGCCGCGACGTAGTTGGCCGACAGGATGGCCACTTCGGTGGCCTTCTTCAAACCCTCCGCGCCCATCATGCGGATGTACATCCAAGAGATCGGCAGCACGGCCGCATTGCCCAATGGAGCCGCTGACACGGCGCCGATGTTGCTGGCCTTGCCGAGGCCCGCCGTGCGGTGCGCGGGCAGGAAGGGCACGAGGTCCTCCACCACGCAGACCGGACCGACGCCCGGGCCGCCGCCGCCGTGCGGGATGCAGAAGGTCTTGTGCAGGTTCAGGTGCGACACGTCGCCACCGAACTCGCCCGGTGCGGCGACGCCGACCAGCGCGTTCATGTTGGCGCCGTCCACGTAGACACGGCCGCCGTGGCTCTTCACCATCGCGCAGATCTCCTTCACGTGCGTGTCGAACACGCCGTACGTGGAGGGGTAGGTGATCATGATCGCGGCGAGCTTGGGGGCGTGTTGTTCGCACTTGGCCTTCAGGTCGACGAGGTCGATGTTGCCTTCCTTGTCGCACTTGGTGACGACGACCTGCATGCCGCACATCTGCGCCGAGGCCGGGTTGGTGCCGTGCGCGCTTTCAGGAATCAAGCAGACCGTGCGGCCCGCGTCGCCGCGTGACTCGTGCCAGGCCTTGATGGCCAGCAGGCCGGCGTACTCGCCCTGCGAACCGGCGTTGGGCTGCAGGCTGATGCCGGCGTAGCCGGTGCACTCGGTCAGCCAGTTCTGCAGCAGTTGGTCCAGCTCGGTGTAGCCGGCCAACTGGTCCTGCGGCGCGAACGGGTGGACGTTGGCGAACTCGGGCCAGGTGATGGGGATCATCTCGGCCGTGGCGTTGAGCTTCATCGTGCAGGAGCCCAGCGGGATCATGCTGCGGTCCAGCGCCAGGTCCTTGTCGGACAGGCTGCGGATGTAGCGCAGCATCTCGGTTTCGCTGTGGTGCGTGTTGAAGACCGGGTGGGTCAGGAAGGCGCTGCTGCGGCGCAGGTGCGACGGGATGAGGCTCTCGACGCCGGCTGCGAATTCCTCGACCTTGGGCACCGTGGCTCCGGCGGGCGCGAACCAGCGCCAGATGGCTTCGATGTCGGCACGCGAGGTGGTCTCGTCCAGCGCGACGCTGACGTGCTTGTCGCTGTGCTTGCGCAGGTTGGCTTGAGCGGCCACGGCCTTGGCAGTGACGGCAGCGGCGTCGCACTCGGCGAGCAGCGTGTCGAAGACCTGCGGCGTCAGCACCTTGACGCCCATGCGCGTCAGCCCGGCATGCAGGATGGCCGCGTAGCTGGCCACACGCTCGGCGATGCGCTGCAGGCCTTGCGGGCCGTGATAGACCGCGTACATGCTGGCCACGACGGCGGGCAGCACTTGCGCCGTGCAGATGTTGGACGTGGCCTTCTCGCGGCGGATGTGCTGCTCGCGGGTCTGCAGCGCCAGGCGCATGGCCGGGTGGCCCTGGGCGTCCTTGGACACGCCGACGAGGCGGCCGGGCATCGAGCGCTTGAACTCGTCACGACAAGCCAGGAAGGCCGCGTGCGGGCCACCGGCGCCCATGGGCATGCCGAAGCGCTGGCTGTTGCCGGCCACGATGTCGGCGCCGAACTCGCCGGGCGAGACCAGCATCGTCAGCGCGAGCAGGTCTGTGCAGACGATGAAGGCGGCTTGCTTCGTATGGGCCTGGTCTGCGAAGGCCTTCAGGTCGTGGATGAGGCCGGTGGTGCTCGGGTACTGGCAGACGACGGCGAAATAGTCGTTCTCGGCCATCAGCGTGGGCGCCATGCCGACCTTGACCTCGATGCCGAGCGGCGCGCAGCGCGTCTGGATCACTTCGATGGTCTGCGGGTGCACATCGCCGGCCACGATCAGCGTGTTGCTCTTGCTCTTCACACCGCGTTTGGCCAGCGTCACGGCCTCGGCGGCCGAGGTGGCTTCATCCAGCATCGAGCCGTTGGCGATGTCCATGCCGGTGAGGTCGGTCACCATCGTCTGGAAGTTCAGGATGGCTTCCATGCGGCCCTGCGAGATCTCGGCCTGGTAGGGCGTGTAGGCCGTGTACCAGGCGGGGTTCTCCAGGACGTTGCGCAGGATGACGCCCGGCGTGTGCGTGCCGTAGTAGCCCTGGCCGATGAAGCTCTTGTAGACCTTGTTCTTGGCCGCAATCGCTTTCAACTCGGCCAGCGCGCCGGCCTCGGTGATGGGCGCGGGTAGCTTCATGCCGGCACTTCGGCGGATGGATGCGGGCACGACCGCATCGATCAGCGCGGACCGACTGGCCACGCCGACCGCCGCGCACATCAGGGATTCATCGACGGCATCGGGCCCGATGTGGCGGGCGTGGAATTCGGAAGCGTCTTCGAGATGGGAAAGCGGCGTCGGCATGGCAGGTCTACAGCAGGGAGTTCAGAGGGTCTTGACCAGATCGTCGTAGGCGGTGGCGTCCATCAACGCGTCGAGCTGGGCGGGGTTACTCAGCTTGACCTTGAAGAACCAGCCTGCCTTCAGCGGGTCGGTGTTGGCCAGTGCCGGGTCGTCGCGCAGGGCTTCGTTGACCTCGGTGATTTCGCCGTCAACAGGCATGTAGACGTCGGCCGCAGCCTTGACGGATTCGACGACGCCGGCGACTTCCTTCTCGGCGTAGGTCTTGCCCACTTCGGGCAGGTCCACGAAGACGACGTCGCCCAGCGCGTCCTGTGCGTGGACGGTGATGCCAACGGTGGCCGTGCCATCGCCGTGCACGTCAAGCCATTCGTGGTCGGGGGTGTACTTGATGCTCATCGCGTTCAGCCTCTGTAGTAGCGGTTGGGGGTGAAGGGGGTAGGGGAGACGACCATGGGCGTGCGCTTGTCGCGCACGAGGGCGAAGACTTCGGTGCCGACGGCGGTGTGGGCCTTGTCGAGGTAGGCGAGGGCGACTGGCTGGTTCACCGTCGGGCCGAGCGTGCCGCTGGTGACGATGCCGATCTCGGTGCCATCGCCCGTCACGATCTTGGCGCCTTCGCGCACGGGCATGCGCTCCTTGCCGACGAGGCCGACGCGCTTGCGAGCAGCGCCGTTGGCGAGTTGTTCGTCGATGACCGCCGCGCCGGGATAGCCGCCGGCACGCGCGCCGCCAGCGCGGCGAACCTTCTGAATGGCCCAGATGATCGACGCCTCGACCGGCGTGGTCGTCTCGTTGATGTCGTGGCCGTAAAGGCACAAGCCGGCTTCCAGGCGCAGCGAGTCGCGGGCGCCCAGGTCGATGGGCTTGACCTCGGCGTGGCTCAGCAGCTTGCGGGCCAGCGCCTCGGCGTCGTCCTGATGGACGGAGATTTCGTAGCCGTCCTCGCCGGTGTAGCCCGAGCGGGTCAGGAAGGTGTCGATGCCGTCGAGCGAGAAGAAGCCGCCGGTCATGAAGGTCAGCTTGGCGACCTCGGGGTTCAGGCGGCTCAGCACGTCGACGGCCTGCGGGCCTTGCAGCGCCAGCAGCGCGCGCTCGGGCACGGGGATGACCTCGCAGCGACCCGCCAGATGCTTTTGCATGTGCGCAATGTCCTGGTCCTTGCAACCGGCGTTCACCACGACGAACAGGTCGTCTGGCCGCTTGCAGACCATCAGGTCGTCCAGCAGGCCGCCCTGGTCGTTCGTGAACAGGGCGTAGCGCTGCTTGAACGCACCCAGGTCGACGATGTCGACCGGCACCAGCGTTTCGAGAGCGGCCGCGGCGTCAGCACCGACGATGCGCACCTGGCCCATGTGCGACACGTCGAACAAGCCCGCGGCGGCGCGCGTGTGCTTGTGTTCGGCCATCACGCCGCTCGGGTATTGCACCGGCATGTCGTAGCCGGCGAAGGGCACCATCTTGGCGCCGAGTTCGACGTGGAGGGCGTGAAGAGGCGTGGTTTTGAGGGAAGACGGCAAAGAGGACATCAGAGCTCCGACGGAATTCGGGTGTGGATGTCCTCGCTGTCCGGGGTACCTGAGAGATTGACAAGGCGGTGTGCAGTCCCGCGCAAGCTTGCCCCTTCGGTGGGCTGACCTTGCGTCAGCCTCTCTCCAGTGAGGAACGCGGCAAGTGTCAGCCACTCGTCGCGTTTTGTCAGTCCTTTTGCCTGAGCGTTCGGAGGGTGACCCCCTGCGCCTTCGGCGGCCCCCAACTTCACCGGGGCGCTCTCCTGAACGGCGGCATTCTAGGGGCTGTTTTCAGTGCGAAGCACTGCCGTAGGCGATGCCGAGTTGGCGGGCGGCGGCGTCGAGGCGTTTGTCCAGTGTGTAGAGGGAGGCGCCCGGCGTGATGAGCGCGGAAGCCAGCAGCAGCACGTCGATCAAGCCAAGGCCCCGACCGAACAGTTTTTCGCGGTCCAGCAGGCTGATGGCTTCTGCCACCGTCGCTGCGCCAGCACGAGGCAGCCTGCCCATTTCAACCAGCACTTTGGCGCGGGGTGTTGGCGGTGTGCCGCAGGCCAACTCGCCGATGACCAAGTCATGCGAGAGCACCTGACGCAACTGCAGCAGGGCGACCAGTACGGGATCGGCCTGCTTGAAATGCTCTGACCAGACGCAGGTGTCCACCAGGATCATGTCGACTCAACGACGGGGCGGCGCCTAGGAATTGGCTGCATGCCAGGAACGGAGCCGCCCAGCGCAATCAGGCGCTGCGCGGCGCGTACCTGCACATAGGTACGCACGGCTTCTTCGATCAATCGCGCGCCTTCAAGCTTGTTGTCGGACATCTCAACGGCTTCCTTGTACAGATCGTCGTCCAACGTGACGGTGGTTCGCATGGCTCGCTCCTTTAATGATTTGATGCAAATGTGCATCAAATTAGATGACGCCACAAGTGAGGTATCAATCGCCCAAATGCCCCGATTCCAGCGCCTCGCCGTCGATCGGCATCGTCTGGCCATCTGCGCCTTCGAAGAACAGCGGCTTGCGGACCTTGGCGACGGGTGCGATCTGGTTCATCGTCATCGCGTCGAACAGCCGACCGTTCTGCATGACCTGCACGATGCGGTCGCTCTGCCGAATATCGGTCAGCGGATTGCCGTCGATGACGACCAGGTCGGCCAGCTTGCCCGGCTCGATGGAGCCTAGGTCTTTGTCGAAGCCGAAGTTGCGAGCCGGGTTGATGGAGGCGGTGCGCAGTGCCTCCATCGGCGTCATGCCGCCCAGCACGAACATCCACATCTCCCAGTGCGCGCCCAGACCTTCGCGCTGGCCGTGGGCGCCGATGGAGGTGTTGACACCGGCACGTGACAGTGCCGTCGCCGTGCGGGCCACGCGCAGCACGTTGAAGTCCTCCTCGGGCGCGGTCTCGCGGCGCACGGCGCGGGGCTCAAGCACGGAGCGCGGCACGTAGCGGCTCAGCAAGGGGTGCTTCCAGACCTCCGTGCGGGCGTACCAGTAATGCTCGCCGTCCAGCCCGCCGTAGCCGACGTTCAGCGTCGGCGTGTAGCCCACGGCGGTCTGGCTCCACAGCTGCTTGACGTCATCCCACACCTCGGCGAGCGGCAGTGCGTGCTCCACCGTCGTGTGGCCGTCCACCACCATGCCCATGTTCATCTGGAACAGTGAGCCGCCCTCGGGCACGACCATCATGCCGGTGCGGCGTGCAGCTTCCAGGATCTGCTGGCGCTGGTCGCGGCGCGGCTGCTGGTAGCTCTTCACGCTGATGGCGCCTTCGGCCTTCTGGCGGTTCAGGTGGGTCAGCGCGTCGTCCAGGCTGTTGACGTTGGACGTGTAGGGCGTCTTGGCGCCGTAGAGGATGGTGCCGGTCGAGTAGATGCGCGGGCCCAGCACCAGGCCGGCGCGCTGCATTTCGCTCTGCGTGAAGATGGACGCGCTGTGGTTGGACGGGTCGTGCAGCGTCGTCACGCCGAAGGCCAGCGAGGCGAGGTTGATCCAGCTCTGCTGAGGGATCAGGCCGCCGTCGTTCATCGCGCCATGCCAGTGCGCGTCGATGAAGCCGGGCACGATGGTCTTGCCGCTGGCATCAATGCGCTTGGCATCCAGCGGGATGGCGATGTCCTGGCCCACGGCCACGATGCGGTTGCCGTCCACAACAACGGTGCCGCCCTCGATCACCTCGTCGCCCTTCATCGTGACGATGCGTGCGCCGGTCAGTGCGATCTTGCCGGCAGGCTTGTCACTCGCCTGCTCGAAGCCGATCTTCTGGCTCGTCGCCTTGTCCTTCCCTTCGGCATTGGCCGTGAACAGCTCATCGCCTAGCGTGAAGTGCAGTTTCTTGCTGTCGCCGCTCCAGTGCAGGCCTGAGCCGGCGTTCACGTCGAGCTGGCGCACGGGCAGAGCGTCCATCTTGGCGCCGACGGTGATGACCTTGCCGGATTGCCCCTGCACGTTTGGCAGCGGCGTTACGTAGGCATGAAATCGCTCGACGAAGCCCCAGCCACTGGCCATCGGGCGACACGCTGTATTCGCTGGCCACGTCGCTGCGCGCGACCTCGGTCTCGCTGCGGTCGCGCAGGTTCAGGCGCGTCAGCGCAAAGCGCTGCTCCACCTCGCTGGGGCTGCTCGTCTTCGTGAAGAAGACCTCGTCGCTGCGGGCACCGAATTGCGCGCCGCTGCCTTCCTTGGCGATGCGCTCGGCCTTGCCAGAACCATCGGCGGTGGCGAGGTAGAGACCGGTGTCCAGGCTGTACCAGGGGCTGGTGAGCCCGCCACCCTTGATCTTGCGATAGACGACCTGCTTGCCGTCCGGCGACAGGCGCGGCTCCAGGTACTTGCCGGGCTCCTTGACGAGCACGGAGTCCTTGCCCGAGGCGAGGTCGAGCCGGCGCACCGTGCCCTGCGTGTCGTCGCGCCAGGTGGCGTAGACCAGGCTCTTGCCGTCGCGCGCCCAGCTGGGCGCGAACTCGAAGGACTCGTCCTGCTTCGTCAAGCGGCGCGGCGTGCCATCCGGCAAATCCATGACATAGAGCGAGCCCAGCGCCGAGTAGACGACGCGCCTGCCGTCCGGCGACACCTGGGCGCCGCGCAGCTGGTGCACGGCGAATCTATCCGGCGCCACGGCCTGCGCAAAACGCATCGGCTCGCGCAACTCGCGGGTGTCCTTCACGTGGAAAGGAATGTCGGCCGCCGTGCCCTTGAACGGGTCGACGCGCCAGATCCTGCCTTCGGCCCAGACGACCAGCTCCTTGCTGCCCGGCATCCACGCGAAGCTCGGGTAGACGCCCCACATCGCCCAGATCTCCTGCAAGTCGCGCGACAGGCCGCTCCAGGCCGGGCGCTCGACGCCGGTGCTCAGGTCCTTCAGGAACAGCGTGCTCTGGTTGCGCACGCGGCGCACGAAGGCGAGGTACTTGCCGTCCGGCGACGGCGTCGGCCGCACCGCGCCGCCAGCGCCCTGCACGAAGGGCTCGACCGAGCCGTCGCTCAGGTCCTGGCGGTAGATCTTGTAGATCTCGCCGTTGCTGTTCTTGTTGTACTCAAACACGCGACCGGGCGTGGCGTCCTGCGAGTAGTAGAGGTACTTGCCGTCCGGCGAGATGGCCGGCTCGCCCAGGTCCTTCTGCCAGTTGGGCTTCTCGTTGAGCTGCACGCCCTTGTTCTTGGCCGCTTCGCCGTCGACGTGGAACAGCCAGATCTCGCCCGACCCGGCGCTGCGCGTGCCGGTGTAGTGCTTGCGTGCCAGCAGGTACTTGCCGCTCGGGTGCCAGGCCGGGTTGTTCAGCGTGCGGAAGTCCTCCTGCGTTACCGCGCGGGCGCCGCTGCCATCCACATTCATGACCCAGAGGTTGTCCCCGCCGCCGGCATCGCTCAGGAAGGCAATCTGCTTGCCATCGGGAGAGAAGCGCGCCTGCTGCTCCCAGGCGATGGAGTGCGTCAGCGCCTTGGCCTCGCCGCCGCCGACGGGCAGCGTGTACAGGTCGCCCAGCAGGTCGAACAGGAGGGTCTTGCCGTCGGGGCTGACGTCCACGCTCATCCAAGTGCCGGTCTTCACATCGATGCTGGCCGTCTTGGCCACGCCGGGCGGTGTGTTGACATTCCAGGCTGGCGGCTTGGGTGGCTCCTTGGTTGCCTCTTTGGGCGCTTCTTGCGCGTTGGTGGCGAGAGCTGCGGCCAGCAGCAGGGCAGGGGCGGCGGTGCGACAGAGCATGGAGGGCGCTTGGGAAACCAAAGCCTTCGATGCTAACGAAGGAAGAGTTGCCAGCCTGTTCGTCACGCCCGGCCAGGGCGTTTCACTTCGCGTAGAAGTCGGCCTCGCCGGGCGGGCGCGACTTGAAGCGCTTGTGCAGCCAGAAGTACTGGTGCAATTGCGGGCGCGCCATGCCTTCGATGACGGCGTTCATCCGCGTGGCATCGGCCACGAGGTCGGCGGTCGGGAAGTTCTCCAGCGGCGGCTCGATGACCAGCGTGTAGCCATCGGCATCACGGCGCGGGTAGCACGGCAGCACCGCCGCATTCGCCATGGTCGCCATGCGCGACAGGCCGGTGATGGTGGCTGCCGGCACGCCGAAGAAGGGCACGAAGATCGAATCGCGGTGGCCGAGATCCTGGTCGGGCAGGTAGTAGAGGCGGTAGCCGTCCTTCAACGCGCGCAGCAGCGGCCGCGAGCCGTGATGGCGGGCGAACATGACGCCGGAGTCGAAGCGCGTCCGCTTGGCGTGGAAGAACGCGTCCAGCCAGGGGTCCTTCTGCACGGAGTAGAAACCGGCGACCGGCGTTTCCAGCGAGACGCGCACGCCGGCCAGGTCCAGCCCGGTGAAGTGCGCCGCCAGCAGGATGACGTTGCGGCCCTCCAGCGCGCGCAGGTGTTCCAGCCCTTCGATGCGCATCAGGCGCTTGAGCCGTTCCTTCGACGAGAACCAGCAGTAGCCGTACTCCAACAGCATCTGCACCATGGCCACGAAATGCCGGCGCAGCAGGGTGCGGCGTGCGGCGGGCGTCCAGTCCGGCAGCGCGAGCTTCAGGTTCACCCGGCCGATGTGCCGGCGCGCCGTCGGCATGGCCGCGACCAGGTTGCCGATCAGCCAGCCCAGCGCCGAGACGGCGCGGAACGGCAGCCAGCTCAACAGCCAGAGCAGGCCCACGACCAACTTCATGCCCACGCGCCCACCTCAGAGACTTCCATCCGCGCCATCGCCTGCAACCCTTGTCTAGGGGCGGCATGGTAGTGGTTACTCGGCTACGGCGATCAGCTGCAGTGGTTTATTGTTGACAATGTGCATTATGTAAAATATTGGAAAGCGGAGTCGCCAGCTTCCTCATAGCTAGCAGCTGTCCGACAAGATTTGCCCCTTTCATAGTAAGGTGACAACATATCCCTTACCAAAACCCCCGTTTTGCGACAGCAAATGGCTTACTCGGGGTCGTATTGCGACAGAACACCATTGTCTGGCCCTACGGTAAACAGTTCGCGACAGAACATCCCAGCCCAGCCTTACGGGCGAATCGCGACAGCAAATGGCTTACCAGCCCTACGAACTGCGACACAACACCCCTTATTAGGCTTACGGCTGGGGTCGCAGCTTGTAAAAGTTGCACCGCGACGGTGCAAGGCCCTGTCGCGTTGTCGCCCCGCGGCACCTTACCTCCGCTGGCATCCTGGTGCGCAAAGAGACTTCCCGCCAAGGTGCCGAGCCAAGGGCGTCAGCCACCAGCGCGGTCGATATGCGCGCAGATCACGGCGACGATTGATGCAGTACTGGAACTCCTCCAAGTAGCGCTGCGTGTAGTGGCTCAGCTTGAAGCCCTTGAACGTCGAGGCAAGCCGAGTCAACGCGGCCTTGCCCTTGGCGGTGGTTTGCACAGCAGCCACGACCAGCACCGTGTTCGGCGCCACGCGACCCACACCCGTGGGACGGACATTCCTTTGTCAAAGTGACGCTGAAGTCCTTACTAACCATACACACAAGCACTTCCCTTCCTCGTGCTTTGGACGCTTATGTACTTCCGTCCCTCGGTCGTCCCGAGGACGACAAAGACTTATCCGTCAAAAAACCGAGGGACGACAAGCGACCTCGTGTCAAAACCGAGGGACGACAAAGTCACGGTCTTTGCTGACGGCCTCAACTGGAACTGTTGGATCGATCGCCAGATGCGTTGACGGCATCGCACTCCCTCGGAGCCCGGATACTTGGCTAATGGGTTCAATCATCTACGGCCACCTCAACGACAGCCTGCTTCTCGATCCCAGCGCGGTCGCCACCGAATACGACGGCGTCTCGGACAACGAACTCCAGGATGCGCTTGCTCAGTACCGCGCGTTCTGCGTGACCAACATGGACGAGTTGCTGGACGAGGTGTCCCCTCAGCAGGGGCGGCTGCGGCTGTACGTCGGAGACGTTTCTGATGAGAAGCTCCTCAAACAGGGGGCGTTCTACCTGGACACGGTGATCATCAGCGACCCGATGTTTGCTCTGACCACGCCGGAGCACGAGCTGACCTCGGCTTGGTCCAAGGCCTTCGACATGAGGGCTCCTGAACGTCTGAACCGCAAGGATGTCGCCCGTGCTACAAAGACGCTGTTGTACTGCCGACCGCTTGTCACAGAGGGCTACGTTCGATTCTTCCCGACCAGCCTAGCCGACGAAGCCCCTGAAGACCTACCGATGTACGCGCCGGAAGACGGATTTGAGGGCCTCTTGCCCCCTCACCTGCTTTCTATGTGCAAGGATGCCGCCAGGGTCCGGTCCGTCGTGTCGAGCCCCGAGGGGTTGGTTGTCATGTCCGATCTGGATCTAGGTCGCAGGATCCATATCGACTTCGGCGGCGTCGCCAACGGCAGAGGTTTCGGCTTCAACCTGATTCAACAGGAGGTCGTCTCATGGGATCCCAAGACGCGGTTAGCGCAGGTTGCCATGAAGCTGCCAAAGGAGCCGCCGACGCAAGAGATGTTCGACGCATGGGTCGCGCAGTCGGTGAATAGTTCGGCCCGCCAGCATTTCGATTCACTGTGTCGCGACGTGCGTTGGTCAACGCGATTTGGCGCACAGCTGATGACGCGGTCGACTTTTGCTGCCTCGGTGCTCGAGAGCAGCGAACAGGTCACCAATGCCACCATACCTACAGCTACGGCAAGCGGCTGGCTCAACCTGGACCTCAACGTCTTTGACGACCTGCCCATGAGCAAGTTGATGGAGGCGAGGTCCGACGAAGAGGCGTTCCGTCGGTTCCGCCGACATCTGGAGAAGCAGTTTCGCGAGCTTCGGTTAGAGACCGACCCGGAGAAGCGCCGCCAGAAGACCGAAAACGCGATGCACGAGCTTTTGGACATCCAACTGACGGAGGTCGACAGCGCGATACAACGGCTGAAGCGTAAGGGGCTACTCAGCGGCCTCGGTGTCGTGGCCAGCCTCGGCGCAGCGTTGGCCACGTCGCCTGCGACCTTGATCGCGACGCTGGGTGCCGCTTATGCCGGCCTGCGGACCATTGAGGAGTACCGCATAGCAGCGAAGGAGAGCCCGGCCTATTTCCTCTGGCGGACGCTTGGGCCGAAGAGGCCGTAGCCTGCATCGGGCATGTTCGCGCCTTTTTCTACCGGCAGTCCGGATCGTCAGGCGGTTGGTAGTTGAGTTCGAGCGTGTACGGCAAGTCGTACAAGGAGTGGTACTCAACAACGAACACCAAATCCTTAAAGAAGGCCTGCCGCTCGAGCCGCGGATTGCAAAGTCCGGACGCCGCCTTCGTTCCTTCAAAGAGGTCGATCTGCTGGTCGACCCCAACCACCTGCTTCGCCGTCAAACTCGTCGTTGCCAATGTATTTCGCAATTTGGCAGGGAGCAACGCGTTCAACTGCGGAACGGTGGCGTCACAAGATGGGGCCCCTCGGCCAAGCGTGTGAGCGGCGACGGTGGTCTCGCGTCGCAAGCTCAAGACTAGGCGCGGTAATCGCTGATGCCGACAGCCAGCAGGAGAAGGTGCTGTACGCCGGCCACGCACGAGCAGTTCACGCGACTCCAGATGACCGGACCTCACGAGACTGCCCCTCGGGCAAGGTCGACACCAACGCACGCCTTCGTGGCCGAGCGGCGCGAACCCAGTCTTCTCGAATGAAGAAGTTTAAGCGCCGTTAAGTCGTCGCATCAGTAGCCACACAATTTCTCCCGCCATCTTCAAGCGAGCGCTTTGCCTGTTCGCAATAAATTGAAAACACGGGATGGCGAAACAGAGATTCAGGGAGTCCCAAAATGTCGATCAAATCCTTGCGCGCCCGTGCAGCGGCCGCTTTGCGTCGTGCCTCCAAGAGTGCGTCTATCCCCGGCGAGGCCGGCCAACCGCGAGCTTGGAAGATCGAGACATTGGAGCCCAAGCTCCTGCTGTCGGCCGACGCGCTACCCGGTGTGCATCTGATTGCTGGCGCCATCGACCAGCCCGGCGAACAGGACCGCTATCAGTTCACGCTGACCGAGCAGACGCGTTTCCTGTTCGACGGTGTGCAAGGCACGCAAATCCAGTGGCAGCTGCAGGGCCCCAATGCCACCGACCAGTTCAGTTTCCGCAGCCTTGAAAGCACCGGTGACCGCTTCCTCGACCTGAGCCCGGGGACGTACAGCCTGACCGTGGATGGTGTGGGGGACCGCACCAGCGATTACACCTTTCAGCTGCTGGGCATCGAAGCGTCCAAGGCGTTGCAAAGCGGCGTTCCGACGACTGGCCGTCTTGAGGCTGGCACGCAGGCGGCGTTGTACAGCGTCAACCTGACAGCCGGTGATCGCCTGCTCATGCAAGCCGCAGCCGGCAATGTTGGTGGAAGTTTCACTCTGTTCGACCCTCAGGCCAAGACGGTGTGGGGCCCGATCTCTTTGACCAGTGACAGCAGCGTGTTCACGGCCGCCAGTACCGGCACCTACTGGCTGTCCGTGGAAGGTAGCAGCGGCGCCACCAATGCGCTGGACTATGGCTTCACGCTGTGGCGCAACCCGCTGCGCCAGTTCGACCTGACGCTGGGCCAGGCCGTGACGGTCGCGCTGGCTCAGCCCGGCGACGGCGTGGAATACCGTTTCAACCTGGACCGGGGCACGCTGCTGCAGTGGGACCAGCTGTCATTGCCGCGCAGTGACCAGAGCTGGGAGCTGCGCCGCGTGGACACCGACACGCAAGTGCGCACCGGCAGTTTCGGCAGCCAGGACGGGCTAGGTGACCCGATGCGGCTGGCTGCCGGCGCTTACGTGCTGCGGCTGCAGAGTTCAACCCGTGCCACGGGCACCGTGGGTTTTCGCCTACTGTCGGCGGCCAATGCCCCGGCAGTGCTCAGCGGTGCCAACCTCCCGGTGCCATCGGACGTCTCGATGGGTGGCCAGGTCGTGCGCGTCGAGGCCAACGGTGCGCAGCAGCTGTCGCTGGGCTACGAGGGGCTGCCCGATGCCGTCAACACGGCCAACAGCCTCGCCACGGCGGGCGAGCTGCTGGTGCAGGCCGGCACGGCCAGGAACCTGTTGGTATCGCTGGGCGGCGGCCTGGCCGGCGAGCTGGACGTCTCGATGACGCGGCTGCTGGCGGTGGCCGGCGATCAACTGGACATCGCCTTGCCCGACGGGGTGACGGCCTGGGGCTTGCGTCTGTTCGACGAAGCCGGCCATGAACTGGCCAATGCCGCCGCCGGGCACCTGCTCTGGACGGCGAACACCACGGGACTGGTCTACCTCGGCGTGAGCCGTGCAGCCAACACCATCTATGACCCGACGGCCGCACCGGCTGCGGGCGCCGCGATGTCGGCGACCCAGATCAGCCTGACCGTCGGGCGCACGCCAGCGGTAGGCGCAGGCGTGTCGACGGAGCCACCCGACAATCTGGCGCAAGCGGTCGACGCACTCGTAGCGCAAGGCAGCAGTACCGTGCTGGACATGCGCATCGGCGACGGCAGCTATCCGGCGCGTGACGTCGATTTCTATCGCATCGTGCTGACTGCGGGCGACGTGCTCAAGGTCTCGACACCCAACGGCCCCAGCTTAGACGGCTATCTGCGCGTCTTTGACATGGCCGGCAATCAGGTCAGCAGCACCGACGACAGCCCGCTGAGCTTTACCGCGCCCCGCACGGGCGTGTATGCGCTGGGCTTCAGTGCGTATGGCAACCGCAGCTTCAACCCTCTCGTGGCGGGCAGCGGCGTCGACGCGCCCACCGGCACGCTGAGTGTGACGGTGGAGCGAGCCCGCAGCCAGGCGCCCAACACGGCGAACTGGCTCGTCACGGACGCAAACGGTCTGCGCATCGGCGGCGGCAGCGTGGTGGTCGGCCAGATTGCCACCGTCAGTCTGCCGCAAAGCGGCAGCTACTTCATCTGGGCCGACGCCAACCTGACGAACAGTGTGCAACGGGGGCAGTTGCGCCTGTCCACCTGGACGTCCACCGCACCCGGCACCCAGACGGTCACGCCCGACAGCCCGCTGCAGTTCAGTCTCGATGTCGCCAACAGCGGCCAGGTCGTCTCGTCCGACCTCGTCGTGAGCAGCGGCGGAGCGTTCGTGCTGGAGCCATCGGCCGCTTTCGACGGAGGTCAATGGCGCTTGACCGGGCCACGCGGTACCGAATTCGACTGGACGGCGCTGAGCAGCCAGCGTGGCAACGCCGCCCCGGTGCGCTACCTTGCACCGGGTACTTATCGGCTGGAAATGCGTGCCACGGGATTGGCCATTGGCGGTGTGGGCGTCACGATGACGCCGGTTGCCGCCGCCAGCACCGCAGCCGTTGGCGGCGATAACAGCCTGCCGGACCTGGCCGTCGGCCAGTCGCTGCTATGGCGCCTGGACGCCAACCCGGGCGACGGCTTCACGTTGACGCTGTCGGCGCAAGCCGCCGACTTCACCGTGTTGGCCTATGACGCCTTCGGCCGCGCGCTGACGGTGACGGGCGGCACGAGCATCACCCAAGGCACAGCCAGCGGTCCTGTGTTCGTGCGCCTTGTGCGCCAGGCCCGCAGCGGTGATGCCATGGTGGCCTTGCGCGTCGCGCGTGATGCCGTAGTGCCGGCGCAGCCCCCGGCCGCCGTGGCTGTGACGCTGGGTACCGATGTCAGCACCTCCAACGATGGCGTCACGACGCCCACCTACCGCTTCACGCAGGCCGCCGACGGCTGGGTCGCATTGGAATGGCAGGCGGGCAATTGGACGCAATGGTCTTTGAGTGGCCCGCGCGGCACCGAGGCCAACGGCGTCTGGCGCGAGTCCTTCTACAACGGTCGCGACCGCAGCTGGCAGGCGCCGGTGCGCTGGCTGCCGGCAGGCGAGTACACACTGATCCTGTCGGGTGGTAGCGGCCTGGCGCGCTTCACCCTACGTGACGCTGCGCACAGCAGCCCCATCGCGACGGACACGGCGGTGTCTGTGGACCTGGCCGCGAACGACGCCTACGAACTGTTCGACGTCGTGCTGGATGCTGACGTCAAGACTTACCTGCGCGGCATCTCCGGAGCCGGCGCCGACAACTGGTTCCGCCTCTACGACCAAGGCGGTACGTTACTGTCCGAGGGCGACCTGTCTTCCCTGACGCCGCTTGCGCTCAGCGTGCCGCGCGATGGTCACTACCTGCTGGCCGTGGCGCGCAACACCTTCTCTGCGGGTACCACGGCGCTGCGCTTCGAGCTACCGACGGCCCCGCTGGGGACGACCAGCGTGTCGCTCGGCGACACGATCAGCGGGCGTTTCCTGCAGTCCTACGACACGCGGGACTTCAGCCTCAATCTGAGCAGTGCGAGCCAGTTGCAGATCAACACGCTCAGCTCCACCGGCTCTGCAAAGACCTACACGGTGCTGGATGCCAGTGGCAACACGGTGGATGTGCTGTCCTCCGGTGGAACGCGCGTCTGGGGCCTGGCCACCGGCCGCTACACGCTGCGCGTGCAGCGCAGCGACTACTACACCGTGCCTGGCGCCGATGACCGCTTCAGCGCGACGCTGGTGGCTGGCGCCGTGCGGGACGTCAACCCGGGCACCGGCTTCGACATCACGTGGACCAACGGCGTCGCCGACGGCTTGGTGCGTTTCAATGCTGAAGCGGGCCGGACCTACACCTTCTCCACCGCCGCCGTGCCCGCCTATGAGCGCGGCTACCGCGTGCGCGTCTTTGATGGCAGTGGCGCAGAGGTGCTGTACAGCGGCTTCGGTGGTGACTGGTGGTACACGAACAAAGCCATCAGCTTCACGGCCACGCAAAGCGGTACCTACACGCTGGCGCTGGGCGCCAACAGCTATTCCTCCGGCCTGACCGCGACCGACAGCTTCAGGCTGCAGCAGGCCGAACGCAACGTATCCAACCTGGTGCTGGGCTCCGCCGCCAGCGGCACGATGCAACATGCCGCCGACGAGCAGCGGCTGCGTTTCACGCTCACCGACCCGACTCGTCTGTGGCTGGACGCCTCGGGCGACTACTACGACGCTACGCTGGTGCGCACCGACGCGGCCGGCACGCCGCTGGCCAAGACCAACCTGTACTACAGCGACGTTCACCAGCTGCTCAACCTGCCGGCCGGCAGCTACGAGCTGCGCCTGACCGCGTCGCGCGAGAACCCCGGCATCTGGCGCGTGCTGGCGGACACTGAAACCCACCTGCCCACGCTCATCGTCGGCACGCCGGCCGTCATCGGCTTGACCCAGGGCCAGCAAGGCCAGGCTTGGCAGCTCGACGGCACGCAGGGCCAAGCGCTTTTACTCGACCCGCGCCTGGCGGGCTCCAGCAGCATCTCCTACTCCTTGATCGGTCCGAACGGCAGCACCGTCGTCAGCGGCGACGGCTACGGCAGCAGCGACTACTCGCAGCGTGTGACGCTGGGCGAGACCGGCCGCTACGTGCTCTACGTCTACGGCAGCAGCACGGACACCTCTGCTATCAACGGCACGTTCACGCTGCGCAGCTACAGCGAGCCGCGCGCTGCACTGACGCTGGGCAGCAGCGTATCCGGCAGCATCGCCAACCCGGGCGATATCAACCACTACAGCTTCACGCTGACCGAAGACCGCACGGTTCTCATCGACCCGCAGTCCGGCTCGGCCAACCTGCGCCTGACCGGGCCACGAGGCGACGAAACCAGCCTGTCGCTGTCCAGCCCCGAAAGCTACTACGTGCGCCGCCTGCCGGCCGGCACCTACAGCGTCGACATCACGGCCCAGGCGACTGCCGCCACGCCCGGTTACGCGTTCCGGCTGCTGGACCTGCAAGCCGGCGCAGTCGCGCACGGCGACGCCACCCAGATCAGCGGCGACCTGCCTGCCGGCCGCACGCTGGTGTCGCACAGCTTCGACGTCGTTGCGGGCCAGGCCTACAACCTGGACTTCACCACCCCGACGGTCTACCCCGACTACTTCCGCTACATGCTGGTGGATGCGTCGGGCCGCACCATGACCGGCACGGACTGGACCTACACCAGCTCCGTCGGCTTCACGGCCAATCAGACCGGGCCGGTCTACCTGCTTGCCAAGCAGTACTACGCCTCGTCCAGCCCCGTCCATTTCGAGGCCACGCTGCGCCAGCCGTCCACCAGCTCGGACGCCCTCGCCTGGGACGCGACCGTGGCAATCACCTTGGCCACGAGGCTGGACCAGCGCGACCTGAGCTTGCGCCTGAGCGCAGGCGGTTGGGTCGAGCTGCAAGACATGACCGTGGACGTGGGCCAGGGCCGTGTGCAACTGCTGTCGCCCAACGGCACGCTGCTCAGCGACGGCTACGTCTACGCCGGGCAGGCGGCCGGCGTGCGCCGTGTCTTCCTCGGCGCCGGCGACTACATCGTGCGCGTCAACGGTGCGAACGACGCCGTCACGAGTACGGTGCGCTTCACGGCGCGCCAAGTTCCAGCTGCCAACCAGCTGAACCGCCAACCCGGGGTCAGCCGCGCGCTGACCGCGCCCACCGGCACCGATGCGGTAACGCTGTGGAGCCTGCCGGTCGCCACTGGTGACCACCTGCGCCTCGCCGCCAGCCAATGGCCCAGCGGCGGATCGGTGCAACTGATCGATCCCAACGGCAGCCTCGCCGCCACCTGGAACCCGGCCGGCGGCGCCGCGCTTGAGATGGACCTGAGCGTCGCCGGCACCTGGCTGCTGCGGGCGACGCGCCCGGCCAGCGACGGCAGCACAGCCAACGCCTGGGTGCTGGACGCCAACTGGGGCACCGCTGTGGCGTCGACGCCAGTCGTCTCGACTATGTCGGCCAGTGGCAACCTCGCGACCGACGCCAAGACCACCTACCAGTTCGAGGTCACCGAGGCTGGCACCTGGTACCTGGACCGCAACAGCATCCCCGACTACTACAGCTTCTACTACAACACCGCGCGTGTGCTGGACGCCAATGGCGCCGTCGTCGGCGCCGGCTGGGATCGCCCTCACCTGCTGACGGCTGGCGTCTACACGCTTGAGATCAACGCCCAGTACAGCAGCTCCAGCTACGACTTCACGTGGCGCCGCATGGACGACGCCGCCGTGCCCCGCCTGGACTTCGGCCAGTCGGTCAGCGCGCCGGCCGCCTCGGACTACCAGGCCCGCATCTGGCGTATCGACGCCCAGGCGGGTGACCTGATGCGCTTCAATGCGCTGTCATCCGGCACCGGCAGCACCCCTCGCTGGGCCTTCTTCAACGGCTACGGCCAACAACTCAGCGGCTGGAACAACGCCAGTACCGACGCCGCGGCCGTGCCCGCGTCCGGTGACGGCCCGGTCTACCTGGTCTTCGACTGGGCCGGCTACACCTACGGCAGCAGCGCCAGTGGTGGCATGTCCTTTCAGGTCGACAAGGTCAGCGCCGGCAGCGCGCCAACCACGTTGACGCTGGGCCAGACGGTCTCGGGCACGCTGGACGCCGTCACGCAGTCGCGCGCCTACAGCTTCACGCTGACCGAGCCACGCACGCTGATCATGGACCGCCTCAACGGCGGCACGTCGGCCAACTACTACGCGATCAGCTGGTCGCTGACGGGCCCCTACGGCGCCGACGGTCAGAGTGGCCAGATCTACGCCGGCAACCAGACGCCCGAAGTGAAGGTGCTGACGCTCGCGCCCGGTAGCTACACGCTGAACGTCAACAGCAGCGACTTCAACACCAACACCTACGCCTTCCGGCTGCTGGACACGACCGCCGCCACGCCGCTGGCCAATGCCCAGGTCGTCGACGGTCGCATCGAGCCCACTGGCGAGATGGTCAGCTACGCCATCGACGCTCTGGCCGGCGACCGGCTGTTCGTCGACTTCCGAGACCTGACCGCCCGCACCTACAACTCCAGCCTGGGCCGCTACAACTACACGGCCAACGTGCGCCTCATCGACCCCTACGGTCGCGAAGTGAACAGCCAGCAACTGGCCGATGCCGAGGTCGTGGCCACCGTGTCCGGCCGCTACACGCTGCTGCTTGACGCAGGCTACGGGGCTGACGTGCCTGTGGCCTATCGCCTGGCGGCCTTCGTCAACCGCGCAGGCCAGCCGCGCGAGATCGATTTGTCCACGCGCCCCTCGGCCATGGACCTCGTCGTGCGCGACGTCGCCGTGACTCCGGCTGCAACCGGCGCCGACATCAAGTCCGGCTCCATGGTCCAGGTCAGCTGGACCACGCTCAACCAGGGCGTGTCACCGACGCTGGGCGACTTCAACGAACGCGTCGTGGTGCGCCGCGCGGGCACGGGCGAGGTGGTGGCCCAGGTGCAACTGCCCTACGTCGAGGCGCAGTCGGGCTCGCTGGCCGCCAACCAGTCGGCATCGCGCATCGTCACGTTGCGCCTGCCCGATGGCCCTGCCGGCGCGGGGGACCTGACGGTCACTGTCGAGACCGACACCGACAACACCCAGCCGGAGAACGGCCGCGCCGAAGAGAACAATCGCGGCACGGCTGCCTTCAGCAGCACGTTGGCCGACTACGCCAACCTGCAGATCCACGACCTGAGCATCGATCCGGCTGCGGACTGGACCAGTGGCGCACCCGTGACCGTGAGCTGGACCACCGTCAACACCGGCAACGCCACGGCCCAGAACGGCTGGACGGAGCGCGTGGAGCTGCTCAACACGACCACCGGCGTCGTCGTGGCCAACATCAGCCAGGCCTTCACAGCCCAGGCGTTGGACGGCGGCGACACCGTCGCGCGCCATGCCAGCTTCAACTGGCCCACCGGCCTGAACGCCATCGGGCGCTACCAGCTGCGTGTCATCGTCGACACGCTATCGCAAGTCCCCGAGTACGACGCCAGCGGCTCGCTGGAGAACGACAACGCAACCCTGCAGACGCTGGAGGTCGGCCCCGATCTTGCCGTTCGCGGCGTGCATCTGCAGCAGGCCGCCGGCCTGCAGTCGGGCGACCGCCTGACGCTGCTGTGGGAGGACATCAACCAGGGCCGGGTCCCGACGCCGGTGGCCTACCAGGATCGCGTCGTCATCCGACAGCGCAGTGCCGACGGCAGCGCCGGTGCCATCGTGCTGAACACGCTGGTCGCCTTCGCCGGCAGTGCCGGCCTGCCGCTGGCACCGGGCGAGGCTCGTGCGCGCAGCCTGCAGTTCGATCTGCCTGACGGCACGCTGGGCGCCGGCACGTTCGACATCAGCATCACCACGGACAGCGCCGCCAGTGGCGCGGGCATCCTGTTCGAGACCAATGCTGCGGGCGATGCCGAAAGCAACAACGTCGCGACCGGCAGCTTCGACGCGACACTGCGCCTGTATGCCGACCTGTCGGTCAGCAGCTTGATCGTGCCCGTCACGGCGCCTTCGGGCGACTCCGTGGACGTCAGTTGGACCGTCGCCAACCGGGGCGCGGCCACTGCCACCGCGCCCTGGGTAGACCGCATCATCCTGAGCAGCGATGGCGTCATCGGCAATGCCGACGACGTGCTGCTGGGTGCGCTCACGCACGCCAGCGCATTGGCCGAGGGCGACAGCTACACGGCACGCCTCAACGTGCGCATCCCCGCGCGCATCCAGGGCAACTACCGCATCGCCGTCATCGCCGATGCAAACGCCAGCGTGCGTGAACCCGACACGCGCGCCGACAACCGCCGCGTCTCCGACCCGATCACGATCGTGCAGACCTATGCCGATCTCGTGCCCACGCTGACCAGCGTGCCGGCCGACGTCTTCGCCGGCCGAGGCGCGCGCGTGGAGTGGTCCGTCCGCAACGACGGCACCGTCACCACGGACGTGAACCGCTGGGTCGACCAGGTCTACCTGAGCAGCACCCCTGCCCTGACAGCCCAGTCCACGCTGCTGGGCTCGGTGACGCACGTCGGCACGCTGGCCGTGGGCGACAGCTACGCGGCGGCGCTGGACTTCACCGTGCCGCGTGACGCCACCGGCGCGCGTTACTTCATCGTCAAGACCGACGCCTTCACGGCGGTCTATGAATTGGATCGCACCGGCAACAACGTCATCGTCGCGGCCCAGCCGACAACGGTACAGGCCGAGCCGAAACCTAACCTCCAGATCGAAGGCCTCAGCGCGCCCGCCGACTGGCGCGTCGGCCAGCCCGTGCAGCTCAGCTACACGGTGCGCAACAGCGGCAACGACCCCGTCAACGGCTTCTTCGGCGAAGAACTCCGCCTGGTCGACACGTTGGGCCTCGCACCGACGCAGGTGCTGTCGTCCACCTGGGCCTCGCGCACGCTGGCCGCAGGCGGCACGTTGGCGCAGACGCTGGAGCTGACCGTGCCGGCCCTGCCGCCCGGCAACTGGCGCCTGGAGGTGGTGGCCGACCGCAACAACTACGTCATCGAGTCCAACGAGGCCGACAACATCGCGACGGCCAACGTCGCGGTCATCGCACCTGACCTGGCGTTGCGCAACCTGAGCACCGTCGGTCTGCTGCAGGGCGGCGAAGCCATCACGCTGAACTGGCAGACGCGCAACCTGGGCAGCGCGCCCGCAGCCAACGTCCGCGAGAAGGTCTACCTGTCCCGCGATGGCGATGTCGACGGCAGCGACACGCTGCTGGGCGAGCGCGTCATCGACAACCTGGCCGCAGGTGCGTCCAGTGATGGCACGCTGGGCTTCACGCTGCCGGTCGACCTGTCTGGCGCCTGGCGCCTCATCGTCGTCACCGACACGGCCAACGCCAACAACGAGTCGACCTTTGAGGCCAACAACCAGGACAGCCTGGCCATCAATGTGGCACAGGACGCCTATGCCGACCTTGCCGTCGTCAGCGTCAGTGCGCCCACCCAGGTCATCGACGATCCGGCCAGCATCGCCGTGGAGTGGACCGTGCAGAACCAGGGCTCAGGCGCCGGCCGCACGACCGGCTGGACCGACCGCATCATCTACAGCAGCAACGACGTGCTGGGAGACAGCGACGACATCGTGCTGGGCAACGTGGTGCACAGCCAGGCTCTGGCCGCCGGCGCGAGCTACAGCGGCAACCTGAGCTACAGCTTCGGGCCGACCTTCAGCCGACGGGGCACGATCTTCGTGAAGTCGGACGCCACGGCCGCCGTCTGGGAAAACGGCAGCGAGAGCAACAACATCAAGAGCGCCGGCCACACGACTGACGTGATGCCCATCGCCTACGCGGACATGCGCGTCGAGGCGGTCAGCACGCCCAGCGTGGCCTACAGCGGCCGCGACCTGACCGTGCAGTGGACCGTTGCCAATCGAGGCATCGGCATCACCAACACGACCAACTGGACCGACAGCGTCTGGCTGAGCCGCAATGCCGACGGCAGCGGCCAGCGCTTCGACCTGGGTCAAGCGGGTCATCTGGGTCAGATGGCCGTGGGCGACAGCTACAACCGCAGCATCAACGTGCGCCTGCCCGAGGGCATCTCGGGCGACTGGTATCTCAACGTCACGGCAGCGGTCAACAACGGCGTCTACGAATTCGTCTACGGCGACAACAACGCCGGCCATTCGCTGGCCGTGCCCGTCACGTTGAGCGAATCGCCCGACCTGGTCGTCGAGAGCCTGGACGCACCCGCGACCGCGCAGGAAGGCGCCCTCGTCGACGTGACGTGGACCGTGCTGAACCAGGGCCTGGCCCGCGCCGCCGGCCAATGGCAGGACACCGTGCTGCTGCTCGCTCCCAACGGCACGACCGTCGTGCTGGGCACCTACACCTACGACCGCAGCCTGGACGCCGGCCTGCGCTACTCGCGCACCGAGCAGGTCCGCCTGCCAAGCAAGATCGAGGGCGGCTACCGCCTGCGCGTCACCACCAACAGCCTGCTCGGCAGCAACGGCCAGCCACAGGTCTACGAATACGGCACGGCGCGCGACAACAACACGACGACCGACACCGATGCGATCACCCTCCAGCTGAACAACCGGCCGGACCTGCGTGTCACCGACATCCAGGCACCCACCGACGTGACGGCCGGCACCACCGCCGGCCTGAAGTTCACCGTCGCCAACACCGGCACCGAGGCCACCTCGGGCCAGTGGCAGGACTACGTCTACCTGTCGCTGGACGGCACCGTCAGCAGCGACGACCTCCTGCTGGCCCGCGTCGACAGCGCCTCGGCCCTCAGCCCCGGCGGCGACCCGTACACGACGACGGTTGGCGGCATCGACATCCCCATCCGCTACCGCGGCGACGTCTACCTCATCGTCGTGGCCGACGGTGCCAACCGCATCGACGAGTACCCCAGCGAGGGCAACAACGCACGCGCCCAGCGCATTCACGTCAACGCGATCCCGTTCGCCGACCTCGTCGCCAGCGACGTCGTCGCCCCGGACCAGGCCGTGCATGGCGCCGGCATCCAGGTCGACTACAAGGTCACCAACAAGGGCTCGGCCACCACGCGCGGCGATGCGGCGACAACCAACAGCTGGACCGACACCATCTGGCTGAGCGTCGACAAGAGCCGCCCCAACCCCGGCAAGGGCGACATCAGGCTCGGCCAGGTCACGCACACGGGTCACCTCGCTGTTGGCGAGAACTACCTGGGCTCGCTCAATGTGCAGATCCCCGAGGGCATGAAGACGGGGCAGTACTACGTCACCGTCTGGAGCGACACCTACGACGCCATCCTGGAGGACACGCTCTCCAGCAACATCAACCTCGACGACCCGACCCAGGCGGACAACAACAACTACAAGGCTCGCCCGATCTCGGTGCTGGGCATCACCCCGCCCGACCTCGTCGTCACCAGCGTCAGCGCACCCGCCACGGCCCAGGCCGCTGGCGACTACAGCTTCAGCTACACCGTCAAGAACCGCGGCGATGCCTTCGGCGGCAGCTGGACCGACAAGGTCTGGCTGATGGACAACCCGGACCCGACGCTTGCCAAGGTCTATTGGCTGCTGGGCGAGTTCAAGCAGCAGCGCGGCCTGGGCAATGGCGAGACCTACAGCGTCAGCCAGACTGTCGCCCTGGCACCATCGATCAGCGGCGGCTACCTGGTTGTGCAGACGGACGCCGGCTACAGCTACACGGGCCGCAACGATGTGACAGAGGTGGACGAAGCCAATAACGTCAACCGCGTCGCATCCACGGTCACGAACACGCCGGCCGACCTGCGCGTCACCAACGTCACGACACTGCCCACCAACTACTCCGGCGAGGAGACCACCGTCACCTGGACCGTGCAGAACTCCGGTGCCGCCGTGTGGACGGGCACCAAGGGCTGGCTGGACAACGTCTGGATCAGCCCTGACCCGACCTTCATCCCGTCGCGGGCGACGCCGCTGGCCTCGGTCGTGCACAGCAACACCACGCCGCTGGGCGCCGGCGAAAGCTACACGGCCAGCGCCCTCGTCAAGCTGCCGCCTGGCACCGAGGGCACCTACTACATCTACGTCATTGCCGATGCGCTGCACAACGCCGGCAACCTGAATCCCTACATCCCCCCGCTCGACCAGCCCTGGACCTACACCGGCCAGCCGGAGCGGCACCGGCCCGACTCGCAGTACAGCAACGAGAACGCCTACACGCGGGACACCTACTACGTCACCTCGGCCTTCGAGTCGGACGCCGGCAACAACCGCGGCCAGGCGTCGCTGGACGTCATCTATCGCGAGCCCGACCTGCAGATCGACCAGATCACGGTCAACAACCCCAACCCTGGCTCCGGCGACACCCTCACCGCGACATGGACGGTCACCAACCGCGGCACGCGCGAGACCCGCGTGGCGGGCTGGATGGACGGCGTTTACCTGTCACGCGACGGCACGCTGGACCCGAGCGACTACGCCCTCGTGGACCGAGGCAGCGACCTGGAGCGCCTGCTGCACGTCAGCCAGGTCGACCTGACCCAGGACCCCATCGAGCCGCGCCGCACGCTCAAGCCCGGCGAGAGCTACACGCAGACGGCCACCTTCGCGCTGCCGACCTCCATCAGCGGTGACTTCAAGCTGATCGTCAAGGCAGACACCGGCGTCTTCGCCGGCTACAACAGCAGCGGCGTGCAAAGCACCATCCGCGCGGGCCTGACTCCCATTGGCGAGAGCGGCACCAACGGCGTACCGGAGTTCAAGGACGAGGCCAACAACATCGCGCAGATCGCGCTGCCGATCACGCTGGCCGCGCCGCCCGACCTGCAGGTCACCAGCGTCACCGCGCCCGACGCCGTCATCGCCGGCCAGAACTTCACGGTTGCCTACAAGGTCGACAACCTCGGCGGCAAGACGCCGACCGACCAGGGCAGCTGGTACGACATGGTCTACCTGTCCAAGGACCGTTTCCTGGACCTGAACAAGGACCGCTACCTCGGCTATGTGCAGCACAGCGGCGGCCTGGCCGCCAATGGCAGCTACACCGGCAGCCTGACCTACACCGCGCCGCGCGACCTGGAAGGGCCTTACTACGTCTTCGTCGTCACCGACCCCGCGCGCATCTGGGGCAGCGGTGACACGGGCCAAGTGCTGGAGTTCGGCAAGGACGACAACAACAACGCGGCCGCTGTGCAGCCCATGCGCATCGAGACGCCGCCGCCGGCCGACCTCGTCGTCACCAACGTCGTTGTTCCGAGCGGCGCCAAGGTCGGTGATGAAGTCGAGATCACTTTCACCGTCCAGAACTCGTCCATCAACCCCGCCTATGGCCGCTGGACGGACGCGCTCTACCTGTCCGCCGACAACGCCTGGGACCTGAACGACACCGCCATCGGCAAGGTTGCCCATGTCGGCGACCTCGATGCCAACGGCAGCTATACCGCCACGCTGAAGGCCAAGCTGCCGGCGCTCAAGGACGGTGCCTGGCGCGTCATCGTGCGGCCGGACCTCTACAACGAGGTTTTCGAAGGCCGGATCACCTACACCGAGACCGGCCTCACCCTGCCGCCGGGCGAGGCCAACAACCGCAGCGCCTCGGGCGCGGCGCTGCACGTCGAGGTGCCGGCGCTTGTCGTCGGGCAGTCCCTGGCCACGACCCTTTCCGCTGATCAGACCCAGCTCTACAAGGTCAGCGTCGCCGCCGGTGAGACGCTGCGCGTGCTGCTCGATTCCACCGCCGCAGACGGTGCCAACGAGGTCTACATCCGCTGGAACGACGTGCCCACCGGCAGCGCCTTCGATGTGGCCTACAGCAACCCCGTGTCGCCCGACCAGACGCTGCTGGTGCCCACCACCCAGGCCGGCGACTACTACATCCTCGTGCGCGCCCGCCAGGGCACGTCATCCGCTCAGGCCACGCCGGTCACGCTGCGCGCCGACCTGCTGCCGCTGTCCATCACCAAGGTCACGCCCGACCAGGGCGGCGTCGGTGACGACGACCACCGCTGGGTCAGCGTGGACATTGAAGGAGCCCGCTTCGCGGCGGGCGCGCTGGTCAAGCTGGCCCGCCCGGGAGAGTTCGAGATCGAACCCGAGCGCTGGCAAGTCCTGGACGCCACCCACATCCGCGCCATCTTCGACCTGCGCCACGTCCCCATGGGCTTGTTCGACGTCGTCGTCACCAATCCCGACGGCCAGCGTGTCGTCGAGCCCTATCGTTACCTCGTCGAACGCATGATCGAGGTCGATGCCGCCATCGGCATCGGCGGCCCGCGCAACATCGAGCCGGGCGAAGCAGCGACCTACAGCGTCAGCCTGCAAAGCCTCACCAACGTCGACACGCCCTACCTGCGTTTCGATCTGGGTGCCACCGACTTGGGGCAAAGCAAGGATGTGCTGGAAGGCTTGAACCTGCCCTACGTCGTGTTCGGCACCAGCGTCGGCGGCAAGCCCGATGGCGCCGTCGCGGCCGGCAGCGGCAACAGCCAGCAGTACGGCACCACGCCCACGACGGGCGTGCGTGCCGACGTGCCCTGGGCCGCGCTGGACGGCGTGACCAACACCAACGGCTGGAACCTGGCGCCGGGCTACGCCTTTGACCTGGCCGCAAACGGCTTTGCCGGCGCCACCTTCAAAGTCCAGACCTACCCGGGCCTGCAGGAGTGGCTCAACTACGACTTCGAAGGCCTGCGCGACAAGCTCTACGCCATCCGCCCGGACTGGAAGGCCGCCGGCCTCCTCGACGAAGGCGTCACCGGCCTGGACAAGATCTCCCAGGGCCTCACCAAGAAGTTCCTCGCCAAGGAAGGCCATGTGACGGAAGAGGAGGCTGCAGCAATGCCCTTCCGCTTCGACACGCTGGCCAGCGTGACGACGCTGACGCGCGACGAGTTCATCGCCGACCAGACCGCCCACGCCAAAGCCCTGCGCACCGCCATCCTGGCCGACACCACAGCGCCGAGCACGCTGGCCGTGCTGGCCGCCGACGAGGCGCAATGGGTCAAGGGCTGGCTGGGCGCGCTCGAAGCCGCCGGCCTGCTGCATGCAGAGGGCACCGCCCCGGCCATCCGCAGTGACGCCCTGGTGCTCAGCCTGAACGCCACGCTGGCCACCGGCATCCTGCTGGCCAAGGGCGGCGAGAGCTACCGCACGCAAGCCGACCTGCTCGGCTTCTTCGCCCAGGTGCAGCAGTGGTACGGCGATACGGCCCGCTACGCGGGTGACGCAAATGCCGCGCATGCGCCCGTCGACTACAACGAAAGTCGCGAACTTGCCGATGGCAGCTCGGTCGAAGTGCCGGTGCCCGTTGCCCCCAACCCGGCGGACTACGACCAGCACGCCTCGCAATCGACCCACTTCATCAGCTTCGACGTCTTCGCCGGCAACCGCGCCGAGTTGGAGTACCTGCGCCGCATCGGCGTGCTGGACGAAAAGTTCCGCCCCGTCGGCCCACAGGCGCTGAACCTGACCAACTACCTGCAGCAGGCCGCGCAAGCCCAGGCCAACGTCGGTAGCGCGATCAGCGTGCGCGGCCCTCAAGTCCTGCCCGCCGCCAATGGGTCCACCTACGTCCCGACCGACTACGCCCTGCCCTACACGCTGACCTTCAACAACCCGACGAATGCACCCGTGGGAGAAGTCCGTCTGGTGACGGCCATCGACCCCGACCTTGATGCGCGCAGCCTGCGCCTGGGTGACCTGAAGATCGGCGACATCAACATCCATGTGCCGGACGGCCAGGCCGTCTTCCAGGGTGATTTCAACTTCACCGGTGCGGCCGGCAAGGGCTATGTGCTGCGCGTCAGCGCCGGTATCGACGCCGAAGCCCGCGTGGCGACCTGGTTGCTGCAGGCCATCGACCCCGACACCGGCGAAGTGCTGCACGACCCCGTCCGGGGCCTGCTCGCGCCCGACGCCAGCGGCAAGACACCCAGTGCCGCAGGCGCCGGTTCAAGTGCAGGCGGGTTCGTCTCCTACACCATCCGCGCCAGCGACACCGCCAAGACCGGCGCCAGCATCTCGGCGTCGGCGCGCGTGTTCTTCGACGCGACACCGCCCATCGCCAGCACAACCATCAGCCACACGCTGGACGCCGATGCGCCGCTGACCACACTGACTGCGACGAGCAACGGCAACAACGCCAACGGCGAACCCACGTTCAAGCTGAACTGGAAGGCCGCCGACGACGCCTCAAGCGTCAAGCACGTCACCGTCTACGTCGCTGAGGACGGCGGCGATTTCAAGATCTGGCAGAAGCAGATCGCGGGGGCCGAGAGCACCGCCCTCTTCACCGGCGAGGCCGGCAAGCACTACGAGTTCCTGGCCGTCGCCACCGACAACGCCGGCAACCGCGAAGCCGCCAGCGTCGCCAACGCCGTGCTGCCCGACGACGGCAGCCGCAGCGCAGCGCAGCAAGGCCTGGGCGTGACCGACACGCTCGACCAGACCGGCGAGCTTCCTGCCGCCGCGCCCGACCGCAGCTACACCGCCAGCGAGCTGTTCGCCCAGGCGGCGCAGAGGTTGCCCGGCTTCGTCATCACCCCGGCCTTGGGTGGCCTTGGGGCAGACCTGCAATCCGTGCTGGCGCCGCTGCAACTGCGCGGCTTCGCCAGCGGTTTCAACGCCAGCGAAGGCGACATCGGCGCGCTCGCCATGGTCGAACTGGCCGACGGCTCGGTGCTGGCCAGCGCCGGCAGTGCGCGCAACGAAGTCTTCCACTTCGGCAAGGACGGCGGGCGCTCCGTGCAGCCGCTGTTCACCGCCGGCAGCGCCATCCTCGACATGGCGGTCGACCCGGTCGGCAACCTCTGGGTCATGACCGGCTCCGAGCTGATGCTGATCGATGCCGGCAGCGGCGCGGTCATCAGCCGCACCCGCGCCCCGGCCGGTGAACCGCTGACGCATGCGCTGGCCATCCAGCCTGGCACCGGCCTCATCTTTGTGGCCAGCGGCAACGGCGTCGAGATCTTCGACCCCAAGGCCGAAGCCAACCGCGCCTGGACCCACTTCAGCAACACCCGCGTCGGCGACCTCGCCTTCGGGCCCGACAACCGACTCTGGGCCGTGCGCTGGACCGGCAGTGACGTCAAGGGCGCCCTGCCCGAAGCAACGACCGACATCATCAGCTTCCCGATGGGCGGCGCCACCAAGGGCCGCGCCGAGCTGGAGTACCGCCTCTCCGGCCTTGTCGACAGCATCACCTTCGGCCAAGCCGGCACCGGCCTCGCCGGTCTGCTGCTGGCCAGCAGCAACACGCCGCAGCGCCCGACGGCGACCGACGGCAGCAGCACGGTGGCCCACAGCAGCGCTGTCTGGGCGGTGGAACTGTCAAGCCGCCGCGCGCTCAAGCTCGCCCAAGGGGGCACGCGCGGCGAGGGCATCGTTGCCACCGCCGATGGCCGCATCCTCGTTGCGCAGACCAACCGCATCGACGAGCTCGCGCCCGTCAAGGCGCCCAAGGTCGTGGCCGCCAGCGTGGCTGACGGCGCCCTCGTGCCGCTGCCCCTCACGCAGATCGCCATCAGCTTCGACCAAGCCATGTGGACCGGCGCCGATGGTGCCGACGCCACCAGTCCGTCCTCGGTGCTGAACCCGGCGAACTACCGGCTCGTCGCGACCGGCGCCAATAGCGACCTGGCCCTGGCGCCGCAGAGCCTGCGCTGGGACGCCGCCGCCAAGAGCGTCATCCTGACCCTGCCCAACCTGCCCGCAGGCGGCTGGCGCCTGGAGGTGGCCGACAGCCTGCGCAGCGCGCAACAGGTCCAGTTGGGCACCGCCTGGGACCTCGTCTTCACCGCGGTCACCGACATCTCCAACCTCGTTCGCATCGACTTTGTCGACACGCGCGCCAACCGGCTGACGGGCACGATCAGCTACGACGTGGCCATCACCAACCTTGGCGTCGACGACCTGCGCGGCCCACTGATGCTGCTGCTCGACCCGGGCCGCTACTTCGGCGACGACATCCTCGGCGCCGCCCAGGGCGACGGCGCGCAGTCCGACCTCTGGGTGCTGGACCTGACGCCGGCCCTGCAAGGCCAGCCGCTGAAGGCCGGCGAGACGCTGGCGCGCCAGACCGTCACGGTCCGCTCGGCGGCCAGCTTCGGCACGTCGCCGGGCTCGGGCCAGCTCGTCAAGTTCAACCTGGGCCATGGCGTCTACGCCGTGCCCTACGACAACACGCCGCCCGAACTGGGCCTGCTCGACGACGATGGCAAGCTGGACCTCGACAGCGCAGCGCTGCCACCGGCCCGCGCCGGTGAAGCCTGGTCTGCGGAACTAGGCGCCCTGGATGCCGACGGCAGCCTCTTCTACTGGGAGATCGTCAGCGGCCCCGCAGGCCTGACGATCACGCAGGACCCGTTCGTCGAAAGCGCCGCCACCGGCTACGGCAACCGCGCCACGCTGCACTGGACGCCCACCGCCACCGACCGCGCCGACAGCGAGGTGCTGCTGCGCGTCACCGACAGCCGCGGCGGCATCGCGCTTCGTCGCTTCACGGTGGACGTGGCGGGCGCCAACCATGCGCCCGTCATCAATGGGATCTCCGACCTGGAACTGGCCGAGGGCGACAGCCTGAAGCTGCCGTTGCTGGCCAGCGACCCGGACGGCGACAACGTCACCCTCCTCGTGCGCAACCTGCCGGCCGGCGCCTTCTTCGACGCCGCCACCGGCCTGCTGAGCTGGACGCCCGGCTACGACCAGGCCGGCGAGTACAAGGACATCACCCTCGTCGCCAGTGACGGCAAGCACGAGGTGAGCTACCGCTTCAACCTGACGGTGACGCAAGGCTGGCCGGCACCGGTCCTGCCCGCGCTGGCCACGCAAGTGCTCCGCGAGGGTGACCGCTTCGCCCTGCAACTGCCCGGCAGCGTGCCCGGCGGCCTGCAACAGGCCGACGGCAGCAGCGTCAAGCTGCAGTGGGACGCACCGCTGCTGCCCGGCGGCGCCACGCTGGACAGCGACACCGGCTGGTTCGCCTGGACGCCGGGTTATGCCCAGGCCGGCCAGCTGACCCTGCCCATCACGCTGACGGCCATCTTCACGGCGCCGGACGGCACCGTCACCACCACCTCGGTCAAGCGGGACCTGAAGCTCGACGTGGCCAACGCCAACGGTGCGCCCGTCTTCGACCCCGTGCAGACCTGGGGCGTGCTGGAAGGCCAGCCGCTGCGCATCAGCGTCTTCGCCTTCGACCCGGACAACCCCGGCTTCGAGCCCAAGCTCCGCCTGAACCCGGGCAGCCTGGCCCTGGATGGCAGCGGCACGGCCAGCGTCAGCTACAGCGTCACCGGCCTGCCGGCGGGCGCGACCTTCGACGCCGACACGCTGGAGATCCTGTGGACGCCCGGCTACGCCCAGGCCGGCATCTACGCCGTGACCGTCACGGCGACCGACAACGGGGATGGCACCGGCACGCCGCTGAGCAGCCAGATCGTGCTGCCCATCGTCGTCAGCAACGCCAACCGCTCGCCCTCATTCGGCGACATCACCAACGCCTTCGTCGACCGTGGCGCGGTGCTGGAGATCCCGGTGGAGGCGACCGACCCCGACGGCAACCCGCTGCTGCTGACCCTCCAGGGCCTGCCACCGTTTGCGACCTACACGCAGACGCTGAGCGAAGCCGGCAAGCTGACCGGTGTGATCCGCTTCGCGCCCGGTGCCAACCAGCGCGGCGACTACACCATCACGGTCGTCGTGCAGGACGACGGTGACGGTGACGAGAACCAGGCGCTGGCCGCTGGCAAGAGCTTCGTGCTCACCGTGCGCAGCCCCAGCGAGGCGCCGGTCATCACGCTGCCCAGCCGAGTCGTCGCCGTGGCCGGCACCGAGCTGCGCCTGCCCATCCTCGTGTCCGACCTGGACCAGGACGCACTGAGCTACGCCGCCACCAACCTGCCCGCCGGCGCCCGCATCGAAAGCGACCCGCGCTACGGCCACGCCACGCTGGTGTGGACACCGCCGGTCGGCACCAGCGGCAGCTTCGACATCAGCCTGGCCGTGACCGACTCGGGCCTGCCGCCTGCCGATTCCGGCTACGTGCTCGACCCCGACCACCCGCCGACTCCTAACGTCTCGGTCAAGGACCTGCGAATCGTCGTGCGCGCCAGCAACGCGGCGCCCACGCTGTTCGCCATCGCCGCCACCGGCGGTACGGTCCAGGGCGACCCGCTGGCCGGCAACCGCACCGTCGTCATGGTCGACGAAGGCGCCCCGTTGACGCTCGACCTGGCCGGCATCGACACCGACCTCGACGGACTGGCCTGGACCGTGGAAGGCTTGCCCGCAGGCATGCAGCTGGTGCCCACCCAAGGCAGCGGCGGCCAGACGCGCCTGCAGCTGCGCTGGACGCCCGGCCTCTTCGCCGCGCAGACTGACAACCAGAACGGCACGGCCCCTGGCCACTACCTGCTCAAGCTCACCGCCAGCGACGGCAGCGCCAGCTTCACGCGCGAGCTGGAGATCGTCGTTGCCAACGTCAACCAGGCACCGCTGCTGCTGCCCCTGCCGCTGCAACTGGTGCCCGAGGGCCAGACGCTGAGCTTCAACGTCCGCGCCTACGACGCCGACAACGACGCCACGCGCTTCGCTCTGATCTACGACGCCAGCACGCCCAGCGGCGTGAGCTTCGACGCCGCCAGCGGCTACTTCGAGTGGACGCCCGACGCCGACGTGGTCAACAACGCCACGACCGACAACCGCAGCTTCACGTTCAACTTCAGCGCCAGCGACGGCCAGGCCACGGTGACCCGCTCGGTGCAGGTGCGCGTGTTCGACGCCAACCGCCCGCCCGAGATCACCACTGCCAGCCACGCGCTGCTCGTGGGCCAGTCGTTCTCGCTGCCCGTCATCAAGGGCACGGCCGCCCCGGCCGGCTCCTTGCGTGTGTTCGATGCCGATGGCGCGGCACAGACAGCCGCGTTGGGCATCAGCTTCCAGGGCTTGCCTGAAGGCGCCGTGTACGACGCGGCCAACGGCCGCCTGAACTGGACGCCTGGCCCCGGCCAGATCGGCGACTTCACCGTGCTGGCCACGGTCAGCGACGGCAAGAACACGGCCACCCGCAGCTTTGTGCTGCGCGTCGTTGCCGAGGCCGACGCGAACGCGCCCCGACTGCTTGTCAACCTGACACCCAGCACGCCCGTGCTGCCCGGCCAGGTCATGCTTGCCACCGTGCGCGCCGACGCCTTCAGCCCCATCGCCAGCATCACCGTGTTGGCGCGCGGCGCGGGCATTGGTCAGGCGGACTGGACACCCGTCACGCTCGACGGCCTGGGCCGTGTGCGCATCACACCGAGCGCGCCCGGCCTCATCGAGCTGCGCGTCACGGCCACCGACGCCGACGGCTTCTCCGCCACCACGACGCAGACCGTGCGCGTGCGCGACCCGCGCGACACCGCCGCACCGATCCTGACCTTCACCGGCGCACTGGATACCGGCAGCCTCGCCCCCGTCGTCATCGGCAGCGCAACCGCCTTGACGGCCCGCGTTGCCGAGTTGCAGCTGATGGGCTACGTGCTCGAAGCCGCGCCCTCCAACGGCGACCACGTGGACGAGTCCGCCTGGCGCACGCTGACTCGCGTCGATGTGGCGGGCACCCTCGTCAATGCGGACATCGCGCTGGCGACGCTCGACCCGTCGAAGTGGGCCAACGGTGTCTACCAACTGCGCCTGCGCGGCTGGGACCTGGCCGGCCGCACGACGGAGATCACCACCCGCATCCTTGTCGACTCGACGGCCAAGCAGCTCACGCAGTCGCAAGCCACCGATGCCGTCTTCCACCTCGGCAACCACGATCTCGCGCTGACGCGCAGCCTTGACGTGAATGGTGTCGGCGACCTCGGCAACTGGACGCTGCCGCTGCTGGACACCCGCCTGACCCACGACCAGGCCGGCAGCGACAGCCTGGGCGCCTCCGCCGCATGGCTGCTGGGCGCGCGTGTCTGGCTGCAAGTGCCGGCCAGCTTGTCGACGCCTAACTCAACAACTCAGTACCTGAGCTTCAGCCTGGGCACCAGCAGCCAGCCGCTGTCCACCGACCCGACGGCGCCCCAGATGCTGCGCCCCGTCTTCACCAGCAGCACAGCGGGCTGGACGCTCACGGCGCTGGACACCGACCCGACCGTGCCGGTCGCGCTGCAAGCCCAAGGCCAACGCCTGCTTGATCGCAGCACCGGCCTGCCCTGGCAGCCCAGCGGCTACGAGCTGACCGGCCCGGACGGCACGCGCTACCGCCTGGACGCCCAAGGCCAGGTGCAAAGCGCGCGCTTCGCCGACGGCCAGCAGTGGCTGGTGTCGGACGCAGGCGTCGCCCTCGTCGGCAGCAGCGACCCGACCGACCGAGTGAGCTTCGAGCGCGACACGCAAGGTCGCATTGAGCGCGTGTTCGGCCGACAGGCGGGCGGCAGCGATGCAGCACTCGTCTACCGCTATGACGCGCAAGGCCGTCTGGCCCTGGCGCGCAGCCTGTTTGGTGCCACGGACTTGAACCAGGCCATCGGCTACCACGCCGATGGCTCCGTCATCACCGACGCCATCACCGCCCAGCTGGGCACCGCCGCCGGCTGGTTGGCCAGCGCCGCTGCGCCCACCAACGTCTGGACTGGCAGCCTGACGGCAGGCACCCCCGCTCGCTTCAGCTTCGTCGTGCGCGACAGCGAACTGGCCAGCACGGTCAAGACGCCGGGTGCGGCCGGTGCGGTCATCGTTGCCATCGAGACCACGGCAGGCACCAGCCTGGCCGTCGAAGGCGCGACCGTGCTCGGCCACGCCAGCCAGGGCGACAAGACCGTCACGCTGATCCGCGTGACCGAGTCCGGCCTCAAGCTGCTGAGCCTCAGCGGCAGCGGCGCGGCTGGCATCAAGGTCACCCTCGCCGGCGACCTGAACCGCGACGGCAAGGTCGACGGTGCTGACTCCGCCGCCTTCGCCGCAGCTGCGGTCGACCTGAACGGCGACGGCGCCGCCAACGACAGCGACCGCCAGGTCCTGTACGCCAACTACGGCTGGCGCGCCAACCTCGCACCCGTCAACGTGGCCAGCGGCACGCCCGTGCTCACGCACGTGGACCTCGGCAAGACACTGAGCCTGGACGCCGCCGCGCTGGACATGGAGGGCGACCGCCTGTTCTGGCGCGTTCTCGGCAGCCAGCACGGCCAGGCGCGCCTGAGTGCCGACGGGCACAGCGTGGAGTTCCAGCCCGATGCCGGCTATGCCGGGATGGGCTCTGTGACGCTGCAGGCCGACGACGGCTACGGCGCGAGCGCTCCCGTCACGTTGAACTTCAATGTCAGCGGTGCCAAGTTGGTGGTTTTGCATCTGCAGCCCATCGTGTCGATGCTCACCGGCCAGGGCGTGGCGGTGCAGGTCAGCGCGGACTTCGAGGATGAGAAGGGCGTGGCCATCACCGATGCGCGCTACCTCAAGCTCAGCGCGCTCGACCTGGCACCGCAAGGCCTGGTCATGGGCAGCGCCGTCGACATCGACGACGTGCACGACCGCGTGATGGCGCGGCAAGCCGGGCCGGCATTGGTGCAGGTGGAGCGTAGGGATATTGACGGGCGGGTGGTGCGCGCGGTGTCGATACTTAACGTCGAACAAGCCTTCAATCCGGTCTTCGATGAGAACGGCGAAGACATGGAGGAAGGCGCTGAGCCCCTGATCGTCGAGCCAGACGTCTACCCCGGGACCATCAGCCTCGCGCCTGGCGGCACGCGCCAGCTCAAGGTCAAGGTGTCGGACCTGGACACGGGGGAAGCCCAGGACGTTCATGCGTCAACCGGCACGCGCTATGTGTCCAGCGACGACAGCGTCGCCACGGTCAGCGCCGATGGCCTGATCACTGCGCGGAGCAACGGCCGCGTCACCATCAGCATCATCCATCTGGCCAGCAGCCATGACCTGGATGGCTACGTGATCTGGCAAGTCGTTGGCCAGCAGGACATGTGGGTCAGCGTGCAGGCGGCCCAGATCGCCACATCGGCAGGTATCGCCGTGCAGGCTGCCCAAGGCGGCATCGTGGCGGCGCCCACGGGAGAAACGGTGCTCATCGGCGCTGGTGCATTCACGGAGGACGCCGCCGTCAAGATCGAGCGCATCGATGTGGCGACCATCGAACAGAGCCTCGGTCTACCTCTGCCGGCGCCAGACACGCTGCAAGCCATCGCCGCTTTCCGGCTCGACATCGGCAGCCAGCTCACCAACGCGGCGTTGCAGATGGCGTTGCCCATGCAGGGCAATCCCGCCTTCACGGCTGGCGAAGAGGTGCTCATCTTCCGCAAGGGCCAAGTCGAGACCCCCAACGGCATGGTCGACACCTGGTGGGTGGTGGACAACGGCTACATCGGCGCCGACGGCGTCATCCGCACGGCCAGCCCGCCGTACCCCACCCTGGACAGCTCCGGCGAATACCTCGTCTGCAAGAAGCTGCCGGGCATTCCAGCCAGCGCTTTCGAGGCCGTGCCCGACATCGGCAACATCCTGATGAGCATGGCCGGCATGACCTTCGGCTACGGCCTGCTGAAGGAAGCAGCCACCATCGACATGATCATGATCGTCGCAGCGCGGGCGAGGCAGGCCTCGGCCCTGCAGTACAGCTTTGGCGTACCGCAGTTCCGCGATGTGCATTTCGAGCAGGTCACCGTCGACGGGCGCTCTAAGACCGTGCTGAACATTGCGCCAGCGCTCGAAGTTCAGTCACCCTACGGCAAGGTAGTTACGCCCACCATTCGCACGCTTGTTCAGGACGGCAATGGCACCGTCAAGCTCACCGTAGCCGGCAAGGGAAGTGAGCTTCAAAGCCCGACCAAGCTAATCGTGCGCGCGACCCTCCCGAACGGCGATACCGTCGATTTCGACGCCGAGGACACGACGGATCCCATCAGCGTCAACTACCTTGCCAAATCGGCGTTGGCTCACGTCGCGCTGGGAAAGATCGACTGGAGCGTCGCCCGTGTCGTGCTCAGCAAGTCAACGGATGTACATGGCCGTACGGTGGAGAGCGAGCTGATGAGAACGTTTGGCGCTGGCGAGAAGCTCACGCCCAAGCCATTCATGGCGGCAGTCGTGACCCGCACCGGGATCGAATTCGTGCGCGAGACGGATGGCATTCGCTTGAGTTTGGGCACCACCACACTGCTTGACGATATCGAGTCCTTATCGTTAGGCAGCTACCTTAGCGGCGCCAAAGTCCAGCCCGTGATCTACAGCGGTGACATCAGCACCGTGTTCGTAGGCGGCAATGGGGTGGTTTGGGCCATCGACACCCAAACCTACAAAGTCCTGAACGTCTTCCGGGTTCCAAGCGGTACCAACATCACCAGCCTGGCGATGGCAGATGACTTACTGCTCGTTGGGGAAGGCACGCGCTGGGCGAATGGAGAGGGCGCTGGCGGTTTTCGGCTGCTGGCGATCTCCACTGGCCCGGGCAAGAACTACGGACGCATCGTTGCGTTGCAGGGCACGGGCATCGAGGCCAGCCCCCTGGGGATTTCCGGCATGGCGCTCGGCCCCGACCAACGCACCCTGGTCGTGGCCACGCCCCTGCAAGCCAACACAACGGGCGCAGGAGACCGCAACAAACGCGGCAACGTTCTCGTCCTGGACCTCGACACGCTGGACTCGGACACCGGCAAGATCAACGCGCCCGTCAAGGCCACGCTGCCTAGCGACGGCTTGTCCGGCAAGAGCCCTCAAGTCGTTACTGCCACCCATGACAGCAACCGCTTCCTGGTTGGCGACGTGATGGACTACACGCGCGGCCTGGGCACCTTGACCATCACGCGCGACGACAAAGGTGGGCTCAAGAGCACCCAGCTCGAAGCCATCCGCATGGCGCAGTACGACCCGGACGTGGTCATAGATCGGCTGGACATCCAGCGTGCCCAAAGTGCCGTCTTGGTCACCTATGACGGTGACGAATACGCCATCGTTGCTGATGACAACTACAACTTCCGAGACCCCCTCTACAACGCCCAGTTCGCGGTGCCGAACTTTGTCTACACGCCCAGGGGCTTCCCGCTCGCCGTGGGCGGCAGCGTAGACGCCAAGAAGGTGGCCGTGGGCGGCAAGCTCGGCATCGTCAAGGATCCGTTCGGCCTCAAAGGCGAGCCGAAGTTCATGGGCGCCACGCTGCCCCTGGACGGCTACGGCATCCAGAACCTGAGCTTGTCACCGGACGGCAAGGTGCTGTTGGGGCAGCTCTCGGGAGGCTTCAGCGCTCGAGACACGTGGAGCCGCCAGCTGGAGCACATGAGCGGTGTATGGAATGTTGAGCAACTCATCCAGGCGGCGATTGACCATCCTGATCAGGACAGACTGAAAAAGCACATCAAGTTACCCCAGCAAGCAGAGCAGTTGATTCCACAGTTGAGTGGCAAGGCGCCTGCAGGGACGGCGTTTGACGATGATGATGGCTGGGCACACGTCACTGGCAATATGGGAGATGTCATTGAAGTCGATCTTCAATGGGCTGCTATAGATGTATTGGCCCGGTTCATCGGTTGGGCAGAAATCGGCAGTGGTCAGTTTGACCAACTGCCCAACGTCGATCCTGAATTGATGACGGCCGAAGAAAAAGCGCAGTACGAAAAAAACAGAAAGGCGCTTGTTGCGGAGTTTGATGCCTTTGGAGATGTCGGACTTACGCGGCAAACAATTGAGTCCCTGCGCGACAACGGTTCGCTAAAGCTGATCACGACTACCACCACTTCTGTAGTGCCAATATCGACTGATGGTAAGGGAAGAACAAAAGACGGCACTAACGATGTCGACTATGCAAAGACGGGGAAGGTCTATCTGGTTCCAAACCTGACGGAAGCAGACTTGACTGCGCTGCGCAACGGCGGCACTTTGCCAAACAAAAACAGGGATTTCAGCTTCAAATTCAAGTGGGCTGGCGAGGAATTTACCGGACTCATTCGAGTCACGGCGAAGGATTCATCTCATGGAATATTCTTTGGCGATCGCCCTCTAGATAATCCTGGATATTCTCCGGTGCGCCTTAGCGGTGCGGTAGGTATTGGACAAACAAATAATCGCTTGGATGTTTTTCGGGTTGAGCAACGCTTAGCGTATTTAGGATTCCCTGCCTTTGGCCGACCATATCAATCTGGCAGCAGCACGTCTGAGCCAACGCTACTCGAAGCACAAACACGACCGAATGATTTCAAGGTAGACGGTGCCTTTGGTGTACTTGAAGCTGGCGCTACGACTCTTTTCGAGTCTGTCGTAAATTATGATGCAGACACAAATGCTAGATTTGGTGGCGCCGGGATTGGTCGCGATGGTGTGATTGCTGCATCAAATGCAGACGGAACCACACAGTGGCTGAATTCTTACAACGCACCGCACTGGATGAATATCTATCAAGCTCTGCAAGGAGCGGGTGGTGTTGGGGTGACAAATGGCTCCACTCAAAGTGCAGCAGCCGGGATCGGGGTATCCTACCAAGAAAACTACGGCACAAGCTGGGTTCGCGACTTACTTAGAGCGTATTCAGCCGCCGACCCAAGACTTCGGAATGACGAGATTCTTTTCAATGGAGTCACTGACGCAACGCTGTACGCGACAAGCAATCTGAATGCATTTGGCGGGCAACCAAATCTTCATACAAGGGCGCCAACGCCAACCGACCCCAATCCGCCGCTATCGCGGTTTGGGCAAACCCCACATGCCACGCATGACGTTGGGATGGCGTTCGACATAGGGCTGCGTCAGCACATCAACAGAGCGAATCAGAGAAATGCGGCCGAAGCGCTCAACAACAGTATCAACACCCTTACCCTAGGCGATCCTGTCAATCGATGGAGCAAGGACAACGCGGTGGCGCTCATTGAATTGTTGAATAGCGATGCTGGGGATAACGACCAACGTTCGGCCATCAAAGACATCTTGGCGCTGCTAGATGTTTTACATGTTGATGTTGGTGGAGATACGGGCTCACTGGAGGCACTTGATGGGTTGATCGTTAATGCCTCAACAGATAATCAAATTCGAACAGCATTGTTCGGAAATGGCACTGATGCCAAGATGCTTATTTCCGTTGTTTTAAACGGCGGCACATTGGCAAATCAGAATCGTTATCGAAGCATGTCGGCAGTATTTGATAGACTTGGGGTCAATCACCGAAGCGCATCCTTCCATCACAATCATTTCCATGTGAATATTCGACCGCCTGACTTGGTAAATATTGGCGGCAATTCACGCCAGTTGACTGTTGACGTGAATGATGCCGAGAATGTATTGGTTGCCGGCACTGCTGCCGCAAATGTAGAAAGCATCTTCGACGAGGAAGCGATGAAAGCAGAATTGTTCAGTCTGATCGCCGGTTTAACCATTTCTTCGGGTGCCGCTGCCGCAGCATCTGCGCTGCAAGTTGGCGCTCCCGTAAGGCTCCAGTATTGCGAGGATGTTGGGGCCGCTACGAGGTCTGGTCCTGGGCTTTATGGTTCACTCACTCCAGAGCTCACGGTACGTGAATACATATCCGCCGGCCCTAAAGGGACACCCGGTCTGCCAAGCGAGCCTGCTGCAGTTAGGGTCGTATCGCCTCCCAAGCATGGGACAATTACCGAACTGAGGGATTCCTCAGAAGGGCGCCGGAATCTGCGCTACGTTCCGGAAATAGGCTTCAGAGGTTCCGACTATTTTGACATTGAGGTTGCTTTTGGGCAAAGAATTTTCTTGATTCGCCAAGAGATGCGAGTCGTCGATCAGCCGGATGGAAAGTCTGAATATCCTTGTGGATCGGATACTGGTCCGCAGCGGGCTGCTGAAGCCGGGGAGCTTGCCAAACTTATCGCGACTGCAGCAGAGGCGGTCGCCTTTGGGAACAGTTCTGCTCTCAGTCCGCCGCTGACAGCATCTGTGCAAGCGGCCGGTGGATCGAGTTTCCGCGAGTTGCACAACGTGATCGCGCTCGCTTCACAGTCGATGGATGACAAAGCCATCAGTTTGAGCCCCACCGCCGCCGGCCACGGCTGGTACTTCGACCCCACCCCACTGGACAACACCGACGACTTCCTGCCCACCGCCGACAAGACCATCTGGCGCGCCAGGGCCGGCAGTGCCGCCGACGGCAAGATGGACCTGCTCTCGGTGCTGCTGCACGAGTACGGCCACGTGCTCGGCCTGGACCACAGCGGCGATTCGTCCGACTTCATGGCGGCGACGCTGCAGCCGGGCGAGCGCCGCCTGCCGACCGAAGCCGAACTGGCGTGGATGGCTGAACGCATTGCCGAGCTAAAGGCGCAGGGTGATGGCGACACGAACGGGCCGTTCGTGCCCTCTTCACCGACCCTGCCTGCCTTGCCCGGCGGCACCCGCACCTCGTCAGGCACCCGCCTGGCACGCCGCAGCGCCAGCAACGTGCCGCCCGCGCCACAGTTCGCCACAGCCGTGAACGCCGCGCTGGTCAACGGCAGCTTCAACCAATCCGGCACGCCCAACGGCGCCGGCTGGACAACGCAGGGCGACGTTGCCTTCTCGTCCGACGGCGCCACGCTCGGCGAGAACGGCGGCCGCCAGGCGCGCCTGCTGCAAGCCTTCGCGCTGAGCGCCAACGACAAGCTGCTGAGCTTCACCCTCGCCGGCCCCGGTCTGCAAGCCAACGCCGGCGGCCCGGGTGACGCCTTCGAGGTGGCACTGCTGGACGCCGACACCGGCCTGCCGCTGCTGGGCGACGCCGGCACCGTCGACCTCGCCGACTCCGACGCGCTGCTGAACCGCCAGACCGCCCGCAATGGTCTGCCGGCGGTCGAACGGCTTGCGGGCAACGTGCGCAAGCAGCTCAACGCCGACGGCAGCATGACCTACCTCGTCACGTTGCCGTCCGGGCTGGCCGGCAAGTCCGTGCTACTGAGCTTCGACCTGCTCGGATTCGCCGCAGCCGACAGCCACATCACCGTGCGCGATGTGCACGTGGGCCAGTCCTTGAGCGCCGTGGACGACGGCACCGCACAGGGCATGGAAGACACGCCCGTCACGCTGGACCTGCTGGCCAACGACCAAGTCGGCAGCCCTGCTACCACCGTCGCGCAGTTGGTGCAGGCCCCGCTCCATGGTCAGGCCACGGTGGACGCCAACGGCGTGCTCACCTACACCCCCGACGCCAACTACTTCGGTGCCGACAGCCTGACCTACCAACTGGTGGACAGCGCCACCGGCCAGGCCTCCAACGTCGCCACGGTCAGCCTGCAGATCGCGCCGGTGAACGATGCCCCCGTGGCCCCTGCCACCGTCACCGGCAGCCTTGCCGAAGACAGCGCCCTCACCGTTGACCCGCTGGCCGGTGCCACCGACGTGGACGGCAACCCGTTGACTGCGGCCGTCGTCACCGCCCCAGCCCACGGCAGCCTGCTGGTGCATGCGGACGGGCGCTTCAGCTACGTGCCCGATCCCGACTTCAACGGCAGCGACAGCTTCACCTACCGCGTCAGCGACGGCCTCTCGGCCAGCGGCCTGGTCTCCGTGGCACTCACCATCACCGCCGTCAACGACGCCCCGGTGGCGCAGGATCTGGCTTTCAGCATGACCGGCAACGGCATGGCCGTCGTGCCGCTGGCGGCCACGGACATCGACAGCGCCACCGCCGAGCTGGGCTACGTCATCGCCACGGCGCCGCAGCACGGCAGCGTCACTCGTCAGTCCGATGGGCGCTGGGTCTACACCCCCGCAGCAGGCTACGTGGGCAGCGACAGCTTCACCTACCAAGCCAACGACGGCCAGCTCAATTCCAGTGTCGCCACGGTGCATCTCACGGTCACGGCGCCGCCCGCCAACGCCCTGGCCATCGAACTGGGCGTCGCCGGCCTCTTCAACGTCTTTGCGCTGCACGACTTCACGAGCACCGGCAGCGACACCGAAGGCGCGATTGCGGCGGGCAACGACCTGACGCTGACCAACTACAGCGTCAACGCCAACGGGCTGGCCTATCACGGGCTGTCGGCGGTGGTCGGCGGCAATTTCTCGTTCTACGGTGGCAGCCTGCATGGCACGGCCACCTACGGCGGGAGCCAGCAGAGCGGCCAGCTCTCCGGCGGCGACGTCGTGCGGCAAGCCGCCCCTGACTTCTCATTCGCCAGCGAAGCGGCCCGCCTGACGGCCTTGTCCGACCAGATCGCCACGCTGCCCGCCACCGGCACCGTCACGGCGCAGTGGGGCGGGCTGTTCTTCACCGGCGACGGCACCTCCGCCGTGCAGGTGTTCACCCTCAGCGGCGCCGACTTGATGAGCGCCAACTGGAGCAGCTTTGCCAGCCTCAGCGCCGGCCAGACGGTCATCGTCAACGTGACCGGCAGCACGGCGGGCTTCACGGGCGGCGTGCCCAACGGGTTCGCGGCCTACAACACGCTGTTCAATTTCAGTAACGCGCAGACGCTGAACTTCAACAACGTCGGCGTCTACGGCACCATCCTCGCGCCGAGGGCGCTGGTCAACGGCGGCGGCGGGCAGATCAACGGCAACGTGATCGTCAAGGACTGGAACAGCGGCATTCAGATCAACGCCAACCACTACTTCCAGCCCTCCAGCGTGATGCTGGGCAGTGGCGCCGCCACGCAGGCCACCGCCGCGCAGACACCGGCCAATGCGGCGCCTGCCTCGCAGGCACAAAGCCCCGCAGCGGCACTGGTTGTGACCGGCCTGCCGGTGGGCAGCGTGCTCGAGGACGGCAGCCACCGCTTCGTCATCACCGAGCAGGCGCGCGTGGCCAATCTCACAGGGTGGAACATCGACCAGCTCCACGTGGTGCTGCCGCAGGGGGCCACGGCAACGGCGAGGCCCCAGGTGATGGCCATCCATGGGGGCGACGCTCAGGCCAATGAAGGCCTCGACGCCAACCCCTATATCCGCTTCACGCAGGGCGATGGTGCGGGCACACCAGCGGCAGCCGCCGTCGGCCTGATCGGCGGCGAGGTCGGCCTTCTTGAACGCGCGGCTGGAACCCAGGAGCAGCAGGCCGCTGCGCAACGGTTCGTGATTCGCGTGCTGGAATCCTCCGCGTCGCAGTACAGCTTCCAGGTGCCACTGCCGGGCGAGCTGACCGCCCCTGGGGTACCCAGGAGTGACGATGAGGACTGGCTGCATGAGCTGGAGCAGGCGGCGGGCAAGCTCTGGAAGGAAATCATGGACTCGCCGACCTGATTGTGGATCGCCCTCAGGTAGCCGCCTGAGGGCATGCCCACCGAGCCGGAAACGAAACGCTTGCGAGCTAGCCCCCTTTCTTGAACTTCCCTTGATCCGACTCCTTCCCCTGCTCCTCGCCCTCCCCGCTGCGGCCCAGACCCTGCCCGAGCTCGCCGCCCGCACGCTGGCCGCCGACCCCGCCGTGCGCGCCACCGCCGCCTCGCTGCGGGCGGCCGACGAGCGGCTCTTTCAGGCCAAGGCTGCCTACGGCCCGACCGCCAACGTCACGGTGACGAGCAACAAGAGCCGTTACAGCGAGCCGCCGACCTACGACTCGCGCGGCCTTCGCTCGGACCAGTACGTGCTGCAGGTCTCGCAGCCGCTGTGGCGCGGCGCGCTCTATCCGGCGATGCAGGCCGCGCGCAGCCAGTTCGAGCAGGCCGAGAACGCGCTGATGCAGTCGCGCCTGGAGGCGCAGCAACGCCTGGCCGAGGCGGTGCTGGAGGTCTTCAAGGCGCGCGACGTGCTGGCCCATGCATCGGCGC
>NZ_JBDSQX010000074.1:0-26995 GCF_039929605.1 Roseateles sp.
GCGTGACGCCCGAGGCACCGTTCGCCGATAGGCCCATCCAGGCCAGGGTGCGCACGGTGGACCGCGTGCTCGACGCAGCGGCCGGCACCTTCGGCATCGTGGCCGAGTTCGACAACGCCAAGGGCGAGCTGCCGGCGGGGTTGCGCTGCAAGGTCAGACTCTGAGGCGCGCCCATTGATTTGTCCGTCCTGTGAACGCAGTCAGCCCCGCATGTCATCAGTATTCTGACTTGCGACACTCCAAAGGTGCGGCCAGGCAAGACATGTTGGACAGGCCGGGGCTGGCGCGGCTTCCACCACCACGCCAGCCTGAGCATCGCGGCCGACGGCTTCCTGATGGCGCAGCAGCTCCGGCACCCCGATGGTGCCGGCAAAAAAAAACGCTGCACGATGCCAAGAACCTGCCCTACCCACGCATTACAAGCCTCGCGGCAGCCCAGCGCACGCAGCGCCACGTCCCATCGTCCATCACGAGCTTGCGGCTGCGTATCGCCGCAGCCTTACTCAGAACGCTTCCTCGGTGCCCGTGCTGCCTGCGCGCAAACGCAAGGCTTCGCTTGTGACACAGTAAGACTAGCGGCCACACAAGCCGGACTGACTGCTACTCACAACGAGCGCGACTTGGCCTTCCTGTCATCGGCCGCAAGCAGCTTCAAGACCGGCTTCAACTCGTGCTGGGCAGTGTGGTGCGCCCCGTTCGTAGCGTTGGCACGTCACCTGAGGGCTGTGATGTCTAGGGCTCGGGGCTAAAACGCCGGGCGGAATCGCTCGGCCAAGTCGGAACTTGTTGCAACGGGCGGGGCCAGTCGGTACATGTTGCGAAAGAACCAGTGCACAAAAGACCCCGTCTCGGGTGTCAAGGCATTGATTTCAAAAGAACTTTCCCCGCCAAACAACGGGGAGAGTGTTGACGGACAGCTCATAGCTAGCAGTTCGTCGCGGCAATCGCCCTGTGCCTGCCGGGGCCAACCGTCCGGACGTTGCATGGAAATCCAGGCGTCCCAATCGACCTCTTGGAATGTGGCAAGCAGTCTGCTGCTTTGCCGTCGCCGTACAGATTAAGCAGGCGCAGCACGCAACTGCACCAGCCCCGGCATGTCGAGGCCGAGTGTGATCAGGCCCATGCCGCCAGCTGGCATCAGCCGATGCCGGGTGCCCCGTACGAGATTCAGCCGCGCAGCCGGACAAGGCGTTTTAGGGAGCGTGCTTGCGGTCTTTGGCATGTAGATTTCGGCACCCCGGCGAACGGCGGCCAGTCATTGCGACAGGACGCCTCCGTCTGGCCGAAGAACGCCATTGTTTCAACTGTCTGCAGGGATGGACCTATGAAGATCAAAGCCATGTTGGCGCGCGCCTTGCCGATTGCCGTGCTCGCCTGTGCTGCAGTGCATGTCGGCATTGCACAAGCGAGTCCAACGAATGTGACCGTGGACGTTTCCGGCATTGCCGATATGGACGAGAGAGGCGCTGAAAGCAACATCGTCCGAGAGCTGTTCGTCGGCGCGGGAGCGTCTATCGAGAGCCTGAAGTGGGATATCAATCTCACCAGCCATGACCCGAGCTATCTGTCAGAGATGCAATTGACCTTCAGCGATACGTTGGGCAATGGCGTCACGTTCACGCCGGGCGGCGGAGACGACTTCGAGGGCACCAGCAGCTACGCCGGATTCCAGGACTTGCTGGTGCTCGGCCAGAACTTCCTGCTCGGCGACGACGGTCTGTTGCGCTTGGAGTTCCACGATTTCTACAAGGACTTGGCCTTCGACGAACCTGACGGCACGTGGAACTTCGGCACGGTCACTTTCGGTGTTTCAACGGTGCCGGAGCCGCAGACTGTTGCATTGGTGCTGGGCGGGTTGCTGTCGATGCTGAGCGTCGCCAAGCGACGCGCATCGACGCCGCCAAGTGCCTGACGAGCGCCTCAAGCCCCGCTACGCCCCTTCCAAATTGCGAGTTCTCCGAGGACCACCCATGTCGTCATGCTCCTTCCTTCATGCTGCCTTGCGTCTTTGCCACCGTACGGCTGGCGCAGCAGCAATTGCCCTCGCGTCCTGCGTTGTTGCAACCCCTGCATTCGCGGAGGCCATCTTCGAAGTCGCCAAACCCGTACCGTTGTATTCCTATTACGCGGAGGGTGATGTCAACGCCGCGGTCACCGCGCCCGCATCCCGTCCCGCGCCCTCATTCGTGCTGATGGGCGGCGGACCGGACGTGGATGGCGCCTTTCGATGGCTGATTCAGCGTTCGGGCATCACGCGGGGAAGCGGCGGGCGCTTCGTCGTGATTCGGGCGAGTGGCACCGACGCATACAACCCCTATATCTTCTACAGCGACGAAACGCTGTCGACCTCTGACAAGGTGGCGGACCAGTGGGTCGGCGGTGCTTCTCTGGGCCTGACTTCGGTTGAAACGCTCGTGATTCCCAGCGTGAAGGCGGCCAACAGCGCAGCCGTCAACGCCATCGTCGCCAAGGCGGATGTGGTCTTCATTGCCGGTGGCGACCAAAGCCATTACATCCGGTTCTGGAAAGGGACGGCGCTGGAGCAGACGCTGAAGGCCTTGATGCAAAGGAACGTCCCCGTCGGGGGCACGAGCGCGGGCCTGGCGGTGCTCGGGCAGTTCGACTACTCCGCGCTTTACTACTCGGCCACTTCTGAGAAGGCGATGCTCGATCCCTATTACAAGGACATCACTTTCGACCCCTCTCCCTTGAGCCTGAGTGGCGGCTTCATTGCACCGCCAGCCTTGGAGAGCCTCATCTTCGACTCGCACTTCGACAGCCGCGATCGCATGGGCCGCCTGGTGACCTTCATCTCGCGGATCGTCGCGCCCACCAGCGCTTCGGGCGGCACCTATGGATGCAGCGGCGGTGTGCTCCCTGCGTCTTCCAGTGGCCAAAAGACGGCGCGCGGCATCGGCATCGACGTCGAAACGGCCCTGTTGGTGCAAGGCAATGGTGATGGCCATCCGGTCACTGCGACTCGCGTCACCAACCCGTCGACGACGACGGAAAGCGCGGTCTATTTTGTCCGCCCCTCGGTCCCGCCGACCATCTGCAAGCCGCAGACGCCCCTGTCGATTGCGACGGTGGAGGTGAGGAAGCTGGCGGACTCCAAGACCGTTTTCAACCTGACCGAATGGACAGGCATTCCGCCGTACAGGTACGTCGATGTGAACTCCGGGCAGTTGTCCCCGCCTGACTGGTATTAGCCGCTCGCCGATCCACCAGAGATTCGATAGGCGCGTTTCAGGGGCACATCACAGATCCGCGAGTTGGCGAGCCTGCGCGAGTCGAGGGCTGCGAGGGTGCTGACCGGTGAGGTCGGCCAGCGCCGCACGTGCGGCCGACACCGCCTCCGCGCGGTGGCCCAGGGCGCTCAAGACCTCCGCCCGGCGCAAGCTGGATTCCGCGCGCTCCACCGGCGTGGGGAAAAGGGCCAGCTTCGCGGTCTCTGCAGATGCAAGTGCTCGTTCCGCCTCGGCCCTATTTCCCAGGCGGGCGGCGGCCAGCGCGGCGAATTCGGCGGCAACTCGATAAGCACGTCCGGTAGCTGCGTGCTCGGTACTGAGAATTGCCATTAGAGCGCGTGCAGTACCGAGTGCGGCGGCAGGCTCGGCCGCAGCCAACTCCAACTTGGCCTGAATCTCAAGCGTGCGTATCCAGATCAGCGTCGCGCGCACGGGCTGCGCAAGGCTCTTGCGATAGTTCAGCATGGCTTCCAGCGCCTCTCGCGGGCGGCCTGCCAGGTCGAGTGCCAACAAGGGCCAGAAGGTGGTCAGGTCGTTGTCGCCCAAAGCCGCTGGTGCCAGCAGCGCGTTCGCGTCGCGAGAGAAGACTTCGGCGACCGACTCGCTGTCGCCCGACAGCCAGGCGCTTTCGAGGCGTTGCTCGCGGATGAGTCGCACCATCGAAGCCGTCACGCCCCCTGCAGTACCGGCCATTTGGTGCTCTTGTTCTGCGAGAAAGGCGTCGCTGCGTGCGTAGTCACCTTGGCGGGAGATCGCATCGGCGACCGCCGCCTTGGCACGCAACGTGTTCCGGTTGGCGAGGCCGAAACTGGTGGTGAAGCCTTGCAGCGCAGCGCTCGCCGCTGCTTCCGCTTCCGGCGCACGGCCGTTGGCCTGCAGCGCGTACCCCAGAGACCGTAGCGCAGGGGCTCTTTCGATCTGGCCGAGCTCGGCAGCCTTTGCCACGCCCGCCTGCGCGAGTTGCGCATACTTCAAGGCCCGGGCGTCGTCCCATCCAAGCAAGAACTGCGAAAGCTGCTTCAGGTTCTCGAAACGGACCGGCTCGTGGGGCAGCGAGCGAGCCAGTGTCTCCTCGTTGCGCATGAAGACCGCCTCGGCCTCTGCGCGCTTCCCCTGAATTCTCAGGATGCTCCCCAGGCCCGTTGCGACGGTCGCCCGAGCAGCTTCTGTGTTCGGGTCTCGGGTGTCCGGAGCCCATTCGACTCCGGCTCGGCGCACAGCTTCGCATTCGTCCCAGCGCCGCAGTCGGAACAAGGCGGCCCCGAGCATGCGATGGGCCTCGATGACCTTGTACGGGGCGGCGTTCTGCGCTTTGAGGCTTTCGATCAACTGCCGCGCCACCGGCACCACGCTCTCGAACTCTTCGGTGTGGTCGAGCTGAAGCACGACGGCGAAGAGCTGCGCTGCGCGCTCGATGGGCCGGTCTTTCAGACGCGGGGCCATGGCATCCAGTTTCTGCCGCAGGGCGAGCGTGACGGCATGCGGGCGGGCCAGTGAGTCCGGCGCTTCTTCCGTCGCGACCGACAACTGCATCATGGTCTCCACATAGAGTTCGCGTACGGCGCTGGCACCGTCCAACTCAGCGCGGCCCAAACGCTGTTCCTCCCGCGCGATCCGCGCCTGCCACAGCGATATCGCGGCGCCGACGACGATGGCACTTGCCAGCGCTGAAGTCATCACCACCGCCGTCCCGTGGCGGCGCACGAACTTTGAGGCTCGATAGCGCCAGCTGTCAGGCCTAGCCAAGACCGGCTCCCCACGCAGGTAACGCTGCAGGTCCTGGGCGAACGATTCCATGCTGGCGTACCGTTGCGCCGTCGACTTCTTGAGCCCGCGATTCAGGATGGCGTCCAGATCGCCGCGCAGGGCTTTGCGTGCGTCGGGCGTCGTAGCCGCATCGCTCGCCAACCGCGGCTCGTCGGTCGCGATGGCCTCTTCGATCTCGGCAGGAGTGCCGCGCTTCAATCGGTAGGGCCGCGCACCCGCCAGTAGCTCGTAAGCGACGACAGCCATGCTGTACACGTCGCTGGCCGTGCCGAGCGGCTCGCCGCGGATCTGCTCCGGGCTCGCGTAGTCCAGTGTCAGGGCCCGGCCGCCGAGTTCGGTCAGCGCTGTCTCGCGCGTGCGATCGCCTTCCAGCAGCTTGGCAATGCCGAAGTCCAGCAGCTTCACCTGCCCGTCTGGGGTGACGAGGATGTTGCCGGGCTTCAGGTCGCGATGCACGACCAGACGCGCATGGGCATGCGAGACGGCCGCCATCACCTGCAGCAGGAGCTCGATGCGTTCCCGCACGCTGGCCGAATGCTCGCGGCAATAGGCGTCGATGGACCGGCCTTCCACGTACTCCATCGCCAGGAAGGGGCGCCCCTGGGCATCCACCCCCGCGTCGTACAGCCGTGCAATGTGCTGATGCTCCAGCGTCGCCAGGATTTCGCGTTCGCGCCCGAGGCGCTCGGCGAAGGCATCGCCCCAGACCACACGCGGCAGCTTCAGCGCCACGCGGCGCTTCATCAAGCCATCGGAGCGTTCGGCAAGCCAAACCGTGCCCATGCCGCCGCGCCCGATCTCTGAGATCAGCCGGTAGGTGCCGACCTGCCCGCCTGGGCCGAGACCGTCTGCCGGCGGCTCCATCACTTCGATGTTGAGCCTGGGCAACTGGCCGAGAAAGTCGTCGGTCTCGATGCCGTGCCGATGCTTGAGCAACAAGCGCAGCGAATCGCGGTACAGCGCGTGCTCACCCGCCAGGCTGTCGAGCCAGGTCGTGTGCTCGGCAGTCGGCAGCTTGAGCGCTTCGTCAAGCAGCGCGCTGATCGCCGGCCAATCGGCTTCGAACGTGGAGAGGGGTGTTACGGCGTCACTCACGCGGCGCCCACATCTTCAGTTGCGCAGCGCGTGGGCCAGCAGCAGCCGCGCCTTGTCCCAGTCGCGGCGCACCGTGCGCGACGACAGGCCCAGCGCCTCGGCGATCTCCTCGTCGTCCAGGCCGCCGAAGTAACGCATCTCGACCACTCGCCCCAGCCGTTCGTCGATGCGGCTGAGGTCTTCCAGCGCGGCGTGAACATCCAGGATCTCGTCGGATGCGGCGGGCAGTGAGCCGACAAGCTCGGAATCGAGCGTGACCTGCTCGACGTCGCCACCGCGGCGGTCCGTCTTTGCAACGCGTGCGGCGTCCACGATGATTGAGCGCATCACCGTGGCCGCGTAGGCCAGGAAGTGCGAGCGATCTGCCGGCGTCAGACTCTGCCCCTTGAGGAACTTGAGGTAGCACTCGTTGCCCAGTGCGGTCGTTTCCATCAGCCCGTCGCGAGAGCCGCGCGCCAGGCGCCGGCGGGCGACCTGCCTGAGTTCGGGATAGAGCAACTCGAAGATCCGGTCGAAGGCTCCGCGGTCGCCGGCCCGAGCCGCGCCAATCAGTAGCGTCACTTCCCCCATGCCGTCGTTCCGCCCAAATGAAACTTTCGAGCGGCGATGGTAACGAGCACACCGAGCGGGCTGGCCTGCCGAGTCCCCCTAAGTTGAGCAAGGATTGCTTCATTTCGTCACTCGGGCTGGCGTCGCAGACGCCCGCCACCCCCTCGTCATCCGCGAGCTTGCGGTCAGCATGGCCTTGAGCAGCGAATCCATCGTGTTCCTCATCGACGACGCGGGACATTGCGCGGTCATGTCGAGGTGAACGAGATCGGCTGTCACGGACGGACGTGGCGTTTGGGCGGCCTGTGCAAGACCTCTCGGCACCGGCAACAAAGTGCAATGCCGATGTCCAGCGCTCGCGCCGAAACTCGTTCGTTGGAGTAGCGGGTTCTGCGGTCTGAGGCTCGTGCTGTCGTCGGCAGCGATAGGCGCTGTTCGAGATCGCAAAGCGGCCAAGTAGGCCCCTCGTCCTGCAGGTGATCGCCCGGACGTCGCCGCTCAAGTACGACCCAGTAGATCCGGAGGTGCCGGCATGCGCCTGTCCGGATTCCAGCAAAGAAACCGTTCAGTAAATCAAGGGATGCAACAACATGACAAATCGCCGATGGCTGACAGCCTTCGTTCACACCTTCCCGCTGCTTGCATCGGTGGTAGCAACACCGAACGCGCAGGCAACGGTCACGGTCATTCAGGCCGGAGCCGACACGCATACGCAAGCGGGCATCGACGCGCCTGATACGGTCAGCTACGGTCCAAGCGATCGCTCCTTCGACATCTCTTTGGATCCGTATGTGGTGTCGAAATCCGATTCCCGCATCGATCACGGCATGACGACCGCCATCGCCTCTGCCGGCAGCGCCGTGCAGTTCAACGGCCCTGACAACGCAGACTTCTTTGTCCGCAGTTCGGTGAACGCAGATGCTGGCGTTGGTGCGTTCCAGTTCCCGGCGCATGGGTCCGCGAGCGGCAGCGCGTTCTACGACTTCTCGGTCAGCACCGAATCCACACTGTCGTTCACCTTCGCGGCTTACCCGTCGGGCCTGACGCCTTCGACGAACAGCTACGTCGCGCTGAATCTGTTCAGCGCCGACACGCACACCTATCTCAGGCAAGGGCTGGTCACGGGGCTGCAGACGCTGTCCTACATCGTGCCTGCCGGCAACTACGGCGTCACGCTCACTGCCTTTGCGGAAGGGACCATTCCCGCGCACCTTACCGCCAACGCCCAGGCGGTGAGCGGCGCAACCGCCAACCTGTCACTGTCGATCTCGGCAGTGCCTGAGCCGGCCACGGGAGCATTGATGCTGTTCGGCCTCTGCGCGGTAGGCGAAGTCCGTCGGCAGCGGCTCAAGCACCGCTAAGGCGACGCTGATGAAGTCCCCGCGATGCAGCGTGCCCTGGTTTGGGATGGACCGCTTGGCTACGGCAAGACGGAATCGAGCATCCAGCGGTCTCTACGGCACGTCACTGCGGGCTGCGCCACGATCATGATCGCGCACTGACGCGACCGCTCGCAGCGCCGCAAGGTGCCACCGAGCGGCTTCGCCGTGTCGGTGCCATCGCCTGGAAAAAATCGATAGATATCGTCGCCGCTGGCCGGTCCAGACTATCGTTACCAACGCCCTGCCCTGCAGGACGTCGAGGCTGCGACCTGAGTATCTGCAACCCTCGTTTGCCTGTACTTCGAGACGGCTTTTGTGCCGCGTCAGTCATGCGCGCCGGATTTCCAAAGCAGCCGTGATCGGCCGCGACATATCAGGCCCGCGAACGCCGATCCTGCAGCAGGGCCCACAACCCGGCTGCGCTCAAGCAAAGCGTGCGAACCAGGTGCGACATCTGCAACTGCTGAAAGGAAGCTTCGGTGAAGCCATGGTCATGCATGTCGCCCTGCGCCCCTGCGGCCCACGGCGTCGAAGCGACGGACAGCAGCCAAAGCGTCGCGATGCCCCAAAGCGCTGGGCGCGAAAGCTTCCCCGGTGCCGTCCACAGCGCGAGCGCGGCAACCAGTGCACCGGCACCGTAAGGCAGAACCACCACGGCCAGTCGGGATGTGTACCCGCGGGCGAACGCCAAGAACGCTGCGTCGCCGACCGCTGCCATGTCCACGTGGATCCTGTAGACGTTGAAATACAGGAGCCAACAGACGCCTACGTTTATCCAGACCAGGGCGAGATGCAGGCTCTGCAACCGATCAACAACGCGACCCTTGACGAGGGCCGGTAGTGGTTTGCGCGCAATCCCGGCCATGACGGCTGCTCCCACGTAGAGCAGCACCGCAGCGGCGAGCATTGCGAGAAAAAACATGAAGTAAACAGGCATTGCGATTCCCCTTGGGGTGGAATGACATGGGCTACCGCAACGCAAGGCGGTGGATGTTATTTGCAGGGCGGGCTTGCGAGGCAGTCAACTGCAGCCACCGAACCTGTGAGTTGAGGCCGTCCTGCTTTGGTCCGGCGGCGGCCAGCTGGCCTATTTTCAGTGTCCCAGCACGCACGGGAGCAGCCTCCTTTCAACGTCGACATGATGGCGACGCGTTTTCAATTCGTGGTGCCCAAGCCCGCGACCATCAGCAACTAGCTTGACGGTTCCAGCGCCAGCACCGGCATGGCGCCTGCGAGCGTCACCGGCAAGCCGACGGCGCCGGTGGCGTCGAAGACCTCATAGAGATGTACGAAGTGACAAGCCGTTGCCGGACACACCGTTGAGGGAACACTCGCGACGCGCACCTTGACCGTGGCTGGGCCGTGCACTGGGCGGCGTCGCCTTAGGGAGGCGAGTGCTACAGCGCCTTGCCCTCGGGCTGTGGTGTTTCACCCTGTCGCTTAGATCCGCTGTGCCCCCAACTCGCACAAAAAACTCCACCGCCCCCGCCCCGCAGGGCAGCCGCCTTAGTAATGCGCCGACTCTTGCCGATGTCGCCCGCGAAGCAGGGGTCTCCGGCATGGCGGCCTCGAGCGCACTGAACGGCGGTCGACGCGGTTCGGCGCGCGTTTCTGCCGAAACACGGGAACGCGTGCCGGCCCGTGGCTGATCAGTTGGGCTACCGACCGAATGCCACTGCACGAGCGCTCGCGAATCGGCGCACCAATGCGGTAGGCGTCGTCACCAACTTTCTGGGAGACGAGCCGAACCTCTACTTCCTAGAGTTGTTCAGTGGCGTCATCCAGGGCGCCACGGCAGGCGGACAGACACCAATGTGCCGACGCATGCCTGACCCGCGCTGGCGCCGAGCCCCGCGATCGAGACTCGTCGCAACTAAAGATGGGCGGGGCAGGCGGCGAGCGTCGGCACGCTGGTTCAATTCGGCATTGGCATCAACAAGCCAGTGCCGTACTTTTCCACTGGCTACGATCAGCGCAATTTCCCGCACCGTGGCAATCTCGAACGTCGGGCCGCTGCTCGTGGCTTCAATTCGCTGATTTCAAATGCTTTTTCCTGGGCGTGAACGGGCTGACTTTTGACGGACAGCTACGCCCAAGCTCCACCGGATTCACCATGACCCTCCACTACGACGTGGCCATCATCGGCGCCGGCACGGCCGGTATGGCGGCATACCGGGCAGCGCGCGTGCACACCGAGCGCGTGCTGCTGATCGAGGCAGCCCACTACGGCACGACGTGCGCGCGCGTCGGCTGCATGCCGAGCAAGCTGCTCATCGCTGCGGGCGATGCTGCGCAGGCTGTGCGCGACGCCCATCGCTTTGGCGTGCAAGCCGAGGCGCCGCGCATTGACGGCCGCGCGGTCATGCAGCGCGTGCGCAGCGAGCGCGACCGCTTTGTCGGCTTCGTGCTCGACACGGTCCAAGGCTGGCCGGAACCCACGCGCTTGATGGGCCGCGCCCGCTTCATCAACGCCGGCATGCTCGATGTCGATGGCCAGCGCGTCACGGCCGGGTCGGTCGTCATCGCGACCGGCTCGCGGCCGCGCGTCCCTGCCGGCTGGCGTGAGCGCCTGGGCGCCAAGCTGTTTGTCAACGATGACGTCTTCGACTGGACCGATCTGCCGCTGTCACTGGCCGTCGTCGGCGCCGGCGTCATCGGCCTGGAGCTGGCCCAGGCGCTGCATCACCTCGGCGTGCGCGTGCGCCTGTTCTCGCGCAGCGACCGCGTCGGGCCGCTGACCGATCCGGAACTGCAGCCGCTGGCTCAGCGTCTGTTCGCCCAAGCCATGCCGCTGACGCTGAACGCCGCCGCGCTCGACCCGGTGCTGGATGGAGAGCAGGTTCTCCTCGGTGGCGAGCGTTTCGACGCCCTGCTCTGCACCGCCGGCCGCGAACCCAACCTCGACGGCCTCGGCTTGGAAGCGTTGAACCTGCCGCGCGATGCTGCCGGCCACCCCAGCCTGGACCGCCACACCGGCCAGTGGGGCGACATGCCGCTGTTCATTGCCGGCGACGCGACGAATGACCGCCCGCTGCTGCACGAAGCCGCCGACGCCGGCCGCATTGCCGGCGACAACGCGGCGCGCTGGCCCGATGTGCACCGCCGGCCGCGCCGCGCGCCGCTGGCCGTCGTCTTCAGCGACCCGCAGATCGCCATCGCCGGCGCCAGCCATGGCGAGCTGACTGCCGAGGGCGTCGCCTTCGGCACCGGCCGCGTCAGCTTTGCCGACCAGGGCCGCAGCCGCGTCATGCTCGTCAACCGCGGCGGCCTGCATGTCTATGCCGAGCGCGGCAGCGGCCGGCTACTGGGTGCCGAGATGATCGGCCCGGCTGCCGAACATCTCGGCCATCTGCTGGCCTGGAGCGTGCAGCGCGGCGACACGGTGCAGCAGATGCTGAACTGCCCCTTCTATCACCCGGTCGTCGAGGAAGGCCTGCGCACGGCGCTGCGGCAGCTGCACAACGACCAGCACCTGCCCGATCCGCCCCTCGAGAATGGCCTGGACTGCGACACCTCTGCCGAGGTCGGCAACTGAGCCCTCTAGTTGAGAAAGCCGTTGAGCGTCATCTGCGTGTTGGCTTCGGACGAATCCACCACCAGGCAGATCAATCCTTCCCAGGATTCGAGCACGAGCGGAGTCGGGTACGGTATGTGCAGCATCGTGGCACTCTGCACATAGAAGGTCGAAATCCTTGTCTGGGGTGCAAAAGGGTCATAGCGGCAGTCCGCGCCAAGTGATTTGATTTGCCGGAGGCTGACGCGCGCAGAGCCACTGCCCTCGTGCGTGAAGCTGATGCTACTGATGCCCAGAACGCCGGTTGATGCACCAGGCCCGAATCCGACGCCTCCGAAGTGGGGCACGGCCATCGTGATCCGATAAGGCTTGCTCGGCGCCACCGTCTCCACGTAGGCAGCCCTGACGCCTGCGGCATTTGCAGCCGGCGGCATCGAAGCGGCCAAAAACGCGACGGTGGCGCAGAGAACCGCGCTGGTCTTGGTCAATGACGAGATTGCACGCATGAATCGTTTCTCCTGAATGGATGGAATGGAAAGCGCTGGTCGCCCAACCGGGCCGCTACTGCCGCGTCATCAAGCGGCGCTGCCAGGCGGACACGGCGGCCAAGCCCAGCGCCAACAGCGCCCAAGTGGCGGGTTCTGGAACGGGGTTGGAAGAGACGTTCAACGAATAGCGCGCATTGCCAAGGAAGCCGCTGCCGCCCAGGCCTGTGAAGCCGTCAGCAAGCGTTCCGCTCCCTGAGTTTTCGGCAAACGACAGGTTGGCGAATGTGCCCATGGCGAGCTGGTACGCCCCGGGCGCGAGGGCCGCAGAAATGGCGAAATCTCCGCCGGTCGAGAACGCCTGGTCGTAGTTGGACAGCAGAAACGTCGCCGCACCGCCGGTGCCTTTGAAAAGCGAGAAGTAAGGATCAGCGCCGCCCGCTTCGAAACCCGTGCTTGCGAAGTTGACCGTGCCGAGCGCTGCGACAGTGAAGGAATACAGCGCGACGTTGTTCGCCACGTCACCCGCATCGCCGAACGCGGCCGCGCCGAGATCGGCGCCGACGAGTGCAGGGTTGGCTGGATCATCGAAGCGCCCGCTGAAGGTCTGCGCCGGTGCCGCAGCCACCAGCAAATACAGGGCCATAGCGGTGACTGCCTTGCTTGGATTCATTGGATCTCCCTGGGCGTGTTCCGCCCGTCAGTGATGAACTTGCGCAATGACTGGGGGGGCGGTGTCGCCGCCCCTTGTTCTCTGTGACGAGAGCCAAGAGCCAATGCGGCCACGAGCGCAAAAAAATATCCGCTGGACATCCCGGATCGGGCCGTGCGACGCTCGTCTTCAATGACCAACATGAAGTCGCTCGCGAATGAATGGCCCGCCATCAACCAGCGGTTGGACGAAGCCCTGGCGCTCGCTCCAGACCAGCGCGAGATCTGGTTGGAGTCGATCATCGAGACCGCCACCGTCAAGGACATGCTGCGTCGCCTGTTGCACGCGGCGCCCGGCATCGAGACCAGCGACTTCCTCCAAGCCCTGCCGAAGCTGACGCCGGCGCCGGCCGAGATGACGCCGCTGAACCCGGTGGACGCTGCCTTCGCCGGCGCAGTGATCGGCCCGTACCGGTTGCTCCGCGAGCTGGGTGTCGGCGGCATGGGCGAGGTGTGGCTGGCCGAGCGGGTGGACGGTGGCCTGAAGCGCCGGGTCGCCCTCAAGCTGCCACGCCTGAGCTGGTCGAGCGGCCTGGCCGAGCGGATGAGCCGCGAGCGCGACATTCTTGCGAGCCTCGACCATCCGAACATCGCACGCATCCATGACGCCGGCCTGGATGAACACGGCCGCCCCTACCTTGCGCTCGAATACGTCGAAGGCGAGGCCATCGACGTGCATTGCAAGAAGCACGCGCTGTCGGTGCCGGGCCGTTTGATGCTGGTGCTGCAAGTGGCACGCGCGGTTGCGCACGCGCATGCGCGGCTCGTCGTGCACCGCGACCTCAAGCCCGCCAACATTCTCGTCACCGCTGAAGGCCAGGTTCGCCTGCTCGACTTCGGCATCGCCAAGCTGATGGAAGGCGAGCTGACCCGAGAGACGCAGCTCACGCGGCAAAGCGGCCGGGCCTTGACGCTGGACTACGCGAGCCCGGAGCAGATCCGTGGCGAGCCGATTGGCACGGCGAGCGACGTCTACAGCCTGGGCGTTGTCGCCTACGAATTGCTGACCGACGCGAAGCCCTACCAGTTGAAGCGAGCGAGTGCCGCTGCGCTCGAGGAGGCAATCGCCTCGGTCGATGTGCGCCAGGCCAGCGCCGCCGCGACCAGCCCGGGTGCCCGGTCCGCGTTGAAGGGCGATCTCGACGCCATTCTCAACAAGGCGCTGCAGAAGAACGTCGCCGAACGCTACCCGACCGTCGACGCGCTGGCCGACGACATTGAGCGCTATCTGGGCGGCAAGCCGGTTCTGGCGCGCCCCGATTCGCTCTGGTACCGCAGCGACCGCTGGGTTCGCCGACACAAGGTCGAGACCGCCGTTGCCGTCGCGCTGGTGGTGGCCGCGCTGGGTGGCGCCTATGCGCAGGTGCTGGTGCTGCTGGCGCTGGGCGGCGGCGCCATCGCTGCGTTCTGGCAGCGCAACCGGGCATTGGCGCAGGCCGAGCGGGCACGCGCGGCCCTCGCCCGCGCCGAGCAGGTGAAGGGCTTCATCGCATCGATCTTCACGCAGGCCGTGCCACGCGCCGGCCGCGGCGGTGCCGTCACCGCAGCCGATCTGCTGCAGGCTGCGGCGCGGCGCGTCGAGACCGATCTTGCGGCGCAACCCGAGGTGGCCGCCGAGCTGGGCGTCCTGATCGGTGCCAGCTTCATCAAGCTCGGCGAAGCGCGGGCCGGCCTGGAGTGGTTGCCCAAGGTGGTGGCGCATTGCACGCGGGTGCTCGGCCCCACCCACCCGCTGAGTCTGCAAAGCCGCATGCAGTTGGCCGTGGCGGCCAACACGGTGGGCGATCTGTCGGTGTCGGAGCCCTTGCTGCCGCCGCTGGTGCGAGACCTGCGCAATCTGCAGCCGCCCCAGCCAGCGCTCTTGGTCGCCGTATTGGAGAGCCAGGCTTTCGTGCATACCAAGCGCGGGCGCGAGAAAGAAGCAATGGAGGCGCTGAACGACGCCGTCGAGATCGCGGTGCACAGCTTCGGCGAGGCGAGCGAAGGCGCGCTGGCGTCGCGCGTGGCCCTGTCCAACACCTTCGCGCACTTTCGCCGCAATGCCGAGGCGCTAATTGCCATCACCCCCGCACTCGCGCCGGCGCGGGCGGCCTACGGCGCAAGCCGCCCGCACCCGATGTTGGTGACGGTCGAGCTGAACCACGCCAGCGCGCTCGCGCGCAACGACCGCCCGCGCGAGGCCGCGGCCATGCTGCGCCAGGTGCTGGCCGACCAGCGTGCGCTCGAGGTCGACGAGACGATTCGCGTGCGCGTCGCCATGTGCTTCCTCGGGACCGCGCTGTTGCTGGGTGGCCATCTCGCTGAAGCCGATGCGCTGCTGGTGCAAGCCGACGCGCTGCATGAACGCCTGACCGGCGGCGCCAACAGCGAGGCGATGGGGATGCTGGGCTGGCGCGGGCTCGTCGCCGCGCTGCGCGGCGAAGGCCAAGGGGCGCTGCAGCACATCGCGCGTGCCGACGAGATGGCGCTGCAATGGGGCGAGGCTGAGGTGATTGCGCTGGAGCGCGCATCGGTGCGCGTGCTGGCGCAGGCGACCGCCGGGGCGAGCGCGCAGGCGCTGGCCGGGGCCGATGCGCTGGACGGCGCTCTGCCGCGGCTGCCAGGGACAAGCAAGGTGCGCCTGCTGCGTGCCCGCGCCATGGCCCTGCGCCATGCCGGCTCAGCGGCGAACGCCGTGGCAGCCGCTGAACAAGCGCTAGAAGCCGCCGCGCAGGGCGGCTGTTGGGCACTCGAGCATGGGTTGGCGCTGGCCGAGGCCGCGCGCTGCCACCTCGCCGCCGGGGCGACTGCCGAGGCCGAGCGGCTGCTTCGTGCCGCGCTGTCGGTCTGGGAGGCTGGCCAGGTCGACGGGATCGAGCTGCTTCAGCCGGCGCAGCTCGAGCTCAAGTCTCTTCGAACCTGACCTTGAGGGTTCGACAGCCCTTGGGGCGCACGGCCACGGCCCCAGGCCGCCGAGCGGCTATCGTTCGGCATGGACGACATCACGGCGTTGCTGCATTCAGCGAAGGAAGGCGACGCCAAGGCCATCGCCGGCCTGTTCCAGGCGCTCTACCCCGACTTGCGGCGCATCGCCAGAAAGCGGCTGTCGATCGACGAGCGTGGCACCTTGCTCGACACCACGGCGCTGGTGCACGAGTGCTACATGAAGTTTGCCCGGGCCCAGCGCCTGAGCGTTGATGATCGGAACCACTTCATGGCCTACGCGGCGACTGCGATGCGCTCGATCGTGGTCGATTTCGCCCGCGCACGCCTGACCGAACGGCGCGGCGGCCACGCGCAGCATGAGACGCTGAACAGCACGCTGATCGGCAGCATTCCCGGCGGCGAAGCCGAGGTGCTCGCCGTGCACGAGGCGCTCGACGACCTCGCGACGTTCGACCCACGCCTGGCACGCGTGGTCGAGATGCGGTACTTTGGTGGCTTGGCCGACGCCGAGATCGCCGATGCGCTTGGCGTCGGCCTGCGCACCGTGCGCCGCGATTGGGAGAAGGCGCGCCTGATCCTCTCGGCCACCTTGCGCGGCTGACCCGTCGAATCAACATCGTTCAGGCGCGCAGTGCGTGCGCCAGCAGAAGGCGCGCCTTGTCCCAATCGCGCCGCACCGTTCGGTCGGAAATGTTCAGAGCCTCGCCGATTTCCACATCGCTCAGACCGCCGAAATAGCGCAGCTCAACCACCTGCGCCAGCCGGGCGTCAACCTGTGCCAGGTCGCGCAGCGCAGCGTCCACGTCGAGGATTTCGCCAGCCGGGTCGGGCAGCCGGTCGACCAGGGTGGTATCGAGCGGAACGGCGTCCACACCACCGCCGCGTCGTTCGGTATGAGCGGCGCGGGCGGCGTCGACAATGATCGAGCGCATCACCGAGGCCGCGTAGGCCAGAAAATGCGCGCGGTCGACCGGGCGCAGGCCCGCGACGCGCGACAGCTTCAGATAGCACTCGTTGACCAGCGCCGTCGTGCCAACTGCCTCGTCGCGGGAGTGCCGCCCAAGCCGACGGTGGGCCGCTGCGCGCAGCTCCGGATACAGCACTTCGAAGAGCCGGTCGAAGGCGGACCGGTCACCGTCGCGGGCCTGTTCGATCAGAAGGGTGATGTCGCCCATGCACGTCCGGTCTGTGACGCGCGGCCAGGGCCACGCAATTCACAAATGATATCGGCCGACAGACGGTCAGGCTCGCTGGGCGGCACGGCTCGACGGCGGTGCGGCCGCGCGCGCAGGGCCGTACGCCGCAGCGGCCGCTGCGATGCTGGCAACCATGGCGAGCAACAGCGCCCAGCCGGCTCCCCAGGCTGGCGCGGCCAAGGCGAATGCCGCGCCGAACAGCACCCGTCCGAAGAGCCCGCTGGTGTAGGCATGAAGGAATTCACCCGCCGCTGCGGGCCCATGGCGCATGTGCTCGACCACCGCCACCGTGCCGCAGACCACTGGGAGCGACGCCAGCAGGCCGGCCACCACTGGCCCCCAGTGCGCGCCCAGGCTGGCGGCCAGCATGCTGAGCAGGACCGAGGCCACCACGGTCAGCGTGATCTCGCCGAGACCGCCACCCGGCGCCGCGCGAACGACGCGTGCGGCGCCGCAGGCGGCCGGCAGCAGCAGCTTGCCTAGGGCGACGCCTGCGACAGCTGCGAGGACGGCCGGCGCCAGTTGATTGCCGATGGCCAGGGTCAGCGAGGCCAGCCCCGCAGCCGCAGCCAGGCTGCAGCCCAGCGCCCCGGCCGGGCCGAGCTTGCGCGAAGCCCTTGCGTAGCCAAGCGCGAAGCCCGCCTGCATCACGCAACCGGCCACGGTGGCCACAGCGGCCGCAGCGGCGAATGTGGGCCCCTGGTCATGCGCCAGCCACACAAGGGCGGGTGCGGTCACCGTCGGGAAGGCGGCCACGAGCCCCGCCAGACGTCGGTGCGCGCGCCGCGCCGTGATGATCACCAAGGCCACCGAGACCGCAGTACCTACAGCCTTCCACCAGATATCCATCGTGCCCGCCACCCATCTGCCGGGCACTCGCGGCACCCCTTGCTCACTCGCACGAGCTGCAGGCCACGATGCGGACAGCGATCGGGCACCGCCCCCAAAGGCTAGGGGTGCCACCCGCTGCATCGCGCACCGATCTGCGCCAAGGCTCGACGCATCGATGCCCGTGCATGTCCGTTTTGCCGTGAAGAACTCGTGCACAGGACAACGGCTGCTCAAACCTCGCCTTTGTCGCTGCACAAAGGGAGAGCCTCGGCTGAACAAAGGAGCGATGAGATGCGATTCTTGCGATGGTTCGGCGTGGCGCTCGGCAGCGTCGCGGCATTGGCGCTGGTGGCCGGCATCGTGGTCTACGGAGCTTCTGAGCACCTGCTGAGGCAGACCACCGCGACGCAGGCCGTCGCAATAGACATTCCGACGGACGCGGCCTCCATCCCCGAAGGCCAGCGCTTGTCGATGATTCACGGTTGCATCGGTTGCCACGGCGCTTCGGCCAAGGGGAACTCGCTGTTCGACGAACCGCTCATCGCCACGATCCTGGCACCGGACCTCCCCTATTCGGTGAGGCACTACAGCACGAGCGACATCGTCACCGCGATTCGGCATGGTGTTCGCCCGGACACCAAGAGAACGATGATGGTGATGCCGTCGCAGGCCTTCGCACCGCTGACCGACGTGGACCTCGGCCGGATCCTCGCCTACCTGAAAAGCGTGCCCGGCCCCCAAGGCATCGAAGGCAGCGTATCGGTCGGCCCCGTGGGCCGCCTGGGCCTGCTGGCCGGCAAGTTCAAGACATCGCTGCAACTCGTGGAACAGGCGCTCCCGCCGCCGGAAGCCGCCGATGCCGAATCGGCCACGGGGCGCTACCTTGCCAGGACGTCCTGCGCCCAGTGCCATGGCGCGGACCTCGGCGGCGCCGAGCACCCCGAGGGCATCGCACCGAACATGCGCGTCGTCGCTGCCTATTCGCCCGAGGCGTTCTCGCGCCTGATGCGAACGGGCATCGGTTTGGGCGACCGCAAATTGGGCGTCATGACGGGTTGGGCCAAGTCGTACTTCGCGAGCCTCACCGATGCCGAGGTGCAGGCGCTGTACCGCTACCTGCACGCCATGCCAGAGCCCGTGCGGCATTGACGGCACCCGCCGGGGCGGCGGCGTGTCCAGGATTCAGGCAGAACTTCGTTCATTGAGGCAGCACCTGCCGCACATTGCGGCGCCCCAGTGGATCAGCCAATGCCGAGTCTTGCTTCCTTTGCGCCGCGCGCCGCGCGCACCGCCCTTCTCCTCGGCCTCGGCTTCGCATCAGCGGCCGCTTGCGCAGGGCCGGCCGGCACCGAGTTGCTGTGCGGCATGCGCAGCGGCGATGCCACTTCCACGTTGCGCGTCGCAGCGGGCACCGACCCGCTTGCCGCAGCGTCCGTCGAAGTGGGCGAGGGCTTCGAAGTGCGAGCGGTCGCGCTTCACGACACGGTGCGTGCCGATCAGGTTGCAAGGGTTGTGATCACGGTGCTGGACCGTGTGGCTGCCGGTCGCCGGGTCGTGCTCTCGCAGAGCCGTCTGTCGGCCGTGGGCCGCGAAATCCTCGACCAGCAAGCCGCGTGGCGGCCGAACTTGTCGGGTTGGGCGCGCGTCTACTCACCGGCGCTCGGGCGAGAGTTGGCCTGGGGCTGCGCCTTGGTTGAAAAGGGCTCGTCGCCGGCTGGCTGGGACCGCGTGGATGCGACGAACGAGGCCGAGCAGGTGTTGGCGGAGCAGCCCAGGCCCTTCAGGGCCAGCGGGAGCACAGCCGGCGTGCGCATCGCCTGGATGGGCGATGTCATGCTGGCCGACGGGCCGGGCCGGACCATCGCCCGCGGGCGCGACCCGTTTGCAGCCGTCATGAGTGCCATGAAGGGCGCCGATCTGCGCATCGCCAACCTGGAATGCGTCATCGCGACCGGTGGCAAGCCCGTCGCCAAGCCCTGGACCTTCCGGGCCGATCCGCGCGTGCTGAGCGTGCTGCGCAAACACGTCGACGTCGTCTCGCTCGCCAACAACCACTCGGGCGACTTCGGGCCAGCGGCTTTCGCCCAGATGCTCGGGCGGCTCGACCAGACAGGCCTGCCCTACTTCGGCGGCGGCACCAACCTGCGGGCAGCGCACCGGCCCGCCATCGTCGAGCGGCAAGGCGTGCGCATCGCCTTGCTCGGGTACAACGAGATGTTCCCGCGTCAATTCGAAGCCGGCCCGGCCAGCCCCGGCATTGCCTGGGCCGACGAGGAGCAGATCGTTGCCGACATCCGCGCCGCACGTACCCAGGCCGATGTGGTCATCCCCTACATGCATTGGGGCCAGGAGCACAGTGAGAGCGCGCATGCCCGCCAGCGCGCGCTGGCCCGGCTGATGATCGGCGCGGGCGCGGGCGCGGGCGCAGACGCGGTCGTCGGCACCCACCCGCATGTTCGCCAGGACATCGAGGTGATCGACGGCAAGCCGGTGATCTACAGCCTTGGCAACTTCGTCTTCGACGGATTCGATGACGCGGACAACAACACCGGCTCCCTGCTGTGGATGACGGTCACGTCGAGCGGTGTCAAGGACTGGCACCTGGAGCCAGTGCACATCGATTCGTCGGGTTCCCCGCTGATCGACCCCAAGGACGCGGCGCGGTCAACCCGGCAGATTGCAGCCGACCGACCCCAGCAGTCGCTGGCCCCATAGTCGAGGCGGTACGGCACTCGTCCCGGCGCGGAGGGCGTGTTGGGTGGGCTGCCTGTTCAGGCGGCGTCGTTCTCGGCGTGCCGCTGTGATCGGCGGCGGCCTGCACGCATTGCGCCCAGGGCCGCCAGGCCGATAACGAACAGCGCCGCCGGCTCGGGCTCCGGCACCGGCGTCGCGTTCACCGTCCAGCCGATCACGTCCATGGCCAGCAACTCGGCCGAGGTGATCCGCGACGCCATGACGCCTTTCGGGATATACGGTTCCATCACGCCGATGGAGTTGCTGGCAGATTTCCAATGGCTGGTTTCCGCGCCGTCGCCGTAGTACTGCCCTTGCGAAAGCTCCGGCCCCAGCGTCGCACCGCCGTCGATGGAGAAGTACTTGGGGCCGCGTGTCGGCGGTGAAGTCGATGGCGTGCGAGGCCGCGCTCAGGCTCGAATCACGAAACAGATCGAGCGAGGTGGCCAAGAAGTCGCTGCCCGTCACATCCTTCGGGTAGTGCTTCGCGTACCAGTCGAGCGAGCTGACATTGCTCACGAAACCCAGCGCGTGGCCGATTTCATGGGTGACGATGCCGACGAAGTCGTACTGATTGGCGTCGCGATTCGGACGGCCGAGCGAGGTGGGGCACGGGACGATCGGCCGGGCCATCGCGCCCGGATGCGCTTTCGCTCGCGCCGGACGATGAGGGCCGGGTGCCCGGGGTTGGCGCGCTGGGATGACTCGTGGGCGCCAATGCGGCATGAAGGGGCCGTTCCAGGCCGGAAGTCAGACGTTCTTAAGGTTCAAAAGCGGTCCGCAAGCGCGGGCTTCGAACCAGGGAGCGCGCGGCGGCGCCGCGCGGCGACTAGCAGTCCGAGGCCGCCCAGCATCAGGCCCCACGTCGCCGGCTCGGGCACGGCGCTGATCGAGTAGTTGTGCCCGCTGTCGGCCACCAGCGTGATGCCTGGCGTGATCGGATCGAGGAACATCCGCGCCGTGTGCGAGGCGTCGATGAAGGCGACGTTGCTGTCGCCCAGGTAGCTGTCGCCCCAGAAGCCCGAGGCCACGGTCGTGGTGACGCCCAATGTGCTACCGACATCGACGGCATCGCCCACCTTGCCGTTGAACGTGAGCGGAACGTGGCGCCAGGTGTCGAATTGCGTCGGAAGCCCCTCGAACCCGTTGGGCAGGTTCAGGAACAGGTCATAGGAACCCACTTGCCAGCCGAAGCCGAAATACCCGCCGCCGCCGCTGGAGCTGAAGTCCATGCTCACGACGGCCTGGTACTGCACGTCGGTGCCGATGGGCAGCGTGCTGCTGGTGATGACGAAGCGGTCGGAAAACGAGGTGCTGATCTGCGACGAGGCGCGAGTGCCGGTGAAGTTGGGCAGGCTGGGGTTGATCGGGTTGACGGCGGTGCTCGCGTTGCTGATGGTCAGCGCGCGCAGCAGGCCGGGCGAGGCATAGCCCATGGCGCTGGCTTGCGCCGTGCCGAGGATGCCTGCGGTGACGGACGCAGTGGACGATCCGCTCACGCTCACGCTCTTGCCGCCCTGGGCGTCGGTGGCGGAGGTGACGGTGGCCGGGTCCGCGCGCCAGCCGCCGGCGTTGCTCAGGCCGGTCGAGCCGCTGCCGGTGACGTCCCAGCGGGCGGCGTGGGCGATGCCGGCGTTCGCCAGCGTCAGCAGGGCGGCGAGCAGCGGCGCACGCGCAGCGACGAGGCAGGTGAGTGGGTTGGACATGGTTTCGCTCCGGTTTGGGGGTTGGCGGGTGAAATGGGACGTCACGGCAACGTCGCCTTCAGCACCCGCACGGGGTTCCTTTTCAGTCCGTTGCCAAAGAGAGTTACGAAAATTGCGTCTCCCGCCGGACACGGCGCATCGCCGCGCTCGCGAGATTGCTGATGCGGAATTAGGGGATCGGGAGCGCGGCTACCCTGGCATGTCCGGCTGAGGCCCTAAATCTCGTAACTCTCTTTGGCAACTGACTAAAGAGAGGATCCCGTGCGAAGTTCAACATCGGCCCGGCTATGGAGCCTGACCCTGGGGGCGCTGATCGGCGGCGGCTGGCTGGCCGCGGCTGCTGCGCAGGTGGCCCCTGTCGCACCGGACCGGGCGGCCCCGGTCGTACCCACCTGGCCCCTGCCCGCGCGGCTGGTGGCCACAGGCATGAAGCAGGCCTTCGGCATCCGCCAGGTCGGCCGCTTCCACAGTGGCGGGCCGCTCGTGTCGAACCCGGAGTTCCTGCTGCAGACGCAGGCCGGACGAGCGCTCGACCCCAGGCGCGTTCTGGTCGCTGTCGGGCAGAACTTCGGCGCGGCGCCTGGCAACCCGGCGCATGCCCAAGGCGCCATCCTGTCCATCGACGCCGATGCGGCGCCGCAGGGACGTGCCCTCGCCGTTCCTGCACTGCTGGCTCCAGGCCGGCCGGCCGAAGGCGGTGCCGTGCAGCTGTACAGCGTGCAATCGGCCGGCCAACTCAACCGGGCACACAACGCAGGAGCCCGCACGGCCGACTTCGCAGGCGTGTCGGGGCCACGCTACTTGTCGATGAACAACGGCTTCGGGCGCCCGTGGGTCGCGAACGCGCCTTTCGGGTTGCGCGGCGCCGGCAGCGAGAGCGTCCTCGACCCGGACGGCGCGCCGCTGGCCAACGCGCCCAGTGACAGTGCCGGCGGCGTCTTCGCGGGGGCGCTGAACCCGCGCACCAGCAGCCCCAAGGCCGTTCGTTCGGGATGGTTCGCCTCGCTGCTGAACCGCAAGGACAGCGGCCAGCTCACGCCGGGCTCGATCGAGAAAGGTGCGTTGGGAACCGCCTTCCTCGGCTCCTCGCCGGACGGCAGCGGCTTTGCCGTGTTCGCGGTCGTGGCGGGCAATGGCGCAGTGGCCCAGGTGCATGTGCAGGACGGCGTCGACGGTCTCGCACCGCCGGGCACCATCGATGTCGGCAGCGACGACCCGGGCGTCATCGGCATCACCTTCCAGTGGATACCTGATCGAGCCCTGTACCTGGCCGACGCACGGCGCGACCGGGTCGTCGTGCTTGAGCTCGGCGACGACTCGCGCCAGTTCAGGGTCAAGCGCAGCCGCTATCTCGCGTCGCCCTGGCTCAAGCGGCCCGTCGACCTCGCGCCCTGTGTTCCAGAGATCGCCAACCCCCGCTTTTCGAGCCACACGACGCTCGCGGGTGGCTCTGACCTGTACGTGGTCAACCGTGGCGACGGGTCCTTGCTGCGTCTTGCCCAGGACGGCAGCGTCGTCGCCCGGGCCGTGGTCGCCTGGCCGGATGGCCGCGAGGTTGGCGGTGACCGTCTGCGTTCCGTCGCCGTCTCGGCGGATGCGCAGCGCCTCTGGTTGATTGCCGAGCGGGACAGCCAGGGCGGCGGCAAGGAGAGTGCGCTGATCGAGGTGAGCGGTTTCGATGCCGCCGGTGCCTTTAGCGCACATGCCGCGCGTGCCGATGCTGGCGTCGCACGGGCCAGGCCTTCGGAGACGGCGGCGGAAGGCGCGCGCATCTTCGCCACGGCGTTCACACCCGCCACCGGGCTCGGAGATCGTTTCAACGCGGTCTCCTGCGTCGCCTGCCACCCGGGCCCCGGCGGCGCAAGTTCGCGCGATGAGCACTTCGCGCGCCGCATCGCGCGCATGGACGCCGTGAGCGGCCGGGTCCTCACCGCCGCTGGCGGGTCTGCCGAGATGGCGCCGCGTCATTCGATGGCCGCTGCGATCGTGCGGTCGGAGCCTTTGCCGCGGGGCGCCAACGTCGTTTCCCTGCGCATGCCCCTGGCGCTGGCTGCGGCCGGTCGGCTTGACGAGATCCCCGACGCGGTCATTGAAGCGCAGGCGGTCAGCAAGGGCGATGGCATCAAGGGCCGTGTGCACTACGTGACCAGCGCCGACGGCTCGCAGCGGGTCGGGCGGTATGGATGGAAGGCTGATCGGGCGCTGCTCGACGAGATCGTTGCCGAGGCCTTCGCCAACGAGATGGGGGTCAGCAGCGCACTGGCCGTGCATCCCGCCGCGACCGTGAGGGATGACGGCACCCTGGTGAGGGCGCTCTCGGCCTATCTTCGCGACTTCTCCGGAGGTGGATCCCGCAAGGGGCCTGCGCCCTCGCCTCGCCAAGCCAAGGTGGAGGCGTTGCCATGACCGCCCTGCTGCGCAAACCCGGCCTCGACCTGAACCTGCGCGGGCGGGCACCTGGCGTGCTCGTGGCCACAGCCCTCGCGCTTGCGGCGAGCTGGATCGCGGGCGGCCTGGGCGACCCGCTGGCACGCAATCCGGTGCTGGTGTCGATGCTGCTGGGGCTGCTGCTCGGTCAGGTGTTCGGCTGCCCGGCATCGCTTCGGCCGGGGCTGGACTTCACGAAGCGCTATCTGCTGCGCTGCGGCATCGTGTTTCTGGGGTTCCGCATCACCGTGGCGCTGCTGAGCGACCTCGGCATGGCCCCAATCGCCATCGCCGCGACCGAGCTGGTGGTGGTGCTGGTGCTGGTGCGCTGGGTGGCGATCCGGTGGCTGCGCCTCGATGACCAGCTGGCCCTGTTGATCGCCGTCGGCGCGGCGGTGTGCGGCGCCGCCGCAATCCTGTCGGTGGCCTCTCTGGCGAAAGACAGGGAGCGGCATGCCGGGGTGGCGATTGCCTTGATCACGCTCGCCGGCACCGTCGCATTGCTGCTTTATCCGGTCGGCTTTCTGGCCGGCTATCTACCCGGCCTGGACGAGCGCGGCTTCGGCATCGCGGTCGGCGCCAGCATCTTCGAGCAGGCGCAGGTGTACGGCGCCTCGTTCGCCGTGTCGGAAGGCGCGCTGAACGTCGCGACGCTGGTGAAGCTGAGCAAGGTCGTGATGCTCATCCCGCTGCTGCTGGTGCTGGGCCTCATCCAGCGCAGACAGCATGCGGGCGAGGCGCGCGGCCGCATTCCCGTGCCCTGGTTCGTGCTGGCCTTCCTGGCCGTGCTGCTGTTCAACTCGCTGGTGACGGTGCACCCGGTGGTGCGGGCCCTCATCCTCCAGGGCGACCAGTTCCTGTTCCTGATGGTGATGATCGCGCTCGGTCTCACCACGTCGCTGAAGCCGCTGCTGGGCGGCGGCGGCTTGAGGCTGATCGCTGCGGGCGGGTTTGCGCTGCTGTTGTCGGCAGGCGTCGCCTATTCGCTTGTGCGCATCAACCTCGGCAACAACACCGCCGCCGAGGCCACACCCTCGCGTGCGGCGCCGACGAACGTCGGGGCACGCCTGTTCAATGCCGTCGGCTGCGCCAAGTGCCACGTGCCGAGCCTGCGCGGCATTCACGGCGAGGTGCCGCTGTACTCGGACCTGCTGCTTCACGACATGGGCTCGGCGCTCGACGACAAGATTGCGCAGGGTCAGGCGACTGGCGCGGAATGGCGGACGACGCCGCTGATCGGCACGCGGCTTCGAGACCGCTATCTGCACGATGGCCGCGCCAACAGCCTGCGCGACGCGGTGCTGGAGCATGGCGGCGAAGCCGAGATCGTGCGCAGGCGCTTCTTCGAACTGGACGAAGACGAGCAGAAGGCTGTCTACACCTTCATCGCTTCCTTGTGATTGACGGCTTCGGGCGTGGCCTTGGACACCGGCCTCGTCAGCTTTTCCGACCCGCGCGGCGCCAGGTGCGCAACGAGCAGCACCTGCGGAGGTAGGAGCCTGAGTAGGATGTCGGCATGAAAAAGTTCGCCACATGGAACGTCAACTCCCTGGCTGTGCGCCTGCCACAGGTGTTGGACTGGCTGGCCGCCCACCCCGTCGATGCGCTGGTGCTGCAGGAAACCAAGCTCACCGACGACAAGTTCCCAACGATGGAGATCGGCGAGGCCGGCTACCAGGTGCAATGGTTCGGGCAGAAAACCTACAACGGCGTGGCGCTCATCAGCCGCGAGCGGGCGACCGATGTGGTCAAGAACATCACCGGTTTCGCCGATGAACAGGCGCGCGTCATCGCCGGCACGGTGGGCGGCGTGCGCGTCATCGGCGGCTACTTTCCCAACGGCCAGGCGCCGGACAGCGACAAGTTTGTCTACAAGATGAACTGGCTGACCGGCCTGCGCGGCTGGCTGGTTGAAGAGATGAAGCAGCACGAGCAACTCGTGCTGATGGGCGACTTCAACATCGCCCCCGAGGACCGCGACGTCTACAACCCCATCGCCTGGGCCGGCCAGATCCACTGCACGCCGCAGGAGCGCGAGCACTTCCAGCAGCTCATCGGCCTGGGGCTGACGGACGCCTTCCGCCTCTTCGAGCAAGCGCCCAAGAGCTGGAGCTGGTGGGACTACCGCAACCTGGCCTTCCGCAAGAACCAGGGCCTGCGCATCGACCACATCCTCGTCAGCGAGGCGTTGAAGGGCCGCGTAACGGCCTGCGAGATCGACAAGCTGCCGCGCAAGAACGAGCGGCCCAGCGACCACGCGCCGGTGATCGTGACGATCGACGGTTAGGGCGACGCTGAATAAGAGGTTATCCGTAAATAGTAAACTCTCGTCCCGAACCGCCATTCACGCGGTGGTTGGGTTAAGGCATGGCGACACGCAAGAGAGTTGAGTCGTGGGTGGTGACCGATGATTTCTGGCAACGCGT
>NZ_JBDSQX010000075.1:0-73048 GCF_039929605.1 Roseateles sp.
ACCAGACGTCGGACAAGTAACCCGCCGTGGCGGCTGTGGCCGACGAACCGAGCCTGGCCACGACTGATCTCCCGGAGGCGGTCGACACGGTCGCCGTCGCCCGCTTGTACGGCGAGCCGCTGTTCCAGATGCCGCTGGACCTCTACATCCCGCCGGATGCGCTGGAGGTCTTTCTCGAAGCCTTCCAGGGCCCGCTGGACCTGCTGCTCTACCTGATCCGCAAGCAGAACTTCAACATCCTCGACATCCCGCTGGCCGACGTGACGCGCCAGTACCTGAGCTATGTCGAGCAGATCCGCGTGCACAACCTGGAGCTGGCCAGCGAATACCTGCTGATGGCCGCGATGCTGATCGAGATCAAGTCGCGCATGCTGCTGCCGCCCAAGAAGCGCGAGGACGGCAAAGAGGTGGAGGACCCGCGCGCCGAGCTCGTGCGCCGGCTGCTGGAGTACGAGCAGATGAAGCTCGCCGCCGCCCGGCTGGACCGCCTGCCGGTGCTGGGCCGGGACTTCCAGCGCGCGCAAATCCACATCGAGCAGTCGCTGGCGCCGAACTTTCCCGACGTGAACAGCAACGACCTGCGCGAGGCCTGGCTGGACATCCTCAAGCGCGCCAAGCTCAACCAGCACCACCGCATCAGCCGCGAGCAGCTGTCGGTGCGCGAGCACATGAGCATCGTGCTGCGCCGGCTGCAGGGCCAGCGCTTCGTCGAGTTCGAGCAGCTGTTCGACGTGACGCGCGGCCAGGCCGTGCTCGTCGTCACGTTCATCGCGCTGCTGGAGCTGGCCAAGGAGTGCCTGCTGGAGATCACGCAGGCCGAGGCGTTCGCGCCGATCTATGTGCGGTTGGCCTACTCGGCCAACTGATCACTTCCCACGCAGCTTCTGCACCGCCGCCACGCCGGCCAGCACCAAGGCCCCGGCGACCACGCCCACCAGCGCGTTCGCGCCGTTCTCCAGCAGCGCTGACACAGCCCAAGCCTTGCCCTCGGCCAGGTGCGCGATGGCGTGATGCAGCGGCGCGATGCCGTGTACCAAGATGCCGCCGCCGACGAGGAACATCGCCGCCGTGCCCAGCACCGTCAGCAGCTTCATCAGGCGCGGCGCCGCAGCGAGCAGGAAGCGGCCAACAGCCTGCGACGCCGCGCCGGCACGTTTTGACAGCCACAGCCCCGCGTCGTCCATCTTGACGATGCCCGCGACAAAACCGTAGACGCCCACCGTCATCGCGATGGACACGGCCACCAGCACGGCCAGCTGGGTCTGCAGCGGCTGCGTGGCCACGGTGCCCAGGGCGATGACGATGATCTCGGCGGACAGGATGAAGTCGGTGCGGATCGCGCCCTTGACCTTGTCCTTTTCGTAGGCGGCCATGTCGACCTTCGGGTCGGCAATGGCCTGCACCAGCTCGGCGTGGTGCGCCTTGTCTTCCTCGGCGCTGTGCAGGAACTTGTGCGCCACCTTCTCGAAGCCTTCGAAGCACAGGTAGGCGCCGCCCAGCATCAGCAGCGGCGTGATGCCCCAGGGCGCCAGCGCCGAGATGGCCAGCGCCGCCGGCACGAGGATGGCCTTGTTGAGCAGCGAGCCTTTGGCCACCGCCCAGACGACCGGCAGCTCACGGTCGGCATTGACGCCGGTGACCTGCTGGGCGTTGAGCGCCAGGTCGTCCCCCAGCACGCCGGCGGTCTTCTTCGCGGCGACCTTGGTCATGGTCGCCACGTCGTCGAGGATGGTGGCGATGTCGTCGAGCAGGACGAGTAGGCTGGAGGCCATGGAGCAATGCGGTCGTGGGAACGGCCGCGATGCTATCCCTCTATTTCACCGGTAATGGCGGGCGAGGCTCTCTGCCACGCAGACAGGCTTGGCCGCACCTTCGGCCTGGATGGCAACCTCCACGGTCAGCTGCACCGCGCCGCCGGCCACGTCGTCCATGGCCAGCAGTTTGAACGCGCCGCGCAGGCGGCTGCCCACCCGCACCGGCTTCGTGAAGCGCACCTTGTTGAGACCGTAGTTGACGACCATGCGCGACTCGCGCACGGCAAAACCGGTCTCGAAGAAATACGGAATCAGCGACAGCGTGAGGAAGCCGTGCGCGATCGGCCCGCCAAACGGCCCGGCCTTGGCGCGCTCGGGGTCGACGTGGATCCACTGCCGGTCCTCGGTGGCCTCGGCAAAGGCGTCGACGCGGGCCTGGTCGACGGTGATCCAGTCGCTGTGGCCCAGAGGTTGGCCGATCAGGAGTTGCAGGTCGGCGAGGGTCTCGAAATGGCGCATGCAGCGTGACGCAAGGTGGCGGGTGTGTTGCTACGTTAACCTCGCGCGCCCCAACCGACCGTAGCCCACGCGACACCGCCGCTCCATGCACATTCTGTTGATCGAGGACGACCTCGACCTGGGGGCTGCACTGCAGGCTGCACTGCGCAGCGAGGGCCACAGCAGCACCTGGCTGCGCCGCTGCGATGCCGCCCCCCTGCAGCTCGACCCCGCCGCCCAGGACGCCGTGCTGCTCGACCAGAGCCTGCCCGACGGCGACGGCCGCCAGCTGCTGATGCGCTGGCGACGCCGGGGCAGCACCGTGCCGGTCATCGTCATCACGGCGCGCGCTGCGCTCGAAGACCGGCTGGCCGGCTTCGACGGCGGTGCCGACGACTACGTGGTCAAGCCCTTCGAGATGCCCGAGCTGATCGCGCGGCTGCGCTCGGTGCTGCGTCGCTGCGCCCAGCAGGCCAGCGACGAATGGACGCTGGGCAGCCTCACGATCGAACCGCGTCGCCAGCGCGCGCTGCTGCATGGCGTGGAACTGGCGCTGTCGCCGCGCGAATACCTGCTGCTGGAGCTGGCGCGCGAGCGCGGCGGCGTGGTGCCCAAGCACCAGTTGGCACAGCGCCTGGCGCCACTGGGCGAACCGCTGGAGTTCGGCACGCTGGAGGTGCACCTGGCCAACCTGCGCCGCAAAGTCGGCGCCGCGCGCATCGGCACGCTCCGCGGCGTGGGCTACTGGCTGGAGAGCACATGACCCTCGACTGGTTGCGGCCGACCCTGACGCGCCGGCTGATCGGGGCGCTGCTGATCGCCTTCACGCTGTGCTCGGTGCTGATCCTGGTGCAGGACCAGCTCGACATCCAGGACACGCTGGCCGCCGACCCCGGCGTGCGCCAGCTGGGCCGTCAGCTCGCGGCCGGGCTCGCAGAGATCGACGATGCCGCCTTGGCTGCGCGTGTGCTCGACGGCCATATGCGCTACATCAACCGGCTGCGTGCCGGGCAGCGGATGACGCAGGGCCCGCTGCTGGCTCAGCTGACGGACCGCGAGGGGCGCGCTGTCTACTCGACCGCGCCGGCCGCCACCCTCGACAAAGCCGGTGTGGGCGAACAGCCGATCGCCGGCAGGATGTACTGGACCTACCGCCAGGACGATGCGCGCTGGTCGCTCCGCCTGGCCGAGCCGTCACTGTCCCGCGCCAGCCTGCTCAGCTTTGCCAGCCAGCAACTGGGCCTGCAGCTGCTGGTGGCCTTCCCGCTGATGCTGCTGCCGCTGTGGCTGGCGGTGTACTCCGGCCTGGCGCCGCTGCGCCGCTTCGCCCGCCGGCTGAACCTGCTGGACCTGCGCCAGGACTTGGCGCCGCTGGGCATGGACCTGCGCTACACCGAGTTGCGCCCCGTCGGCGACGCGTTCGATGCGCTGCTGCAGCGCCTGCGCCAGCGTCGCGCCCGCGAGCGCGCCTTCGTGCATGAGGCCGCGCATGAACTGCGCACGCCACTGGCCGTTGTCGCCACGCAGGCCCACGCCCTCGTGCAGGCCGGCGACACCGCGGCGCGCGAGACGGCCGCCGCCGCGTTGCAGCAAGCCATCGCGCGCAGCGCCCACTTGTCGCGCCAGTTGCTGGACCTGGCTAGCCTCGACAACGAGCAGGCTGCGGTGGCCGTCGACCTCGATCTGGCGCACTTCTGCGCCCAGCGGCTGGCCGAGCAGGCGCCTGTCGCCCGGGAGCGCGGCATCGCACTGGCGCTCGACGCGCCCGAACAACTGCCCGTGCGGCTGGACGCGGTCGCGCTGCACTCGGTGCTGCAGAACCTGCTCGACAACGCGCTGCGCTACGTGGCGCGCGGCGCGCGGGTCGAAGTCGGCCTGCAGGCGACGCCCAACGGCGTGCAGCTGAGCGTGGCCGACGACGGCCCGGGCATCGCAGCAGCCGAGCGCTCGCTGGCGTTCGAGCGCTTCTGGCGCGGCGCCGGGCATGACCTGCCGGGCAGCGGCCTGGGCCTGGCCATCGTGGCGCGAGCGGCCGAACGGCTTGGCGGCCAGGTCACGATCACCGACGGTCTCGCGCGGCCCGGAGGCTGCGGCGTGCGCTTCGAACTGCGGTTGCCGGGCACTGTCTTGGGCGTTTCTTAAGGCACGGCTTTCAACAATGGCCCGGTCATTTCCCAACCGACCAGGAGCCCTTTTTGAAAGCCTTGTTTCTCGCTGCCGCAGCACTGGTTCTCGCCGCGTCTGCCCATGCCGCCGACCCTGCTGCTAAACACTACTTCGGCCTCAACCTCACCACGCCCGGGGAGGCCAACTTCGACATCAATGGCCGCAACGTCGCCAATGACAACCACCCGCGTGCGGTGAAGCTCTACGCCGGCCTGCAGTTCACCCCGACCTGGGGCGCCGAGGCGGGCTACGGCGCCTTCGGCAGCTGGCACGCGGCCGATCCTGCGCCAGGGGCCAGCTACCAGACCCGGCTCGGCTCCAAGGTCGTCTATCTGGCCGGCCGGGCCACGATGCCGCTGGGTGAGTCGTTCGCCTTGTTCGGCAAGGCTGGCCTGGCATTGAACCGCCTCAGCCAGCACGACTCGCTGGGCCATGCCGCCCGCGAAAATTTTGTGCGGCCGATGGCCGGCGGCGGGCTGGAATGGCGGCTCGCCCCTCAGGTGTCGGCCACCGCCGAATACGCCTACTACGGTTCGCGCCGCGGCGATGGCGACCGCTTCACTCAGCAGAAGGCGGAGGTGGGGCTGGCTTTCAAGTTCTAAAGGGCTGGCCGACAAGTTACCCTCGCGGGCCATGCCCGACAGTACCGCCCGCGACATCCTCGTCCTCGCTGCCCACCCCGACCTGGCCCGCTCCCACGCGACGCGCACCGTGCTCGATGCGCTGCGCGCCTCGCCCGTCGCCGATCGTGTCGAGCTGCGCGACCTCTACCGCCTCTATCCCGACTTCCACATCCACATCGAGGCTGAGCAGCGCGCTCTCGAAGCGGCCAAGCTCGTCGTCATGCTGCACCCCATCTACTGGTACAGCATGCCGGCGCTGCAAAAGCTCTGGCTGGACGAGGTCGCCCACCTGGGCTGGGCCTACGGCCCGGGCGGCACGGCCCTGCATGGCAAGGACTTCTGGCTCGTCGCCTCCACCGGCGGCGGGGCCGAGGCCTATGCGCCGGGCGGCCACAACCACCATGCCATCGACGAATTCCTGCTGCCCTATTTGCAATCCGCACGCACCTGCGGCATGAACTACCTGCCGCCGCAGATCCTGCACGGCGCCCATCGCGCGACGGATGGCGAGGTCACCGCCCACGCCGAGCTATTCGTGAAGCGGCTCGTGCACTACCCGGAGTGGTGCGAGCACCTGGCCGAGCCGCCCGTGGGCGATGAGGACGATGTAGAGCTGGACGAACGACCGCCCTTGTTCTCGGAACTGGGAGGTGCAGCATGAGGTCCGAGCGCCGGGCCGCTCCCAAGCCGGACCGCGTCCCCCTGGGGGCTGAGGCCGGACTCAAAGAGTCCTGTGGACTCTTTGTGCCTGCCGAAGAGCAGCAGTGCGAACTGCTGCGCGGCCTGCAAGGCCGGCCGATGTACTCATCGGACGAGGGGCAGACATGACTCACGGCGCCTGGCTGCAACTCCCTCTCGTCTTTCTCGCTGCGGCCGTGCTGGCGGTGCCGCTAGCCCGCTACCTGCGGCTCGGCTCCATCCTCGGCTACCTCGTCGCCGGGCTGCTGATCGGCCCGGCCATGCTCGGCCTGGTCCCCGAATCCACCGCCATCCCCGAGGTCGCCGAGCTCGGCGTCGTGCTGATGCTCTTCCTCGTCGGGCTGGAGCTGGAGCCCAAGCGGCTGTGGGCCATGCGCCGGCCCATCTTCGGCTGGGGCAGCGTGCAGCTGCTGGGCTGCGCAGCGGCGCTGGCCGCCGTGGGCTTGCTGCTGGGCTACCCGTGGCGGCTGACCGTCGTCGTCAGCCTGGGCTTGGCGATGTCGTCTACGGCCGTGGCGCTGGCGGTCATGGCCGAGCGCAACCTGGGCCGCACGACGGCGGGCGAGAGCATCCTGTCCGTTGCGCTGCTGCAGGACATCGCCGCCATCCCCGTGCTGGCCCTGGTGCCCATCCTGGCGCTCAGCGGCGCGCATGACGACGGCGATGGCAAGACCTGGCTGGCGGCGGGCAAGGCCATCGGCGCCATTGTCGTCATCATCTTCGGCGGCCGACTGCTGCTGCGCCCGGCACTGCGCTGGATCGCCCGGAGCAAGACGCCCGAGATCTTCACCGCCGCCGCGCTGCTGCTGGTGCTGGGCACCGCAGCGCTGATGCAGCTGGTGGGCCTGTCAATGGCGCTGGGCGCCTTCCTGGCCGGCGTGCTACTGGCGGAAAGCGAATACCGCCGCGAGCTGGAGACCGACCTGGAGCCTTTCAAGGGCCTGCTGCTGGGCCTGTTCTTCATCGCCGTCGGCATGGGGCTGGACCTGAAGGCCGTGGCCGCCCAACCGGGGCTGGTGGTGGCGCTCGTCACTGCGCTGCTCGCCTGCAAGATCTTCGTGCTCGCCCTGATGGCCAAGGCGATGAAGATCCCGCTCGTCGAGCGGCCCGCCTTCGTCATCCTGCTGGCCCAGGGCGGCGAGTTCGGCTTCGTCGTGTTCCAGCTCGCGCAGGGCAACGGCATGATCGACGCGGCGCAGAACTCGGCGCTGGTCGCGTCCGTCGCGCTGTCTCTGGCGCTGACACCGCTGCTGCTGACCGGCGGCGACCGGCTGATGTCGCAGAAGCTGGCCCGCCGTGGTGCCAAGAAGCGCGGCGAGGCGCCGCCGCCGCCGCCCGCGCCCATCATCATTGCCGGCAGCGGCCGCTACGGCCAGGTCGTCGCCCGCATGCTGCACGCCAACGGGCTGCAGGCGACCGTGCTCGATCACGACGCCGAAGCCATCGAGACGCTGCGCCGCTTCGACTGGACCGTGCACTACGGCGACGCCACGCGGCTGGACATGCTCAGGACGGCCGGCGCGCAGACGGCGCGCATCCTCGTCATCGCCATCGACGACATCGCGCAGAGCGTGGAGATCGCCGAGCTGGCACGCGAGCACTTCCCACAGCTCGCCGTCGTCGCCCGCGCCCGCAACGTGCAGCACTACTACCAGCTGCACGAGGCCGGCGTGCGTCACATCGAACGCGAAACTTTCGACGCCGCGCTGATGAGCGCCCGTAGCGTGCTGGAGCTCAACGGCATGGAGCCGCACGCCGCACGCCGCCAGGCCATGCGCTTTCGGCGCCACAACATCGAGGTGCTGGACCGCATGGTGCCGCTGCAGGGCGACGAGGGCGCCTTGATCGCTGCGGCCAAGCTGGGCCGCCAGCAGTTCGAGCAGTTGCTGGCCGCCGAGCGCGAGGCCGAAGAGGCGCAACGCCAGGCCCAGCGCGGCGGCTGGGACAAACCGCAGCCCTCCCAGGACTGACCTGAATTCTGGACATTATTTGGAATTCACCTCAGAATGTCCAGAACTATGGACACCTTGCGTCTCCCCGCTGACCTGGGCACCGCCTTGAAGGCCCACCGCCAGGAACACGGGCTCACCGCCGTCGACGTGGCCGCCCGCGCCGGCCGCAGCCGCGACATCCTCTACCGGCTGGAGCGCGGCGAGGACGTCACCGTTAGCGCGCTGATGGACATCCTGCGCGCCCTCGGCCTGAGCCTGGCGCTGCAGCCAGCAGGCCTGCCCACGCTGGAAGAAATGCAACGCCGCTTCGCGGCCGACGACCATGGCGACGACCAGGCCTGAACCTGCGCCGGAGCCGTTGCCTGAGCGCGTGCGCCACCTGCGTGTCGACCTGAACGGCGCACCTTGCGGCGACCTGCGGCGCGAGTCGCAACTCGTCTTCAGCTACCGCCGCGATGACGATAGGCAGCCGTCGGTAGGCCTGTTGATGCCGCCGCGCCAGCTGAGCTACCGCAGCAACGCGCTGTTCCCGGTGATGGACCAGAACCTGCCGGAGGGCTATCTGTTCGAGCGCCTGCGCGCGCTGCACCCCAAGCAGCCGCTGACGGCCATGCACCTGCTGGGCCTGATAGGTGACAACGGCATCGGCCGGCTGGGCTTTCACCTGCCCGACACGCCAACAGCGGCGGCACCCGTGCCGATGACGCGCGAACAGCTGCTGCGCCTGCCCTACAGCGCGGCGGTGTTCGACGAGCTGGTCGCGGCCTACCTGTCCACCGGCTTCGGCATCTCGGGCATGCAACCCAAGCTGATGCTGCCTGACCGCGCCACCATCCCGGTGCCCAACCTCATCGTCAAGGCCGGCTCCGAGGCCTACCCCGGCCTGGCGGCCAACGAGTTCCTGTGCCTGCAGGCCGCCACGCGCGCCGGCATCGCGGTGCCTGCGCACGACCTGTCGGACGACGGCCAGCTGCTGGTGCTGGAGCGCTTCGACCTGCAGCCCGACGGCCGGCGGCTGGGCTTCGAGGACGTGGCCGCGCTGATGGGCCTGTCCGTGCGCGACACGCTGTCCGACCGCAAGTACCAGGGCAGCTACGAAACCATCGTGCAGGTCTTCAAGGCGCTGGCCCTGCCGGCTGTCGACCTAGCGCGCTTCTTCGAGCAAGTGGCCTTCACGGTGATGGTGCGCAACGGCGACGGCCATCTGAAGAACTTCGGCGTGGGCTACGACGAAGCCTGGGGCGCGCGGCTGGCGCCGATGTTCGACGTGGTCACTACCGCCATCTACCGCTACCAGCGCTGGGCAGGTGCCGAAGGCGTGGAAGACCGCACGCTGGCGCTGCGCCTGTTTGCCGGCCGCGGCCAGAGCCGCGCCTACCCGGCCACCGAGGAGCTGCTGCGCTTCGGCCGCCAGGTCTGCGGCGTGACCCAGCCCGCGCCGGTGCTCGTGCGCATTGCCGAAGCCCTGCACGACACGCTGGCAGCGGCACGGCAGGACGCGCGTATCCCTGCACCGCTGCTCGCCGACATGGCCGAGATGTGGCAGCGCGGCATGGACTACGCGCGATGAAACCAGCCAATCTGCCTGGCCCCTCGCAGCAGCGGTGCGGGCATAACCACAAAATGACGGCATGACCCGACCCTGCCCGCAATGCGGCGGCAGCCTGCCGCGCCAGGCGCTGTGGCGCACCGTCAACTGCAGCTACTGCAAGGCCGTCATCACGCTCAACACGCGCTGGGTGGAGCGCGCCGCTTTCCACGCCACCTGGGCCCGCGCCCACGCCCGCCCGGCCAGCAGCGGCGAGTGGGTCACGCTGCGCGGCGCGGACTACCGCCTGCTGGAGCCGCTGGGCCTGGGTGAGCGCAGCGAGGCGTGGCTGGCGCAACGCCATGGCCAGGCCCGGCTGCGCGCGGTGCTCAAGCTCGCGCCGCTCGCGGCCAACGCCGCGCCGGCACGCGAGGCCGAGACGCTGCGCCGCCTGCGAGGCCTGACGTCCACGGGCAGCGCCTACTTCTCGCTGCGCCTGCCGCAGCCGCTCGCCCCGCCTGCGGGCCGCTGGACGGGCTGCTCGTCAGCCACCTGGACGCATTGCCGGCCGGCCTGCGCTGGTGCTCTGCCTACCGCACGCCGGACAGCAATACCGTCAGCGCCTTGCCTGTTGCGCGCTGGCCCATGTGACGCCGCTCTACGAACCCGGCCTATTGAGCCGCCACGAGCTGCTGGGGCGGCTTCTGCAGGCAACCGCCACACGGCTGGCCGCCTGCTCGGATGGCCCGACGCACGAGCACGTCGACTGGATGGGCCCACCGCCCGGCTGATTTCGCCCGACGGCGACAATTGCGGCCATGTTTGCCCCGTCCCAACTCGAAGTCCGGCGCTTCTTCTGCGCCACCTACCGCAAGTGGCGCGATGGCGCGCCGTTGATCCCGATGGAAGCCATCGCTGCGGACTGGATCGCCGAGCACCCGGAGTACCACGCCGACCTGGCCGACGAGGCTGGGGCACTGGAGAAGGTCTACACGGTCGAGGAAGGCCGCACCAACCCCTTCCTGCACCTGTCCATGCACCTGACGATCACCGAGCAGCACGCCATCGACCAGCCCTCGGGCATCCGCCAGGCGGTCGACCTGCTGAGCGCCAGGCGCAACTCGCGCCATGAAGCGCATCACACGGCGATGGAAGCTTTAGGCGAAATGATCTGGGCGTCCCAGCGCAGCGGCATGCCGCCCGACGGCCACGCCTATCTGGACAAGGTGCGGCAGGCCGCAACACGCTGACTGCGGCACGCAGGCTCGCGCCAGATTGCATATTTTTCAGGCATGACGATTAGTCACGTCGGCCAATTGTTTGATATTTCGAAACAGCGCATTGCTCGTTACCTGGTGTTTCTACTGAGAGGCGATGCCTACAGTTCAACCCCATGGACACCGCAGTCGCGATGCCCAAGCAACCCAGGCGGACCTAACCGCCACGGAACTTGAAGGAATCATCATGAGCAAGCTGTCTACCGCCCTGAACACTTTTGCCGCCGCCGCGCTGCTGATCGCTGCCGGTGCCGCCTCCGCCCAAACCAGCCGCGAAGCCGTCATCGCCGACCTGGTGGCCGCCCGCAACAGCGGTGAACTGGCTGCCATCCAGGGTGAGAAGGGTGTCGACATCGCGACGCCAGCCGCAGCCAAGGCCGCCACCGTCGTGACCGTCAAGCTGCCGCGCCAAGCCATCCTGACGCTCAAGGCGACGGACCTGCAAGGCGAGCAGACTGCGGCGCTGGCCGCTGACCATGGCGAGAACGCTGCCCGCGAACTGGGCGACTTCCCGGCGCCGGTCGGCCGCCGCGCGACGGCCCTGGCCGCGAAGTAAGCGGTCTTCCTGCGCAATGACCAGCGGCCCTCACGGGCCGCTTTTCTTTTGGCAACGGACCATCATCGTTGCGCAAGGGTGAAGAAAAGCCGGCTGCGTGGGCAGCCGGCTTGCTGAAGCACCGTCGCGCGACGGTCAACCCATGTGCATGCCGCCGTTGCAGGAGAAGTCGGCACCGGTCGAGAAGCCCGAGTCCTCGCTGGCCAGCCAGACGACGATGGAGCCGATCTCCTCGGGCTTGCCCAGGCGCTTGACGGGGATGGTGGCGACGATCTTTTCCAGGATCTCGGGCTTGATGGCCTTGACCATGTCGGTGCCGATGTAGCCCGGGCTGACGGTGTTGACCGTCACGCCCTTGGAGGCCAGCTCCTGGGCCAGCGCCATCGTGAAGCCGTGCATGCCGGCCTTGGCGGCCGAGTAGTTGGTCTGGCCGGCCTGGCCCTTTTCGCCGTTGACCGAGCTGATCTGGATGATGCGGCCCCAGCCCTTTTCGACCATGCCTGGCACGACCTGCTTGGTCACGTTGAACATGGAGTTCAGGTTGGTGTCGATGACGGCCTTCCAGTCCTCCGGCGACATCTTCAGGAACATGCGGTCGCGCGTGATGCCGGCGTTGTTGACCAGCACGTCGATGGCACCGTGCTCGGCGATGGCCTTGTGGAAGGCCTCGACCGTGGAGTCCCAATCGGCCACGTTGCCGACCGAGGCGTAGAACTTGTAGCCCAGCGCCTCCTGCTCACCCAGCCACTTCTGCGCGTCGCGGCTGGGGCCGCAACCGGCGATGACCTTGAAGCCGGCCTGGGACAGCTTCTGGCAGATGGCGGTGCCGATACCGCCCATACCGCCCGTGACGTAGGCAATTTTTTGACTCATTGAATGTCTCCTGTTGGGTTGGATGAGGGTATCAACGTTCGACCGTGAGCGCGACGCCCATGCCGCCGCCGATGCACAGCGACGCGATGCCCTTCTTGGCATCGCGCTTGACCATCTCGTGCAGCAGCGTGACGAGCACGCGGCAGCCGCTGGCGCCGATGGGGTGGCCCAGCGCAATAGCGCCGCCGTTGACGTTGACCTTGTTCATGTCCCAGCCCATCTCGTTGTGCACGGCACAAGCCTGGGCGGCAAAGGCTTCGTTGATCTCCAGCAGGTCCAGGTCGGCCGCCTTCCAGCCGGCGCGCTCCAGTGCACGCTTGGCGGCGGGCACGGGGCCCATGCCCATGTAGGCCGGGTCCAGGCCAGCCGAGGCGTAGGAGGCGATGCGCGCCAGCGGCGTGAGGCCCAGCGACGCGGCCTTGGCGGCCGTCATGACGACGACACCGGCGGCGCCGTCATTCAGGCCCGAGGCGTTGCCGGCGGTGACGCTGCCGGCCTTGTCGAAGGCGGGGCGCAGGCCGGCAAGAGCCTCGGCGGTGGACTTGCGGTTGATGAACTCGTCGGCGGAAAAGACGATGGGGTCGCCCTTCTTCTGCGCAATGCTGAAGGGCACGATCTCGTCCTTGAAGCGGCCGGCATCCTGCGCGGCGGCGGCCTTCTGCTGCGAGCCGAATGCGAGCGCGTCCTGCTGCTCGCGAGTGATGCCGTACTTCTTGGCGACGTTCTCGGCGGTGATGCCCATGTGGTACTGGTTGTACACGTCCCACAGGCCGTCGACGATCATCGTGTCGACCAGCTTCCAGTCGCCCATGCGCTGGCCGTCGCGCGAATTCGGCAGCACATGCGCGCTCATGCTCATGCTCTCCTGGCCACCGGCGATGACGATGTCGCTGTCGCCGTCACGAATGGCTTGCGCCGCCAGCATCACGGCCTTCAGGCCCGAGCCGCAGACCTTGTTGATGGTCATGGCGGGCACGACGTTAGGCAAGCCTGACTTGATAACCGACTGGCGGGCCGGGTTCTGGCCGACGCCGGCCGTCAGCACCTGGCCGAGGATGACCTCGTTGATCTGGTCGCCGGCCAGGCCACTGCGGCGCAGCAGGTCCTGGATGACGGCGGCGCCCAGCTCGGTGGCGGGCGTCTTGGCGAGCGTGCCGCCGAACTTGCCGATGGCGGTGCGCGCGGCGGCGACGATGACGATGTCTTGTTGGCTCATGGTGTGTCTCCTTCGTTATAAAAAATCAGGCTTTGACCTTGACGTAGCGACCGGGTGCGGGCTCGATCGCCTTGAACTTGCGGTTGCCCGGCGTCTTGGGCGCGGGCTTGGCCTCGCCAGCATGTGAGGCCAGCCAGGCTGACCAATCCGGCCACCAGCTGCCCGGGTGCTCCGTGGCACCTTGCAACCAGTCGTCGGCCTCAGCCGGCAAGGTAGCACCCTTGGTGATCCAGTGGCTGCGCTTGGCCGGCTTGCCGGGCTTTGGCGGCGGGTTGATGACACCGGCGATATGGCCCGAGGCGCCCAGCACGAAGCGCTTCTTGCCCTTGAGCAACTGGGTGCTGCGGTAGGCGCTCGTCCACGGCACGATGTGGTCCTCGCGCGAGCCGTAGATGTAGACCGGCGCGTTGATGGCGCCGAGGTCCACCTTCTCGCCGCAGATGGTCAGCTTGCCCGGCACCTTGAGCTCGTTCTGCAGATAGGTGTGGCGCAGATACCAGCAGTACATCGGCCCGGGCAGGTTGGTGGAGTCGCCGTTCCAGTACAGCAGGTCGAAGGCCGGCGGTGCCTCGCCCTTGAGGTAGTTGCCGACGACGTAGTTCCAGACCAGATCGTTGGGGCGCAGGAAGCTGAAAGTGGTGGCCAGCTCCTGGCCGTGCAGCAGCTGCGGGCCCTTGGGCGACTCGGGCCCAAGCGTCGTCTCGCGCATGCGTACCGCGGCTTCGTCGACAAAGATGTCCAGGATGCCGTTGTCGGCAAAGTCCAGCAGCGCCGTCAGCAGCGTGACGCTGGCGGCCGGCTGCTCGCCGCGTGCGGCCAGCACGGCCAGCGCGGTGGCGAGGATGGTGCCGCCGACGCAGAAGCCCAGCGTGTTGATCTGCTTCTGGCCCGAGATTTCCTGAGCCACGCGGATGGCTTCGATGGCACCGGTCTGGATGTAGTCGTCCCAGCCGAAGTGCTTGATGGACTCGTCCGGGTTGCGCCAGCTGACGACGAAGACGCGGTTGCCCTCGGCCACGGCATAACGGATCAGTGAGTTGTCGGGCTGCAGGTCGAGGATGTAGAACTTGTTGATGCAGGGCGGCACCATCAGCAGCGGCCGTGCGGCCACTGAGGCCGTCAACGGCGTGTACTCGATGAGCTGGAAGAGTTCGTTCTCGAAGACGACATTGCCCGCCGTGGTGGCCACGTTCTTGCCGACCTCGAAGGCGCTTTCATCCGTCTGCGACACATGGCCGCGCTGCACGTCGCCCCACAGCTGCTGCAGGCCGCGGGCCAGCGTTTCACCCTTGCTGTCGAGCGCGAGCTTCTGCGCCTCGGGGTTCAGCGCGAGGAAGTTGCTGGGAGCGGCCATGTCGACGAACTGCTGCACCGCAAAGCGGATGCGCGCCTTGGTCTTGTCGTCGCCCTCGATGGACGCCGCCATCTGCTGCATCGTGCGGCCGTTGAGCAGGTAGAGCTGCGTCATGAAACTGGCAGCCTTGCTGGCCCGCCACTCGGGCGCCGCGAAGCGCCGGTCGCTGACCGCGGGCACCTCGCCCTGGCCCAGCGACGCATTCCACAAGCTCGTCGCCTGCTTCAGGTAATCGCTCTGCAATTCCGCCAGCGCGGTGGGTGAGATGAGCGGCAGATGCGCCATCTGATGCATCAGCTCGGCGAAGGGCGGCTGCGCCTCGGCTGCGGGCGATGCATCGGTCTTCTTGCGGGTGGCCATGAATCTCCTAGGAACTCTGTCGCCTCAGCGGTGTCGTCTGAGCCAGTGCAATAAGCTTGCCACATTCCGCTGACCCGACTTTTTAACCCCAGGCGCTGACATGCCTGTGACGCCATGTACCTCGTCGCCATCGCCTGGGCCTATGTTGCATTGATGATGGCTGCCGCCGAAGCGATGAGCCCGCAGGGCACCCTCCTTGGCGCCATCGTCACCTTGCTGCTTTACGGCGTGTTGCCGCTGGGCCTGCTGCTCTACATCCTCGGCACGCCGGGCCGCCGGCGCAGGCGGCGTGCAACGGAAGCCGCTGAACTAACGGCCGAGGCTGATGCAGGCGGCCATGCGCCCGCAGGGCCGGCCGAGGGACTCACCCCGGAACGAGAAGAAGCGTGAATCATCGGTCAGCGTGCACCAGCCGCCGCCGCTGATTCGGGTGACATTGATCGACATCAAGCGTTCGCGAGCTAGCAAGGGCAGATCGGCGCGCCAGCGAGGCTCAGGGTTGGGCCGGTAGAGAAAGCCAGGCTGGTCGCGCTCCAGCGGCTTGCGGCCGAATGCGGCCACGACCTCGGGGCCGACCTCGAAGGCCTGCGGGCCGATGCAGGCGCCCAGCCAGGCCTTCACGTCGCGCGGCTCGCAGCCAGCGGCGGCGCAGAGTTCGGCGACCGTGTTCTCCAGCACGCCCGCCGCCAGGCCGCGCCAGCCGGCATGCGCGCCGGCCACGCCGCCCGGCGCGGCGAAGAGCACGGGCAGGCAATCGGCCACGAGGATGGCGACGGCCAGGTTGGGGTCGGTGGACACGGCAGCGTCTGCCCCGGGCGCGTTGTCGTCGTGCCAGCCCGCCTGCAGGCGCACCACGTCGGCACCATGGACCTGATCCAGAAAGATCGGCCGCGCGCCCAGTTGCTCGGCGAGACGGGCACGGTTGGCGCGCACCTGCTCGGGGTCGCCCGCCTTGCGGCCAAAGTTGGGGCCGCGCGTCGTCATGAAGGCGGTGACGCCGGGCCAGTCCGGCCGCAACCAGGTCGGGTCAAGCGGCATCGGGGCAGGCGTCCGGGTGGGTGCTCGCAAACGCCGGCAGCGCCAGGCAGGCGGCGTTGATGCGCAGCACCGTGGGGAAGTCGTCCAGCCGGCATTCGAAGCGCTGGGCGTTGTAGACCTGAGGCACGAGCAGGCAGTCGGCCAGGCCCGGCGTGTCGCCAAAGCAGAACTGCCCGGCCGTGCGGGCCAGCCGCTGCTCGACGACGGCGAGGCCGGTGGCCACCCAATGGCGATACCAGCGGTCCACCTCGCCCTGATCGTGGCCCATGTCGTGCTTTAGGTAGCGCAACACGCGCAGGTTGTTGATGGGGTGGATGTCGCAGCCGATGTCCTGCGCCAGCGCCCTCACCTGCGCCCGCGCGAAGGCACCCTGCGGCAGCAGCGGCGGCTCGGGGTGGGTCTCGTCGAGGTATTCGAGGATGGCCATGGACTGGCTCAGCCAGGTGCCGTCGTCCAGCACCAGGGCTGGCACGAGATGCGACACCTGCTGTGCGGCGAAGGGCCCAGCGAACTGCTCGTTCTTGGCGAGGTGGATGGCCTCGTAGTCGTAGTCCAGCCCTTTCAGCGCCAGGCCGATGCGCACGCGCCAGGAGGCTGAGGAGCGGAAGTAGTTGTAGAGCTTCATAAGCGGTCATTCTCCGGCTTCTAAACTGGCCCTCATGCCCTTCCCCAGCCACTTCAAGCATTGCCCGAACTGCGGCACCGCCGTGGACTACCGCATTCCGCCCGACGACAACCGCGAACGCGCGGTCTGCCCGGCCTGCGCGGCCATCCATTACCAGAACCCTCTGAACGTCGTCGGCACCTTGCCGGTCTGGGAAGAAGACGGCCGCGTGCTGCTGTGCCGCCGCGCCATCGAACCGCGCCATGGGCTGTGGACGCTGCCGGGCGGCTTCATGGAGCTGGGCGAAACCTGCGCCGAAGGTGCGCTGCGCGAGACGGTGGAGGAGGCCGGCGCCGATGTGGAGATGGGGCCGCTGTACACGATGCTGAACGTCGTGCGCGTCGGCCAGGTCCACCTCTTCTACTACGCCCGCCTGCGCTCGCTGGACTTCAATCCGGGGCCCGAGTCGCTGGAGGCGAAGCTCTTTGCCGAGCACGAGATTCCCTGGGACGAGATCGCCTTCAAGACGTCACGCGAGACGCTGCGCTGCTTCTTCGACGACCGCCGCGCGGGCCGTGCGCTCGGCCTGCGCGAGATCGACATTCCTTGATCGCCGCGTCGGCCGCGCGTCGCCTCGCGTCAGAATGCCCGTCCCGTGAGCAAGCCTCCCAACATTCCAGACGACGTCAGGCGCTTCATCCTGACTGGTGTACCCAGCGTCCCGTTCGCGGAGGCGGTGCTGCTGCTCAGACGCCGGGCCGGCGAGAAGCTGGACGCCAGCGCCGTTGCGAAGTCCTTGTATGTACCGCAGCGCACTGCCAACGAATTGCTCGTCCTGGGTCTGGACTCCGGCGTGCTGAGCCGTGACGAGGCGGGCTACTGTTACCAGCCCCGCGATGAGGAACTGGCACGCGCCTGGGATCGTTTTGCCAACTGCTACGGGACCCATCTCATCGCCGTGACGCAGCTGATTCATGGCGCCAAGCCCAACAGCGCTCAGCTGTTCGCAGACGCCTTCAAGCTCAAAAGGGAGCCCTGAATTGGACAAGCTGATCTACACCTTGTGCGCCCTGACGGCGCTGGCTTGCGCCTGGCTGCTGTTGCGCGCCTACGCCCGCAGCCGGGCGCGGCTGCTGCTTTGGAGCGGTCTGTGCTTTGCGGGGCTGACCGCCAACAACCTGATGCTCATCCTGGACCGCATGGTCTTTACTGACATCGACCTGCTGCCGGCGCGGCTGGTGCTGGGCCTGGCCTCGGTCTGGGTGCTCGCCATCGCCCTCGTCATGGAGAACGAACGATGAGCAACAGCCTGGCGGCGGCCACGCTGGTCGGCGGCATCGCTGCCGGCTGCTTCGTCGTGGGCCTGGTGTTTCTGCGCTACTGGCGCAGCACGCGCGACCGCTTCTTCCTGTTCTTCATGCTGTCGTTCTGGATCGAGGCCGCCAACCGCGTGCACATGGCGATGACGGCCTCCTGGAACGAAGGCGACCCGGTGCACTATTCGGTGCGTCTGCTGTCCTACGCCTTGATCGTCGTCGCCATCTGGGACAAGAACCGTCCGAAGCGGCCCTGAGCGCGCTCAACGCCCACCCAGCACCCGGGCCGGCAGCATGACGATGGCGCGCAGCAGGCCGAACACGCCGTCCACCGCAATGCCCAGCAGCCTGAACGGCAGCATGGCCAGCCATACCAGCGGCCACAGCAGCAGGGCACCGATGGCCAGCGGCCAGCAGAGGATGAACAGCAGGCACCAGAGCAGAAAGCCGAGCATCGCGGGACTCCTCGTGAACGAATAGCCGCCACGGTAGCCCGCCCGGGCGCCCGCTTCACGCGGCCTGCGACCAAGCGGCGATCGGTCAGGACGAGCCGTCAGACGCGCTGACGACCGGCCACGTAGCAGGCAGCCAGGTTGCGCTCGTCGGCCAGCGTCATCCAGGCGAAGACGCGCTCGTGAAGCTCGCGGGCGACGGCGTCGCGTGCCTCGGCGACCGGGCCTTTCGCCCAGTCCCAGACGCAGATGTCCGCCGTCTGGCCGACCGACAGCCCGCCGATCTCGCCGCCCAGCTGCAAGGCCTCGGCCGCGCCGCGCGTGCTGGCGTGCAGCGCCGTCCAGGCCGTCAGCCGTTCGCCGCGCAGGGCCTGCACCTTGTAGGCGTCGAGCATGTTGCGCGGCAGGCTGAGCGTGGTGCCGCCGCCGACGTCGGAGGCCAGGCTGACGTTGAAGGCCGAGCCCGGCCAGTCGAACAGCCCGCTGCCCAGGAAGAGGTTGCTCGACGGGCAATGCGCCACCTGGGCGCCACGGTCGGCAATCAAGACCTTGTCATGCGCGTCCAGCCAGATGCCGTGGGCCAGCACCGCGCGCTCGTGCACCAGGCCCACGCGCTCATAGACGTCCAGGTAGCTGCGCGCCTCGGGGAAGAGCTTGGCCACCCAGGCCACCTCGGCGCGGTTCTCGGCCACGTGGGTCTGCATGTAAAGGCTGGCGTCGGCGCGGCACAGCGCGCCGGCCATGGCGAGCTGCTCGGGCGTGCTGGTCGGCGCAAAGCGCACGGTCACCGCGTAGGCGAGTCGTTTGGTGCCGTGAAAACGTTCGATCAGATCGGTGCACTCCCGCTCGGCTTGCACCACATCGTCACGCAGACCGTCGGGCGCGTGGCGGTCCATCAGCACCTTGCCCGTGATGAGGCGCATGCCGCGCGCGGCGGCGCTGTCGAACAAGGCCTCGGCCGAGACCTTGTGCACGGTGGCGAAGACGACGGCGGAGGTGGTGCCGCTGGCCAGTAGCGCATCCAGGAAAACCTCGGCGCCCGCGCGGCTGCGCGCCGGGTCGGCAAAGGCACATTCCGCCGGGAAGGTGTAGCGCTCCAGCCAGTCCAGCAGCTCGGTGCCGTAGGAGCCGATGACCTCCAGCTGAGGGCAGTGGACATGGGTGTCGATGAAGCCCGGCAGCACGAGCTGGCCGGCATGGTCCTTGCGCGCCCAGCTGGCGTCGGGCTCGGCGGCCTGGCGCCCGACGATGCGGCCGTCCTCGATCAGCAGCCAGTGATCACGGTCGAAACGCACCGCCGGGGATTCGGTTTCGCCCCAGCGCGGTGCGGCGTTGAAGTCGAGCAGATCGCCGCGCAGCGCCCATCGGCGCGGGCTGTCGGTTGATTTTTCCTGGTTAGTAAAACTCATATGGCAATTCTGGAGCAAGGTTCGACAATCGAGGCCAACATGAATACCCGCCCCATCCGTTTTTTCCATCGCGGCCAGGTCGCCGAAGTGACCGGCCTGCCCGCCACGACGACGGTGCTGCAGTACCTGCGCGAGCACGCCCACTGCACCGGCACCAAGGAAGGCTGCGCCGAGGGCGACTGCGGCGCCTGCACCGTCATTCAGGGTGAGCTGGACGCGCAAGGCCAGCTGCAGCTACGCAATGTCAATGCCTGCACGCAGTTCCTGCCCACGATGGACGGCCGCGCGCTGCTCACGGTTGAAGACCTGGGCGGCCCTGAGGCGCTCAACCCCGCCCAGCAGGCGCTGGTGGACTGCCACGGCTCGCAGTGCGGCTTTTGCACACCCGGCTTCGTCATGACGATGACAACTTGCTACGAGGCCCACCAGGCCGCCGGCACGCGGCCCGACCGGCAGGAGCTGGCCGACGCGCTGGCCGGCAACCTCTGCCGCTGCACCGGCTACCGGCCCATCCTGGATGCGGGTGAACGCATGTTCGACGCGCCGGCCCGCCTGCTGGACCGCGAGCCCATCGCCGCCGCGCTGCGCGAACTGGCCAGGGACGAGCCGCTGGACTACCGGCACGCCGGCCAGCGCTTCCACGCGCCGCAAACCCTGCCCGACCTCGCCCTGCTGCGCGAGACCTACCCGCAGGCCACGCTGCTGGCAGGCTCCACCGACATCGGCCTGTGGGTCAACAAGCAGTTCCGCGAGCTGCCGGAGCTGATCTACACCGGCCGAGTCGAGGCGCTGCGCGAGATCCGCTCGGAGGACTTCAACGGTCAGCCCGGCCTGTGGATCGGCGCGGCGGCCTCGCTGGAGGACGCTTGGGGCCAACTGACCGAACTGGCTCCATCGCTAGCCGAGCTGTGGCGCCGCTTTGCCTCGCCGCCGGTGCGCCATGCGGGGACTCTCGGCGGCAACATCGCCAACGGCTCACCCATCGGCGACGGCGCGCCGGCCCTCATCGCGCTGGGCGCGGACGTGATCCTGCGTCGTGGCACGCAGCAGCGCCGCCTGCCGCTGCAGGACTTCTATCTGGACTACCTGAAGAAGGACTTGCAGCCCGGCGAGTTCGTCGAGGCGCTGCATGTACCAAAGCCGGACACGAGCTGGGCCATCTCGGCGCACAAGGTCTCCAAGCGGCATGACAGCGACATCTCCGCCGTCTGCGCGGTGCTGGCGCTGCAACTGCGCAACGGCAGCGTGCAGCAGGCGCGTTTCGTGTTCGGCGGCATGGCGGCCATCGTCAAGCGCGCGGCTGCGGCTGAAGCCGCTGTCGTCGGCCAGCCCTGGGTCGAGGCCACCGCCGAAGCGGCTGCGGCGGCGCTGGTCAACGACTTCAAACCGATGACCGACGTGCGCGCCTCCAGCGCCTACCGGCTCAAGGTCGCGCAGAACCTGCTGCGCAAGCTGTGGCTGGAAAGCCTGGACCGGCGCACGTTGACGGTCTGGCGCATCGCGAGGTTGGCGGCATGAACAAGCGCGAAACACTCGTCACCAGCGAGCCCGTCGTGGGCCGCTCGCTGCCGCATGAGTCGGCCCATCTTCACGTCAGCGGCGCCGCACCCTACACCGACGACCTCCCCGAACCCGCCGGCACGCTGCATGCGGCGCTGGGCCTGTCACCCATCGCGCACGGCAAGCTGCTGGGCATCGATGTTGAGCGCATCCGCAAGATGCCCGGCGTCGTCGCGGTGTTCACGGCGGCCGACATTGCCGGCGAGAACAACTGCGGGCCGCTGCTGCATGACGACCCGATCCTGGCCTCGGACGAACTGCGCTACGTCGGCCAGCCGGTGTTCGCCGTCATCGCGACGGACCGCGAACTCGCCCGTCGAGCGGCATCGCTGGCCAAGCAGGTCATCCAGGCCGAGCCGCTGCCGCCGGTGCTGACAGCGCTCGAAGCCCACGCCGCCGGCCAGTATGTTTTGCCGCCCATGCACCTGACGCGCGGCGAACCGGCCGAGCAGCTCGCCGCCGCGCCGCACCGCCTGCGTGGCACGTGGAGCCTGGGCGGGCAGGAGCAGTTCTACCTAGAAGGCCAGATCAGCCTGGCCCTGCCGCAGGAAGGCGGCGACGGCGTGCTGGTGCATTGCTCGACCCAGCACCCGAGCGAAATGCAGCAGCTCGTGGCGCATGCTTTAGGCTGGCAGGCCCACCGCGTCGTCGTGCAATGCCGGCGCATGGGCGGCGGCTTCGGCGGCAAGGAGTCGCAATCGGCCGTGTTCGCCTGCGTGGCCGCCATCGCCGCGCTGAAGCTGAAGAAGCCCGTCAAGCTGCGCGTAGACCGCGATGACGACTTCCTCATCACCGGCCGCCGCCACGGCTTCGACTACCGCTGGGACGTGGGCTTCGACGCCGACGGCCGCGTCCTCGCAGTCGACATCGACCTGATCGCCAACGCCGGCCACAGCGCCGACCTGTCCGCGCCGGTCATGGCCCGCGCGCTCTGCCACTTCGACAACGCCTACTGGCTGCCGCACGTCGCCATGCATGGCTACTGCGCCAGGACCAACACGCAGAGCAACACCGCCTTCCGCGGCTTCGGCGGCCCGCAGGGCGCCATCGCCGTGGAGATGATCCTGGACGGCATCGCGCGCCGGCTCGGTGTGGACGCCGCGGAGGTGCGGCAGCGCAACTTCTACGCGCCCGGCCGCGACGTAACGCCCTACGGCCAGCAGGTCGAGGAATTGCACGCGCAGCCGCTAACCGCGCAACTGCTAGCCAGCAGCCGCTACGCCGATCGCCGCGCCGAGATCACCGCGTTCAACGCCGGCAGCCGCGTGCTGAAGAAGGGCCTGGCCTTTACGCCGGTCAAGTTCGGCATTTCCTTCAACGTCGCCCACCTGAACCAGGCCGGCGCGCTGGTGCACGTCTACACCGACGGCTCGGTGCTGGTGAACCACGGCGGCACGGAGATGGGCCAGGGGCTGAACACCAAGGTCGCGCAGGTCGTGGCGCATGAGCTGGGCCTGCCACTGTCGTCGGTGCGCTGCTCGGCGACCGACACGAGCAAGGTCGCCAACACGTCGGCCACGGCGGCCTCCACTGGCAGCGACCTGAACGGCAAGGCCGCGCAGGACGCGGCGCGCAAGATCAAGCTGCGCTTGGCGGCGTTGGCGGCCGAGCGCTTCGGCTGCGCGGTCGAACTCATCGCCTTCGAGGGCGGCCAGGTTAGCGGCGGTGGGCAGAGCGTCGCGTTCTGCGAGCTTGTCGCTGCGGCCTACCTGAAGCGCGTGCAGCTCTGGAGCGACGGCTTCTATGCCACGCCCGGCCTGCACTGGGACCGCACCAAGCTGCAGGGCCACCCGTTCTACTACTTCGCCTGGGGCGGCGCCGTCTGCGAGGCTGTCGTCGACACGCTGACCGGCGAGAGTCGCATCACGCGCGCCGACCTGCTGCACGACGTGGGCACGAGCCTGAACCCGGCCATCGACATCGGCCAGATCGAAGGCGGCTTCATCCAGGGCATGGGCTGGCTGACGATGGAAGAGCTTGTTTGGCACCCCGTGACCGGCCTGCTGACGACGCACGCGCCCAGCACCTACAAGATCCCAACTGCCAACGACTGCCCGACCGAGCTGACCGTCGAACTGTTCGGTGTGGCCAACGCCAGCGAAACCATCCACCGCAGCAAGGCCGTCGGCGAGCCGCCGCTGCTGCTGGGCTTTGCGGCGCTGCTGGCGATCAAGGACGCCTGCGCCGCCTGCGGGCCCACGCGCTGCGACCCGCCGCTGCGCGCGCCGGCCACGGCCGAGGCGGTACTCGATGCGATTGACGCTGTGCGGTGAAGCGGTGTCGCGTCTGAAGTAGCGCGACACCCGCGGACCCGCAGCTACGGGGCTTGCACGTCGGTGAAAGGCTCTATGCCGTCGATGGCGTGATGCGCGGCTTCAGTCGCATAGGTCACGGCCTCCTGCGGTGTCGCCCAGGCGTTCTGCAGGGTCGGGCGATAGCTGTCGTCGGTGCCGCTGGCGCCCGAGACCATGCCACCGATGAGCTCAAAACGCCCGACGAATAGTTCGCCTTGGGCGATCGCGTCCACCTTGAACCGGACGCCCTGGTATTCATCAAAGACGCTGTCTGCCATGGCCTACCTCTGTGTTGAAGAGGCAAGCATGACCAATCAAACGCGAACGCCGACGTAGGACGCGGCAGCTTTCTTTGCTACGACTTAGGGGCTCCCGCCAATGCCCCCAACCTCGCGGCGCGAATCACGGCCGGTTTTTCTGCGTCGCGGCGACGACGGCCTGGGTGCGTGAACTGACGCCCAGCGCCTTCAGCACCGCAGCGACATGATCCTTCACCGTGTCGACGCTGACGCCGAGTTCGCGCGCAATCAGCTTGTTGGGCAAGCCCTGGCTCAGCAGGCTCAGCACATGCTTCTGGCGCGGCGTCAGCGGCAGATGGGCCCAGTCTTGCGGTGGCTGCGCGGCCTCCGGTGCGGGTTTGCCGGGCAGGCGCGCCAACGTCGGCACATAGGTGCCACCGGCCAGCACAAGGCACAGCGCCTCCACCAGGGTGTCCAGATCGCTGCGCTCGGGCACATAGCCCATCGCGCCGGCGCCCAGCGCGGACAGCGCGTCCTCGGTGCGATCGGTGCCTGAGATGACCACCACGGGCAACTGCACATGCTCGTGATGGATCTGCACCAGCAGTTCCAGGCCCCCGTCCACGCGCAAGTCCAGCAACACCAGATCGGGCACGCCCTGTCTCAGCGCGGCAAGCGCGGCGGCGGCGCTGTCGACGCCCTGAACCTGAGGAACAGCGAAATGCTGCTCGATCAGTCCGGTCAGCGCGGCGCACGCCATCGGGAACGCATTGACCAGCAGGACCCTCATTCTTTGCTCCCCTCGGTGGCGCCGATGATAGTCAACGCAGGGCTGCGGCCAGCAGGGGTTTGGCCCAGGCGGGCACGGAGGGCAGCGGTGCATGGCGGACGACGCGGCCCGCTTGCATCTGCAGCAGCAGCACCGGCTGCGGCCGCTTGCCGGCGCGCGGGTCAGCCTCGAAGCTGTTGTCGAAAACGCGCAGGCTGGCCAGGTGCGGCATCAGCTTGATGAGGTTGCTGCGGCTGGCGTCGAAGCGCTCGCGCACCTTGGTCTCGGGGATGTCGTGCCCGCCGGCCGCCACGCGCGCGGCAATGCGGCGCAGATGCAGTTCGGGCGTCGCCAGGCCGGCGAACCAGACATGCACCTCGGCACCGGCACGGGCGCCTTCAAGCAGCAGCCTGGCGATGCTGCCGCCGCCCAGCGTCGTCTCAAAGGCGTGAATGCCCCCCTCTGCCAACGCCTTCTCCAGCCTGCGGCGGCCAACGGTCCAGGCCAGGCCATTGGCTTGTTCTGCGCTCAGGCCGGGCTGCTGCTCGCGTATCCGCGCAGCGGCGGCGTCGGGGTTGAAGAACTCGGCACCACTGGCCTGGAGGGCCGCTCCGCCCAGCGAACTTTTGCCAGCGCCGTTGACACCGGCCAGCACAAAGATCGCCGCCGGCACTCAGGCGGCCTTGCGACGCGGCTTGGCGGCTTTCACGGCAGCGGCGCCGATGGCCTCGGGCGCCATCGCGAAGGCTTGGGTCAACGCCTCGCGCTGCCCTTGCACGCGAGCGAACATCGCGTCGAACTCGCCGCTCAACGCGCCCAGATCGGGCTCGGCGGCGCGTTGCAACTCGCGGTAGCGCTCGACCGACATCAGCACATAGGCCGGCTGGTCGTGCTTGGTGATGAGCACGGCGCCGTGCACCGCCACCGCGCGGCCGACCTTCTGGATGCCCGCCACGAGTTGGGTGGCCGACACGCTGGGCAGCTGGTCGGCAATGGCTTGTTCAAGGACGGCGGACATGGGTGTCTCCAAAGCGTTGATGCATTTTGCCATTTTTCTGCAAATTACATAATTCCCCAGGCATCACGAATCAAGCTGGTGAAGCCGCAACGGGGGTGGGAGGTCAATGGGCTTCTTCCCAGTTGGAGCCCACGCCTACCTCGGCCAGCAAAGGCACCTTCAACTCGGCCACGCCGGCCATCAGGCGCGGCACCTCGGTGCGCATCCAGTCCAGCTCGGCCTCGGGCACCTCGAACACCAGTTCATCGTGCACCTGCATGACGATGCGGCTCTGCTTGCCCGCGCGCTCCAACTCGGCCTGCACCTGCAGCATGGCCAGCTTGATGAGGTCGGCCGCCGTGCCCTGCATGGGCGCGTTGATGGCCTGGCGCTCGGCACCCGCGCGGCGCTGCCCGTTGCCACCGCGAATCTCCGGCAGGTAGATGCGCCGGCCGAACAGCGTCGACACATAGCCCAGCTCGGCCGCGCTCGCCTTGGTCTCGTCCATGTACTTCTTGACGCCGGCAAAGCGCGTGAAGTAGCGATCGATGTAGTCCTTGGCGGCCTTCTGCTCGATGCCTAAAGCGGAGGCCAGGCCGAAGGCACCCATGCCGTAGATGAGGCCGAAGTTGATGGTCTTGGCGTAGCGGCGCTGCTCGTTGGAGACATCGCCCAGCGCCACACCAAAGACCTCGCTGGCGGTGGCGCGGTGCACGTCCTGGCCTTCCTGGAAGGCCTTGAGCAGGCCCGGGTCCTCGCTGATGTGGGCCATGATGCGCAGCTCGATCTGCGAGTAGTCGGCGCTGACGATCTTGCAGCCCGCCGGCGCGATGAACGCCTCCCGCACCTTGCGGCCCTCGGCCGTGCGGATGGGAATGTTCTGCAGGTTGGGCTCGTTGCTGGACAGCCGCCCCGTGATGGCCACGGCCTGCGCGTAGTTGGTGTGCACGCGGCCGGTGTGGGCGTTGATCTGCAGCGGCAGCTTGTCGGTGTAGGTGCTCTTGAGCTTGGACAGGCCGCGGTATTCGAGGATCTTGGCCGGCAGCGGGAAGTCGGCGGCCAGCTCGGTCAGCACCTCTTCGTCGGTGGACGGCGCGCCGGTGGCCGTCTTCTTCACGACAGGCAGGCCCAGCTTGGTGAACAGGATGTCGCCGATCTGCTTCGGTGAGCCGATGTTGAAGGGCTGGCCGGCGATGTCGTAGCACTGCGACTCCAGCAGCACGAGGCGCTGGCCGATCTCGTGGCTTTGCAGTTGCAAACGCCCGGCGTCGATCAGCACGCCGGTGCGCTCCACGCGCGCGAGCAGGTCGGCCGTGGGCATCTCGATGTCGCGGTAGATGTGCGTCAGGCCCGCGTCGGCCTCGATCTGCGGCCACAGCACGCCGTGCAGTTGCAGGCACATCTCGCTGTCCTCGCCCGAGTAGGTCGTCGCCTTGTCCACGCTAACCTGCGCGAACGGGATCTGGTGCACGCCCTTGCCGCACAGGTCCTCGTAGCTCAGGCCCTTGCGGCCCAGATGGCGCTCGGCGAGTGCTTCGAGGTTGTGGGTCTTGTGGGCTTCGAGCACATAGCTTTGCAGCAGCGTGTCGTGCTGCACGCCCGCCAGCGCAATGCCGGCGTTGGTCAGCACATGGCGGTCGTACTTCAGGTTCTGGCCGATCTTCTTGGCCGACTCGTCCTCCAACCAGGGCTTGAGCCGCGCCAGCACTTCGTCGAAAGGCAGTTGCTCCGGCGCGTCCGGGCCGCTGTGATGCAGCGGGATGTAGGCGGCCTCGCCGGGCTTGTCGGCGAACGAGATGCCGACGATGCGCGCGGCCATCGGGTCGAGCGAATCGGTCTCGGTGTCCAGCGCGCACAGGGGTGCAGCGCGCAGGCGGGCGATCCAGGCGTCGAGCTGATCGAACGTCAGGATGGTGTCGTACTGCCGCGCCACATCGGCCGCGCCGGCGAGTGGCTCGGGTTCGTCGAACAGGCCGGGGTTGTCCGCCGGCTTCGTCTTCTTCGCCGCAGGCGCCTCGCCCGTCAGCTCTTCCAGCCAGGCCTTGAAGCCATTGCGCGTGTAGAACTCGCCCAGCGCGACCTTCTCCGGCTCGCGGAAGGCCAGCTCCTCCAGTTGCGGCCAGCCGGCCACGTGCTCGGCGAGTTCGCAGTCCAGCTTCACGGTGACGAGCTTGCGGCCCATCGGCAGCCAGTCCAGCGCGGCACGCAGGTTCTCGCCGGCCTTGCCCTTGATCGTTGGCGCGGCGGCAATGACGCCGTCCAGCGAGCCGTACTCGGCAATCCACTTCGCCGCCGTCTTGGGCCCCACGCCCGGCACGCCCGGCACGTTGTCCACCGTGTCGCCCATCAGCGTCAGGTAGTCGACGATGCGGTTCGGAGGCACGCCGAACTTGGCCAGCACGCCGGCTTCGTCCAGCCGCTCGTTGCTCATCGTGTTGATGAGTTCCACGTCCGGATTGACGAGCTGGGACAGGTCCTTGTCGCCCGTCGACACGATGACGCGGTGGCCCGCATTGGCCGCGATGCAGCACAGCGTGCCGATGACGTCGTCCGCCTCCACGCCCGGCACCGTCAGCGTCGGCCAGCCCAGCAGCTTGACGACCTCGTGGATGGGTTCGATCTGCGCACGCAGCTCCGGCGGCATCGGCGAGCGCTGCGCCTTGTACTCGGGGTACCACTCGTCGCGGAAGGTCGGGCCCGAGGCGTCGAACACGCAGACGGCATGCGCCGCGCCGATGTCGCTCTGCAGCTTCTTCAGCATGGCCACCATGCCGCGCACCGCCCCGGTGGGCTGGCCCTCGGGGCCGCGCAGGTCGGGCATGGCGTGGAAGGCGCGGTAGAGGTAGCTGGAACCGTCGACCAGCAGCAGGATGGGTTTACTCATAGCAAGACATTCTCGGCCAGCACCCCACCTAGAATCGGCAACATGCTTCGCCCTGCCGTACTCCTGCTGCTCGCCGCCCTCAGCGCCGCAGCCCTCGCCGACCCGCCGCCCGAGCCCAAGGTCGAGCGCACCGTGGCCGAGGACGACCAGGTCCGCATCGAGGAGCTCAAGGTGCGCGGCGAGGCCAAGAAGGTCACCGTGAAGAACAAGCTGACCAAGGCGCCTGACTACGAAATCGTCGTCAAGGACGCGGGCGGCGAGTCGGCCGGCGGCACCGGCACCGGCCTGCCCAAGAGCGGCTCGGGCTCGCGGGTCTGGAACGTTTTCAAATTCTGATCGTGCGCGGCCCCCGGGTCGCCAATTTCGCAGACCCATGGCCGTTTTCACAGAAGTCAGCCCAGCGCAGGCCCAAGCCCTGCTGGACCACCTCCAACTTGGCAGCTTGAGCTCGCTGCGCGGCATTGGCGCCGGCATCGAGAACACCAACTACTTTGTCGACTGCACGCGCGACGGCCATCTGCACCGCTACGTGCTGACGCTGTTCGAGCGCCTGACGGCCGAGCAGTTGCCCTTCTACCTGCGGCTGATGCAGCACCTGGCCCAGCGCGGCGTGCCAGTGCCCGAGCCGCACGCAGATGCAACTGGCGAGATCCTGTTCGAGGTGGCGGGCAAGCCTGCGGCAATAGTCGACCGCCTGCACGGCGGCCACCAGATGGCGCCGGACGCCTTCCACTGCGCCCAGGTCGGCGCGACGCTGGCGCGCATGCACCTGGTGGGCAAGGACTACCCGCTGCACCAGCCCAACCTGCGCGGCCTGCCCTGGTGGCGCGAGGTGGTGCCGCAGTTGCTACCCTTCCTGGAGACGGCGCAGGCCGAGTTGCTGACGAACGAACTGGCCTACCAGGAGCAACTCGCCGCGTCGGCCCGCTATGGCGATTTGCCGACAGGCCCCATCCACGCCGACCTCTTCCGCGACAACGTCATGTTCGAGCCCGGCGAGGGCGCGGGCCGCGAGCGGCTGACCGGCTTTTTCGACTTCTATTTCGCCGGCGTCGACACCTGGCTGTTCGACGTCGCCGTCTGCCTGAACGACTGGTGCATCGACCTGAGCGACGGCCGCCTCATCGAGGATCGCGCCGCTGTCTTCGTTGAAGCCTACGAGACCGTGCGGCCGCTGTCCGGCACCGAGCACCGCCTGCTGCCGGCCCTGCTGCGCGCGGCGGGCTTACGCTTCTGGGTGTCGCGCCTGTTCGACCTGCACCTGCCGCGCGAAGCCTCGCTGCTCAAGGCGCATGACCCCGGCCACTTCGAGCGCGTGCTGCGCGAGCGCATCGCCAAGCCCTGGCACGCCATGCCGCTCGAGGCCGAATGATGACGATGCAACTGCATCTGCAGGAGGTGCCTGCCCGCAACGGCCGGCTGTGGATACGCCACGGCTTCAAGGTCTTCCAGCGCCAGCCGCTGGCGCTGTCCAGCCTGTTCGGTCTCTTCCTGTTCGTCGGCTTCGTTGCGATGCTGCTGCCCGGCATCGGCCCGCTGCTGACCTTTGCGTCGCTGCCGCTGCTGTCGCTCGGCTTCATGCTGGCCACCCATCTGGTGCTGCAGAAGAAGACGCCCATGGCCAGCGTCTTCATCGCGCCGCTGAAGCTCACACCCGAGCGTCGGCGCAGCCAGCTCATCTTGTGCCTCAGCTACGCCGTCGTGGTGGTGCTGATCGGCCTGCTCGCCGACTGGGTGGACGGCGGCAGCACGCGTGACCTGCAGAAGCTCATCTCCGAGAACGCCGACAACGAGGTCATCGCCCAGGCCGCGCTGGACCCGCGCCTGTTCTGGGGCGTGGCCACGCGGCTGGGGCTGGTGACGCTGCTGTCCGTGCCCTACTGGCATGCACCGGCCCTCGTGCACTGGGGCGGCCAGGGCGTGGCCCAGGCGCTGTTCTCCAGCACGCTGGCGCTGTGGCGCAACAAGGGAGCATTCGCGCTGAACGGCCTGCTCTGGGCCGCCGTGCTGATGGGCGTGGCTGGCGTCATCAGCCTGGTGTTCGGGCTGCTGGGCCTGGCGCAGTTCGCGCCCATGGCGCTGATGGCCACGGGGCTGCTGATGTCGACGGTGTTCTACGCCTCGCTGTACTTCAGCTTCGTCGACTGCTTCATGTTCGGCGCGCCGCCCGGCCTGCTCGACGGCGACGCCTGAGCGAACAAGCCGCCTCGGGTTTTCACGAGGGCGACATGAGAACTGCCTAGATTGCTGCACTTTCGTTGCATGCGCAGTCCGCAGTCTCCATGACCCAATCCAATGTTCTCCAACGTCGCCAAGCCCTGAAGTTCCTGGGCGCTCCCCTCATGCTGCCGCTGGGCGGCGCGGCCTGGGCCAGCCTGCTGACGGGCTGCGGCGGCGGCAGCGATGCCCCCGTGGCCAGCATGACGTCGGCCAGCTTCACCAGCATGGCCGCACCGTCACTGGCCACACCCGCCGACATGGCCAAGACCCTGGTCAGCTCCACACTGACGGTCAAACTCAGTGACGACACGACACAGGCCTTCGCGCTGGCCTACCAACCCTTCTTCACCACCGGCGACCTGGTGGCCGACGGCAAGGGCGGCACCGTCCTGGCGGGCGGTTATGTCGACTTCGCCGGCAAGCCCATCGTCGACGCCACCGTGGCGGGCCAGGAACGCCAGTTCTTCAGCGACTCGCCCGACGGCACCTCGCTGCTCAAGCTCGACAACGCCAGCGTCGCAGGTGTGAAGGGCAACACGGTGTTCGCCGTCGTGCAGTTCGAGTACACGACCTGGGCCCAGGACGGCAAAACCGACATGTACGGCCGCCTGCCCTCGCCCATCGCCGTGCTGACGCTAGACCAGGACCCGGCGACCGGCAAGCTGTCGCTGGTGAAGTACCACAACGTCGATACCACCCCGGCCATGGGCCTGTGGATCACCTGCGGCGCCAGCCTCTCGCCCTGGGGCACGCACCTGTCCAGCGAGGAGTACGAGCCCGACGCCTTCACCATCGCCGCCAACGCGCAGTTCCAGGCCTACAGCAAGAACCTGTTCGGCAGCGAGACCCAGGCCAACCCCTACCACTACGGCCACCTGCCCGAAGTGACCGTCAACCCGGACGGCAGCGGCACCATCAAGAAGCACTACTGCCTGGGCCGCATCTCGCACGAGCTGATCCAGGTCATGCCCGACAACCGCACCGCCATCATGGGCGACGACGCCACCAACGGCGGCTTCTTCATGTTCGTGGCCGACAAGGAGAAGGACCTCTCCGCCGGCACGCTGTACGTGGCCAAGTTCGGCGCCGGCTTCTCGCTCGACCCGGCCGCCGCAGGCGCCGCCATCACCTGGATCAAGCTCGGCTCGGCCACCAGCGCCGAGATCAAGGCCCTGGCCGACACGCTCAAGGCGACGGACATCATGGACGTGTCCAACACCGACCCGGCCGACGCCACGTTCACCAAGATCTGGCTGAGCGGCAAGGTGCAGTGGGTGCGCGTGAAGGCCGGCATGGACAAGGCCGCCGCCTTCCTGGAGACCCACCGCTACGCCGCGCTCAAGGGCGGCACGATGGCCTTTACGAAGATGGAGGGCACGACCGTCAACGTCAAGGACAAGGTCGCCTACTCGGCGCTGCAGAACATGCAGAGCTCCATGGTGCGCGGCCACGCCGCCTGGAACGAGGCCTACGGCATCACCATCGAGAAGGCGCTGAACGCTGGCGGCGTGCTGGCGCACACACTGAGCGCTGGCCAGAAGGACACGGCCAGTGCCGCTATCGATAGCGAATGGGTGCCGTCGCTGACCAAGACGCTGATGGTCGGCGAAGACCTCGCCGTGGCCGACGCCCTGGGCAACCTGGCCAACCCCGACAAGATCGGCGCGCCGGACAACCTGAAGTTCTCCGAGAAGCTGCGCACCCTCTTCATCGGCGAGGACAGCGGCTACCACGTCAACAACTTCATCTGGGCCTACAACGTCGACACCAAGGTGCTGAGCCGCCTCGCGTCCATGCCCTCGGGTGCCGAGGCGACGGGCCTGGGCGTGGTGGACGACCTCAATGGGTGGACCTACATCACCGCCAACTTCCAGCACCCAGGCGACTGGGGCACACCGCTTCACAACGTCGTCAAGGCCACGCTGGACCCGCTGGTGCGCGCCAACTACAAGGACCGCTTCGGCGCGCAGGTGGGCTACCTGACGGGCGTGGCCACGGGCATGAAGCTCAGCAAGATCGGCTGAGAGCCCGGGTTTGCTGCCTGGTCGAAAAAAAGGGGCTGCGAGAGCAGCCCCTTTTGCTTGAAGCCCTGCCTCCTAGAACTTCCCGAGCAGGTTCACGAACACGCCCCGGCTTCGATAGCTCAGGTCGGTGAGGTCCTCGGAGAAGTTCGTGAAGTTGTAGCCGACGCCGACCTTGAAGTTCTCGTTGACGTGGTAGTAGGCGGCGGTCAGCAGGCCACTCTTGCGCTCGGCGAGCTCGCCCGCGCGCAGCGTGCGCAGCTCCAGCAGCCAGTCGTACTGCCGCACCACCTTCCAGTCCACGCGCGCAATGGCCAGCTCGGCGCTGCTCTTGAACCAGCGCGCGCTGCTGTCCCGGCTGGGGCGGAGTTCGCCGCCACGCCATGCCAGCTTGCCGCCGATCGTCCAGCGGTCGCTGAGGTCGTAGGTCGCGTCCACCGCCGCCACCTGGCTGCGCTGCTGGTAGTCGATGCCCAGCGTGCTCACCGCCGTGGGCGTCACGTCGTTCGCAACCACCTGGCCCGGCGAAGACAGGTCGTACAGGTAGGTGTACTTCAGCAGCAGGTTGAGCTTGTCGTTGCTGACCGGCCGGAAGGCGTAGCCCAGCACCGCCTCGGTGTACTTGGCGGCTGCCAGCGTGTTCGCGGCGCTGTCGCTGTCGGCCCAGTTGAGCTTGCCCAGCCAGCGCGCGTTGCTGCCGTCCTGCACGCTGACCGAGTTCTTCAGCAGCCAGCTGCGCCGGGAATCGGTGGCGGTGCGGTCGCGCCGGTATTCCATGCCGCCCGAGTACTTCACCTTCGCGTTGACGAAGCCGACGGTGAAGCCCGCCGCGTCGCGGTCCGTCTGGCCTGCGTTCTCGGCTTCGATGCGGCCGCTTTCGGCGCTGGCCCCGAAGGTCCAGCGCTCGTCCGGCGCGTACTGCAGGCCATAGGCATGGGTCAACCCGCTTTGCAGGCCGGTGGTCTGCTTGTGCTCGGTGTAGACGCTCAGGCCGTCGGCGATGCGTGACTTGATGCCGCCCACCAGCGCGCCGCCGCGCGCGTTCAGGGTCTCGTCGGTGCGCCCCGTGTCCAGGGCATAGGTGACGTAGACATTGGAGCGGTCGTTGTACTGGTAGTCGACGCCGGCCTTGCCCGCAGCGCCACCGTCACCGCCCGAGGCTTCCCCGCGCAGCGACAGCTTGTCGTTCACGCGGTAGCGCGTTCCAACGCCCAGGCGGTCGTTGTCCTGGCGCGTGCCGGTGCGCCCGAGGGTCTTCTGGCCGAAGCCGTAGACGCCCCAGCCCTGGCCGCTGTCGTAGTCGAGGTTTACTGCAGCGTCGGTCCGCTCGCCGTTCACCACGGGCGAGCCGGGCAGCAGCGGTGAGGTGTTGACGGCATCGGTGGTCTTGCGGTCGGCGCGCAGGCCGCTCGACAGGGTCCAGCGGTCGTCGATGCGCCAGGCCACCTGGGTCTCGCCGGCATCGATGTTGTAGCCGTTGAGTTCGTCCTTGTGGTCGGCCTTCAGGCGCAGCTCGGTGCGCTCGCCCAGGGGGACCGTGGCACTGGCACCGGCCTGCCGGGTTTCGTTGGCGGCCACCTGGCCCGGGGCCGAGAAGCCGGCCTCTCGCACCAGGGCATACGCGCCGACATGGCCGCTCTTGGCCAGGTCGAAATCGGCCAGGTCGGCTTGGCCCTCGACGCGCCAGGCATTGGCGCCGCGCGGGTCGCCGGCCAAGGTGTTCTGCGAGAAGCCGAAACCGCCGTCGAGCGAGGTGGTGGTGCCGATGCCGGGCCCGTCGCTGCGCGCGGCCTCGATCTTCAGCGTGCTGTTCTCGCTCTTGCGCAGCAGCAGGTCGACGCTGGCCAGGCGCTGGTCGCCGCCCGTCTGGCGTTGCTTGGCGGCCGTGAGCCCCAGCCGCACGCCGTCGTTGACCCACCAGGCCGTGCGGCCACCCACGGCCAGCGTGTCGAGGTCGCCGGCCAGCGGCGTGTACTCGTAGTCCACCACCAGATAGGCCGGCTGGCCGCTGAGCCCGCCCGCGCGCACCATCGTGCCGTTATCGGCCAGGCTCGGCAGCGGCGAAGTGAGCAGCACGCGCCCTTGCAGGTAGTCGACCTCGTAGTCGCTGCCCGGGATGAGCGCGCGGCGCTGCAGCACCAGGCCCGAGTCGCGGTCGCGGATTTCCATCCACACCTTCTCGGCGCCGCGGCTGACGTCCTGCTGGCGCAGGTAATAGAGCGAGCCGCCGGTGCCGCGGAACTCCTCGCGTGCGGCCAGCGTGCCGGGTTCGGCGGCATAGACCTCGGCGCGCACGCGGGCCTCGCCGAAGGCGATGGACTCCGCGCTCACGAAGCGGCCCTGCAGGCCGTACAGCCCGCGGTTGACCTGGGCCAGCGTGTTGTCGCTGCCGAGGTTGAGCTTGAAGTTGCCCCAGAGCGCATGCGAGCGGCCGTCGTCCAGGCGCAGGTAGACGCGGCCCTGCGTGGGGGCGTCCTCGATGCTGGTGGAGTCGTCGCCGAAGGTGCCCCAGCTGTCCACCGGGTCCACCCGGCGGAACAACGAGGTCGGGTCCTTGCGGTCGAGGTTGCGGAACAGGTCCTTCAGCGGCCGCTCCTCGGTGTCCAGGCTGGCGGTGAGCGTCCAGCGCTCGTCCAGCAGCCCCTTGCCGTAGAAGGCCAGCCGGCCTTCGGTCCAGGTGTCGTTGTTGTAGCGGTTGTGCTCCTGCGTCACCAGCTCGGCCGGGCCGCTGGTGCGGTCGCGGCCGATGGTGAGGTCGGCCTGGCCGACGAAGAAGAAGTCGCGCTTGGGCAGCTCGAAATCGCGGCGGTAGATGCGCTCGCGGCCTTCGCTGCCACTCACGACGATCTCCCCCGTCTGCACCCGGCGGGGCACGAGCTGCTGCATCACGAACTTGCCCTGCACATCCACCGGCACGTCGAAGCCGAGCGCACGCACGCGCTCGCCCCGTGCAATGCCGTCGCCGCTGGCGGTGACGGTGCCGCCGGTGATGGGGATGTTGACGATGGCCAGCCGCGTGCTGCCGTAGGCCGCCAACAGGCGTTGTTCGGTGGTCGGCTCGTTGTTGCTGCCCGGCGCATGCCGGTCGGCCAGCGCCAGCGGGATGTCGTCGGTCTCGTCGAAGCGGCCCTCGGCGTCGATCACCCGCACGCGCCAGTACAGCTTGCGGCGTGCCAGCGGCGTCTGCGCCCATTCGGCCGGCACGGTCCATTGCGCGCGCAGCTCGGCGTCCAGCGGCACGGTGGCCACCAGTTGCGGTCGCATCGCGTCGTCACTGCTGTACAGGCGCAGTTCGGCACGGGCGACGAAGAGCCGGTAGTTGCTGTAGCCGGCGAAGCTCACGGCCTCACCCGGCACCGCGGTCGCGGGCCAGGCGGTGGCGTTCAGGCGGCGCGGCTGCACCAGGTTGTCGTACTGCAGGCGCAGGCGGTCGCGCTCCAGGCGCACATCGATGCAGCGCTGGCGGTCGGCGCTGGAGCTGTCGCTGCCCACCACGGCCTGGCCGTCGATGGTCAGGCGCAGCGGCGAGTCGTCGCTGGCGTAGGGCGTGAGCATGTTGCAGGCGCTCGGGTCCAGCTGCGTCACGCGCACCTGCTTCTCCACCTGGGCCGGCGTCGTCTCCTGCCAGTACACGCGCACTTCCACGCGCCGGTTGGCAGACCAATTGGCGCGGTCTTCCTTCGGCGTGGCCAGCGGCTCGTCGGGGCCGCGGGAGTCGGCCCGGTAGGCGCTCGCGGCCAGGCCGAGCTGCTGGGTCAGGTAGCGGCCGACCTGCTGCGCACGGGCCAGCCCCAGGGCCTGGTTGTCGGGGAACCGCGGCAGCAGCTCGGGCTTGATGCGCTGCACGTCGGTGTGGCCGACGATCTCGAAGCGCAGGCCCGGGCGGCCGCGCACCTGCGCCACGATGGCGTCCAGCCGCGCCATGTCCTCGGGCTTGAGCAGGTCCTCGCCGGAGTCGAAGTGCGGCGTGTGCGAATCCTCGCGCGGCTGCACGGTGCCGGGGATGGTGCGGCTCAGCTCCTCGCGCTGCTCCTTCAGGCCGCGAGGGTCGCCCAGGATCACGGTGAGCTTGGGCAGCTCGCGTTCGCTGGAAGCCGGCAGGTGGTCGCGGCCGTCGATCTCGACGGCGCGCCGGTCCGCCTGGCAGCGGTCGCTGAAGCGGCCGCGGGCGTCGGCGTGGCAGGTGGCGGCGCTCGCCGCATCGGCGGCCAGTGCAGGCAGCGCGGGCAGGCTCATGGCCAGGCAGGTGGCGGCTGCGGCGCCGGCCAGCGCCGCGCGTCGGAAGTTGGGACGGGTCATGCGGTGGGCGCGATCAGGGTTCGGAGGCAGGGTCGTCATGGCGGGCTCCTGCATCAGCGGTTCAACAAGGCCGGCATGCGCTCGACCTCGATGTCCAGGTTGAACAAGGCCTTGCCCTGCGCCTGCCCTTGCGCCTTCCAGCGTTCGAGCAGGGCGGACTTCAATGCCGCGAGGCGGGCCTCGCCGAGTTCGGGCGCTTCAGCCGGCGCCGGCTGGTAGGCCAGGCGCAGGATGGAGGGGCGCTCGACCAGCGCAGCCACGGCCTGGTCCAGGCGCGCCTGGTGCGCCGGCTGCAGCGCCACCTGGCCGTCCACGAAGGCAGCGGCCTTCATGTCCAGCCGCACCACGCGGTGCACCGTGGCGCCGAAGTTGACCTTCAACGCCTTGCCGCGCGTGGCGCGCTCGGCGGCCGGGTTTTCGGTGGTCACGCGGTAGCCCGAGGGCAGCGTGCGTTCGTCCACCTTCAGCACCAGGTTGCTGCCGGTGCCGTCCTTGGGCACGGCGGCGCAGGCGATGTGATAGCGGCCGTCGGCGTCGGTGTTGACCAGCAGGCCGTTCACCGTGGCAACGCGCACGTTGGGGATGCCGGGCTCGCCTTCGTCCTGCACGCCGTTGGCGTTCTTGTCGTCGTAGACCTTGCCGATCACGTCGGTGCAGTCGAACAACGCGTCCGGCACCACCCGCACCGCCGCAGTGGCGACGTTGGAGAGCAGGCGCCCGTCGATGCCCTGCGTGGCGAGCACGCTGTTGACGTACTGGCCCTCGCCCACACCGACGCCGACCGCCAGCACCATGACGATGCGCTTGGTCTCGCCGAGCACGAACGACTGGTTGGGCAGCGTCAGCTGGCGGCCAGCCAGGCTCGGCTTGGCCGGCATCACCGGGCCGTTGGGCAGGGTCTGCACGGTCAGCGACCCCTCCAGGTACTTGAAGCCGGGCGGCAGCGTGTCGACGAGCGCCACGTTGCCCACGGGGCCGCTGCTGGCATTGCGCGCGGTAATCACGTAAGGCACCGGCTCGCCCTTCTTCACGGTGAGCTTGGAGGTCGTCTTGCGCAGATCGATAGCCATGCCCGAGCCCTGGCGGTCCAGCGGGATGTGGTTGTTGACCACCGGCCGTGCGCCGCCCGTGCCCATCTGCCAGCTCATGAAGTACGGTGCGGCAGGCCCGGCCACGGGGCGCGGCGCGGGGCTGACGATGCAGGCCTCGCTGCCGCGCGTCGTGCTGGTGTTGCCCGGCGCGCTGCAGTTCACCGCGTCGAGCGGGCCCGTAGCGGGCGGATAGGCGGCGGAGGGCAGGTAGCCGGCCGGCGGCGTCACCGCCACCGTGTACAGGCCCGCCGGCGCACCCGGCAGCAGGAAGAACTGGTAGGCACCCTCGGGGCCGGTGGTGAGCGCGGCATTGCCGCCGAGCAGCTGTGCCGCCGGGTCGAAGCCCGCCGGGCCGCTGAGCGTGACCACCGCACCCGGCACCGGCTCGGCGCTCAGGCTGTCGAACACCACGCCACCCGGGTCGAGCGGCAAGTCCTGGTTGGCCACGGACACGCCGGTCGTCACCGTCAGCGGGATCCAGCCGCGCGGCGCCATGCCCCGCACGGTGGGGAAGCTGCCGTTGGGCGCGTTGAGCACCGGGTCGGTGGGCCACACGCCGCCCACCAGTTGGCCTTGCGGGTCACGGAAGCGCAGCTGGTAGGCGCCGGACACCACGTTGTCGAAGCGGTAGCTGCCGTCGGCGCCGGTGCTGCGGGTGTCGAGCACCTGGGCGCCGGCATTGGCGCAGGTGGTGCTGCCGTCGAGGCAGCTCACCAGCTCCACGGTCCAGCCGGCGACGGCGGGTTCACTGCCCCCGGCGACGCGGTCGTGGTCGGTGTCGCGCCAGGCGCGGCCACTCACGACCGCCGGTGCGCTGCTCTGCTCGAAGAAGTCATACGCCGTGCCGCGCGCCGCCGCTGCGAGCAGCTTGACGTTGATCTGGCGCGGTGCCGGCACCGTGCCACCCAGCGTGCCGGGCGTCTCGCCGGTGTGGGTGGAGTTGGGCACTGGCGACTGCACGAGGGTGTAGCCCGCGCCGTTGTCCAGGGGCAGGTCGGTGAAGCTGTAGCTGCCATCGCGCGCCGTCACCGTGGTGCGGCTCACCGGCTGGCCGGTGGCGTCGGTGCCGGTCAGCGTGAGGGTCACGCCGGCCAGCGGCAGGTCGCCAGGCTCACGTTTGCCGTTGCCATTGGCATCGTTGAACACGCTGCCGGCGAGCGAGGCGCCCTGCTCGCCAAAGTCATAGCCGTCGCCCGAGCCGCCTGTATAGACGAGCCCGGCGATGCGGTCGTTGGTCGCCAGCGTGCCGGTGCGCACGCCGTTGAGGCGGCCCACGGTCTCGGCCGCATCGGCATAGGTGACCGGCTGGGTCTCCACGATGGTGTAGCCGGTGGCGTCCGAGGGCAGCACGCCGTCGAACAGGTACTGGCCGTCGGCGCCGCTCGTGGCGGTGATGCTGACGGGCAGGCCGCCGGCGCTGGTGCCGGTGAGCTTGAGCGACACGCCGGCAATCGGCGGCTCGCCCGCGTCGCGCTGGCCGTTGCCGTTGCTGTCCACGTAGACCGCGCCGGTGATCTGGCCGCCGCGTTCGCCGAAGTCGTAGTCCGTGCCGGCCTCTTCCGAGGCAAGCACGATGGCGCCGATGCGGTCGTTCACACCGCCCGGGTTGGCCGTGCCGCGGGCGCTGCCGCCCACGGTGCCGACATGCTCAGGGCCGTCGCCGGTGCCGGCGGGCTGGGCCTCGTCGAGCTGGTAGCTGCCGGGCAGCAGGCCGGTGGCGCTGAAGCTGCCGTCCGCCGCGCTGGTGAGCACGGTGGAGACGCTGCGGCCGAAGAAATCCGCGCCGGTCAGTGTGACCGTCACGCCAGGCAGCGGCGGCTCGCCAGCGTCGCGCTGGCCGTTGGCCGGCGCGATGTCGGCATACACATGGCCCGCCAGTGAGGCGGCGCGCACCGAGGCGAAGTTGTTGTTGCTGGAACCGGAGCCGGGGCTGCCGAGGCGGATGCTCTGCACCACCGGCGCATCGGAGCCGTTGGGGCCGACGCTCACGCCAGCGCCGCTGGCTGGCACGCTGCCCGCGACCGAGCCGTTGCCGGCCACGGTGCCGGCGCGCGTGAGGCCGGGGAGATAGCCGGATGGCCGCGTCTCGGTCACCGTGTAGGTACCGGGCGCGACGTTATTGAACGCGTAGTCGCCGTTGGCATCGGTGGTGGTGGCCGTCGACACGGCGTTGCCGTTGTCGTCGGTGCCGGTCAGCGTGATGGTCACGCCGGCGATGCCGGGCTCGCTGGCGACGGCGCCGGGGCTGCCATCACTGTTGCGGTCGTAGTAGCTGCGGCCGCGGATCTGGCTGCCGGTGAGTTCGCCGAACAGGTAGTCGCCCTGGGCGGCCGGCGTGTTGGTGCCGGCGATGGTCACGCTCTGAATGACGTTGCCGTTGGCCAGCGCGCTGCCGGCGTTGCCGTTGGCATTGGCCTTGCCGGGCGCATAGGTGGCCGGCTGCGTCTCGGTGATGGTGTAGCCCGCGACGGCGGACGGCGGCACGTTGAGGAATTCATAACGGCCGGGCTGGCCCGCGACGGGCACGGCGACGATGTCCACCGGCGTGCCGGTGCTGCTGTTGCCGGTGAGGTGCAGGGTCACGCCGGTGATGCCGGCGTCGCCCGTGGCGGGCAGGCCGTCGTTGTCGGCGTCCTCGAATACGCGCACCGTCACGCGCGGCAGGCGCTCGCCGAAGTTGTAGCCGGTGGCGCTGGTGTTGGAGCCAAGCGTGATGGCGCTGATGCGCTCGTTGGTTGCGATGCTGCCGCCGGCACTGCCGGCCGTCTCGCTGCCGTCGGCCAGGCCGTCGGGCTGCGTCGGCTCGATGACGCTGTAGCTGCCGGGCAGCAGGTTGGCGAAGCTGTAAGTACCGTCGGCCGCGCTGGTGGTGCTGGCGCTGACGGCATTGCCGAACAGGTCGGTGCCGGTGAGCTGCAACGCCACGTTGGCGATGCCGGGTTCGGCAGCCGTGAAGGCGCCGTTGTAGTCGGCATCCTGGTAGACCCGGCCGGCGATGGCGGCGGCGCGCACTTCGCCGAACAGGTTGCTGGCGGAGCTGCCGCCGGTGCCCAGCACTATGTTCTGGATCACGTTGGCGTTGGAGCCGTTGGGGCCGCTGGTCACGCCCGCGCCGCTGCCGGGCACGGTGCCGGCGCTGCTGCCAGTACCGCTGGCGGTACCGGCACGCGTGATGCCGGGCAGGAAGGCGCTGGGTTGGGTCTCGGTCACCGCGTAGGTGCCTGCGGGGACGGTGAAGCTCCAGTTGCCGCTCGCATCACTGGTGGTGGTGCGCGTGACGGCATTGCCCAGGGCGTCGGTGCCGGTGAGCGTGAGCGTCACGCCGGCGATGGCCGGTTCGCCCGTATCGCTCTGGCCGTTGCCGTTGGTGTCTTCGTAGACGCGGCCCGACAGCGCGGAGGTCTGCGCCGTGATGCTGCCGCTGCCGAAGTTGTTGCCGGCGCTAGGGTCGGCTCCGCCGTTGGTGTCGCCCGAGCCGGTGGTGACGATGCTCGCGGTGTTGCTGATCGCCGTGCCGTTGGCCAGGTTGCTCACCAGCTGCACGGGGATGCGCACGGTGGCCGTACCGCCCGAGGGCATGCTGGCGATCGCACAAATGGTGCTGCTGCCGCCGGCGCTGCCGGTGCAGGTGGGTGCGGCGGGCGTGAAGCTGCCGGAGTTGACGCTGAACACCGGCGTGCCGGTGAGCTGCAGGCCCGCGGGCAGGGTATCGCTGAAGCTGGTGGTCTCGGCGGCCTGGGGGCCGTTGTTGCGCAGGTTCACCAGCCAGTCGAAGGACTGGCCTTGCGCCACGCTAGCCAGCGGCGTGCTGGTGCCGCGTTGCACCGCCGTCTTGTCCACCACCTGCACGTCGGCCTTTAAGCGGAAGGTGGTGGGTTCGGTGGCGCTGTTGTTGGCCTGCGAGTCGAAGGCGTCCTGCGCGGCATTCGCGAAGCGCACCGAGGCCGTGTTGGAGAAAGTGCCCTTGTCGGCGCCCTGCAGGCGCACGCGCACCTGCACCGAGCTGGTCTCGCCGGTGGAGCCGCTGCCGTCACCGCCCAGGCTGGTGATGGTGCAGCTGATGCTGCCGCCGGCCACGCCGACGGTCACGGCCGAGGTGTCGCACACCACGCCCGCCGGAAGCGGCGTGAGCAGCGCCACGAAGGTGGGCGCGCCGGCCGCTGCAGGCAGGGTGTCGGTCAGCACCACGTTCTCGGCGGTGGACGCGCCGTTGTTGGTGACGGTGAGCGTGTAGGTGACGTTGTCGTCCACGTTGACCGGGTCGACGTCGTCGGTCTTGTTGACGATCAGGTCGTAGGCCGGCGCGTTGATGGCGGTGGCCTGGGTGGCCGTGTTGTTGGCCGCGCCGCCGCTGATCTCGGGCGTGGTGGTGCTGACCGTCACCGAGTTGGTGATGGAGCCACCGCCACCCAGGGCGGCGGCCAGCGCTGCGGTGGCGCGCACGCGCACCGTGACGGTCTGCTGCGAGCCGCGGGCGATGGACGCCCAGCCGCAGGCCAGCGTGTCGTTGCCCGGGGCGGTCGTGCTGCCCACCGTGGGCGTGGTGGTGCAACTGCCGCCACCGCTGGCGCTGGCCGACAGGTAGACGAGGCCGGCCGGCAGCGTGTCGTTGACGCTCACGGTGAAGGCGCGGCTGGCGCTGGTGGCCGAGGGGTTGCTCGCCGTGATGGTGTAGGTGAGAAGCTGGCCGGCCGAGACGGGGTCGGGGTTGTCCGTCTTGGTCACGGTCACGTCGGCGCGGGCCATGTAGTAGGCACTGGCCGGCGTGTTGTTGTTGGCCGTGTTGTTCGTCAGGTTGGGGTCGGCCTCGTTTTGCGCCAGGGCAAAGGCGGTGTTAGTCACCGTGAACTGGTCGCTGCCCGAGGCGCCGTCGCCGAAGTGGCGCACCGTGACCTGGTAGCGCGGGCAGTCCACACCGGCCGTGCACATCGGCAGGTTGGTGACGGTGCAGCTGCCGAGCGAGACCGCCGAGCCCGAGGGCGTCAGGCTGCAGGCGCCCAGCGTGGCGCTGCCGGCCACGGTGGCGAGCGAGTACTGGCTGTTGTTGGCGTTGAAGACGTTGTTGAAGGTGTCGGTCACGGCCACGTTGGTGGCGGCCTGCGGGCCGGCATTGACGACCTCGATCTCCCAGACGATGGCCGAGCCGGCCTCCTGCCGGTTGCCGGCGGCGTCACCGATGCCGACGACGCGCTTGAGCACCGACACGTCGGCCTGCGCGGCATTGAGCTGCGGGTTGACACCCACGCCGGTGCAGTTGTTCGCGGGCACGCCGTCAGCCGGCGCGTTGGCCGAGGCCACGCACACCTGGTTGGTCAGCGTGCCGCCGGCCGCCGTCGCCTGCGCATTGATCGTGACGGTGCTGCTGGTCGCATTGACGGCCAGCGCGACATTGCTGCTGCTGCAGGTGATGGTCACCGGGCCGGCCTGCGGGAAGCTGGCGCCGCCGGACGACAGGCAGCTGAAGCCCGCAGGCGCCGTGATGCTGTTGACCTGCAGGTTGGCCGGCACCGTGTCGGTCAGCGTGATGGTGCCCGTCGACGGAATCGCGCTCGGGCCAAGGTTGGTGGTCGAGATCGTGTAGTTGAAGGCCTGGTTCACCGGCACGGCGGCCTGGGGCCAGCTCTTGCCCTTGTTGGCGCGCAGGTCGGCGGCTGGGTCGATCACCGTGGCGTTCACCGAGCCATTGGCCGGGCTCACGCCGGTTGCGCTGACCGTGGCGGTGTTGACGATGCCCGCGCCGCTGGTGAGCGCCTGCACGGCCGCCGTGATGGTGCCGAGCGAGACATTGCTGCCGGCGCTGCCGGTGCCGCTGCGCGTGCAGCTGAGCGTGCCGCCCGCAGTGGGGCAGGTGCTGGACGCCGTGCAGGTCCACGCGCCGCTGGTGAAGTTGGCCGGGGCGACGGGGCAGAAGTTCGCGGGCAGGTTGTCCTGCACCTGCGCACCGCTGGGGAAGTCGCCGCTGTAGCGCGGCGTGAACTGGTAGTTGAAGGTCTGGCCCACCTGCACCGGGTCGGCCACCGACTTGGTCTTGGTGACCGAGAGGCTGCTGCCTGCGGTGACCGTGGTGTTGGCGCTGGCGACGTTGTTGCTGCTGTCGCCATCGCCCACGCCGCCGGTGCCGGTGATGTCGGCCGAGTGCGTGAGCGTGGAGCTGCCGCCCACGCCGATGACGCCGGTGACGGAGACGCTGGCGGTGCCGCCATTGGCAATGGCACCGAAGCTACAGCGCAGCGTGCTGCCCGCCAGCGAGCAGCCGCCCGGCGTGGCGCTGAGCGCGAAGCCCGGCGGCACGCTGTAGCTGAGCGTGGACGATGGCGACGCATTGGGGCCGCCGTTGGTGACGGTGAGCACCACGTTCTGCGTGCTGCCGGCGGCCGCAGTGGCCACCGTGTTGACCGCGAGCTGCAGGTCCGCGCCGGTGTCGACCGTGGTGGTTTCGCTCTGCGAGCCCCCGCCGACGATGGCGGCCTGGACGGTGATCGTGCCGGCGGCCTGTGTGCGCACGCGCAGCGGCACCTGCACCGTGTCGAGCGCCGGCACGTCGATGCCCGTGCAGGTGACGGTGCCCGGGCCCGCCTGGTTCAGCGCCATGCCGGCGCAGGACACGCCTGCGGGCAGCGTGCCGGTGCCGGCGTAGCGGCCACCGGCGGGGATGTCGAAGTTGAGCGTGACGTTGCTGCGCGCGGCGCCCAGCGCGTCACCGATGCCGACCGTGTACGTCACCGTGCCGCCGGCAGCGATGGGATCGAGGCTGTCCGGCACGCCGGTGACGACGAGCTGGGCGTGGGCGCTTCCCGCAAAAGCAAGTCCCAGGGCCAGCGGCACGAGGGCATGACGAACGAGGGAACCCGCGCTACGGGCAAGACTTGGCAACAGGCGAACAAACGTCATCGTGTTTTTCAGGCAAGGCGAAGCCCTGCCCGCAGAAGGCACAACAAAAAAAGGGGGATCGGATCAGCCGGTGGCCCGGCCTTGTAGATGGCGCGTCAGACGCGTGGGCGTTCCGACGGCGCCGCGCACGTTACGGCGCCAGCGGCGAATTGACATGACCGGGACATTGCCGAGACATGACCGGACGGCTGCCGAGAGCAAAGACGCTCAGGCGTGTGAAGAGTCCTCGTCCAGCGTGGCGCGATACAGCAACGCGCCCAGCGCGCCGCCGACGACCGGCGCGACCCAGAACAGCCACAGTTGCTCCAGCGCCCAGCCGCCCACGAACAACGCGACGCCGGTGCTGCGCGCCGGGTTCACGGAGGTGTTGGTCACGGGGATGCTGATGAGGTGGATCAGCGTCAGCGCCAAGCCGATGGCCACCGGCGCCAGGGTGCCGGCGGCGCGCTTGGCCGTGGCACCGAGGATGATCAGGATGAACAGCGCCGTCATCACCACCTCGGTGACGAGCGCGGCCAGCAGCGAATAGCCGCCGGGCGAGTGCTCGCCATAGCCGTTGGCGGCAAAGCCGCTGGCCACCAGGTCGAAGCCCGGCTTGCCGGTGGCGATCAGCGCCAGCACGCCGCCAGCGGCCACCGCGCCCACCACCTGGGCGACGACATAGGGCAGCAGCCGAGCGGCAGGAAAGCGCCCGCCGACCCACAGGCCCACCGAGACGGCGGGGTTGAAGTGCCCGCCCGACACCGGGCCGACGGCGCAGGCCATGGTCAGCACCGTCAGGCCGAAGGCGAGCGACACGCCCAGCAGGCCGATGCCCAGTTGCGGGAAGGCCGCCGCGAGCACTGCGCTGCCGCAGCCTCCCAGGACGAGCCAAAACGTGCCGATGAACTCGGCGGCCAGTGCTTTTTTCATGCTTCCTCCTAGCGGGTGATCCGGTGCCGCGCAGGGTGAAAGCGCAGCGGTCGCAATGATCGGGCGCCGCAGCCGGCAAGGCCAGCCGCGCTGACCTTTGTTGACGTTCGACCCGGCTCTGTCAGCCCGCCGCGCTGGCGGGCAGCTCGATGAAGAACACGTTGCCCTGCTCCTGGCCGCACCAGCCTGCATGGCCGCCATGGTGCTGGGCCACGGCCTGCACGAAGGCCAGGCCCAGGCCCGCCCCCGGGGCGCCGGCCTGCGCCCCGACCCCGCTCCCGCCGCGGCGGAAAGCCTCGAAGAGGCCGGTGGCCAGCTCCGGGCGCAGCGGCACGCCCGCGTCCCTCACCTCGATGCGCCAGCACGCCCCGGCGGCCATCAGTTGGCAGTGCACGCGCCCACCGCGGGGGCTGCCATGCTTGAGGGCGTTGTCGATCAGGTTCACCAGCGCGCGGGTCAGCATCGAGCGGTCACCCGAGACCAGGCATTCATGCGCCGGCGCCGGGCAGTCCAGCGTCACCGCCCTGGCCTGTGCCAGCGGCCAGCAGCCGTCGACCGCCTCGATCAAGGCATCGCGCAGGTCCAGCACCTCCAAGCGGTAGCCCTGCGCGGTTTCCGCACGGGCGAGCTGCACGAAGCCCTCGGCCATTGCCAGCGCGCGGCGCGACTGCGCTTCGATCAACGGCAGCACCGAAGCGGCATGGGCACCGTCCTGCAACTCGATCAACGCCAGCGTGGCCGACAGAGGCGCCCGCAGGTCATGCGACAGGAAGTGCAGCGCCTGCTGGCGCTGGCGTTGCAGCGAGCGCACATGCGCTGCAGCCGCGGCCAGCGCCGCCATCCGGCGGTCGAGCAGGTCGCCATGGATGGCGGGTGGGTCGTAGCCCTCGCCGGGGGGCAGCTGCTGGCGCGTGCGCTCGAACTCACGGGCCAGGTAGGCGAGCGCCGCTTCGAGCCGCTGCCAGCTCCACAGCGGGTACAGCAGCAGCAGCCCCAGCAGCGCCGCCCCCGGTTGCCATTGCACGCCTGCCCATTGCGTCAACTGCAGCGCCCAGGCCAGGCAGACGGCCGCAGGCAGCAGCGCCAGCAGTGCGCCCACCGCCAGCCGTGGTGGTGCCAGGCGCAGGGCCAGGGCGGCCAGGCCGAGCACGAGCAAGGTCAGCAGCGCCGCCTCCCAGGGCGCGGCGGCGCGCAGGCTGCGACCTTCGCGCAGGGCGGCGATCGTCTGCGCTGCCATCTCGACACCCGGCATCAACGCGTCCTGGCTGGCCATGGGCGTGGGGTAGGCGTCCGACAGGCCCGGCGCCGTGGCGCCGACCAGCACGATGGCGCCACGCAAGGACGCAGGCGGCACCCGGCCTTCAAGCACGTCGAGGTAGGACAGGCGCCGCACATGCCCCGGCGGGCCGGCGAAGGGAATCGTGTAGGGCTGCGCGCGCCGCCACCGGCCCGGCTCGGCACCAGCACCAACATCAGCACCGGGCGGCGGGCCGCTCAGCTCCTCGCCTGCAGCCCTGAGCACGGCCAGCGCGAAGTTCTCCCACAGCACGTCGCCAAAGCCCTCGTGCAGAAAGACGCGCCGCGCCACGCCATCGGCATCCAGCGCCACATGCACATGCCCCAACCCGGCAGCGGCAGCGGCGAGCGCCGGTGCCGGCAGCGACACCACCGCCGCGCCAGGCTGCATCGGCGCCATGCGCAGCGGCAGCACCACGCGGCCATTGCGCCGCATGGCCGCAGCGAGCTGCGCGTCGTGGGCGGCATCGGGCTCGGAGAGCAGCAGGTCCAGGCCCACGGCGCGCGGCGCGGCTGCGGTGAGCGCGTCCAGCAGCCGTGCATGCACGTCACGCGGCCAGGGCCAGCGCCCGATGGCGGCCAGGCTCGCATCGTCGATGCCCACGACCACGATGTCCTGCGGCATGGGGCGGGCGGCCCAGGCGAGCAGGCGGTCCGAGAGCAGGGCATCGGCCCGGCCCAGGCCGTTGAACGCCCCGAGCGCCACGAATGCCGCCACGAAGAGCAGCAGCCCCAGCCGTGCGCCCCGCCACCCATGGCGGCCGGCCAGCCGGCGAGTGCGCTGCGGCCGGGGCATCAGCGGCTCGTCTGCACCCGCTCGCCGCTGCCCTGCTGCACCGGGTTGCCGTCGCTGCTGCAGACGCTGGCGTCGGTGTGGACCAGGCGTGGCGGCGAGAACGCCGAGCGCATGCCCTGCGCACTGATGGCCTGCATGCGCAGCGCGTAGGGCAGGCAGCGCGGCGGCACCGCAAGCTGCAGGCTGCCGGCCGCAACCTCTTCGTCCTGCAGCACGGCGCCGAAGCCGGCATCGGTGGCCACCTGCACGCGGTAGCGGTAGCCGTCGAGCGGCTTCCATTGCACCTGCCGGCCGTCGGCCACGATCTCGTCGGCGAGCGGGGCCGGCGGCAACGGCACGACGACAAACCGGCCGGGGTCGCCGAAGGGCCCGCGCTCGAGGCCGCCATCGCCCTCCGGCGCCAGCGAGGCCACGCGCCAGTACACCTCGCCGACGGGCAGCGCCTGCAGTTCGAAGTGGCAGCGCCCGCTGCCCTGCTGTTCCTGCAGCAGCGGCTCGAAACGCGGGTTGCTCGCCAGCTGCAGCAGGTAGGCCTGGGCCAGCGGCACGTCGGTGCAGGCGATGGCCACGCCGTCCGGGCCGACCGTGGCGCCGGGCAGCGGTGACTGCGCCAGCGGGGGCACCGGCGTGGTCTTGACCCACAGCGGGCCGCTCGCCTCGGCGCCCAGCAGCCCGTCGCCGTCCATGGCCCGGGCGCGCAGGCGGTAGCGCCCGTCAGGCAGGCCGTCGAGCACCAGCGGCGCTGGCGCCTCGACCGACCACAGCACGCGCGTGAAGGACGCGTCGTCCGCCACTTCGACGCGGTAGCGCTCGGCCCCGGCCACCGGCGGCAGCTGCAGCAATCCGGGCTGGGCTTCGACACGCAGCGGCTGGCCAGACAGATCGGGCGCCGGCAGCAGGGGCCTGAGCTGCGGCGGGCCGCCGGGCCGCACCACGGCGCCCTGCCCCGCCCGCACGGCCACCGGCAAGCCGCCTGCGCGCGCCAGCGCCTGCACCTCGACGGTCCCTTCGATCACGTCGGCCGCAGTGCGCCCCGCCTCGGCGGGCACCGACACGCCGAAGCGCGTGCCGCGCACGCCAGCGGTTGCTAAAGGCGTCTTCACCTGGAAGTGCGAACCGGGCGACTGCGGCGCCACGTCCGCATCGACACGGCCCTGGTTCAGCTCGATCAGGATGTTGCGGCGCTGCGCCGCCGGGAGGTCGCGCAGGCGCAGCAGCCGGGAGCGGCTGTTGGCCTGCAGTTGCAGCAGCGATCCGTCGTGCAGCCGCAGGCTGACGAAGCCCTGCGCGCCCACCTCCAGCCCAGCGCCTTCGGGCACCAGCGCGCCGATGCGCAGCGGCGCCCCGTCGGCGCTGACCGGCCCGCGCACATATTCGACCCGCGCGGGTGCGACCGCGCCCTTCAGCAGCGACGCCGGCAACAGCAGGCGCTGATGCGGGTGAAGGCGAAACGGCCGCGCCAGCCGGTTGAGCTTGGCGACTTCGGGCCAATGGCGTGCATCCTCGAGCAAGCGCCCGGCGATGACGTAGAGCGACTCGCCGCGCTGCACTTCGTAGGGCACCGTGTCCTGAGCCGGCGCTGCGCTTGCAGCGAAGGCGGCCACGGTCATCAGGCTGGCCATCAAACGCGCCGTCATGCCGTGTGCGCCTCAGCCGAGCCGGCCACTGCGGGGTCCAGGGCCTCCAGCCGATAACCGTGCCCGTAGACGGCGACCAACCGGTAGCCGCGCTCGGGCCGCAGGCCGAGCTTGCTGCGCACGGCGGACACATGGGTGTCCAGCGTGCGCGTTGGCACCTCGGTATCCCGCCCCCACACGGTTTGCATCAGGTAGGCACGCGACAACAACTGCCCGAGCCGCTGGAAAAGGCAGTGCGCAAGCGCGAACTCACGCTGCTTGAGCTCGATGGGCTGGCCCTCGTACAGCACCAGGCATGAGGACGGCTGCAGCAGGAAGCCGCCATGCTGCAGGCCGGCCTCCTGCGCGGGGTAGGCACGGCGCAGCAGGGCCAGCATGCGGGCCTTCAGCTCGGCGCTGCGCACGGGCTTGGTGACGTAGTCGTCCGCACCGGCGCTCAGGGCTTGAACCACGTCCCGCTCCTCATCGCGATGGGTCACGAAGATGATGGGCGCGCGAACACGGTGCTGCCCGCGCAAGGCGCGCAGCACGTCCAGGCCGGAGGTATCGGGCAGTTCCCAGTCGATCAGGAAAAGGTCGAAGGTGGCCTGCCGCACCGCCTGCAGCAGCGCGGCTCCGCTGGAAAAGCGGTGGCAAGCATGACCAAGCGCCCCAACCACGCGGGCAAGCAGGTCGAGTTGGTGGACATCGTCGTCAAGAACGGCGATCTGCATGGCTGTCGTCGGGCGCAAAGCCGCGCATTGTCAACGACGCCGCCAGCCGCGGGCCACTGGTTCCTCCTCGCCCTCGGAGTAGATCCACACCTCGCCCACGGCGAGCGATAGTTGCGCCTTCGGCTCCGCGCCTCGCGGGTTCGGAACCAGCACTCACGATGACCTTCATGCCCACGACCCATCACTCGCTCACCGGCCTTATCGCCGCCTTCATCGGCGGCTGCCTTCTCGCGGTTTTCGCACCGGCCGGCGCCGCCGGCCTGGATGAAGCCAACGCCATGACGCGGCAGTTCGTGCAGAAGACCATGCAGGAGCGACGCATCCCTGGCCTGCAGATCGCCGTCATCCAGGACGGCCAACTGGTGCTGAGCGAAAGCTACGGCCTGGCCAGTGTCGAGAACCAGGTGCCAGCGACCAACACCACTTTGTTCCCGCTCAACTCGGGCACCAAGCCCGTCACCGGTGTCGCCATGGCGCAGTTGGCCCAAGCCGGGCTGGTGGATCTCAACGCGCCGATCTCGCGCTACCTCGATGACTTGCCCGCGACCTGGCGCGCCATTCGCGTGCGGCAACTGCTGGCACACACCTCCGGGCTGCCGGACATCGTCGAAGAGCCGGGCCTGATGGCAGGCAGCACGGAGGCCGGCATGTGGAAGGCGGTCAAGGCGCGGCCCGTGGAGGCCCAGCCGGGCGAGCGCTTCGCCTACAACCAGACCAACTACGGCTTGCTGGCGCAGATCATCGCCAAGCAGACCGGCATGCCCTACGAGCAGTACGTCGCGCAACGGCAGTTCGCCGTCGCCGACATGCGCGCATCGACCTTCGGCGACAGCTACGACCCGGTGCCGCATGCGGCCACGATCTACAGCTACTTTCCCCGCCGCACGCTGGCCGCCAACGATGCCAACCGGCTGTCTCGCTGGCTCTACGAAATACCGTACTCACTGAACGCAGGCGGCGGGCTGCTGACCACGGCGAACGAGATGGCGCGGTGGATCATGGCGCTGACCAGCGGTCGCCTGATGCCGATGAGCCAGCTCGATGGCATGTGGGCGCCGGAGAAGCTCAACGGCGGCGCCTCCGGTGATTGGTCAGCGGGCTGGCCGGTCCTCGCTGTGGCGCCCCATCGCCAGGTAGCCGGCATCGGCGGCAACCGATCCGCCTTCGTCATCTACCCCGACGACGGGCTGGCCATCGTGGTGCTGACCAATCTGGTGGGCGGCAACCCCGAGCGCTTCATTCCGCAGATTGCCGAGCTCTACAGCAAGCGCTTGCCGGGCCAGTTGGCGCACTGACGCCGTTTGAGCGCGCGACCTCAGCGCTCTCGCGGGATCGCATAGGTCCCCGTCGCGTGCGCCACCGGTTCGTCCTCGCCTTCGGAGTAGATCCACACCTCGCCCACGGCCAGCGTCTTGCCAAGCTTCATCAGCCGGCATCGCGCCACCAGGCGCCGGTCCGCACGCGGCTTGCGCAGGAAGTTGATGGAGAGGTTGGTCGTCACCGCCAGCGGCACGATGCCGATGCGCGCGAGGATGGCGATATACAGCGCCACGTCGGCCAAAGTCATCATGACCGGGCCCGACACCGTGCCCCCAGGCCTCAGCTCGTGCTCGCCCACCGGGTGGGCCACGACGACGCTACCGTCGTCGTCCAGCTCTTCCAGCGTGCAGCGGTTCTGCGGGAATTCGGTGGCCAGAAAGTCGGCCAAGGTCTTCAAGTTCACGACTGCGGATGAGGTCACGGAGCACTCCTTGGCACGGTGCAAGCAGCTTATGGCAAGCTAACGGCCCACGTCGCCAACTTCGGGGCCCGCCATGGACACCACTTTTGAAACCCTAGAAGCCGAGGTGCTGAAGCTGCCGTTGGCCCAGCGCACGAAGCTCCTGGACCGCGTGGTGGCCAGTCTCGACGCCGATGCCGCCCGTGATGCAGCCTGGGATGCAGTTGCCGCCAGCCGCGACGCCGAAGCCGCGCAACTCGTACCGATGGATGAGGCGCTGGCGCGGCTTCGCAACGAGCACGCGTGAGCCGCTTCTTTGACCCCAGGGCCGAAGCGGAGTTGGCCGCAGCGTTCCGGTTCTACCGGCGAGAGGCTGGCGTGCAGGTGGCTCAGCGTTTTCTGGAAGAGTTCGAACGCATCGCGCGGCTCATCGAGCACCAACCCGGGCTGGGCACGCCGACCGGCGACGGCCGGCGCAGCTATCCGCTCCACGACTTTCCCTACTCGGTGATCTACGCCACCGACCAGTGAGGCTTGCGCGTGCTCGTCGCGCGACATCAGCACCGCGAGCCGTCTCACGGCGACGGTCGACGCTGATCAATCAATCGGCGTCAGCTTCGCCACCGACAGCGCCAGCCACTTGGTGCCGTGGCGGCCGAAGTTCACCTGCGCCCGCGCATCCGTGCCCGTGCCTTCCAGCGTCAGCAGCACGCCCTCGCCGAACTTGGTGTGGAACACGCTCTTGCCCACGCGCAGGCCGCCGTGCTCGTTGGACACCTTCTGCCGCATGGCCACCGGCACCGGCGGCTCCACCCAGGCCGCCTTCTCCACTCGGCCGGCGCCCACCATGCCCTTGAGGCCGGTGCCGCGGTCCCAGGCCTGCTGGTACTCACGCGCAAAGCCCGAGCCGAAGCCCTGGTTGCGCGGCGTCAGCCACTTCAGCGCGGCCTCGGGCAGCTCGTCGAAGAAACGGCTCTTGACGTTGTAGCGCGTCTGGCCGTGCAGCATGCGCGTCTGGCAAAAGCTGAGCGACAGCTTCTGCCTCGCCCGCGTGATGGCCACGTACATCAGGCGCCGTTCTTCCTCGATGCCGTCGTGGTCGGACATCGCGTTCTCATGCGGGAACAGGCCCTCTTCCAGGCCGGTGATGAAGACCGCGTCGAACTCCAGGCCCTTGGCCGAGTGCACGGTCATCAGCTGCACGGCGTCCTGCCCGGCCTGGGCCTGGTTGTCGCCGGCCTCCAGCGAGGCGTGCGTCAGGAATGCCACCAGCGGCGACATGATCTCGCCGGTCTCCGCGTCGGGCACGGCGCCCGGCGTGCCAGCCTCGGCGACCTCGTCGACCGGCAGGCCTACGGCGTTCTTGCCGAAGCCCTCCTGCATGACGAAGGCCTCGGCCGCATTGACGAGTTCGTCCAGGTTCTCCAGCCGCTCGGCACCGTCCTTGTCGGTGCGGTAGAAGTCCGCCAGGCCCGAGGTCTCCAGCACCTGCTCGATGATCTCGCGCAGCGTCATGCCCTGCGTGAGGTTGCGCGTGGAGTCGATGAGGTTGGTGAAGGCCAGCAGGTTGGCGCCGCCCTTGCCGGTGATGGCGCTCACGCTCTGGTAGAGGCTGCGGCCCGAGGCCTTGGCGGCGTCCTGTAGGTTCTCCAGCGTCTTGGCGCCGATGCCGCGCGTCGGGAAGTTGACGACACGCAGGAAGCTCGTGTCGTCGCTCGGGTTCTCTAGCAGGCGCAGATAGGCCAGCGCGTGCTTGACCTCGGCGCGCTCGAAGAAGCGCAGGCCGCCGTAGACGCGGTACGGGATGCCCGCGTTGAACAGCGCCGACTCGATGACCCGCGACTGGGCGTTGCTGCGGTACAGCAGCGCGATCTGCTGGCGGTCCAGCCCGCTGCGCACCAGGCCCTGGATCTCCTCGATGAGCCACTGCGCCTCGGCGAAGTCGCTCGGCGCCTCCTGCACGCGGATGGGGTCGCCCGGGCCGGCGTCGGTGCGCAGCGTCTTGCCCAGGCGCTGCGCGTTGCGGCTGATCAGCTCGTTAGCGGCGTCCAGGATGTGGCCGAAGCTGCGGTAGTTCTGCTCCAGCTTGATGACGCGCTTGACGCGGTACTCGCGCTCGAAGTCCGCCATATTGCCGACGCGGGCGCCGCGAAAGGCGTAGATGCTCTGGTCGTCATCACCCACCGCCAGCAGGCTCTGGCCGGTGTCGCCATTCGGCGGCGCGAACATCTTCAGCCACGCGTACTGCAGCTTGTTGGTGTCCTGGAACTCGTCGACGAGGATGTGGCGGAAGCGCCGCTGGTAGTGCTCGCGGATCGCGGCGTTGTCGCGCAGCAGTTCGTAGCTGCGCAGCATCAGCTCGGCGAAGTCCACCACGCCCTCGCGCTGGCATTGGTCGTCGTAGTTGGCGTAGATCTCGACGAGCTTCTTCGTCTGCTCGTCGTGCGGCACCACGTCGCCGGGGCGCTGGGCTTCTTCCTTGCAGCCGGCGATGAACCAGCCGACCTGCTTCGGGACAAAGCGCTCCTCGTCCAGCTTCATCGCCCTGATGACGCGCTTGATGGCCGACACCGTGTCGCTGGAATCCAGGATCTGGAAGGCCTGCGGCAGGTTGGCGAGCTTCCAGTGCGCGCGCAGGAAGCGGTTGCACAGGCCGTGACAGGTGCCGATCCACATGCCGCGCACGTTGAAGGGCAGCATCGTGGAGAGCCGCGTCAGCATCTCCTTGGCCGCCTTGTTCGTGAAGGTCACGGCCATCACGCCGCTGGGGCCGACCTGGCCCGTGTTCAGCAGCCAGGCGATGCGGGTGGTCAGCACGCGCGTCTTGCCCGAGCCGGCGCCGGCCAGGATCAGCGCGGGCTCCGGCGCCGCTGTGACGGCGGCGAGCTGCTCGGGGTTGAGGTTGCGCAGGAGGGGGCTGGCTACAGCGTCGACCACTGGGTCGACAGGGAAAGAGGTCATCGCCGCATTTTAAGGAACCGGTTCTTACAGGTCGGCCGGCATCCTCCGTGGCTTCGCAATAAGCGTTGGTGATACTTCTGGTTTTCCCCAGCCCCCTCTGCCGATGTCCCGTCTCACTCTCACACTCGCCCTCACTCTCCCCCTCGCTCTCGTCTCGCAGGCCACCCTGGCCCAGGACACACCCGACGGCCGGTGGCACGGCGGGCTCAGCGTTGCCGGCGCGTTCGCCAGCGGCAACACCAGCAGCCGCACGCTGGCCGCCAACGCGGACGCCAGCCTCGCCACCGCGCAGGACAAGATCAGCCTCTACGGCATCGCCAACTACGGCCGCAACAAGGCCGACGGCGTCGACACCACCACCGCCGACCTGCTGCGCGTGGGCGGCCGCTACGACTTCAACCTCGGCCCCCAGTGGTTCTCTTTCGGCGCCGCAGAAGGCGAGACCAACAAGGCCGGTGGCGTGCGCAACCGCTACAACCTCACCGGCGGCGTGGGCTACCACCTGCTGAAGAACGATGCCAACAGCTGGGACGTGTTCGGCGGTCTGGGCTACACCGCCACGCAGTTCACCGACGGCAGCGACGCCAACGGCGTGCAGGTGCTGCTGGGCGAGGAGTCCAGCCACAAGGTCAGCGAGTCGACCTCTCTGAAGCAGCGTCTTGTCTACTACCCCAGCGGCGGCGACCTCGGCGACCGCGCCACGTTCGACGCCGGTCTGGCAACGACGATCAGCGGCGCCTGGACGCTCAATGCCGGGCTGTCCAGCCGCTACTCCAGCCGGGTTCCCGTCGGCACGAAGAAAACCGACAACCTCCTGACCGTGGGCTTCGGCTACAAGTTCTGAGGCCCAGCGCCCGAGGGCCGGCTTGAGAGCGGCCCGAAGGCGCCCGTCAGCGCCCCTTGCGCACCTTGCCGGCCCGCCCGGCCTTGGACCATTCGTAGGCCTCGCCGTCGGGCGTCTTGCCGCTCTCGACCGCCGACACGCCGGGCCGGCCGACGCTCCCCTCCAGCTCTGTGGAGATGCTCACGTGACGATGCCCCTGCCTGCGCCTGTCCTCGGCGCAGGCGAGCGCCTGGGTCAACTCCTTGCTGCCGAAGAACTCGCAGACGGGTGACGCGCCCTCGCCGTCGCCCTCCAGCCAATACACCACGATGCCCAAGCTGCTCTCCTGTCCGAATCGGCCGCCAGCGTAGCGTGTCCGGCGATGATCCGGCCATGACCCTGCTGCCTGCCGTCGAACTGCGCGCGCCACAGCCCGGCGACCTCGGCTGGATCGTCGAACGCCACGGCGCCGTCTACGCCGACGAGTACGGGCTGGACATTCATTTCGAGGCCCTCGTCGCACGCATCTGCGCCGACTTCGTCGACCGCCTGCAACCCGAGCGCGAGGCCTGCTGGATCGCCGCACGCGGGCAAGAGCGCCTGGGCAGCGTCATGCTCGTGCAAGCCCGGGACGATGCCAGCGGCGAGCCGCGCCCCGGCGTCGCCAAGCTGCGCCTGCTGCTGTTGGAGCCACATGCGCGCGGGCTGGGTGTCGGCAAGCGGCTGGTGCGCCAGTGCAGCGACTTCGCACGCCCCGCCGGCTATGACCGCATCGAGCTGTGGACGCAGAGCGCGCTGACGGCCGCCCGGGCCCTCTACGCCGCCGAGGGCTACCGCCTCGTTCGCAGCGCGGCGGGCCGCGGCTTTGGCCAGGGCGTCATCAACGAAACCTGGGAGCTGGCACTGCGCTAGCGCCAGCGGCACCAACGCTGTGCCGCACCCGGGCGTCGAGGTCCGGTTTGCACGATGACGGGGCCACTCACCACACCAAACGCTGGCATGCGACTTGCGCCACCCCGCGCATGAGCAGTCATCAGGGGTTTCGCGTGGCACCCGTTCCGGTCCAACCCAGGGCTCAGCGGGCGTCCAACGACATGGTGGTGCTGCCCGACCTGGCGCGCGCTGCCGGCTTCGGCCAGTGGTGGCATGACCCGCTGACCGGCCACAGCCTGCTGTCGCCCGTCGCCAGCGAATTCCTGGAGATGCCGGGCCAGGCGCTTGACTCGGCAGACAGCCTCTACGCCTGCTTCGGCCATGTCGTGGAAGACGACCTGCCCGAACTGATCCGCCTGTGGACCGGCGAGCAGGCCGTGCAGCCGCTGGACATCCGCGTCATCGGCCTGGCGCGCGGCATGCGCTGGCTGCGCGTGACGCCGCTGCCGCCCGACCCGGCGCGGCCGGGCTGGCGCCATGGCCTGCTGCAGGACGTCACCGACCTGACGCAGGCCGCCGTGCGCGAGCGCCTGGGCTATGCGCTGACCGAGTACCTCGTCGGCACGCACACGCTGGAAGACGCCATCACCAACGTCATCCAGCTCATCTGCCGCAACCTCGGCTGGGAATGGGGCGCCTACTGGAGCATGGAGGAAGACGGCGAGATCAGCGGCGAGGCCAAGGGCCAGCTGCGCTGCCGCCATTTCTGGCACCCGCCGGACCGCGACCTGGAGAAGTTCAGTACCGTCAGCGCGGCGCTGGACATGGCGCCTGGCGAAGGCCTGGTGGGCCGCGTCTGGGCCACCGGCCAGGCCGAGTGGGTGGAGGACATGAGCACCGACGCGCGCTTCCTGCGCCGTGGCAGCGCGCAGATGTGCGGGCTGTGGTCGGGTTATGTGTTCCCGGTGACCTATGCGTCGGACAACGGCGAGCGCCACCGCCCCGGTGTGCTGGAGTTCTACAGCAGCCTGGCCCGCCAGCCCGATGCGCAGTTGCCCAAGGTCTCGGCCACCATCGGCGCGCTGATCGCGCAGACGGCGCAGCGCCTGGCGACCGAGGCCGTCATCCACCGCCTGGCGCAGGTGGACGAGATGACCGAGCTGGACAACCGCGCCCACTTCTACGCCCAGCTCAACCAGCACTGCGCGCAGAGCGAGCAAGACGGCGTGCGCTTTGCGCTGATGTTCATCGACCTGGACCGCTTCAAGCCCATCAACGACGCCTTCGGCCACGAGGCAGGCAATGCGGTGCTGCAGGAGTTTGCGCGCCGCCTGCAGGCGCTGGCGCCGCCGCCGGCGCGCGTCGGCCGCCTGGGGGGCGACGAGTTCGCCGTGCTGGTGCCGGACAGCAGCGACGAGCAGGCGCTGGCCGTCCTGGTCGACGCCGTGCTGGCCGCCGCGAGCCGGCCCTTCGTCTACGACGGCGCCGCCTTGAACATGTCGGCCAGCGTCGGTGTGAGCCGCTTCCCCGAGAACGGCCTGACCGGCCCCGAGCTGCTGCGCAGTGCCGACGCGGCCATGTACCGCGTCAAGCAGAACGGCCGCAACGGCAGCAACGTGTTCTCCAACAGCAGCCCCGACACGCTGGCCCTGCAGCGCGCCAGGCTGGCCGAGCGCCTGGCCATCGAGGCCGAGCTGCGCGAGGCGCTGCTGACCGGCCAGCTGCGCCTGGCCTACCAACCCATCGTCGACATCGCCTCGGGCGCGCTGCACGGCGTGGAGGCGCTGATCCGCTGGCGCAAGCCCGGCGGTGAGGTGGTGCCGCCCGACGTCTTCATCCCGATTGCCGAGCAGAGCGACCTCATCATCGACATCGGCCGCTGGGTGCTGGGCCAGGCGCTGCGCGACCTCGCCTCGCTGCAGGGCGGGGCGCTGGCGCTGGCGCCGCTGAAGGTGCACGTCAACATGGCCGCGTCGGAGTTCACCAGCAGCGCCCTGCCCGAGACGCTGCGCGCCATGTCCGCCGAGCTGGCCGTGCCGCCCTCACAAGTGGTGCTGGAGCTGACCGAGAGCATGCTGATGCGCCAGCCCGGGCAGGTGAAGCACGTCATGCATCAGCTGCGCGAGATCGGCTTCGAGATCTCATTGGACGACTTCGGCATGGGCCACTCGTCGCTGGCCATGCTGAAGAGCCTGCCCATCAGCTCGCTGAAGATCGACCGCAGCTTCGTGCGCGACTTGGCCAGCGGCGAGCGTGACCGCGCCATCGCCAAGACCATCCTCGACCTCGGCCAGCACCTGCAGCTGGAGGTCATCGCCGAGGGCATCGAAAGCGAGGCGCAATTGGCCGTGTTGAGCGAATGCGGCTGCCGCTTCGGGCAGGGCTATCTGCTCGGCAGGCCGCTGCCGCTGGCCGAGCTGATCCTCGCCTTCCCGCATTGAAGCAAGCCCCTCGTCCAAGGCGGGCCGGCTGGGGAGCGGGCCGGCGCTCGGCCAGAAACACGCAGGCCCGGGGCACAGCCATGTACATTTTTCGCCTCAGTCGAAAAGGCGAGTTATGGACATCTCCACCTTCGTGGCGGCCGCAGCCCACGACATGAAGAACTCGGTCAGCGTGATCGCCGCCTACCTGGAGGACGCGCTGGCCAAGATGGCCACCGAGCCGCCCTCGGCCGCAGCGCTATCCACGGCCCAGGCGCTGTACGAGACGCAGCGCGTCAACGGCAACCTCGTGCAGCTGATGGCCATCTTCAAGATCGAGGAGGGCATGTACCCCTTCGAGCCGGCAGCGGTGGTGCTGGACGAGTTTGCCGACGAGCTGCTCGGCCGCGTGCGCCCGCTGGTTCATCTGAAGGGGCTGGACCTGCAGTGCGACATCCAGGCCGACATGGCCGACTGGATCTTCGACCACGACCTGATCGGCAGCGTCGTCATGCAGTCGCTGTTCAACGCCGTGCGCTACGCCAGCCACACGGTGCGGCTGTCGATGCGGGTCACCGGGCAAGGGCTGGCGATCGAGGTGGCCGACGACGGCCAGGGCTTCCCCGGCTTCATGCTGGAACAGGGCTTCCCGTCACGCCAAGGCATAGACACACGCACCGGCAGCACCGGGCTGGGCCTGTACTTCTCGCGCCTGGCTGCGGGCCTGCATCGGCGCGGCACGCAGACCGGCAGCACACGGCTCGCGAATGGGCGCGGATCGACCGGCGACCTGGGCGGCGGCCACTTCATCGTGGAGCTGCCATGAGCGCCGCGCCGGACCGTCCCAAGCAAGCTGCACCCATGAAGACCGTCTCACCCTACGAGGACCCGCTGGCCGGCAAGGACTTCCTGCTGGTTGAAGACTTCGAGGCCATGCGCACCGTGCTGAAGGGCCAGCTGCTGCGCTGCGGTGCCCAGCGCGTGGACACCGCCAAGGATGGCCGCGAGGCCGCCGCCATGCTCGCCGCCAAGCCCTATGGCGTCGTGATGTGCGACTACAACCTCGGCAATGGCAAGAACGGCCAGCAGCTGCTGGAAGAGGCCCGGCTCAAGGGCTGGATCGGCCCGGCCTCGGTGTGGCTGATGATCACCGCCGAGAAGACCAGCATCATGGTCTCGGCCGCCGCCGAGGATGCGCCCGACGACTACCTGCTCAAGCCCATCACCGAGAGCCTGCTGCAGACCCGCCTGCTCAAGCTGGTGGAGCGCAAGGCGGCGCTGGCGGGCATTGCCGTCGCGATGAAGGCGCAGGACTGGCGCGGCGCGCTGCAGCTCTGCGAGGAACAACTGGCCGGCGGCACCAAGAGCCTGGCCGAGGTGCTGCGCCTGCAGGCCCAGCTCCACCAGAAGCTTGGCGACTGGCCCAAGGCCCAGGCCGTCTACGAAGGCGTGCTGCAGCGCGGCCAGATCGCCTGGGCCAAGCTGGGGCTGGCGCAGGTTCTGCTGCACGCGGGCGACCTGGCCGGCGCACGCGCGCTGCTGCAGGACGCCGTGCGCGAGCACCCGCAATACCTGGAGGCCTATGACGAGCTGGCCGGCGTGCTGCACACACAGGGCGAGGGCCAGCAGCAGGTGGCCCTGCTGGAGCGCGCCGTCAACCTGTCGCCCAACTCCGCGCACCGCCAGTCAGCCCTGGGCGTGGCGGCGCAGGCGCAGGGCCAGCACGACATGGCGGCCAAGGCCTTCTCGCGCGCCATCAAGCTGACCGAGTTCAGTGCCACCGAGGACCTCGAACCCTTCCTCGGCATGGCCAAGCTGCACACCGAGGCCGGCAACCCCGGCGAGGCCCAGAAGCTGCTGGCCACCATGACCCAGCGCTACGACAGCCACGATGCGCATCTGCTCGCCAAGGCCGAGAAGGTACGCGCGCTGCAGGCCCTGGGCGACAAGGCCGGCGCCGCGCGGCTGGCCAGCGAGCTGGTGGCCCTGAGCGCGGACGAGACCTCGCCCGGCGCGGCCGACATCGCCGTGCGCATCGCCGAGACCTTGATCGAAGCCCAGCAGGCCGACGCCGCCACCCAGCTGCTGCAGTACCTGACGCGCAACCACTACGACGACGAACGGCTGCTCAAGCGCACGCAGCGCGCCTTCGAGAGCCTGGGCCTGGGTGTGTCCGGCGGCGAGCTGGTGGCCTCCGCCCGCCGCGAGGCGACCAACGCGATGAAGGACGGCATGCAGCTGATGGCCGCAGGCGACCCCCAGGCCGCACTCGAAAGCCTGCGCGGCGCCAAGACCTCCATGCCCCGCAACGGCCGCGTGCTGCTGAACTTCGCCGCCGTGGCGATGACCGTGCTGCAACGCCAAGGTCGTTCGGCAGCGCTGGAGGCCGAGATGCGCAACTGCATCGCCACGGCCCAGGCGCTCAGGCCCGACGACACGCGCGCTGCGGATCTGCTGCAGCAGCTGACCCGCTGGACCGCCACGCCTTGAGGCCCATGACCTCGCCTCTCCCCTGCCCCTGCGGCAGCGCCCTGGCCTACGCCGGCTGCTGCGGCCGCCTGCATGCGGCCCACGCCGCCCACGGCACGCTGACCGCCACGGGCCCCGAGGCGCTGATGCGCTCGCGCTACGCCGCTTACGTGCTGGACCTGCGCGACTACCTGCTCGCCAGCTGGCACGCCAGCACCCGCCCCGCCGAACTCGAACCCAATGAGCCCGGCCTCAAGTGGCTGGGCCTGGCCGTGAAGCGCGCGGCCCTGCAGGACGCCGACCACGGCAGCGTCGAGTTCCTCGCCCGCAGCAAGCTCGGTGGCCGCGCCAACCGGCTGCATGAGGTCAGCCGCTTCGTGCGTGAAAACGGCGAATGGTTTTACGTCGATGGCGACGTGCAGCCTTGACGCTGACATTGATCTACGAGGACGAGCACCTCGTCGCCATCGACAAGCCGCCCGGCCTGCTGGTGCACCGCACCCAGCTCGCGGCGCGCGAGGAAGAAGCCGCGCTGCAGCTGCTGCGCGACCAACTCGGCCGGCCCGTCTGGCCGGCGCATCGGCTGGACCGTGGCACCTCGGGCGTGCTGCTGTTCGCGCTGTCGGCCGAGGTCGCGTCGCTGCTCGGCGCGATGTTCGAGCAGGGCCGCATGGCCAAGCGCTACCTGGCCCTCGTGCGTGGCTGGCCCGCGCAAGACGAAGGCCTCATCGACCATCCGCTCGCCCGCGACCCCGAGCTGCCTTCAGCCGGGCAGACGATGCTTGAGGCGCAGACGCGCTGGAGCGTGCTGGACCGCATCGAATGGCCCATCGCCGCCGACCCGCGCTTCTCCACCACCCGCATCGCGCTGCTCGAAGCCGAACCGCTGCAAGGCCGCCGCCACCAGATCCGCCGCCACCTCAAGCACATCGCCCACCCCATCCTCGGCGACGCGACGCATGGCAAGGGGCCGCTGAACCGGGCGGTGGCCGCCTATCTGGGCCAGCAGCGACTGTGGCTACATGCGCAGCGGCTGACGCTGGCGCATCCCGTCACCGGCACCGCACTGCGGCTGCAAGCCTCGCCCGATGCGCGCTGGCCGGCTTCAGGCCGAGTTCAGGCTGAGAATCGGCGGCTTCCAACCAAGCGGAGACCGGCATGACTATCCAGGGCGTCAAGGCGCAATACGAACAACGCGGCCCGGTGCCGCAGGACGTGATCCGGGCCGTGAACTTCGAGCCGCCCGCGCCGGCCGCCGGGCAGGCCCTGGTGGCCGTGCTGGCCGCGCCCATCAACCCGTCGGACGTGCTGATGCTGACCGGCGGCTACGGCATCCTGCCGCCGCTGCCGGCCGTGGGCGGCAGCGAGGGCGTGGGCCGCGTCGTGGCGCTGGGCGAGGGCGTGAGCCACCTCAGCGTGGGCCAGACCGTGCTGTTGCCCGCCGGCAGCGGCACCTGGGCCAGCCATCTGGTGGCCGACGCCAAACGCCTCGTGCCGCTGCCGGCGGGCGCGGACGCGCAGCAGTTGTCCATGCTGACCGTCAACCCGGCCACGGCCTCGCTGATGCTGTCGGAGTTCGTCACGCTGCAGCCCGGCGACTGGGTCATCCAAAACGTCGCCAACTCGGGCGTGGGCGGCTACCTGACGCAGCTCGCCAAGCTGCGCGGCCTGCGCACCGTCAACATCGTGCGGCGCGAGGGCGCGGCGGCCGTGGTGACGGCCGATGGCGGCGACGTGGTGCTGGTGGACGGCGACGACCTGGCCAAGCGTGTGAAGGACGCGGTGTCGGGCGCGCCCATCCGCCTGGGCATAGACGCGGTGGGCGGCAAGGCGACCAACCGGCTGTCCGCCTGTGTGGCCGAGGGCGGCACGGTCGTCAACTACGGGCTGATGAGCGGTGAGCCCTGCGTCGTGTCGCCGCAGTCCTTTGTCTTCAACGACCTGACGCTGCGCGGCTTCTGGCTGGCGAAGTGGTTTCGCGTCGCCAGCCGCGAGGCCCAGCAGGCGCTGTACGGCGAGCTGACCAAGCTGCTCGCCACCGGCCAGCTGAAAGCGCGCATCCACGCGACCTATCCCGTCGAGCGCATCCAGGAGGCCGTTGCCGCTGCAGCGGCGGGCGAGCGCGACGGCAAGATCCTCGTCGTGCCGCAGGGCTGAAGACCGCGCTGGACGCGCTCAGGGCAGCCAGCGCTTGCGGATGCGCCGCAACTCGCCCTGCGCGTCCAGCCTCAGGATGGCCTCGTTGAAGCGGATCACCTCGTCCTCGTCGAAGCGCTTGCGGCTGAGCTTGTAGGCCACCAGGTCACGGCGCACCGGCAGGGCCAGTTCGGTCAGGGCGACGCTGGCCGCGCGGGCCGCGAACAGCACAGCGAGGCGGTCGCCGATGAGTACGTCGCCGCGCGCCAGCTTGAGCAGTTGCACACCCTTGGCATAGTCCTCGAAGGAGGTCAGATGCCCGCGCGCCGCAAACTCGTCGACGATGGGCACGACGCTGGGGCCGCGGTGGGCGAGCAGGCGCAGCCCGACCTCCAGCACCTGGTACAGCGTCTGCAGCGGCGGCCGGGCGCGGGGGGCGCCGGCACGCATGAAGGCGCCGAACTCCTCGTTGCGATAGGGCCGCGTGTACCAGGACACCTCGGGCGTGTCCGGGCCGTCGTAGGAGGCGGCGACGAGCAGGTCCAGTTCGCCGCTGGCCAGCATGGGCAGGCGACGGTTGCGCGGCAGATCGCGCACGTACTCGACCGTGCAGTCCATTTCACGGGCGACGGCGGCCAGCAGCTCGGTCTCCAGGCCGGTGTGGCGGCCCTTCTCGTCGACGAAGGAGTAGGGCCGCCAGTCCTCGAAGGGCACGCGCCACGGCCGAGCGCAGGCCGCTGCGGCCAGCAGCGGCGCGCACATCAGCAGCGTGATCAGCAGTCGTCGCATATCGGCACCCGTCATTGGGCGTTCGCCAGAGGATAGACCGGCGTCAGCGCGGCACGACCACCTTCACATCCAGCCCCGAGGCCTGGCCCTGCCAGCGGTAGAGCTTCTGCGTCGCGGCCTGGAAGTCCTCGGGCCTGGCGCTGCGGATGGGCACGAAGGTCTGCGGGTTGCGGTCGATGAGCGGGAACCAGCTGCTCTGCACCTGCACCATGATGCGGTGGCCGCGGCGGAAGCTGTGGTTGATGTCCTGCAGCTCCACGCGCAGCTCCTCCACCTGGCCCGGCACCATGGCCTGCGGCGCCTCGAAGCCCTTGCGGAAGCGGCCGCGCAGCGGGTCGCCGCGCACGAGCTGTTGGTAGCCGCCGAGCGGCGCCTCCGGTGGCTCGACGTCCTCGGTGCGGGGCTTGCGCTTCGTCGCGGCCTCGTCCTCCAGTTCAGGCGGATAGACGTCGATGAGCTTGACGACCCAGTCCGCGTCCGTCCCCGACGTGGACGCGAACAGCCGCGCGACGACGGGGCCGGCGACGGTGATGTCGTCGTCCAGCACGTCGCTGCGGAAGGTGAGCACGTCGGGCCGCGTGGCGGCGAAGCGCTGGTCGCTGACCATGTACTCCTGCGGCACGTCCAGCGTCGTGTAGCCGACGAAGGGCACGGGCTTGTTGGGGTCGCTGACCCAACTGTCGAACGCGGGCACAGCCGCAGCCGGCGGCGTGAAGCTGAGCCGGCCGCCGGGCGCGAAGTAGAGCGTGCGCGCCTGCGTCTCCTTCGGTGGCCAGGCGTCGTAACGGCGCCAGACGTTGGTGCCGGTCTCGAACACCGTCGCCGTGGCAATCGGCGAGCTGGGCGCCTTGAGATCGGCCGGCTCGCGCAGATGCTGCTCGAAGAAGGGCAGCAGGACGTCCTTCTGGAACTGCTCTGCCGTGGCCTGCTGGAACTGCACGCTGCCGAGCTGGCGCCCCGGCTTGCGGACCCAGCCGCCATGCACCCAGGGGCCCATGACAAGGTGGTTGTCGGTGGCGGGGCTCTGCTTGCTGATGGCGCGGTACACGGCCAGCGGGCCGGCGAGGTCCTCGGCGTCGAACCAGCCACCCACCGTCAGCACGGCGGCGCGGATGTTCTTCAGGTGCGGCGTGATGGCGCGCGACTGCCAGAACTCGTCGTAGCGGTCGTGCGCCAGCTGCGTGTCGAAGTAAGGGTTGGGCCCGCCCTCCTTGGCCATGCGCGCGGCCAGCGCGTCGAGGTTGCCGTGCTGCAGGAAGAACTCATAGCCGTCCAGCGTGCCCCAGTCGAACTGCGGCCAGTTCTTGGGCGGCGGCACCGGCGCCTGCTGCGGCTTGAAGCCGGTGTAGAAGCCGAAGTTGGCCGCCAGCATGAAGGCGCCACCGTGATAGCTGTCGTCGCCTTTGAAGAGGTCGCCGATGGGCGCCTGGGGCGACGCGGCCTTGATGGCGGGGTGCGAGTCGATGATGGACGCCGCCGTGTAGAAACCCGGGTAGGAAATGCCCCAGAGCCCAACGCGGCCGTTGTGGCCGGGGATGCGGTCCAGCAGCCACTGCACGCTGTCATGGGTGTCGCTGCTCTCGTCGACATCGGCCGCAGTTTTCTTGACCGGCTTGTGCGGCGTCATCTCGATGAACGCGCCCTCCGACCAGTTGCGGCCACGCACGTCCTGGCAGACGAAGATGTAGCCGGCCTTGAGGAAGTCCTCGTTGGGCGCCAGGTGGCGCACGCCGTCGCGGTCCACCCCGTAGGGCCCGCAGCCGTAGGGCGTGCGCACCATCAGGAAGGGGTAGCGCCGGCTCTGGTCCTTCGGCACATAGACGGCGGTGAAGAGCTTTTTACCGTCGCGCACCGGCACGCGGTACTCATACTTGGTGTAGTGCTCGCGCGGCTCGTAGGCCGGCGGCTTGTCCTTGTCGTCCGCATGGACAGCGGGGCCAGCCAGGGCCATCAGCAACAGGAAGGAGACGCGCAGCAGCTGCATCGACGTGAGACGGAAATTGACGGAGGGGCGAAGTCTGACATCGACTGAGGTTTGCCCGCGTTAGGCTGGGGCATCTCAGTTCGCAGGAAGCTCGCCATGCCCATCGACACCGCGCCGTACCGCGTCCAGCCCGGCGACAAGGTCAAGCTCAAGTCCTGGCCCACGGCGGTGAAGGCGCTGTACCGCAGCGACGACGACTACGAACGCCAGCTCGGCGCCCAGGTCGAGCGCCTCAGCGAGCTGCAGAACCTGCTCTATGCCCACAACCGCTACTCGCTGCTGCTGGTCTTCCAGGCCATGGACGCGGCGGGCAAGGACAGCATCATCAAGCACGTGATGTCGGGCGTGAACCCGCAGGGCTGCCAGGTCTTCAGCTTCAAGCACCCCAGCGCGCTGGAGCTGGACCACGACTTCCTTTGGCGCACCACGCAGTCCCTGCCCGAGCGCGGGCGCATCGGCATCTTCAACCGCTCCTACTACGAGGAGGTGCTGATCGTCCGCGTGCACCCGGAGATCCTGGCGGCACAGTCGCTGCCCGAGGAGACGCCGCGCGGCAACAAGCTCTGGGCGCAGCGCTACGAGTCCATCAACCAGCTGGAACAGCACCTGCACCGCAACGGCACGCGGGTCCTCAAGTTCTTCCTGCATCTGTCCCAGGAGGAGCAGCGCCAGCGCTTCCTGGCGCGTCTGGACGACCCGGCCAAGAACTGGAAGTTCAGCGCCGCTGACCTCGACGAACGCGAGCTGTGGCCGCAGTACATGCAGGCCTACCGCGACATGCTGGAAGCCACCAGCAGCAAGCAGGCGCCGTGGTACGTGGTGCCGGCGGACGACAAGCGCAATGCGCGGCTGATCGTGTCGCAGGTGGTCGTCGATGCGCTGGCGGGGCTGAAGATGAGCTACCCCAAACCCAGCCTCGATGAGGCCGACCTAGCCGACGTCCGCAAGCGACTTGCCGTCTAGCCGAACTTCACCGCGTAGATGGGCGGCAGGTGGGCCGACACGGTCTGCCAGCTCTCGCCCGCATCGCCGCTGGCCCACAGTCCGCCGGTCGTCGAGCCCATGACGAGCTGCTCGCCGCTGTCGTCCACCGCCAGGCCGTGGCGGTAGATGAGGTCGTAGCAGTGCTGCTGCGGCAGGCCGGTGCGCAAAGCCTCGAAGGTCTGGCCGCCGTCGCGGGTGCGCGTCACGCACAGGGCGCCGTCGACCGGGATGCGGCGCTCGTCCTTGATCGCGGGCACAAACCAGGCGGTGTTCGGATCGTGGGGATGCGCGGCGACGGCGAACCCGAAGCTGGACGGCTGGGCTTGCAGTTCCACCCAAGTCGCGCCGTTGTCGCTGCTGCGGAAGATGCCGCAGTGGTGCTGACACCAGAGCACGTCGGGCACGTTGCGGCAACGGGCGATGAGGTGTGGGTCCTGCGAGTTCTCGTCGCCGGCCAGTTCGGGCGGCATGAAGTCGGCGCGCATGCCCTTGGCCCGCAGGCCCCAACTGGCCCCGCCATCGGTCGTGCGCCAGGCGCCGCCGCAGGACACGCCCACCAGCAACTCCTGCGGGTTGGCAGGATGCGGGCAGATGGAGTGCAGCGCCGGCGCGGGGTTGCCGCCGCCCATCCACTGCTCGCGCCGCGGGTCACGCCACAGCGTCTCGTCGAGCTGCCAGGACTCGCCCTTGTCTCGGCTGACGAACAGCCCGCCGGGGATGCTGCCGCACCAGATGGCGTCCCCCGAACGCTCCAGCGAGAACACCTGCTCCAGCTTCCACGCTGGCCCCTGGGCACCCTCGGGTTGCGGCGGAAAGCTGGGTGCGGCCACCTCACGCCAGGTCTGGCCGGCGTCGTCGCTGGCCTGCAGCTTGGCGCCGAAGTGGCCCAGGTTGAGCCCGGCCAGCATGTGGCCCGAGGCGTCGGGCGGGAGCAGCATGGTGACGGGGTCGGCCTCAAAGCTGAGCCGCTCGATCTGCCAGGTGCCGCTGCGGCGGCGTAGTTCAAAGAGGCCCTTGCGGGTCGCGGCCCAGGCACGATCAGTTGCCATCTCAACCTCCAGACAAAGCTTGCAAGACGTGGATACGGCTGTCGGCCCGCAACGGGTCGCTCAAGCCGCGCAGATCGCGCGCCCGCTGGCCGTCGATGAAGACGACCACGTTGACGCGCAGATGGCCCTGCTCGTCGAGGATGTAGCCCCGCAGCCGCGGCTGCTCGGTGAACGCGGCATCGAGCGCTTCGCGCAGCGTGGCCGCCTCGCACTGGCAGGACGCCGCGTCCACGAAGCGGCGCAGCTGGGGGGTGAATTCGACAAGGTCCATGTCAGACGACGAACGAGGTGGGGTCGATTCGACTGCGGTGTCCCTACGAAAACCTCCGGAGTAACCCGCAACGAGAATGCGCGCCATGAATCGCGGCATCCTCTTCGCCCTCGGCGCCTACCTGAGCTGGGGCCTGTTCCCGCTCTACTTCCGCCAGATCGCCGCCGTGCCGGCGCTGCAGATCGTGGCGCACCGCACGCTGTGGTCCCTGGCCTTCGTCGCCGTTGTGCTGCTGGTGACGCGCCATCTGGCGTGGCTGAAGGACGTCAGCGCGGCGACTTGGCGGCGCTTTGCGGTGTCGGCCACGCTGATCGCCATCAACTGGCTGACCTATGTCTGGTCGGTCGGCCACGGCCATGTCATCGACGCCAGCCTGGGTTACTTCATCAACCCGCTGGTGAACGTGGCGCTGGGCTTTGCGGTGCTGCACGAGAGGCCCCGGCCGGTGCAGTGGTTCGCGGTCGGCCTGGCAGCCTTCGGCGTGATCTGGCTGACCGTAGCCGCCGGGCACCTGCCCTGGGTGGCGCTGGTGTTGGCGGTGAGCTTCGGCCTCTACGGCCTGATGCGCAAGACGGCCGCGCTGGGTGCCATCGAGGGCCTGACGCTGGAAACGCTGGTCCTCGCGCCGCTGGCCGCTGCGGGGCTGATCTGGTGGTCGCAGGACGGCAGCATGGCCAGCCAGACGGCGGTGGACTGGGCCTGGCTGATCGGCACCGGGCCGGTGACGGCCGGCAGCCTGCTGCTGTTCGCGGCCGGCGCGCGGCGCCTGCCACTGGCGACGCTGGGTCTCGTGCAGTACGTGTCGCCGTCACTGCAGTTCCTGCTCGGCGTGTTCCTGTTCAAGGAGCCCATGGACGCGACGCGGCTGGTCGCCTTCGGCTTCATCTGGAGCGCGCTGGCGGTTTACAGCGCAGAGGGGTTGTGGCGAGCGCGCCGCCTGGGGCAGCAACGCATGGTTACGGCTGATCTGGCCGGGCGGGTGTAAACCGAAACGCCAGCGCATCGTTAACGCCCGTCACCTCAGTGAGTTCGCCATGAAAGCTCTTGTCCGCACGCTGATCGTCTCCACGCTGCTTGCCGCAAGCGGCCTTGCCAGCGCCGGGCCGCGCTACTACGGCCCGCCGTCGCACCATCACCACGGCCATGGCGGCTCCGGCCTCGGCGCGCTGGTGGTGGGCCTGGCCATCGCCGTGCCGTTGATCGCTCTGGCGAATCAGGCTGACCGGGCGCCCGAAGTTGTCTACGTGCCGCCGCCTGCGCCGCTGCCGCCGCCCAGTCGCGTGTACGCGCCGAGCCCGGTGTACGCGCCGGTTTACGCGCCGAGCCGCCCCGAGCCGGTCATCTATCCGCGCAATGGCCAAAGCCAGGCGCAGCTTGAAGGCGACAACCGCGAATGCAACCGCTGGGCGACGACACAGCAGGCCGCAATGGCGGATGCGAGCGTTTTCCAACGCGCCGTCGACGCCTGCATGGACGGGCGCGGCTACACGCTGCGCTGAAGCCAGCGCGCGCAGGCTCAGTTCCGCATCAGGTAGTCGAAGGCGCCGAGTGCGGCCTTCGCGCCATCACCGGCGGCGATGATGATCTGCTTGAAGGGCACGGTCGTCACGTCGCCCGCGGCGAACACGCCGGGCAGTGAGGTCGCGCCCTTGGCGTCCACGATGATCTCGCCGTGCTTGCTGAGCTCCAGCGTGCCGCGCAGCCACTCGGTGTTGGGCACCAAGCCGATCTGCACGAAGCAGCCCTCCACTTCCACACGCCGGGCCTCGCCCGACACGCGGTCGGTGTAGTTCAGGCCGTCAAGCTTGCCATTGCTTCCACCGGTGAACTCGGTCGTCTGCGCGTTGGTGTGGATGGTCACGTTGGGCAGGCTCTTCAGCTTGTTGACGAGCACCGCGTCGGCGCGCAGCTCGGCGCCGAACTCGATCAGCGTCACGTGTTTGACGATGCCGGCTAGGTCGATGGCGGCTTCTACGCCCGAGTTGCCGCCGCCGATGACCGCGACCGGCTTGCCCTTGAACAGCGGGCCGTCGCAGTGCGGGCAGTAGGCCACGCCCTTGTTCTTGTACTCGGCTTCGCCGGGCACATTGACATTCCGCCAGCGCGCGCCGGTGGACAGGATGACGGTCTTGCCCTTGAGCCTGGCGCCGTTGGCCAGCTCGACCTCGACATAACCGCCCGGTTGAGCGGCCGGCGTGAGCTTCTCGGCGCGCTGCAGGTTGTGGATGTCGACCTTGTAGTCCTTGACGTGGCCTTCCAGCGCGGCAGCGAACTTCGGGCCGTCGGTGACGGAGACGGAGATGTAGTTCTCGATGCCCAGCGTGTCGTTCACCTGGCCGCCGAAGCGCTCGGCCGCGACGCCGGTGCGGATGCCCTTGCGTGCCGCGTAGACCGCAGCCGCAGCACCGGCAGGACCGCCGCCGATGATGAGCATGTCGTAGGGCTCCTCGGCGTCGAGCTTCTTCGCGTCACGCGCGCTGGCACCGGTGTCGAGCTTGGTGACGATTTCTTCCAGGCTCATGCGGCCCGAGGCGAAGGGCTGGCCGTTCAGCCACACGGCCGGCACGGCCATGATGTCGCGCCCCTCGACCTCGCTCTGGAACAGGCCGCCGTCGATGACGGTGGTGCGGATGCGCGGGTTCACGATGGACATCAGCGACAGCGCCTGCACCACGTCCGGGCAGTTGTGGCAGGTCAGGCTCATGTAGATCTCGAAGTCGAGGTCCACGTCCAGCGCCTTGACGGCGTCGATCTGCGCCTGCTCGACCTTGGGCGGGTGACCGCCGGTCCACAGCAGCGCGAGCACCAGTGACGTGAACTCGTGGCCCAACGGGATGGCCGCGAAACGCAGGCTCTGCTCGGTGCCCGTGCGGCGCAGCAGGAAGGACGGCGTGCGCGTATCGACACCGTCCGCACGGAACGAAATCTTGTCGTTCATGCCGACGATCTCTTCGAGCAGTTCGCGCATCTCGTCGCTGGACGCGGAGTTGTCCAACGTGGCGACGATTTCGAACGGGAGCTTGACGTGATCCAGGTAGCCCTGGAGCTGGGTCTTCAGTGCGGCGTCCAACATGGTGAGGTCCTTTCAGTAAGGCGTGGCGGGAGGGGCCACTGCTGAAAAGGTCCGTGTTGGAGACCCTTTCAGCAGAGCCTGTGCTCTGCGGAGAAAAGGAGCCCTCGCGGGCCCCAAGCAAAACGCATTTAGATCTTGCCGACCAGATCCAGCGACGGAGCGATGGTCTTGGCGCCTTCCTTCCACTTGGCCGGGCAGACTTGGCCAGGGTGGGCGGCGGTGTACTGGGCGGCCTTCAGCTTGCGCAGCGTTTCCGACACGTCACGGGCGATCTCGTTGGAGTGGATCTCGGCGGTCTTGATGATGCCGTCCGGATTGATGACGAAGGTGCCGCGCAGCGCCAGGCCTTCTTCAGGGATGTGCACGCCGAAGGCGTTGGTCAGCGTGTGGGTCGGGTCGCCCACGAGCGGGAACTTGGCCTTGCCGACGGCCGGCGAGGTCTCGTGCCAGACCTTGTGCGAGAAGTGCGTGTCGGTCGTGACGATGTAGACCTCGGCGCCCATCTTCTGGAACTCGGCGTAGTTGTCGGCCGCGTCTTCGACTTCGGTCGGGCAGTTGAACGTGAAAGCGGCCGGCATGAAGATCAGCACGGACCACTTGCCCTTGAGCGTTTCGTCGCTGACGGTGACGAACTTGCCGTTGTGGAAGGCTTCGGTCTTGAAGGGCTGGACTTGGGTGTTGATCAGGGACATGAGGGGCTCCGTTCGGGGCGGGTTGATGGGATAGGAAGAACTATATCGACGAAGCGTTTTCGGTTGAAAACATTTATCAAATCGGCGTTATTGATTCAGCCTATCGATGGCGAGTGCTCAGGCCTCGTAACGGCGGTCGTAGAGCTGGTGCGGGCTGAGCTTCACGCGCAGCACCTGCGCGGCCGCGACACTGGTGATCGCATGTTCGGCCGACGCCGTATCGCGCCTGACCGGCGAGCCTAAAGCATCCCCGTGGCGATTCATAACGGCGCTGACGATCGGCGTGTTGCCTGATGTACCTCGGCGCACCGCCACGGCAATCTCGCCGCTGGCGAGCTTGACCAAGGTGCCAGGCGGGAACATGCCGACTTCCTTGACCAGCAGCGCGGCGAAGGGGTGGCCGTTGCTGCCGGTGTAGAGCGACTTGGCGGCTTGCGGTGCCGGCAGCCCGGCGCGGCCCCCGCGGCTGGCGAGCTAGGCCAGGAAGATGTCCACAAGCCGCAGCAGCTG
>NZ_JBDSQX010000076.1:0-89557 GCF_039929605.1 Roseateles sp.
CAACCACATGGCCGCCGCCGGCCAGGCGCAGAAGTCGGTGCTGGATCGCCTCGTGCCCGGCTACTACCACCGCCTCAACGCCAAGGGCGAGATCGAGCGGTCCACCTGCTGCGACAACACCGCCACCGAGCACCGCATGATGGCCAAGCTGATGATCGATTCGGCGGCGCTGTGGGTGCGCGAGTACCGCATCGATTCGATGCGCTTCGACCTCATGGGCCACCAGCCGCGCGAGGCGATGGAGAGGCTGCAACAGCGTGTCAACGCCGAGGCCGGCCGGCCCGTGCAACTGCTGGGCGAGGGCTGGAACTTTGGCGAGGTGGCCAACGGCGCGCGCTTCGTGCAGGCCTCGCAACTGAGCCTGAACGGCAGCGGCATCGCCAGCTTCAGCGACCGAGGCCGCGACGCCGCGCGCGGTGGCAGCGCAGGCGAGGGCGGCGAGGACAGCGTGCGCCGCCAAGGCTGGCTCAATGGGCTGGTCTATGCGCCCAATGCCTTGGCCGATGCGAAGCCTGAGGCACTGTTGGCCGCCGCCGACATGATCCGCGTCGGCCTGGCCGGCTCGCTGCGTGGCTTCGAGCTGACGACCTGGACCGGTGAGAAGAAGCACCTGGACGCCATCCCCTATGGCGGCGACCAGCCCGCCGGCTTTGCGAGCGAGCCCGGGGAGGTTGTCAACTACGTCGAGAACCACGACAACCAGACGCTGTTCGACGTCAACACGCTGAAGCTGCCGCTGGCCACCTCCCGTGAGGACCGCGCCCGCGTGCAGATGCTGGGCGCGGCGGTGGTGGCCTTCAGCCAGGGCATCGCCTACTTCCATGCCGGCCAGGACATCCTGCGCAGCAAGAGCCTGGACCGCAACAGCTACGACTCGGGCGACTGGTTCAACCGGCTCGACTGGAGCTACCAGACTAACCACTTCGGCACCGGCCTGCCGCCCAGGCAGGACAACTTCGGCAAGGAAGGCCGCGACTGGGCGCTGGCGCGTGAACGGCTTGCCGACCCCGCCATCGCCCCCGGCCCGGCGGAGATCGTGTGGGCGCGCGACGTGTTCCGCGACCTGCTGAAAATCCGCGCCAGCACGCCGCTGCTGCGCCTGCCCAGCGCGGCGGAGATCACGAAGCGAGTCAGCTTTCCCGGCAGCGGCGCCGGCCAGAACCCGGTGCTGGTGGCGACGCGCATCGACGGCGCTGGCCGGCCCGGTTTCAAGGCGGTGATGACGTTGATCAACGTCGCCCCGACAAGCCAGACGCTGAAGCTGCCCGCCGAGGCCGGCGCGGCGTGGCGGCTGCACCCGGTGCAGCGCGGCGCGCAGGCGGCCGACCAGCGGGTGGCGAAGCAAGCCAAGGTGGTTGACGGCGTGTTCGAGGTGCCGGCTCGCAGTGCGGTGGTGTTTGTGGTGAACTGACGAGCGAGGCTGGGCGGGCGCCGAAACACGCAAGACGTTGATCGGTCCGGCGCTTCGCCGCAGCGGATGCTCGCGAGCCCACGCGCCCCGCCGCCGTGACATCGAAAGGACCCCCATGCCACGCCTCCACCTTCTGCTGACTGCCGCTCTCGCGGCGCTTGTGTCCAGCCCGTCCGCCTTCGCCGCCGACAAGATCGCGCTGGTGGTGAAAAGCCTGGGCAATGGCTTCTTCGACGCCGCCCGCCAAGGCGCGCAGGAGGCCGCGAAGGAACTCGGTGGCCTGGAGATCATCTACGCCGGCCCCGCCAAGGCGACGGCGGAAGGGCAGGTGGAGATCGTCAATGCGCTGATCGCGCAGCGGGTCAAGGTCATCGCCATCTCCGCGAACGACCCCGACGCGCTGGTGCCGGTGCTGAAGAAGGCGATGCAGCGCGGCATCAAAGTGCTGTCCTTCGACTCCATGGTGCGCAAGGACGGCCGGCAGATGCACCTGGCGCCGTCGTCCGGCCCGCTGATCGGCCGCAAGTTGGCGGCGCTGATCACCGACGCTTCGCCCACGGGCGGGCAGGTCGCCGTGCTATCCGCCACCGCGCAGGCCACCAACCAGAACGCCTGGATTGCCGAGATGAAGACGGTGCTGGCCACGCCTGCGTATGCGTCCGTAAAGCTGGTGGGCGTCGTCTATGGCGACGACCAGACCGACAAGAGCTACCGCGAGGCGCAGGGCCTGCTGAAGAGTCATCCGCAACTCAAGGTCATCGTCGCGCCGACGACGGTGGGCATCGCTGCGGCGGCGCGTGCGATCCAGGACGAGCGCATGACGGGCAAGGTGTTTGTCACCGGCCTCGGCCTGCCGTCCGAGATGGTCGGCCATGTGAAGAACGGCGCGGTGAAGAGCTTCGCGATCTGGAACCCGGTGGACCTGGGCTACTCGGTGATCTACGCAGCAAACGCGCTGAGCAAGGGCGGCGTCAAGGGCGCGGCGGGCGAGGTGGTGTCGCTGGGCCGTGTGGGCAAGGTGACGCTGGACGCGAACGCGGAAGGCGCGATGGCCGAACCCTTCACCTTCGACGCGAGCAACGTCGAGAAGTTCTCAAAAATGTACTGATGCCCGAAGCCCTGCTCCAGCTACGCGGCATCGAGAAACGCTTCGGCCCCACGCACGCCCTGCGCGGCGTCGACCTGGACCTGGTGCCGGGCCAGGCGCTGGCGCTGATCGGCGAGAACGGCGCGGGCAAGAGCACGCTGGTCAAGACGCTGACCGGGGTGCACGCGCCGGACGCGGGCGAGATCCGGCTCGACGGGCGTGTGGTGAGCTTCTCGCGCGCGCAGGACGCGCAGGCGGCGGGCATCGTCGCCGTGCACCAGGAGGCGGTGGTCTTCGATGAGCTCTCGGCCGCCGAGAACATCTTCATCGGCCGGCCGCCGACCCAGGGCCCGCCAGGGCTGCGCGTCGTCGACTGGCGCCGCATGGAGCGCGAGGCGCAAGGGTGGCTGGACGCCGTGGGCGCGCAGTTCCCAGCCCGCACGCTGGTGAAGGACCTGGGCATCGCTCAGCGCCACCTGATCGAGATCGCGAGGGCGCTGTCGGTGCAGGCGCGCGTCGTCATCCTCGACGAGCCCACGGCGGCGTTGTCGCGGCACGAGATCCAGGACATCTTCCGCATCGTCAACCGCCTCAAGGCACAGGGCGTGGCGGTGCTGTTCATCAGCCACAAGTTCGACGAACTCTTCGCGGTGTGCGACCGCTACGTCGTGCTGCGCGATGGCGCCTCGGTCGGCAGCGGCGACATGGCGTCGGCGGACGAGTCCGAGCTGGTGCGCCTGATGGTGGGCCGCGCGGTCGACAACATCTATCCGCCGCGCCATCGCACGCCCGGCGAGGTGGCGATGCGGGTCACCGGGCTCAGCCACCCGACCGAGTTCGAGGCGCTGTCCTTCGAGGTGCGGCGTGGCGAGGTACTGGCCTTCTACGGCCTGGTGGGCGCCGGGCGCACCGAGGCCATGCTGGCGCTGGTCGGTCTGAATCCGGATGCGAAGGCCCAGGTGGAGATCGACGGCCGCGCTGTCGACCTGCACGACCCCGCGCAGGCGATTGCCGCCGGCCTGGCCTATGTGCCGGAGGACCGGCGCAGCCAGGGCGCGCTGCTGGACTTTTCGGTCGGCGCCAACCTGACGCTGCCGGCCCTGGCCGGGCCGCGCCACGCCTGGCACGGCAAGCTCTCGCGCGGGCCATGGCTGTCGGCCGTGCGGGAGCGGGGTTTCGCCAAGGGGCTGATGGACCGCCTGCGCATCAAGGCGGCCTCTGAAGCCGTGACGGTCGGCAGCCTGTCGGGCGGCAATCAGCAGAAGGTGGTGATCGCCAAGTGGCTGGGCCTGAACCCGCGTGTGGTCATCCTGGACGAGCCCACCAAGGGCATCGACGTGGGTGCGAAGCAGGCCGTCTATGGCCTCATCGAGGACATGGTGCGCCAGGGCCTGGCCGTCATCCTGGTGTCCTCGGAGCTGCCTGAGGCGATGAACCTTGCCGACCGCCTGATCGTCATGCGTCGGGGCCGCATCGTTGCGGAGTTCGAGCACGGCGCCGCTGCCGAAGCCATTGTTACGGCCGCATCGGGCGTGGCCGTGGAGGCGGCATGAAGCTGGGCCGTTTCCAGCCCACGCGCGAGGCCTCGCTGCTCGCCGTCATCACGGCCATCGTGCTGCTGGTGGGCTGGCGCGCGCCTGTGTTCCTGACGCTGCGCAGCGCGCTGGACGTGGCCAACGAGTCCGCCTTGCTGGCCATCCTCGTGGCGGGGCAGACCGTCGTGCTGCTGACGCGCGGCGTCGACCTTTCGGTGGCGTCCAACCTCGCGCTCACCGGCATGGTCTGCGCGCTGGTGGGCCGGAGCTTCCCGGCGGTGCCCATCGTCGCGCTGCTCGTGCTGGCACTGGGCGTGGGCACCATGCTCGGGGCCGTGAACGGTGTGCTCGTCGCGCGCTGCCGCCTGCCGCCCATCGTCGTGACGCTGGGCACGATGTCGGTCTATCGTGGCGCGACCTACCTGGCTTCCCACGGCGCCTGGGTGTCGGAGCAAGACATCCACGCCGGCATCAAGGCGCTGCCGCGTACCGATCTGCTGGACGTGCCGTTGTTGATCGTCATCGCCGCATGCGTGGTGGGCCTGGTGGCCGCCTGGCTGCGCTGGCGCCCCGCCGGGCGGGAGGTGAGGGCGCTGGGCAACAACCCGGACGCGGCCGTCTACGCCGGCATTCCGCAACGGACCCGGCTGCTGCAGGTCTACGCGCTGTCGGGGGCGCTGGCCGGCCTGGCCGGTGTGCTGTGGGTGGGGCGTTATGCCATCGCCTTCACGGACCTGGCCGCAGGCTATGAGCTGACCGTCATCGCCGCCTGCGTCATCGGCGGCGTGAGCATCGCCGGGGGCGTTGGCAGCATCGGCGGCGCCCTGGTCGGCGTGCTTTTCATCGGCGTCGTCAACGCGGCGCTGCCGGTCATCCAGGTCTCGCCGTTCTGGCAACAGGCCATCGCCGGCGCGGTCATCCTGTTGTCGGTGGCGCTGAACGCCGGCTCGCGGGCCAAGGCGCGGCAGCCCATTCTGGAGAAGGCATGAAGCGAGGAGGCTGGGAGGCAGTGCTGGCCAGCCTCATCCTGCTGCTGTACGCCGGCTTCGGGGTTGGCGTCGACGGCTTCCTGTTGCCCTACGCGCTGGCCGACAGCACCGTCAATGTCTCCGAGCGGCTGATCATCGCCATGGCGATGGCCATGCTCATCTGCGCGGGCGAGATCGACCTCTCCATCGCCGCCACGATGGCCCTCTCGTCGCTGGCCATGGGCATGGCCATGCAGGCCGGCGCGCCGCTGCCGCTCATGCTGGTGGCGGGTGTGACCACCGGGGCGGCCTGCGGCCTGCTCAACGGCTGGCTGGTCACACGGCGCGGCCTGCCCTCCATCGTCGTCACCATCGGCACGCTGTCGCTGTACCGGGGCCTCGCCCTCGTGCTGCTCGGCGACCAGGCCATCACCGGCTATCCGGAGCCGCTCAGCGTGCTGGGCAACGGCACCCTGGGCGACCTCTTCGGCGCGCCCTGGCTCATCGTGCCCATCGAGTTTGGCATTGCCGTGCTCTTCGCTTGCGGCGTCGCGGTGTGGATGCATCGCACCGTGCACGGCCGGCGCATCTACGCGGTGGGCTCCAATCCCGTGGCGGCGCGGTTCAGTGGCATCAACGCGGACGGCTACCGCCTCGGGCTGTTCGTGTTCGCCGGCATCGCCGCCGCGCTCGCGGCCGCGCTGCTGACCGGGCGCATCGGCAGCACCCGGCCCAATCTGGCGATGGGCTGGGAGCTGGACGCCATCACGATTGCCCTTCTTGGCGGCGTGGCCATCCAGGGCGGCCGGGGCAGCATGGTGGGCGTGATGCTGGCGGCCCTGCTGCTCGGCGCCTTCACCTTCGCGCTCGGCATGCTGAACGTGCCCGGCATCGTCATCTCCACCACCGTCGGCGGCCTGCTCATCGGGGCGATGGTGTTGCCGAAGCTGTTGCCGGGGCGCGGTAAAAAGTTCGGCTGATTCCTGGCCGGATCGCGGCCGCGACGCGCCGGGGCCTGCTATCAGGGCAAGGCCCGTGCGGCGCGCGGGGGCGGCTGGACGTGAAGGGCGGGCTGCAGCGCAGGCGTTGGTTGGGCGAGCGCCGCGTCGATGCCTGCTGCAAGCTGCAGATGACTCAAGACACGAGCGTGCGGCGGGGCTAAGCTGGGCTCAGTGCCAACGCCTGAGTGGCCAGCGAGGAGACCACCATGAAGATTCGCGCCCTGACTGCGCTGATTGCGCTCACCGTGGCCGGCCTGAGTGGCTGTGCCGTCGAGCCCGTGGCCCCGCCACGCGCCGATGTCTTTCTCGACGCCGCGTTCAAGCCGGCCAGCATGCAGATCGACCCCGAGGCAGCGCTGCGCCTCAGCCCGGCCATGCAGCGCTTTGCCGAGACCGAGATGGCCTCCGAGATCCGCAAGAAGGGCGTGCGTGACGGCCTCATCGATGCCCTCTACACCAAGGGCCGCCTGCAACTGGACTACGACAGCGAGATCACCCGCACCGCCGCCGAGGCCTTCGACGCGCGGCGCGGCAACTGCATGTCGCTGGTGTTGATGACGGCCGCCTTCGCGCGCCACCTGAACCTGCCGGTGCGCTTGAACAGCGTCTACCTCGAAGAAAGCTGGACCCGCAACAACGGCATCTTCTTCGTGGCCGGCCACGTCAACATCAGCCTGGGGCGGCCGACGAGCATGGCGCAGCGCGTCACCGTGTTAGGCGATCCTGAGTTGTTGACCATCGACTTCCTGCCGCCCCAGGAGATCAGCCGCCATCGCAGCCGCGTCGTCGACGAGTCCACCATCCTCGCCATGTTCATGAACAACCGGGCCGCCGAGGCGCTGATGCAGGGCCATGTGGACGATGCTTACTGGTGGGCGCGCGCCGCCATCCAGATGGACTCGCGCTGGCTGGCCGCCTACAACACGCTGGCCGTGCTCTACCGCCGCAAAGGCCTGTACGGGCCGGCGGAGAACACGCTGCGCCTGGTGCTGGAGCGCGAGCCGCTGAATGTGCAGGCGATGTCCAACCTCGTGCTCGTGCTCACCGACGTCGGCCGGCGCGAGGAGGCGCAGGTCTATGCCACCCAGTTGGCGCAGATCCAGCCCGTGGCGCCCTACAAGTTCTTCGACGACGGCGTGGCGGCGATGAAGGCAGGCGCGTACGCCGAGGCCCGCCAGCTCTTTCGCAAGGAGCTGGCGCGTGCTGCCTATGTGCCCGAGTTCCACTTCTGGCTGGCGCTGGCCAGCTATGGGCTGGGCGACCTGCCCGGTGCGCGCGGCGAGATCGCCAAGGCGCTGGAGAACAGCTCGACCGTGCACGACCGCCAGATGTACGGCGCCAAGCTGGCCTGGCTGAACGAGCTGCGCGAGCAACAGCAGCAGCGCCGCCGCGAGCCGCTGATGAGGGCGGGTTCCTAGCCTAGATCGGAGCGAGCCCGTGACGGGCTCTGGCGCGATCACAGGCGTCATCTCCCATGCCCATCGGCGCGCGTTCGCCGAACTCTCGGCAGGGTGATGGCCGCCATTCGTGGATACCGCAGCTCGCACGCACGCCCACCTTGCCGCTGAGGGCTGCACAGCGCGGCTGGGCGTGATCGGTGCCGCGCAGCCGCATCAGGCGGCCGGTCAATTCCACCGCCAGTCCGTCGGGCACGCGGCCGCCCTCGCTCGCCAACTCGCTGCGGTCGAAATCGACGCGAAAACTGGCGCAGCAGGCGCCGCAGCTCAGGCAGGGGTTGTCACTCATCTCGCCAGTGTAGGCGGCGGGTGACACTGACCGCCATGCGCACAATCTTCATCGCCACTCTGCTGCTTGCTGCTGCAGCGCAGGCCGCCGATCTGACCGTCACTGTGCTGGACCGCAGCGGCAAGCCGCTGGCCGACGCTGTCGTTCTCGTCGACAGCAGTGCCCAGGGCATACGCCCGTCGCCGGTACTGGCGGCCACCATCGCGCAGGACCAGTTGAAGTTCGTGCCGGCCGTGACCTTGGTCGGCCTCGGTGCCAAGGTCAGCTTCAGCAACCTGGACACCTGGGACCACCACGTCATCCTCGGTGTCATGGGTGCGGGCGGCGCGTTCGTGGACCCGGGCCAGAACACCCAGTTCCGCCTTGCCGGGCGCGTGCGCAACAAGGCGCCGGCCAGCGACAGCAAGGTGCTGTCGCAACCCGGCCCCTATCTGCTTGCCTGCCACATCCACAGCTCCATGCGCGGCCATGTCTACGTGGCCGACACGCCCTGGGCCAAGCTCGGCAGCGAGGACGGCAAGGCCGTGCTGCAGGGCCTGCCCGAGGGCGCGGCGCGCGTGCGCATCTGGCACCCGGACCAGATCGTCGACGGCACGCCGACGGCGGTGCAGATCGCCGCTGGCGGCAACGCGGTGACGGTCACGACGCAGATCGCGCCGGCCCGCAAGAAGCGCGCGGCGCCGGCGGCAGACAACAACTATCCCGGGCTCTAACGACCCGGGGTGCGCGGCCTCAGCCATCGAGCAGGGTGTTCAGAATCTCCAGGCAGGCCAGCGCGGTCTGGTTGTCTCCATCCTGTTCTGGATGCCAGGCGGAGACGGACACCGCAACGATGTTGTAGCGACGCAGTGCCTGAAAAAAGACCACCATGTCCGCGGCGCTGGGGCCGCGCTGCACGTGGTACTTGAGCGCGGGCATGTGCGCCGGGTCGTCGATGACGTCGGTGTCCCAGTGCAGGTAGATGCGCTCCTGCGGCTGCAGGTGCCCCAGCACTTCGCCGAGCGGGCAGCGGAGGATCTGGGAGCTCAGCAAGGCTTCGCGCTCGCCGGGGTCCAGGTCGCGCGCATCGGCGAGAACGATTTGCCGCTGCGGGTAGGCCTGCACGCCGATGGTGGACAGGCAGTCGAGTGCCGCCTGGCTGCGCGGATCGGGGTTGCGATCAACCCTGCCGACGAACATGGCCAGGGGCATGCCGCCGATGTATTGGGTTGCGGTGCTGGCCCAGGTGTGGAAGTCACCGTGGGCATCGAGCCAGAGCACGCGATCGGGTTGCTGGCCCGCTTGCTGCAGCCCGGCCAGCATGCCCAGGCTGGAGACGCAGTCCCCGGCGATGCTGACCGGTCGGTAGCCACTCTTGGCCAGTGCGGCGACGCGCGCGGCGAGCAAGGCGTAGAGGCTACCCAGGTTGCGCAGCTTCGCGATGGGATCGTCGATCCGCGTTTCGTGCAGCAGCTCAGGCGCGATCACCTCCCAGGGATGGTGGTCGATGTCGAGCACGCGGCGCAGGCCGTCGCGGCGCTGGCCCATCAGGTAGGGCAGCAGAAGCCTTGCGTTCATAGCCATGTGTCGGGGTCCATGGGGTAGCCGAGCTGGTCCATCAGCTCGCGCACTTCGGGCCGCCGGCTCAGGTTCAGGAACAAGGGGCCTCTTTTGCGCCAGCGCCTGGAGCTCGGCGGTTCGGTGGCCATCTTGACGGGTAGTGCGCCTGGCAGGGCCATGGCGGGGAGGCCCAGGTGGTCGGTGATCCGCCTCAGCGTCACGGCGGGGCTGGCAATGAAGTCTTCAAAAGACACGCTCAGGCTACACGCGCCGCTTTGCAGGATGGCCTTGTGGGTGGAGTACCACTGGTTCAGGCACACCTCCTCCAGCTTCGCGTGAGTGAACTTCCGCCAGTTGCGCGGCAGGTCGAACTTCCACCACTTGCGGCCAAAAGGCACGGTGTCGGAATAGCCCTGGATGGCGAGCTCGACGTTGATCTTGCTGAGGTCGTGCGAGAAGAATCCCAGCGGGTAGAGCCAACCGTCCATCAGGCCGTTGACGGACTGCGCGAAGCCCCGCGTCAGGTGGATGTAGGTCACCTCGGCGTTAGGGAACAGCTGCTCGTACATGCCGATGCGGTACGCGTCGGACGGGGACTTGAACAGCAACACCGCGTCCCGCACATCGGCCAGGCCCAGGGGCCGCCGCCTGAGCGCGGGCACCACGAAGGGCGGTTCCTCAATCTTCAAGGGCTCGTCAAAATAGCGGCCTGTGGCCGGCGCGCTGCTGCCGTCGTAGTAGCTGAGCCGCCACGGCTCGTCGCTGAACACGGTGGAGAGGATCAAGCCCTGCAGCGCGGCCTCGCTACGGCGGTCACCGCGGTCGAACTGGCTCAGCGCCGCCTCCAGTGACTGCTGCAGGCGGCCGTAGGTGCCGTCGTCCAGAAAATGCGAAGGGAACTGCAGCGGCAGCCGGTTCCTCCATTTCCTGAGCAGCAGTTGGGTGTCGAGGATCTGCGGCGAGGCAAAAGAAATCTCGTCCAGGATGCAACTGGCCAGCTCCGCAGCATTGGCCACCTTTTCGATGCAATCGCTGTCGGAGTTTTGATTGAAGCCATTGCCGGACAAGGCGAGCAGCGGGTCCAGTTCCCCGTCCAGCGAGGCGATGCGGGGGTGCAGGGCCAGGGTTTCCTTGAAGAGACTGGACCCGCCGCGCGAGCCGGACAAGATCACCACCACCCGTCGGACCAGCAAGTCCAGATCGGAGTGGGGAACGTCGCGGCGCGACTTGATGGTCAGCAGAAAGCTGTCCATGGCAGCGGGTGAGTCAGGCCCGGGTCATCTCGTAGACGAAGAACCGCTGACGTTGGGTGTCGTCGAGGGCTTCGCTGGCCAACTCCGTGGTCTGCAGGCCCGCCGCCTGCGCGAGGCGCTTCATGGCTTCGATTTCACCGAAGTTGGACTGCACGAAATAGATGCGCCCCTTGGGCTTCAAGTGCTGGCCCACGCCTTCGAAAAAGCGGGTGTTGGTCTTGAAGTCGGTATCCCATTGGGACATCGCCACCACATCGTGCGCAGGCTTGTTCCTGAACGGCAGATTGGCCATGATGACGTCGAAACGCTCTTCGCCCAGCGCTTCGAACAAGTTGGACTGCACCACTTGCATGGTGCCGGCAAAGCCGTGCATCTGGGCATTGTGGGTGGCGCTCTGGATGGCCGCCGGGTTGATGTCCACGCCCACCACGCGCGCCGCGCCGCGGTAGCAGGCAAAGACTCCGATGACGCCCGAGCCTGTCCCCACGTCGAGCACACTGTCACCCGGCGCGACCTTGAAATGCCTGACGAGCGGCAGGCTGTCGGCGAATGGCCAGAAGGTGTCGGGATACACCAGGAACTCCTTGTCCAGATAGCGCACCGTTCGGCCCTCGGGCGGCACGGACTTGAAGAGTTGCTGGCGCTGCGTTTGCCATTGGTCGGTAAAGCTAGCCAAGTCCATGAGCGTTCTCCAAGTAATCTGTGCGCGCTTCGGGCGCTTCGGGCGCTTCCGGCAATTCGGGCAATTCGGGCGCCTAGCCAGGAAAACTGATTGAGTCGTCGCCGCCGGTGCCACGACCTGCGCCACGCAGCCAGGCCACGCGTTTGCCGTGGTGCCCGAGTAGTGCCTCAACGCAGGCATCAACCGAAAGCTCACCAGTCGCCAGCGCGATATCGGGGTGCTCGGGGCGTTCGTACGGCGCGGAAACGCCCGTGACTTGCAGGACCGTCCCCTGCCTGGCTTTGCGATACAGGCCTTTCGGGTCCCGCGCAGTACACACCTCGACGGAAGCGTCGACGAAGACTTCGAAATATCGCCCTTCGGGGAAACGCTGGCGAGCGCGCTGGCGATCAGCCTGGTAAGGCGCGATGCAGGAAACAACCGCGATGAAGCCCTCCTGCGCGAACAGGCACGCGACCTCAGAGATTCGCCGGACGTTTTCACTTCGGTCCTCTGGCGAAAACCCGAGATCGCGGTTGATGCCTTCCCGCAAGACATCTGCGTCAAGCATGCAGGCCTCATACCCTGCGGACCTCAGGCGGTGGTGAAACGCCTGGGCAAGGGTCGTCTTGCCCGAGCCGGGCAGCCCGGTCAACCAGTAACAGGCACCGACCTGGATGCTGTTCGCCACAAATCTCTCCTGGAATTTTTGTGCGCTTTCGCCCTGGCCTCGGGGCGGATGCTCAAAGAGGCGATCCTTGGCAACTCGTCATGAAGAAGACTTCTTCGTAGCGAGCGTCAATAGACGTGCGACTTGCGGAACGATTTCCCGGAAGGCGTTTTCCTTCGCGATCACGGCCAACACGCCTGCCCGCCGCGCTTCTTCGAAAAGTTCGTCGGTGATCAATCCTGAACTGATGGCGATGGGCAAACCGGGCCTGATCAAGGCCACCTCGCGCGCCACTTCAAGGCCGGAAAGTCCCGGCATGTTGTAGTCGGTCACGAAGACATCGACCCGCAGAGACTCGTCCTTGATAGCGGCCAGCGCACTGGCGGCATCCTGAAAGCCGCTGCACCGGTAGCCCGCTCTTTCAAGCGTGCGGACCATGACGAGCATGACGGTCTCATCGTCGTCGAGATAGACGACATGCTCGCCGCGCGCCGCCTCCAACGGCGCTGCGTGTTCAGCAGCCGGCTGCATCATCAACGGCGAGGCGGTCGCAGGCAGAAGGACATGAAAAGTGCTGCCCGCACCCGGTTGGCTGTCCACGGTGATGCTGCCGTGATGACTGACGACGATGCCATGGACGACCGACAAGCCGAGCCCGGTACCTTGCCCGGCCGACTTGGTCGTGAAGAATGGCTCGAAGATCCGTTCGAGCGTTGGCGCGCCCATCCCCGTGCCCGTGTCCTGCACCCACAGATGGACATGAGGCCCCGCAGCCAGGCCACGCATACGCGCGGTGCTGGCATCAATGTGAGCGGCCTCCAGGCCGATGACGATTTGCCCTGCCTCGCCTCGAAGCGCATGCCAGGCGTTCGTGCACAGGTTCATCAAGACCTGCTGCAATTGGGTTGCATCGGCATTGGCATACAAGGGCGCTGGGTCCAGCAGCAGCCGAAGCTCGACGCCGGCAGGCAGCGTCGCGCGTAGGAGCCGGAAGGTTTCCTCAACGATGGACTTCAGCGGGATGTTCTGCAACTGCTGCGGCCGACGGCGGCTGAAGGTCAGTATTTGCCGGACTAGGTCGCGAGCGCGCAGGCTCGCCTGCTGAATCTCACCCAGTGCAACTTGTGCCGGATGGACGGGGTCAATGTCGGCCCTGGCGAGTTCGAGGTTGCCAAGGATCGCACCGAGGATGTTGTTGAAGTCATGCGCTATGCCGCCGGCCAGCGTGCCAAGCGACTCCATCTTCTGGGCCTGATGGAGTTGCGTCTCGAACCGGCTCAACTCGGCCTCGGCCTGGCGATGGGCCGCCCGCCGTGCGGCCTGCGCCAGTTCCCGTTCAAGCGCCGGTCCAAGGCGGCTCAAGTTCTCCTTCATGACATAGTCGTTGGCACCCGCCTGCATTGCGGCGACGGCCGTTTCTTCACCAATCGTTCCGGAGACGAAGATGAAGGGAATGTCCAAATTCGCCTTGCGGAACTCGGCAAGCGCCTCCAGCCCGCTGAAGCCAGGCAGGCTGAAGTCCGAGATCACAGCGTCCCAGGGGCCTTCGATCAGGGCCTGCCGCAGCGTAGGCAGATCCTGCACGCGCTGGCAATTTGGCTCGAAGCCCGCTCGGCGAAGTAGGCGCACGGTCAAGCGGAAGTCGTTCTCTGAATCCTCGACGGCGAGAACGTTGATCCGGCGCTCGTTCATGGCGCCTGCCGCGGGGGGACCTGGTTGAGTGCGAGCCAGTAGAGGCCGAGCACCTTGACGGCCTCGACGAATTCGACGAAATCGACGGGCTTGCGAACGTAACTATTGGCGCCGAACGAATAGCCAGAGATGACGTCTTGCTCCTCCTTGGACGATGTCAGGATGACCGTGGGCAGGAGCGCCGTTCGTGGATCGGCGCGCATCGCCTTGAGCACCCCCAGCCCATCCAGCTTGGGCAGCTTCAGGTCGAGGATGATCAGTGTCGGCAGCGGCGCATTGGCCCTGTCGACGTGGGCACCCCGCGCAAAGAGAAAGTCGAGCGCCTCGACACCGTCGCGGGCGACGACGAGCGGGTTCATCAGATGGCTGCGCTTGAAGGCCCGCAGCGTCAGCGCAACGTCGTCGGGATTGTCTTCAACCAGCAGGATGGTCTTGTTCTCTTCGTTCATCGTCTCGCTCCGTTGGGCGGAAATAGAAGGTCGCTCCTTGCCCGGGTGAAGAGTGGGCCCCGAGCGACCAGCCGTGGCGACGCATCACGCGCTGGACGATGGCCAGCCCGACGCCCGTGCCCGGGAAATCAACCTCGTGATGCAGGCGCTGGAATGCACCGAAGAGGCGGGAGGCGTAGGCCATGTCGAACCCCGCGCCGTTGTCGGAAACAACACAGACTTGGTGTCCGTCCTGGTTGCGCGTACCCACCTGGATGAAGGCCTCGTCGACCTTGCCGGTGAACTTCCATGCGTTGTCGAGCAGGTTCTGCAGCGCTATCGCCAGCAGTTCGCGGTCACCCCGAACGACGATGCCCTTCTCGATGTCCCATCGAACCCGGCGTTCGGGCTGCGCCCGAGTCAAGGTCGAGGCGATTTCCTGGGCCATCGCGCTGAGGTCAACATCTTGAATCCTCAATTCAGCTCGGGTGACCCGCGCCAGGCCGAGCAGTTCGTCGATCAGGCGGCCCATCCGCTGGCTCGCCCCGCGTATGCGTTGCAGGCTATCGCGGGCTTCGTCGTCGAGCCGGTCTCCATAGTCCTCCAGGAGGGCAAGGGAGAAGCCATCCATGCTGCGCAACGGGCTGCGCAGGTCATGGGAAACCGAATAGCTGAAGGATTCGAGCTCCTGGTTCAGCGACAAAAGCTCCCGGTTGCTGACTTCGAGCCGGTCAAAGGAGTCCTTCAGCACGCGAGTCATCGCGTCGAAGTGGCGCGCCACATCGCCCAGTTCATCGGCACTCCCCGCGTCAAGTGCGAACGACCAGTTACCGGCGGCGACCTCGCGGGTGGCCAGCTCCAGGCGCGCAATCGGAGCCAGAACGTCGCGCCGGAACAGCCACGCGGCGACGCCGGTCAGGACCGCCATCGCCAACAAGCCGATCCCGGTGATCATGACGACGCGGCGTTGCGTCGTGTCGATTCGCGCTCCGGCGTCGTCAATGAGCTGCGCGGCCTCCACGAGGCCGTTTTGCTGCAGGATCAGTATCCGGCTCGACAGCTGGGCCTCGAACCGGCGCTGCACGTCGTCGGCGGCACCCGCGCCCGCTGTAGCCGCATCGACCTCACCGAACAGGCGGTGGCTGGCCTCTCCCTGGCTACGAAGGCTCTCCAGGATGCCGGCGGCTGCGCCGTCAAGTGGGACAGGAGTCGCGAGCAGGCCCTCGAGCCTGTGCCACACGGCTTGCTCCTGCAATCGCGCGCGCTCACGTCGATTGAGCAGGTATTCGAACGTGACCATGCGCATGTTGTTGAGCGCGCCGGCAATCTCGACGCTGTGGCGCCGCTGCGCCACAGCCGCCCGCACCTGCGCATCGGCCCAGGCGATGCTGATGGCGATGAGCACCATCGTGCCGAGCATCAGCGTTGCGGCCAGTTTGGCCTTGCTGCTGATCTTCATCGCACCACCGTGACCCGCTCCGGGCCTACTGCAAGCAAGGCGTCCAGAGAGAGATGGGATAGGAAGTTTGGCATTGGCTGAGCGGGCGCATAGCCGCGCGCCATGGCCCACATCGCCACGTCCTCGAGCGTGACCAACTGAGCCTGCTGCTGCTCGACCTCGAAGGTCATGTCCTGCCAAGACGGATCGAGGGCTCCGGGTTTGAGCTTGATCTGCTCCGCAAGGGCGGCTTTGGCCTGCTGGGGTTCGGCCTGCGCGAAGGCTTCGGCGTCAGTCAATGCCTGCAACAAACGACGCAACTCTTGCTGATGCGCCTGTACATAGTCGTGAAGGCCGACCAGAACGAACCTCTGCGCGTAGGCGTCTGGCGCATGGAGCGAGACGATGGCATTGCCGAAGGCACGCTCGGCCTCGTACCGCACCGGTTGCCAAGCCGCGACGCCGTCCACAAGGCCGTCGCGCAGCGATTCGATCAGTTTCGAAGGCGGCAGATCAACCAGCTGGAGCGATTGGGGTGCAATGCGGTAACGCACCAAAAATGCCCAGAGAAAGTACTCGCCGCTCGTCCCGAGGGTGACCCCGATCTTGCGCCCCCGCAGGTCATCTGGTGTACGGATGCCGCGATCGACGCGGCCCAGCACGGCCAACTCGTTCGACGCGCTGGACACCGAGGCGACGATGCTCAGCGGAGCGCCCTTGAGCACCTCGACAACCACCGGTACGTCGGCTGCGACGGCCAGATCGGCCCGCCCCCGCAGCAAGTCGGCCAGCGCAGCCTTGCCATGCGTCTGAGGGAGCAGGGTTGCCTCTAGCCCTTGATCACGGAAGAAGCCACGAGCCGACGCAAGATGGAACAGCCCCGCATGCGGAACGAGGGGAGTTGCTATACGGAGCTTCGATATCCCCTCAGCAGGGCTGACACGGTGACGATTCAATCCGTACAGGGATGCCAGCAACGTGGCGCCACCAATGCCGATCAAAGCGTGACGACGTCTCAGCCCAGATGGGATGGGTGCGTGCACTTGAATCTCCCAAAGCAACTGGCCCCGCAACAGTGCGCCTACGGTACTGATTGATGGCTGCACTCGAATGATCGGAGGGTATGAGTCCGCCCCATCTTTTACAAGCTGCGCTTGCCCAATGTTCGGCCGGATCCGCCATTTTTGACGGTTAGCACCGAATCCTCGGTAAGTTCGACCTTTCGGAGGCGAACTTGGACCAAGGCCTTGATGGCCCAGAGGCCGTCTGCCCGGGTCATCAACCCGCAGCAGGCTCCCGCACCACCGTGACCGTGCAGTCCGACTCCGCCACCACCTGGCTCGACACGCTGCCCAGGTAGCGCCGCAGCGCCGACGCGCCGCGCGCGCCCATGACGATGTGGTCCACGCCGTTGCGGCGCGCGAAATCCACCAGCGCATCGGCCACGTCCGGGGCCTCCAGCACATGGAAGGTCAGCCGTCCGTCCGCCAGGTTCAAGGCCTTGCTGATCGGGTGGGCCCAGTGCTTGAGCGCGATGAGCTGCTTCACGTGCAGGCTCTGGCCGTGCTGGTCGGTCAGGTCGTCGATGCCGATGCGGTTGATCTTCATGACGGCCACGCAGGCCAGGCGTGCGCCGGTTTCGGTCTGCACGATGCGGCGGACGGTCTCGCACAACTGCGCGCGCAACTCGGGCGTGCCGCGGTCCACCTCCACTGCCGCCATGACGATGGGGCTGCGGGCGAGCTGCTCGCCGACCGGCGCGGGCGGCGTGGGTTCGGCGCCGAGCGCGAAGAACCAGCGCTTGAGCCGCAGCATCGCGCCGCTGACACGCAGCTTCTCGGCCCGCGCCGTCAGCACCACGCCGGTCGGCTCGCGCAGGTCCAGCGCCAGCTGGGCGGCGCTCTGGTAGCGCTTCTCGGGCTTCACCTCCAGGCAGTGCAGGATGATTTCCTGCAGCCAGGGCGGCAGCTCCGGCCGGATGGCGCGCGGTGGCACCGGCTCGACGTACAGGCGCCGGCGCAGGCCGCGCACCGAGTCCGGTTGGCCGAAGGGCCGCTCGCCGGTGGCCAGGTGATAGAGCATCACGCCCAGCGCGAACAGGTCGCTGCGCGGGTCGCTGCGCACGAACTGCACCTGCTCCGGGCTCATGTACGGCCCCGTGCCCATGGGCAGCGTGAACTCTTCTTCCAGCAGGTCGGGCAGCTGCTCGTGGCGGCTCAGGCCGAAGTCCACCAGCACGGCCGTGCCGTCGGGGCGGAACATGATGTTGCTGGGCTTGATGTCCAGGTGCACGACATGCTGGCGGTGCAGCGCGGCCAGCGCGGTGGCCACGCGGGCGCCGATGAAGGCCACCTCCTCGGGCGGCAGCGGCGCGTCGTCCAGCCGGGGGCGCAGCGTGTCGCCGGGAATGCGCTCCATGACGATGTAGGCCTTGCGCGTCCAGTCGCCGCGCGCGACGAAGCGCGGCACATGGGCCCCGCTCAGTTGCGGCATCAGCATCTGCTCGACCTCGAAGCCGACGATGGTGGCCGGGTCCTCGCCGCCCATGATGCGCGGCACCTTCATCAGCAGCTCCATGCCGCCGTCCGTGCCGTCGCCCGGGCCATCCACCCGGGTAACGCTCCACAGGTTGGCCATGCCGCCCTGATGCAGCCGCGCCTCCAGCCGGAAGCCGTCCAACTCCTGGCCGGGTTCCAGCGGCACGAAGCCCGGGCTCGTGAAGGGCAGTGGCGCCGTCATTACTCGCCCAGAGTCAAGCGGCGGGCCAGGCGCTCGACGATCTGCGGCGGCAGCGCCGTCGCGCGCAGCGCCGCGCAGGCCGCTTCCACGTCGTAGGCCACGCGCTGGAAGGTGATGCGCGCGTCGTCAAGGTCGGACTTGGCCGGGTCCAGCAGCGCGTAGCAGGCCGCCGGGTTGCCATCGCGCGGCTGGCCGCAGGAACCAGGAATGACCAGCCATTGACGATGGCCGGGCAGCGGCATGGGCACGCCGGACAGCGGCTTGAAGTCGCCCGCCTTGCCGGTGCCCGACAGGTGGTAAAGCATGGGTTCGTGCATGTGGCCGCAGACCTGGATGCGTGCGTTGCTGGCATGCAGGCTCTTGACCGCCTCGGAGCGGCCCTGCACGTACTCCCAGCCGTTGGGCTCGAAGGCGTTGGCGTGCACGAACAGGATCTGGCCCGGCTCGCCATGGGCCTGCAGCGGCAGCCGGGCAAGGAAGCGCAGGTGCTCTTCGGTCAGTTGCGAGCGCGTCCATTCGACGACGGCGCGCGCGTCGGGGTGCATGCCCGGCATGCTGCCGTGGGCCACGGCTTCGTCGTGATTGCCCTGCACGGCGATGGCGCCGTCGGTGGCCAGGGCCATGACCTGGTCGGCCACCCAGGCGGGGTCGCCGCCGTAGCCGACGAAGTCGCCCAGCAACGCGAAACGGGTGGCGCCTTGAGCGCGAGCGTCGGCAAGAACGGCCTCGAAGGCCTGACGGTTGGCGTGAATGTCGGTGATGAAAGCCCAGCGCATAGCTCGACAGCTTGCCATGAAGCGCTGACGCCGCGCCGACAGTTCAGAAACCGGCCAGGTCGGCGCGGATGGCAGCGAGCGATTCGTGAAGCCGTTGCGCGGCCTGCGGGTCGCGTGAAGCCAGCGCCTGGGCCAGCCGGCGCAGCGGCTCGGCGGCGGGCTGGAAGTCGGGGCTCTGGCGCAGCACGGCCAGCAGCGGCGTGCCGACGCGGGCCAGCATGACGGCCGGGTCGCCGCTGGGCGCGGTTCGGCGGCCCAGGTCCAAATAGCTGCGGCGGGCCTCGGCGTAGGCGTTCAGGCGCGGGGCCAGCTCGGGCGAGGACAGCAGCGTGGCGGTGTCGACGCTGACCTGGCCGAGGAGATCCAGCAGGCGGTCGCGTGGCGCGGAGTCGGGTGCGTAGGTGATGCGCGGCGCACGGTAGGCCACCCAGGGGCGGTCGTCGGTGTTGAGCGGCGCGTTGCCGGCCAGGCGGTGCAGCGCGGGCGCGTCGGCGATGAAGCTGCCGAGCACGGCGAAGTCGTCGGCTAGGCCGAAGTGCGCCGCCATGTCGGGCTTGGCCGTGCCGGGCCTGAAACGGGTGCTACCGGCGCGGCCGACGAGGCCCACGGTGGGCGTGTCCAGGCTGTTGCTGGCCAGCAGCGCGGCGCCGTCGGGGAAGGCCTGCAGGAAGGCGGCCGTGATGCTGCGCAGCGTGTCCAGGTCGAGCTGGTGCAGCGGCAGCCATTGGCAGAACAGCCCCTGGGGCGCCAGCCGCTCGCGCACGGCCCGGAAATGCTCGACGGTGTAGAGCGCGCCCGAGCCGCTGCGGGCCGGGTGGAAGTTGTCGGACACGACCACGTCGTAGCGCTGGGTGGTGGTGCGCACATAACGGCGTGCGTCGGCGGTGTGCATGTGTGGTGCCGGACCTTCACCTAACGCGGGGCGGAACAGCGCCGATGCCTCCACGACCTCGGGCAGCAGCTCGACGGCATCGACCTCCAGGCCGAGCACTTGTGCCGCCACGCCTGACGTGACGCCGGAGCCGACGCCAAGGAAGAGGGCTCGTTTTGCGTCGCCGTGCAGCAGCAGCGGCAACAGCGCCTGGCGGCCATCGACGAGGACGGTGGCGCTGCTGCCCTCCTGCTGGCGGTTGTTGATGCGCAGCCGCGCAACGCCGGCCGCGTCCTCGACGACGCTGACGGCGGCCATCGGGCCATCGCGGTAACTCAGCAGGTGGCCACCCTCGGGCAGATCGATGAAGGCCAGTGGCGGTGCGAACAGCGCCAGCGCGGCGGTCGCGGTGGCGGGAAACCACCAAGCCGCGCTGCGCCAGGCCGGTGCCAGCAGCAGATAGCCGGCCGTGACTAGCAGCAACGCCAGCTTGGGGCCAAGGACCGAGGCCAGCGCGACGCCGAACAGCGGTGCCGCCGCCATCGCGCCCAGCGTGTTGGCGCCCACCGCCTGGCTGAACGGGATACCGGCTGCGGCAGCGTCCGCACTGAGCTGGCAGAAGAGGGCGCCCATCAACAGCGTTGGCAGCGCGAACACGGCGACGGCGAGCAAGGCCTCGGTGGCGAGCGCACCAGCCAGCGTCTCGGGCTGCAGCGCCTGCTTGATCGCCTCAGCGCCCCACAGCGTGGCCATGCCGAGCAGGATGCTGACGGCCAGGCCCTGCAGCAGCAGCCGCGTGTTGCGCAGCGCCGGCCAGCGCGCAAACGCAGCGGCGCCGAGCGCACTGCCGGCCAGGTACACAGCCAGCAGCAGCGCGAAGGTGTAGACCGTGTCCTCGGCGACCTGACTCAGCACGCGCACGGCCAGCACCTCGTATGCAATGCCAAGCAGGCCGGTTGCGGCCAGCAGCCACAGCGGGCGGTTCGACGTCGTCGGGCCGAGCGCGATGGCGGGCGCGGCTTGCAGCGCGAGGCCGGCCAGCAGCGCGCAGCCGAGGTTGAGCGCCACGCACAGGCCGGCGCTGCGCGTGAGGCCCCAGTCCGAGATCAGCCAGAAGGCCGTGGCCAACACGCCCGCGACGGCGCCCAGTGTGTTGGCGGCGTACAGCGGCGCGAGCCTGGCGGTGCCCAGGCGAGCCATGGCCGGCAGCGTTGCACCCATCGCGGCCGTGGCGGGCAGCAGCAGCAGGAAACTCGCGCCGAAAGCGATGCTCCATTGCCAGGCGGGCGTTGCATCGGGCCCGATTAGCGCCAGTGCGGCGTTGCTGGCCGCAGGCATGACGGCCATCAGCAGCGCGCCCCACAGGCCGATCAGCGCCTCGCAGCCGGCATACCAACGCAGCGGTCGCTCGCTGGACTCGATGCGACGGCCGAGCAGCAGTGCGCCGAGCGACAGCCCCCCGAAGAAGGCGGCCACGACAGCGAGCACCGCAGCCGACTCGTGGCCCAGCACGAGGCCGAACTGCTGCGTCCAGATGACTTGATAGCCCAGCCCGGCGAAGCCGGACGCGGCCATCAGCGCCAGCGCCAGGCCCCTCACGAGTTGAAGCTCAGCGTGTAGCCCCAGCTCTCCAGCCGCGTCGGGATGGCGTTGAAGGCCAGGCTGATGCGGCGACCACCGGCATTGGGCGGCACCGCGTGCATGAGGTAGCTCGGGAAGAGGATGAGATCGCCTGGAGACGGCGCGGGGCTGACCCACTTCTCGGCGTTGTAGGCACCGGTGACGACGCCAGCATGGTCGTTCTTGATCGAGAAGTCATGCCCGCCGGGCGACTTCATGAAGACCGTGCGCGCCGAGTCGTGCGTCTCGGTCAGGTAGACGACGCCCGACGCAAAGCTGTTGGCGTGGTTGTGCATGGCCTGGCGCCCGCCGGTGTCCAGCACGTTGACCCACATCTCCTTGATGGCCCAGCCGAGTTGCTCGCCGAACAGCAGGCGGCCGAACTCGGCGATCTTGGGCGTGAGCAGCGCCGCAGCCTGCACGAGCAGCGGGCTGTCCGAGGGCTGCAGCATCTGCGTGTGCGACAGCGCCTCGGAGCTGTTGTTGGCCTGCAGTGCGCGGCGGGAGAAGTGGTCGACGAGGGCGTTCACCAGCGGTTGCGGCAGCACGGCCGGGGCGCGCAGCAGCGGGATCGGAAACAGACCGACGACTTCGTCCGTCATGCCAGCACCGCCGCGACCCGCAGCCACGACCAGTACGCCGCCATGCCGCCGATGCCGTAAAGCAGCACCGTGCGCGCCCGCTGCGCCGCCGGCCAGCGCGCCGTGAGGCGCCACAGGCACCAGCAGACGCCGACGGTCATCAGCTGCCCGATCTCGACGCCGACGTTGAAGGTCAGCAGCGCGACGAGCAGGTGGTTCTCGGGCAGGCCGATTTCCTTCAACGCGCCGGCAAAGCCCAGGCCGTGCACGAGGCCGAACAGGAAGGCGACCAGCGCGGGCCAGCGGCGGGCGAGGGTGTCGCGCTTGTGCAGCGCCTCGACCGCCACCAGCACGATGGACAGCGCGATGGTCGCCTCCACGGGCGCGGAGCGCAGCGTCAGCCAGCCGAGGGCGCTGCTGGCGAGCGTCAGGCTGTGGGCGGCGGTGAAGGCGGTGATCGTCCAGATGAGGCGACGGTTGAAGCCGACCAGGAAGAGCAGGCCGATGACGAAGAGCAGGTGGTCGACGCCGCCGAGGATGTGCTCCACGCCGAGCAGCGTGTAGGCGCTGGCGATCTCGCGCATGCCGCGCGGGTCGTTGGCGGCGCCGTAGAGCTGCACGGTCGGCTGTGCCTTGGTCAGCGTGTAGACGCGGCTTTCACCGTCCTGCCAGAAGACCTTGACGAGGGTGGCCGAGTAGCGCTCGCCGACGCCCTTGACCGACATGGTGCCGACGAGGCCCTGCTCGCCGCAGCGCAGCACGTTCGCGTCGGCCGTGCAGCCCTGCGGCCACACGGGTGTGAGGTCCTGGGCGATGGGGCGTTTCTCACCGGCGCCCCATTGCCAGATGAATTCGCCACGCTGCGTCTCGCGCAGGTTCAGCTCGGCCATGCTCATCTCATGAGCAAACGAGGGCAGGGCAGCGGCGGCCAGCGCCAGCAGGCAGGCAGCGCGCAGCCAGTTCACGAGGCGCTTCATTTACCGGCCACCTCGACCTTGATGCGGTACTTCCTGGCCAGCGCGGCGACTGCGGCGCTGCGCTGCTCGGACAGCGTCGCGTCCGTCCAGTCCTGCTGCACGACGCCGCGCAGCACCTCGAAGTTGGCGGGGCGCGCGGGCGTTGCGGCATCCAGGCGCACGGCGCGCCAGCCGTCGCGCGACTGCGCCGTCAGCCACTGGCCAGGCGCGGCACCCTCTAGCGTCTTGGCAAAACCCTCGCCATAGCTCTGCAGCAAATTGCTATGCGGCCGGCCCTTGAATACGCGCAGGCCGGCCTTGGTGTCGCCGGGCGTGCCGTTGTTCAGCATGTCGACGAAGGCGCGGACGGCGGCTTCGCTCGGCTCGCCGCCGAGCACGGCTTCCTGGAAATCAAAGCGGGCCGGCTCGTCGTACTTGACGCGGTGCTGCTCGAACCAGTGGCGCAGCACTTCGTCCGTCACCGGCGGCAGCTTGGTGCCGCCGTCGACCACGCTCAGCGCCTTGAAGATGACGCGCTCGCGGATGGCGGTGTCGCCCTTGTCAAGTTGCAGGGCCAGGCCTTCGCGGTAGAGCACTTCGTTGTCGAGCCAGATCTTGCGCAGCGCCGTCGTCTCCTCGGCATTGGGCTCGTGGCCGCGCTGGGCCTTGAAGAGCTGGCGAGCGTCCTCATCGACCTCGGCGCTGATGACGATCTCGTTGGCCTCGCTGCTGCTGCGGTTGACGAGGCGGTCGATGCCGAAGAGCACGGCACCGAGCAGCAGGAAGTGCAGCAGCGGTTCGCGGGTCCAGTTGGGCAGTTGGCGGGCGGAGCGAGTGCGCAGGGCAATGGGGGGCAGGGTGCTGGACATGACGGCGGGGTAATAAGCCCACCATGCTAGGCAGCGAACAAGACAAGACGAAGACAGCGGCGGGCTTTTCAGCCACGCCGCTGTCGGTCTCGAAGGCAGCCTGCGCTGCCTTTGACGTCTTACTTCACGCCGGCAACGGCGATGGCATTGGCCACTTCGACGTAGATCGGATTGCTGTAGAACCAGAGGTCCGCCCAGGCCGCCACGTCATAGGACACGGCCTTCTGGCCAGCGATGGGGCTGTTGCCCGAGGCCGTGGCCAGGTGGGCGGGGCAACCGTCGATGGTGTTGGCGGCCGAGTTCCATGCCGTGCCGTTGGCCGGCACGTTGGTGCCCACCGTCGTGCACGGGATGCGCAGCGCTGCGGTGTTGCCGGCGTTGGTGTACAGGTCGGCCAGTGGGTTGCCATTGGCATCGGTTTCGTAAGGCACCGACGCCGGCATGTTGCTGCCACGCAGACGCACGTACTGCGACGTTTGAACGGCCGGGATGCGCAGGCTCATCTTCAGGAAGACGGTGTTGTCCGCACCCGACTGCACCTGCGTCCAGGCCGAACCGCCGTTGCCGCTGAAGGTCTTCAGGATGGCGGCAGACATGTTCTTCGCAGCGGCCGGCACGCTCGTCAGGCCGGTGGTCGTGCCATCGGTCTTGAGCCAGTCGGTGTTGCGCGGCCATTCGCCGGTGTAGCCCGCCGTGCCCGGCGTCTTGTAGCCGCTGACCAGGCCGCGGATCACGTCGACGTGATCCAGCACCGGCTTGTTGATCGGCTGGTTGACGCCGATCTGGGCCAGCGACGGGTTGGGGAAGCTGTAGGGCGAGAAGTTCACGCCGGCCGGGTCACGCAGCACGACGGCGACGACGATCTCGGCACCGGGGCGTACGGCGAGTTTTTCACCCATCGTGGCGCAGCCGGTCTTGTCGATGTCGGTGTCGTTGGTGGCAGCGGCAATGGCCAGGGCCTCGACGGCCGCGTTGCTACGGGCGCCGACGCCGGGGTAGGACGCGCAAGCCACGAAGGCGAGGCGGTCGATCAGCTGGCCAGAGGCCGCCCAGACGTTGCCGGTGCGCAGGCCGTCGACGATGGTCTGCGGGCGCAGCTTGTCGGCGCCGTTGCGCACCATGACGTGGGTGCGCTGGTATTCGCCGGGGTAGAAGTCCTGCGTGGAGCGGCGGTCATCCGGGCCGAAGCTGCCGCGGTTGTGCCAGTCGGAGCTGGCGAAGAACCACCAGTTGCGGCCTTCGCCGAGCATTGCGTCCCACACGCCGCCCACTTGCGCTGCATAGACGCCGGTGCCGCCGTAGGTTGTGCCGCCGACGGAGTCGACCAGGCCGGCAGTGCCGCCGAAGTTGTTGCGATTGACCTGGTATTCACCGCGGTTGGCCGATGCACCGTGGCCGGGCTGCGACTCGAAGCCGAAGGCGACGTTGGGCGCCGCGTTGTTGAAGTCGCGCAGGTGCTCGATGTTGAAGCCGTTGTTTCCGTTCGGGTTGAACGGGCCGGCGCGCTCCAAGTGGGCGGGCACGTAGTAGCTTTGCTGGCCGTGGAAGTTGGCCATCCACTTCATGGCCTCCACGGTCTTCAGGTGGCCCTTCTCGCCGGTGCCCGTGCCGCTGGGCTGCACCAGCTTCTTGCCGGTGTCGCTCCAACCCAGCGCGCTGGCCGTGGAGTCGGCGCTGGCGGGGTTCGCGCAGTTCCAGTTGTTGCCGCTGGCCGAGCCGGTCACGTTGCCGCGGCTGGTGTCGGTGTCGTTGCGGTCGAAGCAGTAGGACCATTGGGCCAGCGCGTTGGCGTTGCCGATGGCCGTGTAGCCCGGCGTGGTCGGCAGCGTGGCGGTATCCATCGCGGTCGGGATCTGCCCCGTGATGACGGACATCGAGCTGTGCTCATGGCCGGGCACGACGGACTCCAGGCCGAGGAACAGCGGCACGTTCTTTTGCGCGCCGAGGTACTCGACGACTTGGTACTGGTACTCCTGCAGGGACTGCCAACGCCACATATTGCCGTTGCCGCCCACGCCGCCGCCGTTGCCCTTGAGGTTGGCCGCGCCGATGCTGTCGGCCCAGGTCGTCGTCGGACCCTTGCCTTCGATGAACGGATAGGCGGGCGTGGACAGCGTGGCGTCTTCAACCAAGGTGCAATTGCGGTTGCCGTTGCCGCCGTGGCCAGCCTGCACGAACCAGTCCAGACCCCAGGGCGAGTCCGCCGTCTTGTCGGTGACCTTCTTCACCAGCTTCTGCATGGAGATGGCGCCGTCCGAGCAGGTGGTGTGGTTGTGGAAGTCGCCCGACACGTACTTGCCGGGCGTCTTGCCGGCAGCAGTGGCGAGGTTGGGCGCAATGATGGCGGCGCTGCCGAGCGCGGCGACGGCAGCCAGCGCGAGCTGGCTCTTGGTGAAGAAGTGGGTCATGGAAGCTCCGGGGAGAGAGAGGAACGCGGGCTGAAAGGGGGCTTGAAACCGGGCGCATGCTATGGACGGGGCATGACCCCGGCGTGACGGCATTGCGACGGTTTCGCCCGTCGCCGGCAAAGCCTCAGCGCAAGCCGGCGTAGTCGACGTTGAGCGTCGCGTCGACCGGCGGGGCCGACTCGAAGATGAGGCGCAGCGCAAAGCTGCGGCCCACCTGCAGTGGCTGTTGCAGATCAAGCAACTCGATGTGCAGGCCGTCCTCGGCAAGCGTCAGCTCCTCGCCCGCGCGGATCAGCAGTGACAGGTCTTGCGCACCTGCCGCGATCCCCGGCCCCGCCAGCCGGGCCCCCGCAGCCACGGGGGTCTCGATGCCGATGAGCCGGTCGGTCGTCTGCACCTCGTCAAAGCGCATGCACAGCTTGGCCGTGTCGGCATCCACGCGCGTGGCGCGCGTCCAGGGGTGCCAGATGCGCAGATGGCTGCTGAAGAACTCGCAGGCCAGTGCAGGGCGGGCCACCACGGCGGCGCCCAGTGCGATGAGGATATGGCGGCGGTGCAGGGCAGGTGAATGCATGTGGCGCGCGACGCTGACGATGGAGGAAGGCTGAGGACCATCGCAGCGGCGGATGACAGCAGCGTGAAGCGCTCGCGCTGCCTTGGGAGCGTCACGCGCCTGTCTTCATTGCTCACCACACTGCGGACCCGTAAGACGCTGCGGCCCCGGCCGCCCCAACACTTCCCAAGCTCTGGAGTTCTCGATGAAGCTCGCCACCCTCGCCCTGGCCCTCGGCCTGGCCTCTCCCGCCTTCGCGGCCGCCCCGTTGTCGGTGGACTTTGAAAAGGACTGGGGCTTCAGCCCTGAAGTCGGCGACACCTACGCCGCTGAAGGCGTGACGTTCACCAACGTGCTGGGCCTGTCCAACAACGCGGACGAGACGTTCTTCAGCAACGCCCCGTCGCCCCTGGGCATTGCCTATGCGCAGCTCGACGGCAGCATCAACACGACGGCCTACATGAACGTGGCTGCAGGCGTCACGGGCGGCCTGAGCTTTTACTACGCCGGCACGGACGTCTCCACCGTCAAGGCCTACTCCGGCTTGAACGGCACCGGCATGTTGCTGGGCACGATCACGCTGGCATCGACCGGCGGCTACGACAGCTGGACCAAGACCGTACTGAGCTTCAGCGGTTCGGCCCAGTCGTTTGACCTGACCAGCACGGCCGGCATCGCCGCGCTGGACAACATTGCCGCCGTCCCGGAACCCACCAGCATCGCGCTGATGCTTGCCGGTGGCGCCCTGCTGCTTGCCCGCCGTCGTCGCGCCTGATTGGCGGTAAACGCCCAAAAGAAAAGCCGGCTGTTCGCAGCCGGCTTTTTCATGGGTGATGCAAATCAGCCGATGCGGCCGAGCAGCAGGTACTCCATGAGCGCCTTTTGCACGTGCATGCGGTTTTCGGCCTCTTCCCACACGACCGACTGCGGTCCGTCGATGACGTCCGCCGCCACCTCCTCGCCACGGTGCGCGGGCAGGCAGTGCATAAAGAGGGCGTCCGGCTTGGCGCGGGCCATCATGTCGGCGTCCACGCACCAGTCCTTGAACGCCGCCTTGCGGGCCTCGTTCTCGGCCTCGTAGCCCATGCTGGTCCAGACGTCGGTGGTGACCAGGTCGGCGCCGGCGCAAGCCTCGCGCGGGTCGTCGAAGACGCGGTAGCAATTCGCGTCCTTCACGCCTGCCACGGCATGGTCAATGCCGTAGCCGCTCGGCGTACTGACATGCACCGTGAAGCCCAGGATCTCCGCCGCCTGGAGCCAGGTGTTGGCCATGTTGTTGCCGTCACCCACCCACGCCACGACGCGGCCTTTCAGGCAGTCCATGTCGATGGAGCCGCGTCGGTCCATGCCGCGCGCCTCAATGAAGGTGAACAGGTCGGCCAGGATCTGGCAGGGGTGGTATTCGTTGGTCAGCCCGTTGATGACCGGCACGCGCGAGTGCGCCGCGAAGGCTTCGAGCTTGCTCTGCTCGTAGGTGCGGATCATGACGATATCGACCATGCGGCTGATGACGCGCGCCGAGTCCTCCACCGGCTCGGCTCGGCCCAGCTGGCTGTCGCCCGTCGTCAGGTGCACGACTGAGCCGCCCATCTGGTACATGCCCGCCTCGAAGCTGACGCGCGTTCGCGTGCTGGCCTTCTCGAAGATCATGGCCAGCGTGCGGTCCTGCAGCGGCTGGTATCGCTCGTAGTTCTTGAAGCGGCGCTTGATGATGCCGGCGCGGTCGAACAGGTGGGCGTATTCCTCGGCCCGCAGATCCTTGAACTGGAGGTAGTGGCGCATCAGTGTGTCCCCCGGCTTCATGGCTTGGGCTGGGCGAGGAAGGCCTTGATCAGCGGCACCAGCAGGGCCGTGATCTGGCGTGCCTCGTCATGCGTGAGGATCAGCGGCGGCAGCAGGCGCACGACGCGGTCTGCGGTGATGCTGATCAACAGGCCTGCTTCCAAGCTTTGCGTGAGCAGCACGCCGGCGGGGCGGTCCAGCTCGATGCCGAGCATCAGGCCCTGGCCGCGGATCTCGACGACGCCGGCCTCACCAGCCAGGCCCTCGGCCAGGCCATTGCGCAGCGTCGCGCCCACGGCGACGGCGTTGGCCAGCAGGCCGTCCTCTTCCATGATCGTCAGCGTCTCGACGCCGGCACGCATGGCCAGCGGGTTGCCGCCGAAGGTCGTGCCGTGGTTGCCCGCCTTCAACACACCGGCCGCACGCGGGCCGCAGACGACGGCGCCGATGGGCACGCCCGAACCCAGGCCCTTGGCCAGCGGCATCACGTCCGGCTGGATGCCGGCCCACTGGTGCGCGAACCACTTGCCGGTGCGGCCGATGCCGCACTGCACCTCGTCCAGCATCAGCAGCAGGTCGTGCGCGTCGCAGATGCGGCGCAGCGCCTGCAGGAACTCGACACGCGCCGGGTTGATGCCGCCTTCGCCCTGGATGGTTTCCAGGAAGATGGCCGTGATGTTGGGGTGAGCGGCAATGGCCGCCTCGACGGCGGCCGCATCATTCAGCGGCACGCGCACGAAGCCTTGCACCAGCGGCCCGAAGCCGGCCTGGATCTTGGGGTTGGCCGTGGCCGACAGCGTGGCGATGGAGCGGCCATGGAAGGCGCCTTCGAAGACAAGAATCTCCGGCGACGTGTTGCCACGGTCATGGCCGAACTTGCGGGCGATCTTCAAAGCCGCCTCGTTGGCCTCCAGTCCGCTATTGCAGAAGAAGACATTGGCGAGACCCGAAAGCTCGCAGAGCTTGTCGGCCAGTTGCTCCTGCAGCGGCACGCGGTAGTAGTTGCTGCTGTGGATCAGCTTGGCGATCTGGTCCTGCAGCGCCGGTACCAGGCGCGGGTGGTTGTGGCCCAGCGTGTTGACCGCAATGCCGCCCAGCCCGTCCAGCAGTCGTCGGCCGGTCGTGTCCCAGACCCAGCAGCCCTGGCCGTGCGAAAGCGCAACGGGCAGGCGGCCATAGGTCGGCATCACGTGGGCGTCGGATGGGAGGGCATCAGCGTTCATCGGGTCTCCGATTGGGTGGGGAAAAGCGAGTTTTTGATTCTAGAGTCGATGCGCTGCGGTTTGCTGCGCCGCAACAGATGGCGGTGAGCCGAGGCACAATGGCCGCCTTTGGCAGCGGTGCTCCGCTGTACCGTAAAGCCGACCTTTCCATGACCGTTGTCCAACCGCCGCGCGAAGTATTCATCCAGGGTGTCACGCTGGATGGACGCACCTTCCGCCCCAGCGATTGGGCCGAGCGCCTGGCCGGCGCAATGTCGAGTTTCCGGCCCGGCGGCGTGCGCGGTGGCATCGGCGCCCACATCGGTTATTCGCCGCTGTGCGTGCCCAACATCATCAACGGCGTGAAGTGCGTCATCGTCAATGAAGAACTCCGGCGCCTCGAACCGATGGCCTGGGACTTCGTCATGAACTTCGCGCGCGACAACAACCTCCAGGTTGCTGAAGCCTGCCTTTTGCCAGACGGGCCCGACGGGGCAGGCGGCAAGCCGATCGACTGATCTCGACACTAGCGACACTCCCAGGGCGCAGCGGCCCGTTGCGCCGTTATCCTCGTTGGCTACGTTTTGACATTGCCGATGACCTTCAGCGCTACCGCCACCCCGATGCCCGCCGCGTCCGCCGCCACTCCGGTGGACGTGCGGCCGACGTCAACCGGCGTCTGGGTGCTGCTGCGCGGGTTATCTCGCGAGAGCGGGCATTGGGGTGTCTTCCCTGAACATCTGCTGCGCGAACTGCGCGCGCTGCGGCCGGACTCGCAAGTGCTGTCGCTGGATCTGCCCGGCACTGGCACGCAGCGCCGCCAGCCCAGCCCGACCCAGGTCTCGGCCATCGTCGACGCCTGCCGTGCGGAGTTGCTGCGTCGGGGCGTCAGAGGGCCCTTGTCCGTCATCGGCATGTCGCTCGGTGCTGCCGTGCTCGCCGACTGGGCCAACCGTTACCCGAGCGAAATCGAAGCCGGCGTGCTGATCAACCCCAGCCTGCGGCCTTTCAGCGAACTCTTTCGCAAGCCGCGGCCGTTGAACTATCTCGGTCTGGCGCTGCTGTCACTGAGCCGCTTCAGCGCTCGTCTGCGCGAAGAGCGCGTCCTTAGGCTGACGACGCGGCTGACACCGCCCCAGGCGGTCATCGACCGCTGGCTGGAACTCCAGCGTCAGCACCCGCTGGGCGTGCGCAACACCGCGCGGCAGTTGCTGGCCAGCCTGCGCTACCGCGCCAGTCGCACTCGCCCGGCAGCGCCCATGCTGCTGCTCTGCAGCAAGGCCGACAGCCTCGTCGACTGGCGCTGCTCGCAGGCCATCAGCCGCGCCTGGGGTGCGCCGCTGCGCCTGCACACCAAGGCCGGCCACGACCTGCCACTGGATGACCCGCAGTGGGTTGCCCGCGCCGTCGCGGAGTGGCTGCGTGACCGCAGCATCCAGGGCGTCGGGGCGGGCGAGTGGCATTGAGCGAGCCCCTCGCCCAGTTTCGCCTGCTGAACGCGGCGAACCTGGTCGGTCCCCCGAGGGGACGAGGCTGTTTGCGGCATTGAGCCGCAACGAGCCTCAGGCGGGCCGGCTTGGGGCGGCCCGGCGCTCGGCCCGAATATCCCGATACCAATGCAGAAGGCCCGCTTGCGCGGGCCCCTGAAACCAGAAAGCCCGCTTTCGCGGGCCTTCGGCTTTGCACCAGAGCTGGTTTGTTCTATCAGGCGGCGAGCGCCTTGATTTTGGCGGACAGGCGGCTCTTGTGACGAGCAGCCTTGTTCTTGTGGAAGATGCCCTTGTCGGCGACCGAATCGATCACCGCCTGGGCATTCTTGAAAAGGTCAGCGGCCTTGGACTTGTCGCCCGCAGTCACTGCCTTTTGCACGTTCTTGACGACCGTGCGGAATTGGGAACGCAGCGCCGTGTTGGCGGCATTGAGCTTGGCGTCCTGGCGGACGCGCTTAAGGCCCGATGCCAGGCGGACTGTCTTCTTTTTGGCTTTGGAGCTGGTTGCCATGCTGTGTCTATACCCAGTTGGTGCAAAGACAGCGAGTATAGCCCGAAAACAGGTTTAAAGCCAAGTGAGCGCGAGGAGTTTCAAACGAGGCGCGATTCTCCACACAGATAATCCTGCGCCATGAATCTGCTGCGTGCCGCGTCGACCATTTCCCTGCTGACCCTGACCTCGCGCATCACCGGCCTCGTTCGCGAAACCATGGTGGCCGGCCTGTTTGGCGCCACGGCGATGACGGATGCGTTCCTCGTGGCCTTCCGCATTCCCAACCTGCTGCGACGGCTGTTCGCGGAGGGCGCTTTCTCCCAGGCCTTCGTGCCGCTGCTGGCGGCCACCAAGGCGACTGAGGGCGAAGACGCGACACGGCGCCTCGTCGATGCCGTAGCCACCGTGTTGCTGTGGGCCTTGGTGGCAACTTCGGCGCTCGGCGTCGTCGCGGCGCCGGTGCTGGTCTGGCTGCTGGGATCGGGCCTGCCGGGCGAGGCCTTCGACGCGTCGGTCGTCATGACGCGCGTCATGTTTCCCTACATCGGCTGCATGTCGATGGTGGCGCTATCGGCCGGCATCCTGAACACCTGGCGGCGCTTCGTCGTACCGGCGGCGACACCGGTGCTGCTCAATCTCAGCGTTATCGCCGTGGGTTGGGCGCTGGCCGGGCCGCTCGAGCGCGCCGGCTACCCCGGCATCTATGCGATGGCCTTCGGTGTCATGTTGGGTGGCGTGCTGCAGTTGCTGGTGCAGTGGCCGGCCCTGCGGGCCATCGGGGCGATGCCAAGCATGCGCCTGAGCTGGCGCGGCTTGCAGGAATCGCGCGCCAATCCGGGCGTCGGTCGCGTCATCCGAGGCATGGGCCCGGCCCTGCTCGGTGTCGGCGTGGCGCAGCTGTCGCTGATGATCAACACGCAGATCTCCAGCCATCTGGGCGCCGGTGCAACGTCCTGGCTGAATTACGCGGATCGGCTGATGGAGTTCCCCATCGGCCTGCTCGGCGTAGCGCTGTCTGCCGTGTTGACGCCGCAGCTCTCCGCCGCCCAGGCTTCGGGTGAGAACGAGCGCTACAGCCGCCTGCTCGACTGGGGCTTGCGCCTGGTGCTGCTGCTAGCCTTGCCCTGTGCCGTGGCGCTGCTGGTGTTCGCCACCCCGCTGACGGCTGTGCTCTATCACCGCAAGGCGTTCACCGCCGTCGATGTGCTTCACACCTCGGAGGCCGTCATGGGCTGGGGCGTTGGACTGCTCGGGCTGATCGCCATCAAGGTGCTGGCCCCCGGCTTCTATGCCCGCCAGGACACCGGCACGCCGGCCAAGATCGCCGTCGCCGTGCTGGTGCTGACGCAGTGCTTCAACCTCGTGTTCGTGCCCTGGATCGGCGTCGCGGGCCTGGCGTTGTCCATCGGCGCGGGCGCACTGGTCAACGCCGGCTGGCTGCTGTGGGGGCTGAGGAAGCTGGGCAGTTATCGCCCGGAGCCGGGCTGGACGAGCTTCAGCCTGCGCGTGGCGCTGGGCTGCGCCGCCATGGGATTGCTGCAATGGCAGTTGGCGACGCGGCTGGACTGGATCGCCCTGGGCGCTCACGAGCTCCAGCGCGCCCTCGTCATGGCGGCCAGCCTCGGCGCCAGCGCCGTCGTGTATTTCGCCGTGCTGCTGCTGGCCGGCATGCGGCCCAAGGCCCTGGGTCGTCCGAGTTGATGAAATACGCCGCGCCGACGCCGCTCGACTACTTCGCCACGCTGGTGGCGGAGGACGAGAGCCTGAACCTCCTCGAAGCCGCCATCAGCCTGGCGCAAGACGACCACCCCCGGCTGGACGTGCAGGCCTCGCTGGCCCAGGTGGACGCTTTCGCGCGCCGGCTGCGCGAGCGCATCGGGCCCGAGACGGCGCCGCCCGACCGGCTGCGCCTGCTGACGCGCTTCTTTCACGGCGAGCTGGGTTTCGCCGGCAACCTGAACAACTACTACGCGGCCGACAACAGCTTCGTCCACCGCGTGCTGGAAACACGGCGCGGCATTCCCATCACGCTGGCCGTGCTGCTGCTGGAGCTGGGCGAGCAGGCGGGCCTGCGCATGGCGGGCGTGGCCTTCCCCGGCCATTTCCTCGTCAAGTGCCGCATCGGGCTAGGTGAGGTCGTCATTGACCCCTTCACAGGCGAGGCGCTTTCGGCCAGTCGGCTGGACGAATTGCTGGCCGTCTACCGCCAGGGCAGCGACTTGCCGAATGACCTGGAGCTGCCGCTGGAATTCTTCCTTCGCGCCGCCACCAAGCGCCAGATCCTGGCCCGCATGCTGCGCAACCTCAGGGAAGTGCACCGCGCCGCATGCGACTGGCCGCGTTTGCTGGCCGTGCAGCAGCGCCTGGTCGTGCTGCTGCCTGGCGACGCGATCGAGCGGCGCGACCGCGCCCTCGCGCTGCAGGCCGTGGGTGCCAACGCCGCTGCGGCCGAGGATCTAGTTTTTTACCTGGCCGAGTGCGGCGACGCGCCTGACGCGGACGCGCTGCGCGATCGCCTCGCCGAGCTGCTTGCGCAGCGTCCGAAACGATGAGGCAGATCCCGCTCGCGCTGCTGGCTCCGCCCGCACACAGCTTCGACAACTTCCTGCCCGGCGCCAATGCCGAGGCGCTGGCCTATCTGCTCGGCCTGATGCCCGCCGATCCACCGGTGCTGCTGTGGGGCCCGACGGGTTCGGGCAAGACCCATCTGCTGCAGGCGCTGGCAGAGCGCTGGCAAGCCGCCGGCCAGCGTGTCGCTTGGTATGACGCCGACACCGCCTTGCCCTGGGAGCTGCCGGCGCATGAGAGCCTGCTGCTGCTGGACGACTGCCAGCGTTTCGACGCCGGCCAGCAGCATGCGGCCTTTGCGCTCTTCGTCGAATCGGCAGGGCAGGGCTACACCTTCGTTGCCGCAGCCGATGCGCCCGCCATCGACCTCACCGTTCGCGAGGACCTGCGCACCCGCCTCGGCTGGGGCCCCGGCTTTGCGCTGGAACCGCTGCGCGAGGCCGAGATGCGCGCGGTGCTGCGCCGCGAGGCCGACCGCCGCGGCCTGCTGCTCGGCGACGACGTGCTGTCCTATCTGCTGACTCGCTTCGAGCGCAATCTCAAGGGCTTGATGGCGCTGCTGGAGCGGCTCGACGAGTTCGCCCTGGCCAGCAAGCGGCCGCTGACCGTGCCGCTGTTGAAGGCCATGTTGGCCGACGAAAAATAGACTCTGACCCCATTTTATGAATCTCACGCTGTTTGACCTGGACGGGACCTTGATTCCGGTGGACTCCGACCACTCCTTCGGCAGCTTCATGGTAGAGGTCGGCTGGGTGGATGCCGAGGTCTGGGGCCGGCGCAACGACGAGTTCTTCGCCCAGTACAACGCCGGCACGCTGGACCTGCCGGCGTATGTCGAGTTCGCAACTTCCGCCTTTCGCAGCCGGCCGCTGGCCGAGGCGCTGGCGATGCGCGAGCGCTTCATGGCCGAGGTCATGCAGCCCGCGTTGCGGCCCGAGGCGAGGGCGCTGGTGGAGAAGCACCGAGCAGCGGGCGACCTGATCGCGTTGGTCACGGCCACCAATGAGTTCGTTACCGCGCCGATCGCCGCTGCCTTTGGCATTGAACACCTGATCGCCGTCCAGCTGGAGCGCGATGCCACCGGCCACTACACCGGTGCCATCCGGGGCGTGCCGAGCTTCCGCGAGGGCAAGATCGAACGGGTCGAGACCTGGCTCCAGAGCCTGGGGGCACAATCCGCCGAGTTCGAGCGTGTCACGTTCTATAGCGACTCGACCAACGACCTGCCCCTGCTTGAACGCGTCAGCCATCCGGTGGCGACCAATCCCAGCCCCACGCTCGCGCGGATCGCCAGCGAACGCGGCTGGCCCCAGCTCAAACTCTTCGCATGATCAAGAAGTTCATCGACAAACTACTCGGCAAACCTGCCGCTGCTGCTGCAGCGCCCAAGAAGGTCAGCCCTCTCGGCAAGCGCGTCGAACTCGCGGCAGACGTGCACCGCATCGACCCCGGACTGCTCGACGAGCGGGCCGTCAAGGTCGTCAAGACACTCACCGACGCCGGCTTCGAGGCCTACATCGTCGGCGGCGCCGTGCGCGACCTGCTGTTGAACGTGCGGCCCAAGGACTTCGACGTCGCCACCAACGCGACGCCGGAGCAGGTCAAGGGCCTGTTCCGCCGCGCCTTCATCATCGGCCGGCGCTTTCGCATCGTTCACGTTGTCTACGGCCGTGGTCGCGAGCATGAGGTCATCGAGGTCTCGACCTTCCGCGCGCTGCCGACCGAATCCGAAGCCGTCGCCGGCAACGAGAAGACCTCCAAGAGCGCGCTCGAGGGCAAGTCCCATGCCGTGGACGCCGAAGGCCGCGTGCTGCGCGACAACGTCTGGGGCCCGCAGATCGAGGATGCTGCTCGCCGCGACTACACCGTCAACGCGATGTACTACGACCCGCAGCGCCAGCTCGTCATCGACTACCACGGCGGCCTGGCCGACGCGCGCGCCAAGCTTCTGCGCATGATCGGCGACCCCGAGACCCGCTACCGCGAAGACCCCGTCCGCATCATTCGCGCCGTGCGTTTCGCCGCCAAGCTGGGTTTTACGCTGGAGCCCAAGACGCTGGCGCCGGTCAAGACCTCGGCGGCCCTGCTGGCCAATGTGCCGGCTTCGCGCCTGTTCGACGAAATGATCAAGCTGCTGCAGACCGGCCACTCGCTGGCCAGCATCGCGCAGCTGAAGAAGCTCGGCCTGGGGCGGGGCACCTTCGCCGTGCTGGACGCCATGCTGACCGACACCGGCGACCTGCACGACGGCATCCGTGGCAAGTTCGTGCGCCAGGCGTTCGAAGACACCGACCGCCGGGTCGCCGAAGGCCGGGGTGTCAGCCCCAGCTTCATGCTCGCCTGCATGCTCTGGCATGAGGTGCTGGACCGCTGGACCAAGATCCGCGATGGCGGCGAGGCGCCCGTGCCGGCGCTGGCCCAGGCCATCGACGCCGTCTTCGACGCCCGCATCGGCGACATCTCCGGCCGCGGCAAGCTGGCCGGCGACATGCGCGAGATCTGGATGATGCAGACCCGCTTCGAGCGCCGCACCGGCTCGGGCGTCTTCAGCCTCATCGAGCAGCCGCGTTACCGCGCCGGCTTCGATTTCCTGCGTTTGCGCGCCGACGCGGGCGAGATCGACCCCTTGCTGGCCGACTGGTGGGAGGACTTCGCTCTCGGCAGCGACGACGACCGCCAGGCCCTGCTGGCCGACGCCCGTGCCGCCCAGCAGAAGCAGCCGCGCGTGGCGCGAGCACCGCGACCCGAGGCTGCAGCTGGTGAAACGCCGGTCGGTGAAGCTCCCTTTGACGAAGAGGCAGACGAGGCGGTTGCCGATGCGCCGGCCCGCAAGCGCCGCCGTCGTCGCCGCAAGCCTGCGGGCGAGGGCGCTGCTGCACCCGCACCTGCGGCGGAGTGACTTCGCGGGCCTACGTCGGCCTGGGTGCCAACCTCGGCGCCGATCTGCGTGCGACGCTGACACAGGCTGCTCAGGCCCTCGCGGCGCTGCCGGGCAGCCGGCTCTCGGCCCTGTCCAGCGCCTGGCGCAGCGCGCCCGTTGATGCCGGCGGGCCAGACTTCCTGAACGCGGTCGCCGCGCTGGACACGGCGCTTGCGCCCATTGAACTGCTGGACGCGCTGCAAGCCATCGAGCTGGCCCATGGCCGCGAGCGCCCCTACCGCAACGCGCCGCGCACGCTGGACCTGGACCTGCTGCTCTACGGCGACCTCACGCTCGCCACGCCGCGCCTGGCGCTGCCGCACCCGCGCCTGGGCGAACGCGCCTTTGTGCTGCGCCCATTGCTGGAGATTGCGCCTGAACTGGCCCATCTCGCGACTGGCGATGCCTGGCGCGATCAGCGCATCGAGCGCCGCGGCGCTATCGCCACTGACCTCTGAAAGGACCTGCGATGTTCTCGACCCTTGCCGGCTGGCAGACCGTGGGCTTGCTGCTGCTGTCCAACGTCTTCATGACCTTTGCCTGGTACGGCCACCTCAAGGGGCTGGCCACCAAGCCCTGGTGGATCGCCGCTGGCATCAGCTGGGGCATCGCGCTGTTCGAGTACCTGCTGCAGGTGCCGGCCAACCGCATCGGCCACGGCGCGGGCTTCAGCCTCGCTCAGCTCAAGATCACCCAGGAGGTCATCACGCTGGCCGTCTTCGTGCCCTTCAGTCTCTACTACATGGGCGAGCCGTTGAAGCTGGATTTCGTCTGGGCCGGGCTGTGCCTGATGGGGGCCGTCTACTTCATCTTCCGGTCGGCTTGACGACGGTTCGGTGACGGCGCCCGCTAAACTGCTCGGCTTCCAGAGATACAAGGACGTCCATGCTGTTTGGCAAGCTGCTGCCCCGTGAGGGCAATTTTTTTGAGCTGTTCAACGAGCATGGCGGCTTCATCCTGGAAGGTGCGCGCGCCTTCCAGAAAATGATCGAGAACTACGCCAACCCGGCGCTGCGCCAGCAGTACGCGGATGAGGTCGACAAGGCCGAGCATGCCGCCGACCGCGTCACCGCCGAGGTGAACCGGCTGCTGCACCGCACCTTCATCACGCCGATTGATCGTGAGCAGATCCACAGCCTGATCAATGCGATGGACGACATCGTCGACCTGCTGCAAGACTCGTCCGAAACGTTGCAGCTCTACGACGTTCGCGCCATTCCCGAGCAGGTGCTGCAGTTGACGATGTTGTCGGTTCGCTGTTGCGAGCGTGTGCAGCATGCCGTCACGCTGCTGCCTCACTTGAGCCAGCCGGCCACCACCGAGGCGGCCATCAAGACCTGCGAGGAAATCGATCAACTGGAGTCTGACGCCGACCGCGTCATGCGCTCGGCGATGTCGCGGCTGTTCCGCGAAGAGCCCGATGTGCGCGAGCTCATCAAGCTCAAGGCCATCTACGAGCAGCTCGAATCCATTTCCGACCGCTGCGAAGACGTGGCCAATCTGATCGAGGGCATCGTCCTCGAGAACTCCTGATCGCTGCGCATGGCATCCGCTGAGATCACCTTCTGGGTGGTGGCCTTGCTCGTCGTCATGGCGTTGCTGTTCGACTTCATGAATGGCTTCCACGACGCAGCCAACTCCATCGCCACCGTTGTCTCGACCGGGGTGCTGAAGCCGCAGCAGGCGGTGCTGTTCGCCGCCTTCTTCAATGTCGTCGCCATTGCCATCTTCCAGCTCAACGTGGCGGCGACCATCGGCAAGGGCATCGTCGAGCCCGGCATCGTTGACCACCACGTCGTGTTCGGCGCGCTGATGGGCGCCATCACCTGGAATTTCATCACCTGGTGGTGGGGCATCCCGTCGAGCTCTTCGCATGCGTTGATCGGTGGCATCGCGGGCGCCGTTGTCGCCAAGGCCGGTCCGTCTGCGCTGGTCGCGGGCGGCATTTGGAAGACCGTCGCCTTCATCGTCATCTCGCCGCTGCTGGGCTACTTGCTAGGGTCGCTGATGATGGTCCTGGTCGCCTGGATCTGCCGAAACAAGTCGCCGTTGCGCGTCGACCGATGGTTCCGACGGTTGCAGCTTGTCTCAGCGGGGCTGTACAGCCTGGGCCATGGCGGCAACGACGCGCAGAAGACCATCGGCCTGATCTGGATGTTGCTCATCGCCGCCGGCATGCTCTCGACCCATGAGACCTCGCCGCCGGTCTGGGTCATCGTCGCCTGCTACATCGCCATCGGCATGGGCACGATGTTCGGTGGCTGGCGCATCGTGCAGACCATGGGTCAGCGCATCACCAAGCTCAAGCCCGTGGGCGGGTTCTGCGCCGAGACCGGCGGTGCCATCACGCTGTTTGTTGCGACGGCGCTGGGAGTGCCGGTGTCCACCACCCACACCATCACCGGCGCCATCGTCGGTGTGGGCTCGGTGCAGCGCGCCTCGGCCGTGCGTTGGGGCGTGGCCGGCACGATCGTCTGGGCTTGGATCTTCACGATCCCGGCCTCGGCGCTGGTGGCCGGCATCTGCTACTGGGTCAGCTTTGCGCTTTACTGATCGATTTGCGCTTCGAAGTAGCGCTGTGCGCTGAAGGCGATGGTCGCCATCAGTGCCGTGCCGCCGATGAAGACGCACAGGATGACCCCGATGATGGCGCCCCAGCCGCCCAGTTCGGCAGCTCGGCCGGCGTTGAAACGCGCATTCCAGCGCTCGTCGGGCATCAGCCCGTAGACGATGCCGCCGAGCAGCGCGGCAACCAGGCTGATGCCCAGCAGCGGCAGCAGCACCCAGGCCAGCCGGTCGTCTTGGCCGAGTGCGTTCATGCGCTGCAAGCCGACCAGGCCGAGTAGCGTCGGCAGCGGGAACAGCCAGGCCCAACGGTCCTTGAACCCGTGCAGGTAGAAACGGTGCAGGCCGAAGACGCCGCCGAGCAGGGCCAGCCAGGTCGCGACGGCCTTTTGTTTGACGGCCGTGTTCATTGATGCACCCTTCGGCCTGCGGCCTGTCCCGCCAGGCGGGAGCAAGCTTGCTTGGGGCGGCCCGGCGCGGCGCTCATTCGGCGCCGACGCTGTCGCCCAGGCCCAGTGGGCGCTGCATGAGCACGACGTCCAGCCAGCGGCCGAACTTCCAGCCGGCGCTCTTGAGCACGCCGGTGTGCTCGAAACCCAGCGCCGTGTGCACGCCGACGGAGCCGGCATTGGCCGCGTCGCCGATGACAGCCAGCATCTGGCGTGCACCGGCAGCCTCGCAGCGGGCCAGCAGCTCTGCCAGCAGCAGCCGGCCCACGCCCTGGCCCTGGGCTGCGGGCGCCAGGTAGATGGAGTCCTCCACGCAGAAGCGGTAGGCCAGGCGAGGGCGGAAGTAGTTGGCGTAGGCATAACCCAGCGGTTCGCCGTTGCGCTCGGCCACCAGCCAGGGGAGATTGCGGCCCAGCACCTCGGCGCGGCGGCGGCCCATTTCGTCGACGCTGGGCGTCTCGGTCTCGAACGTGCCGGTGCCGTTCTCGACGGCGTGGGCGTAGATGGCCTGGATCGCTGGCAGATCGGCGTCGGTACTGGGGCGAATCGTCAAAGGCAGGGCGGCGGGGAAGGGCTGTGACATCTGTCTTTCGGAAAGCTGCTCGAAATCGGTCGCGGCCGAGTTTATAATGCTGGGTTTTGGCGTCGGTCGCAGATGGCTGCGGCGTATCTACGAGGCCTCCCCCGGCAGGGGTTCCTGCCATTCGACTTGCTAGCCCTGAGTGTCTCCTCGTGCAGTGGTCGCCCAATTTTTAGGAAACATCATGGTTGTAATTCGTCTGGCTCGCGGCGGCTCCAAGAAGCGTCCCTTCTACAACATCGTTGTCGCCAACAGCCGCCAGCGCCGTGACGGCCGCTTCATCGAGCGCGTCGGCTTCTACAACCCGGTCGCGTCAGGCGCTGCTGAAAAGCTGCGCGTCGAGCAGGACCGCGTGGCCTACTGGGTCGGTGTTGGCGCCCAGCTGTCGCCCACCGTGATCCGTCTGGTGGGTGACGCCAAGACGGCTGCTGTGGCCGCCTGACCCTCGTGGTTGGCAACAAGCCTCAACAAGACGGCGCTTCGGCGCCGTCTTTTGCTTCTGAGTCCGGTGACCTGATCCAGGTCGGCCACATCCTGGACGCCTGGGGTGTCAAGGGCTGGTTCAAGGTCCAGGCCTACTCGAACCAGGCCGATGCGCTGTCCAACGCCAAGCGCTGGTTCCTCAAGGCCGTTGCGCCTAAGACGGGTCAGCGCGAGTTGAAGGTCCTGTCCCTGCGTGAGCATGGCGAGGGTCTGGTGGCGAATGCTGACGGCATCGTCGACCGCAGCGGTGCCGAGGCGCTGCGCGGTTTCGAGGTGTGGATCTCGCGCGCCGACTTTCCCCGCGCGGGTGACGGCGAGTACTACTGGATCGACTTGATCGGCCTGGACGTCCTCAACCGCGAGGGCCAGCTCCTTGGCCGCGTCATCGGTCTCATCGACACCGGGCCGCATGCCGTGCTGCGCATCCTGCCGCCGGGCGTCGCCGAGCCCGCCAAGCCCGACCAGGAGAAGCTCATCCCCTTCGTCGGTGCCTTCATCGACGACGTGAGCCTCGAAGCGAAGCGGATCACGGTCGACTGGGGCCTTGATTTCTGAAGCCATGCGCTTCGATGTCCTGACGATCTTCCCGGAGCTGTTCGCGCCGCACATGACGCAGGGCGTCACGCGGCGGGCCTTCGAGAGTCGTCAGGTCGACGTGCGCCTGTGGCCGCTGCGAGAGTTCGCCGACGACAACTACCGCCGCGTCGATGACCGGCCCTATGGCGGCGGCCCTGGCATGGTGATGCTGGTCGAGCCGCTGGAGAAAGCGCTTGCGGCCGTCAAGGCGGACCGGGCTGAGGCCGAGCCCGCCGTCATTTATTTCACGCCGACCGGTGCCCGCATCGACCAGGCGTGCGTGCAGCAACTGTCGGTCGGCCCGGGCGCCATCCTGCTGTGCGGCCGCTACGAAGGCATTGACCAGCGCGTGCTGGACCGCCACGTGACGCTGGAACTAAGCCTGGGCGACTTCGTGCTGTCCGGCGGCGAGTTGCCGGCGCTGGCCCTGCTGGACGCCGTCGCGCGCCTGCAGGACGGCGTGCTGGGCGATGCCCAGTCGCACCAGCAGGACAGCTTTTCTCAGACCAGCGACGGCATGCTCGACTGCCCGCATTACAGCCGCCCCGAGGTATTGGCCGACGGCCGTGCGGTGCCGGCCGTGCTGATGTCGGGCCACCATGCCGACATCAAACGCTGGCGCCGTGAGCAGTCTCTTGCGCTGACGGCGGCGCGCCGGCCGGAGCTGATTGCAGCCGCGCGCGCCACAGGCCGCCTGAGCAAGGCTGACGAGGCCTTTCTGGCCAAGCTCTAGGCAAAACCCGCAGGGTCCGCTACATTAGCGGGCTGTCCGATCCTCTGGCGGGTCGAGTGGTCAGGAAATTTCTGGCTGCAAACATCCCGATAAATAGCGGCACCGCCAAGATCCCCAGGAGTACAGATGAACCTGATCCAAACCCTTGAGCAAGAAGAAATTGCTCGCTTGAACAAGACCATTCCGGTCTTCGCCCCCGGCGACACCGTGATCGTCAGCGTCAAAGTCGTTGAAGGCACACGCAAGCGCGTGCAGGCTTACGAAGGCGTCGTGATTGCCAAGCGCAATCGTGGCCTGAACAGCAGCTTCATCGTCCGCAAGATCTCCAGCGGCGAAGGCGTGGAGCGTACGTTCCAGCTGTACAGCCCGCTGATCGCGACGATCGAAGTCAAGCGCCGCGGCGATGTCCGTCGCGCCAAGCTGTACTACCTGCGCCAGCGTTCGGGCAAGTCGGCACGTATCAAAGAGAAGCTGTCTTAATCAGTCGGTTCTCACCGCCAAGGCCGCCCGGAGCTACGCTCTCGGCGGCTTTTGTTTTTCTGACGCATGACGACCCGCCGCCCAGCCATCACCCAGCCTCAGCTCGTGCCCGTCACGAGCGTCGATGACCACCTGCCCGCCGTGCCCGCTGCCGCGCTGACGGCAGAGGCCATCCGCGCCCGTGTGGCCGCGCTGTCGGCCTGGACGCCCGAGTTCGCCGGCGACGGCGGTCTCTTCTCGGATCGCGAGCCGGCCGGCGCCGCTGTGCTCATTCCTCTCGTGCAGCGCTCCGAAGGCTTGACGCTGTTGCTGACCCGTCGCACCGACCACCTGCGCGAGCATGCCGGCCAGATCAGCTTCCCCGGTGGCCGTGTCGAGCCCGAGGACGACGGCCCCGTCGCCACGGCGCTGCGCGAGACCGAGGAGGAAATCGGCCTGGCGCGCGACTACATCCACGTCATCGGCCAGTTGCCTATCTACTCGACCGTGACGGCCTTCCAGGTGACGCCGGTGATCGCGCTCGTCGAGCCGGGCTTCACGCTCAAGCTCGACGACTTCGAGGTCGCCGAGGCCTTCGAGGTGCCGTTGGCCTTCCTGATGGATCCGGCCAACCACCGCCACCACACCTTCGAGTTTGGTGGCGCCCAACGCCGCTTCCTGTCCATGCCCTGGCAAGGGCCGGAGCGCGAGTACTTCGTCTGGGGCGCGACGGCCGCAATGTTGCGCAACCTCTACCGTTTGCTGATGGCCGCCTGAGCGCGCCACTATCATCCCCGCCCATGAATTTCTTCGCAGTGCTGCTGGCCCTGTTGTGTGAACAACTCAAGCCCCTGAGGCATGGGAATCGCGTGCATCAGTCGGTGATCGACTGGGTACGCTGGACGGGCCGCAACTTCGACGCGGGGGGTGAACATCACGCCGTCATCGTCTGGGCCATCACCGTCATCGTGCCTGGCCTCGTCCTCGCGCTGGCCTACTGGGGCCTGCGCCATTTCAGCCTGCTGCTGGCGCTGGCGCTGAACGTGCTCGTGCTCTACCTGACGCTGGGCTTCCGGCAGTTCAGCCACTACTTCACCGATATCCGCGACGCGATGGAGCGCGGTGATGACCTGACCGCGCGGCAGTTGCTGGCCGACTGGCGCCACCTCGACGCCAGCGAGCTGCCCCGCACGGAGCTGATCCGCCACGTCATTGAGCATTCGCTGCTGGCGGCGCATCGCCATGTCTTCGGCGTGTTCTTCTGGTTCATCGTCTGCTCGACGCTGGGCCTCGGCCCCGCCGGCGCGGTGCTCTACCGGATGGCCGAGTTCGCGAGTCGCTACTGGGCCTTCAGGAGCCGCACGCTGGACGCACCCACCAACCCGCGCCTGCTGGCGCTGTCGCGCCAAGCCTTCGTGGTGATCGACCATGTGCCTGCGCGGCTAACGGCGGCCGGCTTTGCCATCGTCGGCAACTTCGAGGAGGCGGTGAACGCCTGGCGGCGCGACGCCAGCCTGTGGCTGCATCCCAACGAGGGCATCATCCTCGCGTCAGCCGCAGGTGCTGTCGGGCTGCAACTCGGCGGCGCCGCCGCACCCGGCATCACGCCCGACCGCAGCCGCACCTTCGATGCCGGCTCCGAGCCGGAAGCCACCGGTGCTGCGGGCTCCACGGCCGGTGCGCCGCCGCAGCTCGGCCATTTGCAGAGCGTCGTCGGCCTGGTCTGGCGCTCGGTCGTGCTGTGGATGCTGCTGCTGGCGCTGCTTTCTCTTGCCAATCTCGTCGGTTGACCCCATGAATTTTCCAGACCTGCCGGCGCTGGCCGAGCCCAGCCTCAGCGTGCGCGTGCGGCATGCGCTCGACCACAAGACCAAACCACTCGGCGCTTTGGGCCGAATCGAGGCTCTGGCGTTGCAACTCGCGCTGATCCAGGGCAGCGAGCGACCGGCGTTGCGCGATCCCCAGCTCGTCGTCTACGCGGCCGACCACGGCCTGTCACGGCGCGGCGTGTCGGCCTATCCGCGCGAGGTCACGCCGCAGATGGTGGCCAACATGCTGGCCAGCGGCGCGGCCGTGTCGGTGCTGGCGCGGCAGCAGGGACTGGCATTGACGATCGCCGATTGCGGCGTGGACGCGCCGCTGGCCGAAGGCGCCGTCGACCTGCGCATCGCCAGCGGCACCGCAGATGCGAGCGCCGGCCCGGCGATGAGCATCGAGCAGGCCGAGCGGGCGCTGCGCAACGGCATGGCGCTTGTCGAGCGCCTGCCGGGCAACGCGCTGCTGCTGGGCGAGATGGGCATCGGCAACACCTCGTCGGCCAGCCTGCTGATGCAGCGGCTGACGGGCCTGCCGCTGGCCGATTGCGTCGGCCGTGGTACGGGGCTGGACGACGCCGGCCTAGCGCGCAAGCTCGCCGTGCTCGGCGAGGCGCTGGTCGTGAATGCCGGTGCGCAGACGCCGCTGCAGGTCGCTGCGGCGCTCGGCGGCTTCGAGATCGTCACGATGGCCGGCAGCGTCATCGCTGCAGCGGCGCAGCGCCGGGTTGTGCTGGTCGATGGCTTCATCACGACAGCTGCCGTGGTGCTGGCCGAAGCGCTGCGCCCGGGCGTGCTGGCGGCCTGCGTGTTTGCCCATCGCTCGGCCGAGGGGCCGCATGCGCGTTGGCTGCAGCAGCTCGGCGTGCGCCCGCTGCTGGACCTGGACCTGCGCCTGGGCGAAGGCAGCGGCGCAGCGTTGGCCTGGCCGCTGTTGACGGCGGCCTGCGCGCTGCTGGCCGACATGGCCAGCTTCGACAGCGCCGGCGTCAGCAACCGCGACTGATGCGATGAGGTTGTTCCTCGTCGCGCTGCAGTTCCTGACGCGGCTGCCGGTGCGGCTGAGCCGCTTCGAGCCGGGCTGGCTGAACGACTGCGTTCGGCACTTTCCCTTGGTGGGCGCGTTAGTGGGCGCGGTGGGTGCGGCGGTGCTGGTTGGCGCCTCGCATTTGTGGCCCGCCTGGGCCGCTGCGGTGCTCGCGCTCGCGGCCACGGTCGCGTTGACCGGCGGCTTCCACGAAGACGGCCTGGCCGATACCTTCGACGCGCTGGGCGGTGTGGTCCCGCGCGACAAGGCGCTGGCCATCATGAAGGACTCGCGCATCGGCAGCTACGGCGCGCTGGCGCTGGGCCTGTCGCTGCTGTTGCGCGCGGCGCTGCTGGCTGTGCTGGCGGCGCGGCCCATGCTCGGCGCGGTGGCGGCGCTGCTGGCCAGCCACGCGCTGGCGCGTGCCGCGGCCGTGGGCGTGATGGTCAGCCTGCCTTACGGTGGCGACGCCGAGCACGCCAAGGCCAAGCCACTGGCCCTGGCGGTGGCGCCGCGCAACTTCGTCATCGCGCTGGGCTGGTGCGGGCTGCTGGTGATTGCGCTGGCAGCGGTTGGCGTCTACGTGCCGAAGCTGGGGGCCGCCGTTGCCGCTGCGACGCTTGTCGCGCTGCTGATGCGCCAGTGGCTGAAACGCCGCTTGGGCGGCTACACCGGCGACGGCCTGGGTGCCACCGAGCAACTGGCCGAGATTGCCGTGCTGCTGGCCTTCACGGCGGCGCTGTGATGTTCACGGTCTGGCGCCACCCGCGACCGCTGGCGGCCGAGGGGCGCTGCATCGGCGGGCGTACCGACCTCGCCGTCGACCCGCGCAAGGCCAAGCGCCTGGCTCACCGCATCCGCGCCCACGCCCGCCGCCACGGCCTGCCGCGCGAGGTCGTCACGTCGCCGCTCGTGCGCGCGGCGGCGGTCGGGCACTGGCTGGCGCGCTGGGGCTTTCTCTGGCGAGTCGATGCCGCGTTGGCGGAGATGGATTTCGGCGCCTGGGACGGCCAGCCGTGGAACGACATCCCGCCCGCCCACTTCGAACGCTGGATGGCCGACTTCTGCGGCTTCGACTTCGAGGGCGGCGAGTCACTGAATGCGCTGCTGGTGCGCGCCAAGGCCTGGCAGCCGCCCTGCGCGCTCGCCGTGGGGCATGGCGGCTGGATCAACGCGCGGCACTGGCCGGGCGGGCCGCCGACACCGTCGAACTGGCCCGCCCCGCCTGCCTACGGTCAGCCTACTTCAGCACAGTCTGCTGCATGAACAGGACCGTCGCGTAGAACTGGTAGTCCTGGTTCTCCTTCTTCTGGAACCCATGGCCTTCGTTCTCGGCGCGCAGATACCAGACCGGCGTGCCGCTCTCGCGAACCTTGGCCACGATCTGCTCGGCCTCGGTGTAGGGCACGCGCGGGTCGTTCTTGCCCTGGATGACGAACAGCGGCTTCTTGATCTTCGCCACATTGGTCAGCGGCGAGATCGCTTCCAGGTGCGCCTTCATGGCCGGGTCGCGCTCATCGCCGTACTCGACGCGGCGCAGGTCGCGGCGGTAGCTCTCGGTGTTGTTCAGGAAGGTCACGAAGTGCGAGATGCCGACCACGTCGACGGCGCCAGCGATGCGGTCGGCGTAGTTCGTCGACACGGCCAACGTCATATAGCCACCGTAGCTACCGCCGGTGACGAGCACGCGCGAAGCATCGAGGTCGGGCTGGGTGGCGATCCAGTCCAGCAGGGCGCCGATGTCCTTGACCGAGTCCTCGCGCTTGAAGCCGTTGTCCATCGCCAGGAAGCTCTTGCCGTAGCCGGCTGAGCCGCGCACGTTGGGCTGGATCAACACCATGCCGAGCTCTTGCACGTAGTAGGCGTTGCGGCCGAGGAAGCCGACGCTGGCTTGGCTTTCCGGTCCGCCGTGGATGGAGATCAGCACCGGGCGCTTGCCGCTGAACTTCTTGGGCGGCGGCGTCAGCAGGCCCGAGATGGTCGTGCCGTCAAAGCTCTTCCAGCGCACGATCTTCTGCTCGGTGAATGCAGCCGTGGCTATGCCCGGGGGCGCGTAGGCGCGCGTCCATTGTTGGACCTTGCCGTCCGTGCCCAGCGAGTAGATCTGGCCGGGGCCCTGGGCGTTGTTGATCGAGAAGGCCAACTCGCCGCGGGCGTGGTCGTAGGACGCCGTACCGACAGTGCCGTTAGGCAAGGCAGCCGGCGCCGGCACTTCCTTGGCCGTTGCCGTATCGAAGAAGTGCAGTTCGTCGCGCCCGTCGACATTGAACTGGGCCGCCAAGCGGCTGCCGTCTTCGGTCAAGGTGACGCCGCTGACGTCCCATGGGATATGGCTGCTGATACGGGTGATGGCGCCGCTGGCCAAGTCCAGCTTCATCAACTCGCGGAACTCGCCGGCGCGGTCGCTGGCGATCCACAGCGTGCGGCCGTCGGGCGCCCAGCCGGCCGGCGAATACGTCGCCTTGGCCTCCTGGCTGTCCATGGCTGGCACCACGCGCTTGGGCACACCGCTGTCCAGATCCAGCATCCAGATCTGCGACTCATTCGCCGACAGATAGCGCGTCAGCGTCAAGAGGCGTTCGTCGGGCGACGGGCGGCTCGCCACCCAGCCGCCGCCTTCCAGTTCGGCCAACTTGCGGCGGCCTTCGGGCTTGACGGGGTCCATCAGCCACAGCGTCGTCGTGATCTTGGTGCGCGTACCGCCCTGGGCCGTGCGGTCGATGGGCACTGACGAGTAAACGAGCTGGCCGCTCTTGCGCAGCCAGGTGTTGATCGAGTGGCGCTCGTCGGGGCTGGTCAGCAGCACTGGCTGCGCGCCGGCCTCGTTAAGCGCCAGGCGGTAGATCTGCGCGACCTCGTTGCCGCCGGTGGCGCGCTCGAAAACGATGTACTGACCGGTGCGCGGCTCGTAGCTGGCGCGGGCCACCGGGTCGATGCCGTCGGTCAGCTGTTCGCCGTCGGTCAGCGGCGTGGTCACGCGGAAGATCTGCGCCGTGTTGGCGCCGGCCTTGCGGTGGCTGACGAGCATCTCGCGCTGCGTCGGATGCCAGTCCGAGAAGGTGTGGCCGCGGAAGTCGTTGTAGCGGCCGACGGCGTCGGCCAGGCTTTGCGGCACGGCGGGAATGCCCTGCACGACGAGGTTGGCGTTGGGCGTGACGATGGCTTGCGGCGGCGTGGGCGGAGTGGACGTGGAGGCGCAGGCCGCCAGCAGGGTGCTGCCGAGCGCGTACAGGGAAAGACGGATCATGGTCATGGCGTCAAAAAGGCAAATGAGCGCTTGAAGCGCCCATTTTCGTGGCAGTCAAACTCGGGTCTAACCCGCCATGCTGTTGGTCATGCCGTCTGCTGGATGCCGGCGATCAGCCAGCCTTCGCCGGACTGGACCAGATGCCAGACTTCGTCGAAGTTCTCAGTGGTCGCCGCGTTGTCTTCACGCACCTCGCCCCAGAAGCGCACCGAGACGATCTGCTCGCCGTTCTCGGTGGCGACGTCGACGACGCTGGCGTCCAGCCGCGACACCTCGGTCTGCTGCTTGCCGCCGCCGCGCTCCAGCAGGTCGTGCTGGATGCTGGCGTACATCTGCGGCGTGGTGAAGCGGCGCAGGTCGGCTTGGTCGCCGGTGTCGTTGGCGGCTTGCATGCGGAGGAACACCTGCTTGGCGATCTTCTCGAAGCCTGCAGCATCGAAGCCAGCCGGCACGGTCGACACGGCAGCGGCAGTCGCTGCGGGGGCCACCGAAGCTTGCGGATTCCACGCCGGCTGCTGCTGCGGTTGCGCGTTGAAGTTCATGCCATTGGCGCCTGCCAGTTGCGGCGCCTTCGGTGCGGCGAAGCGGCGCATCAGGAAGCGGATGACGAACACGGCCGCCAGGCCGAGCAGCATCATCGTCATGACGTTGGCCAGGCCTTCACCAAAGCCGAAATGGCTGGCCAGTGCGGCAAGCCCCAAGCCAGCGGCCAGACCGGCGAGCGGGCCCATCCACGAGCGCTTGGGCGCAGCAGCGGCGGCCGGCGTGGTGGCAGCCTGCTTGGCTGCCCCGGCTTGCTGCGGCGACCCAGGCTGCTGGGCGGGCGGCGTGTGCGGCGTCGTCTGCGTTGGCGTGGTGCGCTTCATGCCACCGCCACCCAGGCGCTTGGCCTCGGCGTCGTGGACGGGCAGGGCGAAGGCCAGCAGGGCGGCCAGGCTCACAGCAAGAATGCGGTTCACGTGAAGTCTCCAGAAGATGGGGAATGAGCCCAGCGTCGCTGATGGCTCAGCTCATCATCTTCATGCATCTCGGATATCGGCAACGATGGTTTTTCCGAAGTCTGACCGCGCTAGAAACTGAATGATGGCGGTTGCCGTGGCCTCGGCGGTCTGCAGCTGACCGCCGTCCTTCAGCCCTTGGAAGCGTGTCTGCTCCGGGAAGCGGGCCGGGTCGGCCCCGCGCAGTTGCAGCTGCATGTCGGTGTCGATGACGCCGGGCGCCAGGGACACGATGCCGACGTCGGGCACTTCGAGCGCCAGCGCCCGGCTCAGGTGGTCCAACCCCGCCTTGATGGCGCAGTAGGCTGCACTGCCGGCCATGGCGCGGCGGCCCAGGCCGGAGGAGATGTTGAGGATGCGCCGCGTGGGTACCGTGCCCGTTTCTGCGAGGAAGACACGGCTCAGCAGCGTCGGCGCTTCTAGGCCGACGCGCAGCGCGGCAGCCAACTCGGCCAGATCGGCTGCGGCAAGCGGCCCCGGGGCGCTCAGCAGCGCGGCGTTGTTGACGAGCGTGGCGCTGGCCCAACCGGGGTTGGCGCGCAGCCAGGCCTGCAGGCGTTCGGCGGCGGGCAGCGGGTCGGCGAGGTCGAGCGTCCATTGCTCGGCCTTGAGCGCCGGGTTGGCGCGGCGGGCGATGCCGATGACGGCGTTGCCGGTCGCGCTGAGTTGCTGCACAAGGGCGGCGCCGAGGCCGCGTGAGCTGCCGGTGACGATGTAGAGATGCATGGTTCAGAACTCCGGTGGGCAGACGAAGTGCAGGCCGCCGATGAGCAACTCGCTGGCATGCAGCAGCAGGCGCGGCCTGGCAGCGGCGATGTGCGGCGCAGCGTAGAGGGTGTCGCCCAGCATGGCGTGGCCGACATGGGCGAGGTGGACGCGGAGCTGGTGGGTGCGGCCGGTGAGCGGCTCCAGCGCGACGCGCGTGTGCAGGCCTTCGTGCGCCAGCACGCGCCAGCGCGTCTGCGAGGGCTTGCCGCGGGCGACGTCGACCTGCTGCCGCGGGCGGTTGGGCCAGTCGGCGCCGATGGGCAGGTCGATCAGGCCTTCGCCGTCGAGCCTGCCGGCGATGATGGCGACGTAGAGCTTGCCGACGCGGCGTTCAGCGAAGTCGGCGCTGAGTTCGCGCTGGGCCCGCAGGCCGCGAGCGAACAGCAGCAGGCCGGACGTCGCCTGGTCAAGACGATGCACGACGAGGGCGTCGGGATAGAGCTGTTGCACGCGCGCGATGGCGCAGTCGGCCTCGGTGCGGCCCGGCACGCTGAGCATGCCGGCCGGCTTGTCGATGACGACGAGGCGGTCGTCCGCGTGCAGCACCCGCATCAGCGCGACGACACGACGATGCCCGCCGCGATCAGCGCGAAGGCCACGCCGTGGTACCAGGCCGGCGCCAGGCCCAGCAGCGCGGCCGAGATGATGGCCGCGAACACGGGTGTCAGGTTGACGAAGAAGCCCGCCAGCGCCGGGCCGGCCTCGGCCACGCCCAGGCCCCAGCAGCGGTAGGCGATCAGCGACGGGCCGATGGCCACATAGGCCAGCACGACGACCAGCATCGGGCTCCAGTGGATGGCGGCCGGTGCCACGGTTTGCTCCACGCCGGCGGCGAGGCCCGAGAAGACCACGCCGAACATCAGCTGCGACATCAGCGACTCGGCCCAGTTCCAGTCCGGCTTCTCGCCGGCGCGCAACCCCTTGGCCGGCCGCGCCAGCATCCACGAGTAGATGGCCCACGTGAAGATGGCCACCAGCATGAGCAGATCGCCCGGCACGAAGTGCACGGCCAGCAGTGCCGCCGGGTCGCCGCGCGCGATGACCAGGGCGACGCCTAGCAGCGACAGCGCCGCACCGGCGAGTTGCCGCCGTGTCGGCTTCACGCCGTAGAAGACGGCGCCCACGCCCAGCATCCATACCGGCATGCTGGCGGTGATGAGCGTCACGTTCAGTGGCGACGAGGTGTGCAACGCCAGGTATTGCAGCGCGTTGTAGCAACCCATGCCGAGGAACCCCAGCCAGGCCAGGCCGCGCCAGCGCACGAGCGCCTCGCGCGGCCGGGCCAGCAGCCGCCAGGCCAGCGGCGCCAGCAGCAGGAAGGCCAGCCCCCAGCGCAGCGCGTTCAGCGTCATCGGCGGGATGGCGTCGCGCACCAGCCGCCCGACCACCGCGTTGCCGGCCCACAGCAGCGGCGGCAGGGTCAACAGCAGGGCGAGGCGTGGGGTCAGCTTCATCGGCGGCGGCGCGGCGTGCAAAGGGCTGGCACGATAGCTGACCTTACAAATCGGAGCTGCCTCATGAGTGAAAAGGCCATCGTCATCGAGACCCCCGGCGGACCGGAGAGCATGAAGCTGGTGGACGTGGACGTGGGCGCGCCTGGCCCCGGCGAGATCCGCATCCGCCACGAGGCCTGCGGGCTGAACTACATCGACGTCTACCACCGCAACGGCACCTATCCGCTGCCGCTGCCGGCCCACCTGGGCATGGAGGGCGCGGGCGTCGTCGAGGCGGTGGGCGAGGGCGTCACGCACCTGCAGGCGGGCGATCGCGCCGCCTACGCCAGCGGGCCGCCCGGCGCCTATGCGACGGCGCGTGTCCTGCCTGCCAAGGGCGTGCTGAAGCTGCCCGACGGCATCGCCTTCGAGACGGCGGCGGCCATGATGCTCAAGGGCCTGACGGTGCAGTACCTGCTGCGCAAGACGTTGCCGCAGGGCGGGCTGCAGCCAGGCGATCACGTGCTCTTCCACGCGGCGGCGGGCGGTGTCGGCCTGATCGCCTGCCAATGGGCCAGAGCGCTGGGCCTGCAGCTCATCGGCACCGCGGGCAGCGACGAGAAGTGCGCCCTGGCGCTGGAGAACGGCGCAACGCACGCCATCAACTACCGCCGCGACACGGACTTCGCGACCAAGGTACGTGAGATCACCGGCGGCCGCGGCGTGAAAGTGGTTTACGACTCCGTGGGTGCCGACACCTGGGAGGGTTCGCTGAACAGCCTCGCGCCGTTTGGGCTGCTGGCCAGCTTCGGCGGCGCCTCCGGCCCGGTGCCGCCGTTCGCTGTGGGCACGCTGGCGGCCAAGGGTTCGCTCTATGTGACGCGACCAACGCTGTTCACCCACACCGCCACGCTGGAAAGCACCCAGGCGATGGGGGACGAGCTCTTCGCCGTGGTGGAAAGCGGGCAGGTCCGGCTGCACATCGACAAGAGCTACGCGCTGGGCGACGTGACCCAGGCACACCGTGACCTGGAAGCGCGCCAACTGACGGGCAGCGCGGTGTTGCTGCCCTGAAAAAAGGAAGAGCCGGCGCTAAGCCGGCCTCGTTCGCGTGGTTTCGCTAGGCCGCGCGAGCTTCGGGCAGCGGTTCCGCCAGCCGTTGCACCACCCGCCCCACCGCAATCTCGAAGCTGAAGCTGGAGCCCAGGCCCGGCGCGCTCTCTACGCGCACCTTGCCCCCCATCAGGTCCACGAGCCGTTGCACGATGGTCAGGCCCAGGCCGGTGCCGCCGTAGCGGCGCGTGATGCTGCCGTCGGCCTGCGTGAAGGGGTCGAAGATCTGGCCGATCTGGTCGCGCGTCATGCCGATGCCGGTGTCGGTCACGGCGATGCGCAGGCGCAGGTGCTCGGGGCCATCGTCGGCCAGGGCGTCTGCGCAGGCGATCTCGACGCGTACTTCGCCTTGCTCGGTGAACTTCAGTGCGTTGCCGATCAGGTTGATGAGCACCTGGCGCAGCCGCAGCGCGTCGCCCACCAGCTCGGCCGGCACGCCGGGCTGAACGAGGGCATGCAGCTGTATGCCCTTGTCGTGGGCCTGCAGCAGCAGCGGCTGCACGGCTTCTCCGAGGCAGTTGTGCAGGCTGAAGGGTTGCTCGTCCATGACGATGCGGCCGGCTTCGATCTTGGCCACGTCCAGCACGTCGTTGATGATGGTCATCAAGCCCTTGGCGGACTGGTGGGCCAGGCCGATGAAGCGGCGCTGGCGTTCGGTCAGATCGGTCTGCAGCACCAGCTCGGTCAGGCCCAGCACGCCGTTCATCGGTGTGCGGATCTCGTGGCTCATGTTGGCCAGGAAGGAGCTCTTGGCCTGGCTGGCCGCCTCAGCGGCTTCGCGGGCGGCGACGAGCGCGGCCTGGCTGGCCTTGAGGTCGGCGATGTCGCGTGCATTGAGCAGCATGACGGTATCGCCGGTGATCGGGTCGCGCATGGGCCGCGCGTCCAGTGCATGCCAGCAGGGGCCGGTCAGCGTCTGCAACTCGACGTCCTGGCGGCAGGTCTCGCCGCGCTGCACGCGGGAGAGGATGCCGGCGGCATCGTGCCAATGGGCAAACAGGCGGGTGAACTCGCTGCCACCGACCGGCGGCGGGGTGTCGCCAAAGGTCAGCGCGGCGGCGGGGTTGCGCATCAGCAGCTCGCCGCCTTCCAGCGTGAAGACGGCAACGCGCGCGGAGGTGTGCTGCAGCGCCTCGACGCCGCGCAGCATGGACAGGTCGGCCCCGCCGCCGAGGGAATCGGCCGCGAACAGCATGACCTGGCGGCGGTCCGGCGTGCGCATGCCGCGCGACACCAGCATCACTGAGGTGGGCTCGCCCTTGGGGTAGAGGGTCCACAGCTCACGGACGATCTTGCCCTGGGCGTGGTCGGCCGCCGTGACGGCCAGGCGCTCCTGCACGGCGTCGCCGTGTTCGGAGAAGTCGCGCGAAAGGAACTCCTCGGCGCTGTCGGCATGCCAGAAGCGCAGGGCGGCCGCATTGGCCCAGAGGTTGCGCTGCTGGTCGGGATCGAAGACCCAGAGAGGGACGTCGAGCCAGTCGTAGTGGCTGAGGCTGGCGAAGTCGAGGAGCATGAGTGACCGGAAGGAGGTCGGTAATTGTCACCTTTCGTCACATCTTCCCGCGTGAACGAATGCACGCGCTTTCCCTCGGTCACCAGGCGATTCAGCCCCGGCGTACGCGGCGCAGTTCGTCCAGTACCAGCAGCACGGCGCCGATGGAGATGGCGCTGTCGGCCACGTTGAAAGCGGGGAAGAACCAGCCGCCAGCGTGGACCTGGAGGAAGTCGACGACGTAGCCATGGATGGCGCGGTCGATGACGTTGCCGATGGCGCCACCGAGGATGAGCGTCAGCGCCCAGGCGAACAGCTTCTGCTGGCCGTGGCGGCGCAGCATCCAGACGATGAAGACGGCAGCGACCGTGCCTAAGCCCATGAAGAACCAGCGCTGCCAGCCGGACGCCGTGTGCAGGAAGCTGAACGCCGCGCCGTAGTTGTGGGCGCGCACGAGGTCGAAGAAGCCGGTGACCGGGCGCACGTCACCCAGCTGGAAGCTGCCGATGACAAGGATCTTGGTGAGCTGGTCGGCCACGATGATCAATGCGGCGATGAGCAGCCATTGGGCGAGGCCGGGGGTAGCGGAGGAGCGGGAGGGCATGTGCTTGGACGATCAGGCGGGGGCGCCAATGTACCCGGGGCTTGTGGGCGCGCGGGAACGGGCGTAGAAGTGGAATTCTCCCTTCCCCTGGAGGACCACCATGCGAAAGCGCATCTACTGGCTGCTGCCCGACCTGGGCAGTGCGCGGCAAACGATGGACGAGTTGCTGCTCGCCCGCATCACCGAGCACCACATCCATTTCGTTGCCAATGAGGGCGCGTCCATGGACGGCCTGCATGCGGCCAATGTGCTGCAGACCTCGGACCTCGTCGAGGCGGCCCAGAGCGGCGCGCTGATCGGCTCGGGGCTGGGCGCTGCGGGTGGCGTGGCGGCGGCGTTCGCGTTCGACCCGACCTCGCCCGCAGCCATCGTCATCGGCATTGCTGCGGTGGGCGCGATGCTGGGCACTTGGTCGTCCAGCATGATCGGCAGCTCCACGCCGAGCCGGCGGCTGAGGCGTTTCGAGCAGGCCATCAGCGAGGGGCAGTACCTGCTCATCGTCGACGTGCCGCGCACGCGGGTGGGCGAGATCGAGCGCTTACTCGAACGCACCCACCCCGAAGCGCACTTCGAGGGCTTGGAGCCCAACGTCCCCGCGTTTCCTTGAACCCCTCGCCCGGTCTTGCCGCGCTGAACGCGGGCAAGGTCAGGCGACGGTGCGGGTCTCGCCGGCGCCGTGCAGGTTGCTGTCGCAACGACCGCACAGCGTCGGGTGGGCCGCGATGCTGCCGACGTCCGCGCGGTAGTGCCAGCAGCGCTCGCACTTGGCGTTGGGGCTGGGCGTGACGGTGACGCCGAGTTCTGCGGCCGACACCAGCTTGACCGCGGATGTGATGAAGACGAAGCGCAGGTCGTCGCCCAGGCTGGCGAGCAGCATCTGGTCCTGCTCGTTCACCTTGAGCACCAGCTCGGCCTGCAGCGATGCGCCGACCGCGCCCGTGACGCGCACCGCCTCGATGGCTTTGTTGACCTCGTCGCGGATCTCGTGGATGCGCTGCCACTTGGCCAGCAAGCCAGCATCGGTCTTGCCGAAGTTCCAATACGTCTCGGTGAAGATGCTCTCGCCCTTGCCGAACAACTGCCACGCTTCTTCAGCCGTGAAGCTGAGGAAGGGCGCCATCCAGCGCAGCATCGCGTGCGTGATCTGCCACAGCGCCGTCTGCGCCGAACGGCGTGCCAGGCTCTTGGGCGCCGTCGTGTAGAGGCGGTCCTTCAGCACGTCGAGGTAGAAGGCGCCGAGGTCCTCGGAGCAGTAGACCTGCAGCTTCGAGACCACCGGGTGGAACTCGTAGCGTTCGAAGTGGCCCAGGATGTCGGTCTGCAGCGCGGCCGCGCGGGCGAGGGCGTAGCGGTCGACTTCCAGCAACTGCTCGGGCGCAACGGCGTCCGTCGTCGGGTCGAAATCGCTGACGTTGGCGAGCAGGAAGCGGAGCGTGTTGCGCACGCGGCGGTAGCTGTCGACGACGCGGGCGAGGATCTTGTCGTCCAGGCCGAGGTCACCGGAGTAGTCGGTCGCGGCTGTCCACAGGCGCAGGATCTCGGCGCCGTACTTGTCCGATACGGCCTGCGGCGCGACGACGTTGCCGTCCGACTTGCTCATCTTGCGGCCCTTGCCGTCGACGACGAAGCCGTGGGTCAGCAGGCCCTTGTAGGGCGCGCGGCCATACAGCGCGCAGGCGATCAGCAGCGACGAGTGGAACCAGCCGCGGTGCTGGTCGTGGCCTTCGAGGTAGAGGTCGGCCTCGGGGCCGCTGTCGTGGCCGGCGCCCTTGTGGCTGCCCTTGAGCACGTGCTCGAAGGTCGAGCCGGAGTCGAACCAGACGTCGAGGATGTCCTGGCCCTTGGTGTACTGCGCTGCTTCTTCACCCAGCCATTCGGCGGCGTCGAGCTTGGACCAGGCTTCGATACCGTTGGCCTCGACCAACTGCGCCGCGCGCTCGATGAATTCGAGCGTCTTCGGGTGCGCCTCGCCCGTGTCCTTGTGCAGGAAGATGGGCAGGGGCACGCCCCAGGACCGCTGGCGCGAGATGCACCAGTCGGGCCGGCCGGCAATCATGTCGTGCAGGCGGGCGCGGCCGTTCTCGGGGTAGAAGCTGGTGGCCTCGATGGCGGCCAGTGCCGTCTCGCGCAGCGACTTCGGCGCCTTGTCCGAAGTGAACAAGCCGTCGCCCTCATCCATGCGCACGAACCATTGAGCAGCCGCGCGGTAGATGACCGGCGACTTGTGGCGCCAGCAGTGCGGGTAGCTGTGGGTCAGCTTGCTTTGGGCCATCAGGCGGCCCGCGTCCAGCAGTGTTTGAGCGACGACGGCATTGGCCTTCCAGATGTGCTGGCCGCCGAACAGCGGCAGGTCGGCCGCGTAGGCGCCGTTGCCCTGCACGGGGTTCAGGATGTCGTCGAAGGCCAGGCCGTGGGCGACGCAGGACTGGAAGTCGTCCAGGCCGTAGGCAGGTGCGGAGTGGACGACGCCGGTGCCGTCCTCGGCCGTCGCGTAGTCCGCCAGGTAGACCGGGCTTTCGCGGTCGTAGCCGGGGTCGACATGAGCCAGAGGGTGCTTGAACTTCAGCAACTCCAGCGCGCGGCCCGGCACGGTCGCGACGACGCTGCCTTCCAGTTGCCAGCGCGCCAGGCACTTCTCCACCAGCGCCTCGGCCACGACGAAGAACCCTTTGGGCGTGTCGACCAGTGCGTAAGGCAGGTCGGGGTTGAGGTTCAGCGCCTGGTTGGCCGGGATGGTCCAGGGCGTCGTCGTCCAGATGACGGTGAAGGCGTCCTTGCTCAGCGGCGCCACGTTGAACGCGGCAGCCAGCTTCTCGGGCTCGGCGCTCAGGAAGGCGACGTCAACGGCAGGCGACACCTTGTCTGCGTATTCGATCTCGAACTCGGCCAGCGACGAGCCGCAGTCGAAGCACCAGTAGACGGGCTTCAGGCCACGGTAGACGAAGCCGCGCTCGAACATGCGCTTCAAGACGCGGATCTCGCCGGCCTCGTTGGCGTAGTTCATCGTCTTGTACGGGTTGTCCCACTCGCCCAGCACGCCCAGGCGCTTGAAGTCCGCGCGCTGGCCGTCGATCTGCTCGGTCGCGTAAGCACGGCTCTTGGCCTGCACCTCGTCGCGCGGCAGGCCACGGCCGAAGGTCTTCTCGATCTGGTTCTCGATGGGCAGGCCGTGGCAGTCCCAGCCCGGGATGTAGGCCGCGTCGAAGCCCGCCAGCTGGCGCGCCTTGACGATCATGTCTTTCAGGATCTTGTTGGCCGCGTGGCCGATGTGGATCTGGCCGTTGGCGTAGGGCGGGCCGTCGTGCAGCACGAACTTGGGTGCGCCGCAGCGCGCGTCGCGCAGGCGCTTGTATAGGCCTTGCTCGTCCCATTCCTTGACCCAGCCCGGCTCGCGCTTGGGCAGGTCGCCGCGCATTGGGAAGGGCGTGTCGGGCAGGTTCAGCGTGGAACGGTAGTCGGGGGTGGTCATGGCTTGCGGCCAGGCGGCGAGCCTGGCGGTCAGAAAGCGAAGTGGGCGGAGCGAAGAGCGGCGGGGAGCCGCTTCAAATTCGGTCGCGCGTGGTCTGGCGTCGCTGTGCGGCGTGGGTGGCCAGGAAGGCGCGCGCCGCGTCGGTGTCGGCGGCAATGGCGGTCGTGAGCGCGTCCAGCCCGTCGTACTTGGCTTCGTCGCGAAGTTTGTGCAGCAGTTCCACGCGGGCGAGTTTACCGTAGCCCCCCTCTGGGGCGAGGGGCCAGCGGAGGCAGTGCACCTCCAGCAACACGCGGCCGGCGTCCTCGATGGTGGGCCGGCGGCCGAGGCTGGCGACGCCCGGCAGCGGCTCGGGCGCCAAGCCGTGCACGAGGACCGCGAAGATGCCGCTGGCGGCCGGCTTGTCATGCGCGAAGCGCAGGTTCAGCGTGCGAAAGCCGTCAGCGGCGCCAGGCGCCGTCTCGCCCAACTGGCGACCCAGCTTGCGGCCATGCGTGACATGACCCGTGACGGCATAAGGCCGGCCGAGCAGCGCAGCGGCGGCGGCCATGTCGCCGCCCGCCAGCGCCTCGCGCACGGCTGAGCTGCTGACGCGCAGGCCGTGCACCTCGTAGCTCATCATGCGGGCGACGTCGAAGCCGCGTGCCTGGCCGGCGGCGTCCAGCGTGGCGTAGTCGCCCTGGCGCTTGGCGCCGAAACGAAAGTCGTCGCCGACGAGCACGTAGCGCGCGCCCAGGCCTTCGCACAGCACCTGGTGGATGAAGTCCTGTGCCGGCAGCGAGGCCAGCGCCTCGTCAAAACGCAGGATGACGACCTCGTCCACGCCGCAGCGCTCCAGCTCCACCAACTTGTCGCGCAGATTCGCGATGCGGGCGGGGGCCAATTCCGGCTTGCCGGCCTTGGCGGCAAAGAAGTCGCGCGGATGCGGCTCGAAGGTCATCACGCAGGTCGGCAGCCCCCGGTGGCGGGCCTCGGACTGCAGCAGCGCCAACATGGCCTGGTGGCCGCGATGCACGCCGTCGAAATTGCCGATGGTCAGCGCGCAAGCGGGCGCAATGTCGGGGTGGTGAAAGCCTCTGAAAACTCGCATCGGGCTCATTGTCCTTGCTGCGTCACGGGCCCCAGACCTCGGCCGGGCTCATGACCCAGCGCCATTCGCCGGGCTTGAGGTCAGCCGGCAGCATCAGCGCACCGAACTGCGGCCGGTGCAAGGCCTCGACGCGATTGCCGACAGCGGCGACCATGCGCTTGACCTGGTGGTACTTGCCTTCGATGAGCGTCAGCCGCAGCAGCGTCTCATCGACGATCTCGGCGCCCTCGGCCCGCGTGATCTCGCTGCCGGGCTTGTCCTCGGTCTCGCGCAGCTCCACGCCGGTCTTCAGGCGCTCGATCATCTCGGTCGTCAGGGGATGCTTGCAGCGCGCCTCGTAGACCTTGGGCACGTGGTGCTTGGGTGAGGTCAGCTTGTGGATCAGCGTGCCGTCGTCGGTCAGCAGCAGCAAGCCGGTGGTGTCTTCGTCCAGCCGGCCGATGGGCTGCACGCCGCGCTCGCGCAGCGGCCGTGGCAGCAGGCTCATTACGCTCGGGTGGTGCTTGGGCTTTTGCGAGCACTCATAGCCGGCCGGCTTGTTCAGCAGGATCAGCGCCTTGTCGACGACGGGCCATTCCAGGCCGTCAACGGTGAACCTCAGCCCCTCGGTCTCGAACGGCGTGTCTGGCTCTTCGACGACCTCGCCGTTGACGGTGACCCCGCCATGCCACACCAACCCAGCGCACAACCGGCGCGTTCCGAAACCCTGGGTGAAAAGAATTTGCGACAGCTTCTGCTTCACTTGGCCTGGGACTTTGCGGGTTGCACGGCGCCACAGTCGGTGCCAAGCCAGCGGCCTTCGCCACTGACCTTGGTCGTTTCCGTCTTGCCCTGGCGTTGATGGCGAATGGTGACGTCGTTCGTGAAGCCGTCGCTGCCGCGCAGCGTGACGGTGGCATCACCTTCGGAAGCGGGGTCGGTACAGACGAAGTGCGTCTGGATGACGCTGCCGCTGCGCTTGGATTCCTGCGTGCAGTTGCCTTGCTGGCTCATGGGCGCCAGGTTGCGCTCGGCCTGCTCCTTGGTGACGCAGGTCTTGAGCGTGATGACGCCGCCCGCCATGTTCACGCTGACGCCGCGCTGCGCCATCATCTGCTCGATCATTTTTCGCTGCTCGGCCGGCATGCTCTCCATGGCCTTCTGCGCCTGCGCCATCTGGGCTTGGCGGGCCGGGTCGAGCTGGGGCGTCTGTTTGAACTCCCAGAGCCCAGGCTTGATCGTCTGGGCCTGAGACGTGCCGGCGAGTGCAGCCAGCAGCAGGGCAAGTATCTTCATGGGGCGACCTCCACGGTCAGGCAAACACCCCCGCAGTGTCCTGCATCCGGGCACTGACCTCGCCGACGTGATGCATCGTGTCGCCCCACTGCATCTCCATGACGGTCAGGCGCTTGAAGTAGTGGCTGCCGACGTATTCGTCCGTCACGCCGATGCCGCCGTGCAGCTGCGTGCACTGCTGGCCCACGAAGCGCATGGCGTTGCCGAGTTGCACCTTGGCTTGCGACAGCGCGCGGCGGCGAGTGGCCGGCACGTCACCCAGGCGCAACGTGGCGAAGTAGCTCATCGAGCGGGCCAGTTCGAGCTGCATCTTCACGTCGGCGATGCGGTGCTTCAGCGCCTGGAAGCTGGCGATCACGACCCCGAACTGCTTGCGCGTGTTCATGTACTCGACCGTCAACGCCAGGTATTTCTCCATGACGCCGATGGCTTCAGCGGCTTGCGCGGCAATGCCGATGTCGGCCGCCAATTCCAGCAGCAGCAAGCCCTGGTCGGCGCCGGCGATGAGCTGGCCGGGCGTGTCGTCGAAGTGCACTTCGGCCGCGCGCGAGCCGTCATAGAGCGAATACGGTCGCGTCTGCACGCCGGCCGCCGACCGCTCGACGAGATAGAGGGCCACGCCGTGCGGCGCGTCGTCGCTGCCGGCGACGCGGGCCGGCACGATGAAGGCGTCAGCCACATCGCCGGCAGGCACCAGGCTCTTCACGCCGGTCAGCTTGCCATCGACGGCACGTGTGGCGACCCGGTTCAGCCGGTAGCGAGATTTGGCTTCCTGGTGGGCCAGAACCACCAACGCCTCACCACCGGCTATGCGCGGCAGCCAGGCGGCCTGCAACTCGTCGGGCGCGTGGCTCAGCAGCGCGGGCGCGATCAGCGCACCCTGGGCCACCGGCTCCATGACGAGGCCGCGCCCGAGTTCTTCCATGACCACCATGGCCTCGACGGCACCAAAGCCCAGGCCGCCGTGGGCTTCCGGCACGGCCAACGCGGTCAGGCCCAGGCCGGCCAGGCCGTCCCACGCGGCGCGGTCGAAGCCACCGGCTCGCTCGATCCGGACGCGGCGCTCGAACGTGTAGTCCTTCTCCATAAAACGGCGCACGGCGTCGCGCAGGGCTTCCTGGTCTTCAGAGAAATCGAAATCCATTTGTTTTGTCTCCCGCTCAGCCAAGCACCGTCTGCGCGACGATGTTGCGTTGCACTTCGTTCGAGCCGCCGTAGATCGTCGTCTTGCGGACGTTCAGATAGTTGCCGGTCAGCGGGATGGCATGCGATGCACCGCCTATCCACGTGCCGCCCAGCCACTGATCGCCCTGCCAGCCCGCCTCCATCGCTTCATGGACGTAGGGCAGGGCCAGCGGGCCGCCGGCCAGCATCATCAGCTCGGTGTAGCGCTGCTGCAGTTCGCTGCCGCGGATCTTCAAGAGACCGGCGACGTCCAGTGGCTGCTTGCCAGTGCGTTCGCCGGACAGCACCCGCAGCACCATCATTTCAAGCGCGACGATGTCGACCTCGCACAGCGCGATCTGGTCGCGAAAGCGCGCGTCGTCCATCAGGCCCTCGGCCTTGGCGATGCGCTTGAGCCGCTCCAGCTCACGCTTGCCGCGGTTCACGTCGGCGATGTTGGTGCGCTCGTGCGAGAGCAGGTGCTTGGCGTAGGTCCAACCCTTGTTCTCCTCGCCGATCAGGTTCTCGGCCGGCACCTCGACGTTGTCGAACCAGACCTCGTTCACCTCGTGTTCGCCGTCGAGCATGATGATGGGCTTGACGCTGACGCCCGGGGTCGTCATGTCGATCAGCAGGAAGCTGATGCCGGTCTGCGGCTTGCCTTCGCTGGAGGTGCGCACCAGGCAAAAGATCCAGTCGCCGTACTGGCCCAGCGTCGTCCAGGTCTTCTGGCCGTTGACGATGTACTTGTCGCCCTGGCGTTCTGCACGGCACTTCAGCGAGGCCAGGTCCGAGCCCGAACCCGGCTCGCTGTAGCCCTGGCTCCACCACACCTCACCGCTCATGATGCCCGGCAGGAAGCGCTGCTGCTGCTCCGGCGTGCCGAAGGCCATGATGACCGGCGCGACCATGACGGGACCAAACGGCACGATGCGCGGCGCACAGGCCAGCGCACATTCCTCTTCGAACAGATGGCGCTGCACGGCATTCCAGCCCGGCCCACCGAACTGCTGGGGCCAAGCCCAGCCGTGCCAGCCTTTTGCGCCGAGGATCTTCGCCCAGCGCTGCAGATCGTCCTTGTTCAGGCGCAGCGCATGGCGAACCTTGTGGGCGATGTCGGCCGGCAGGTTGGTGCGCACCCATTCGCGCACCTCGGCGCGGAAGGCCAATTCCGCATCGGTGAAGTTGAGGTCCATGTCTCGCGTGTGGTGATGTGAATGCCGGACTTTTTAGCACGGTCGTTCGCATCTGCACTGTCCGGCCTGGGACAGTTGAGCGAGGCAGATCTCAAAAAGCAGAAAGGCACTCCGAAGAGTGCCTTTCAACAAGATGGAAGCCAGTGATCAGGCAGCCATCTTGGCCTTGCGGCGGCGCAGGCCGGCCACGCCAAGCAGTGCAACGCTGGTCAGGGCCAGCGTGGCGGGTTCCGGCACCTTGACGCTGGTGCCGCCACAAACGCCATTCGTTCCGACGGTGCTCGCGCACTTCGTGCCCGCGACTGAGAACAGCTTGAAATAGTCGCCGCCGTTGTCCAACGAGCCCACGTTTTCGGTGGCGATGGTGTTCGCCGAAGTCGAGGTTTGCGTGAAACCTTGGTTGTAGGCAGTGATCAGCCACCAGCTCGAGGATTTGCCGGAGCCGTTGACGGCGTTGTAGGGGTTGGTGATGTCGTAGGCCGCAGTGCCGTAGTTACCCACCAGTTCCCAGCCTGCCATCGTGCCGGCAGCCTGACCCACCAACGCCGTCGGCGATCCGGTGGGGGTGCCCGTACCGGTCCAGCGGAACACGGACAGGTCCACTTGGGTCGTGCCGTTCTGAATCAGCGTCGTGCCGGTCGGGCAGCTGGCATCGTTGGTCAGTGTCGTGATGGAGTTCGTGACGTTGTTCTTGCACTGGCCGTTGGATGTGTAGCCCAGGCCAATGCTGGTCAGCACGGTGGAGGCGCTGAACTGCATCAGGACGCCTTCGGTATTGCCGGTGTTGTCGAGTGCGTGGTTGGGCGTGGCGTTGCCGTCAGAAATCATGCCTTGACCATTGCCGGCGTACAAAGTCAGGCCAGCAGCTGTCCAGTTGCCATTGACGTTGCCCGTCGTCGTGTTGTTCGTCGTGTAGACGCCGCTCAGCTTGACGGTCGTGTTGTCCACCAGGCTGCCCGTGCTTGCGCAGGTGTTGCCGCCGCCGTTCGCGCCAGAAGTATTCACCGCGCTGCAATTGGTGTTGTTGCCGACAGTGCCCAGCGAATTGTCGAAGGTCCACACCGCATGAGCGCTGGTGGACATCAGCGCGGCGCAGGCGCCCAGTGCCATCAAGTTCCAGCGAATATTGCGAATTGTCATTTTTATGCCCTTCGGTGCGGTGTCAGTGTGGTGCATCGGCTTCGTAACAATCAGCAAGCCAGATGCCAACTGAAAAATGTCTTACTGCACAACGGCTTAGGAAGTCCATCCCGCCGTTGTGCATCAAAGTGTAAGGATGGCTGACGCGTTGGTGGGTCATTTCGATCCCTCAGTTGAGGGTGAGTAGCAACTGCTTCGCATCCGCCGCCGTGGCAAAAGTCGCGGCGTTGCGCAGCGCAGCATTCAGTTCCTCGCGGGCTTCGGCCCTGCGGCCCGCCTGAGCCAGCACTGCGGCGAGGTGATAGCGGACGTCGGGGTCTTCCGGTGCGCGCAGCCGGGCGTCGCGCAGCAGTTGCAGCGCGCGTTCGGCGTTGCCGGCGCGGTGATTGGCCCAACCGGCCGTGTCGAGCAGCGCCGGATTGCGGGTGTCGTTTTTCAGTGCGCGTTCGGCGACGTCTGTAGCGCCAGGATCCTTGAGTTCCATCAGCACGTTGGCGAGGTTGTTCAGCGCAGCCGTGTTGGAGGGACTGGTTTTCAGCAGGGCTTCATACTGGCGGCGGGCACCGGCGAAGTCGCGCGCCTGCACCAACAGCTCGGCCAGGGCATTGCGCACGCTGGCGTCATTGGGGCTCCTGCGGAGCCAGCTTTCGCCCAGTTCGCTGGCGGACTTCAGACCGCCTTGCGCGGCCTGAACGCGCATCAGGCGCGTGAGTGTTGTCGATGACTTGTCGAGTTCGTGCGCCTTGCGAAGCGCTTCCAGCGCGGTGGCGCCCTGGCCCTTGCGCAGCGCGGCTTCTGCCAACAGGTTGTAGCCGAGCGGCGATTTCGGGTTGGCGTCGATGATCTGTCGCGCCCGCTGTTCAGCTGAGGCGGTGTTGCCCTGGGCCAGCTCGACGCTGGAGAGCATGGCCACCGAAGCCTGATCGTTGGGCGTGCCGCTGAGCGCCTTGTCCAGCGTGTAGGCGGCGCCCTTCAGGTCCTGGGCAAAAACCTGCTGCCGCGCGATCTCAACGAGGCGCGGCGTGTCGAACGCGGCGCGCCGCGCGGCGTTGACGAGCGTGGATCTGGTCCCCTCGCCGTCGCCGTTGGCAAGCTGCGCAGCGGCATAGGCCCGCAAAGCTTCGACATCCTCAGGCAGCTTGGACAGCAGCACCTTGGCCGCTTCGAGCGCGCGTGGGGCCTGGCCTTTGCGAAGATGCCAAGCGACAAGGGCGAAATTGACTCGAGTTTCGCGTTGGCCGCTCGCCGCAGCAGCGCTGTCCAGCCATTTCAGCGCCTCGTCATCCTTGCCTCGCATCTCGTTGACAAGGGCCAGTTCGAAAAGCAGGTTGACGTTGCGTTCGTCATCCTTCAGCGCGGCCTTCAAACGCTTTTCAGCAGCGTCGAAATTGCCCGTGAGGGCGTCAATGCGGGCCAGGCCGAGCTTGGCTTCGAGCTGCCCGGCGTCAAGCTTCAAGGCTTTCTCGTAGCCGGCTCGACCACCGGCGTAGTCGCGCGCCTGGGTCTTGGCGTAGGCCTGCACCATCAGCACGGTGGCGTTGTTGGGGTTGGCGCGGACGAGGGATTCGGCAACGGCCAGCGCCTTGGCGGGCTGGTTGTCACGCAGATGGACGGTGACCAGGGCGAGACCGGCGTAGGTCTGCCTGGGATCGGCTTTGTAGGCCTTGGCGAGCTCGTCTTCGGCCAGGGCCGGTTGGCCGGATTGCAGCAGGGACAGGCCGAGCGCAGTGCGGTATTCGGCGGAGTCCTTTGCCTTGAGCGCGTCTTGCATGAGCTGGACGGCACGCGCATGGCGGCCCAGGCGCATGTGGGCATTGGCCAGCATCAGCAACGCCTGGCCGTCGTTCGGGTGGGACTTCACATAGCCGTCGAGCAACTCAACCGCGCGGTTCACATTGCGCTCAGCCAGCGCGATCTGGGCCAGCAGCTTGATCAGGGGGCTGCCCGGCTGCTGGCGCGAAGCCAGTTCCAGGAAAGGCTTGGACTTCTCCAGTTCGCCCAGGCCATAGTGGGCTAGGCCGTTGAGCATCAACAACTGGGCGCGGTAGCGGATGTATTCGATGGGGACCGGGTCGAGCAGGTCGGTGACCTTCTTCAAGGCCGCCCGGGAGGTCGCCATGTCGCCGGCACGCTCGGCGAGCACGGCGCGCAGGTAGGAGCCGCGCGGGTCGCTGGGCTGGAGGCGTTGCAGCGCGTCGACCTCGGCCAGCGCGTCGGCGTCGCGGTTCAGGTCGACCAGAAGGCCGGCGCGGGCGAGGTGGGATTCAGAGTGTTTGGGCTGAGCCTTGATGGCGCGTTCGTAGCCGGCCAGCGCCTGGGCCACCTGCCCGTTGGCGTGGAAAATTGACGCCTTCTGGTAGAGCGCTTCGCCGTTGTCGGGTGCGAGCTTGAGGGCCTGGTCTGCGGCGGCGGTGGCTTCGGCGAACTGGCGGTTACGCACGCGCAGCGGCACTTCGGCCAGCCAACCATTCACCTCGCCAGTGTTGATGGCACGCGCTTGCGCCACGCTGGCCAGCGCTGCCTTGGTGTCGCCCAGGTCTGACTGCGCGAGTGCGCGCTCCAGCAGCACCTGTTGCTGGATGCCGGGAGGGAGCCCGGCGGGCTGCAGGCGCGGGTCTTCCAGCATCTGGGGCTGCTTGCCTTGGGCGTTCATCGCCCTGGCCAGCACAACCGCGACCTCAGCGCGGTTGACGCCCAGCCGGATTGCCTCTCCGAGCTGGAATTCAGCGGCGGCCGGCTGGCTGTCGGCCAGCAGCGCCGAGCCTAGGAGCACATGGACCGGCAACTGGCCTTTGTCGGCCTGCAGCGCGTTCTTGAGCTGAATGATGGTGCCGGGGATGTCACGCTTCTCGTAGCGCAGCAGCGCGTCTTCATAAAAGCGCGAGGCCTTGGCGGCGTCCTGAGCCTGAATGGCCGGAGATGCGACGACCAGCAGCGCGGCCAGCAGGCCAGAAAGCGAGGCGCGATTTGACGGTGGACGACGGGTCATCGAGGCGGGCCGCTGAGATGGGCGCCGGATTCTTGCAGAAGCCCACCCCTTCGAGCCCTGCCCCCTCAGTAGCGCAGCTCCAGTGTCATGACATCGTTCTCGCGCCGCATCTGAAAGCGGGTCAGGAAGCTGTTGCCCAGCAGCACGTGGCTCAGCTGCCCAGGGATGACGATGGCGCTGACGTTGCGGACTTCGATGTCGCCGATGCGGATGCTGGCTAGCTCGATCAGGAAGGCCGGCACGGTGCCGTTGGCCGTCTGGGTGACGATGCGTCGGCCGTAGAGGTAGCGCAGACCGAGCTTGTCGGCCTCGATCTGACTGATGGCCACGCTGGTGGCGCCGGTGTCGATGAGGAAGCTGGTGGCCTGGCCGTTGATGGTGCCGGTGGTCGTGTAGTGCCCGCCTTGGCCCTGTGCCATGACGATCTGGCGCGGCGCTGGTGACGAAGACAGGATGCGTGCGGGCGCGGCGCCCATCAGCAGCGTCTGACGCCGCCCCGCCACCTCGACGACGGCGCGGCCGTCTTCCAGCGAGACCAGCCTGACACCCTTGGCCGTGGCACCGACTTCCATCGTGCGCGGCTCACCGTCAATGAGCAGCAGGGCCGCGCGCGAGCCCAGCATGCCGTTGAGCTGGACCTGGGCCGGCGGCGCCTGCGCCTGCGCGGCCAGGGCGAGGCCGAGCAGCGCGCAAGTGAGCCAGGAACGAAGCATTTCAGTCGCGGAAGTTGTTGTACGTGAGCGGTGTGTCGCTGAAGCTCTTCTTCATGTGAGCGATGGCCGTCTGCAGGTCGTCGCGGTTCTTGCCGGTCACGCGCACGGCGTCGCCCTGGATGCTGGCCTGGACCTTGAGTTTGCTTTCCTTCAGCGAGGAAACGATCTTCTTGGCGAGCGTCGCCTCGATGCCTTCCTTGATCTTGTAGACCTGGCGCACCTTGTCGCCGCCGAGCTTCTCGATCTTTTCCTGCTTGTCGAGGAAGCTGATGACCACATCCTGCTTGGTCAGCTTGCCGTAGAGCACGGCTTCGATCTGCTCGAGCTGGAAATCGCTGTCGCCGGTCGAATGGATTTCCTTCTCTTTCAACTCGACCTTGGCGCCGGTTCCCTTGAAGTCAAAACGTGTGCCGATTTCCTTGATGGCGTTGTCCACGCCATTTCGAATCTTGACGTGGTCGGGTTCTAGAACGGTGTCGAAGCTGGGCATTTGAAAAATAGTGGTGTGGGTCTGCGAAAATTTTCCCATGTCTGCCAGCGCCCATACCCCCTCGAACGGAGTGCCCGCCAGCCTCGTGATCGAAACCGACGTCAATCTCAAGCCCTACAACACCTTCGGCCTGCCCGCCGTTGCCCGGCGCCTCGTGCGGATTCGCGAGGCCGCCGACGTGCGGCGTGTCGTCGACCACCCGGAGCTGGGCCGGGCGCCCAAGTTCGTGCTGGGCGGCGGCAGCAACCTCGTGCTGACCAAGGACGTCGAGGCGGTCGTGCTGAAGGTGGAAATCGCCGGCATCCGGCTGCTCGAGGAGCGGGACGACGCCTGGATCATCGAGGCCGGTGCGGGTGTCGTCTGGCATGAACTGGTCACCTGGACTCTCGATCACGGTTTTCCGGGGCTGGAGAACATGGCGCTGATTCCGGGCACCGTCGGCGCGGCACCCGTTCAGAACATCGGCGCCTACGGCATCGAAGTCAAGGACAGGCTGGAGGCGGTGGAGGTCATGGACCTCATCACCGGCCGGCCGGCGCTGCTGCCGGCCGAGGTGTGCCGCTTCGGCTATCGCGACAGCGTCTTCAAGCAAAGCGACTTCGGCGGCCTGGCCGGCAAGAGCGTTATCACCCGCGTGCGGTTTCGCCTGCCCAAGCCCTGGCAGCCGGTGCTGGGCTACCTGGAACTGGAGCGCAAGATGGCCGAGACGGGCATTGCCGCGCCCGATGCGCGCCAGATCTACGACTGGATCGTCGCCGTGCGCCGCGCCAAGCTGCCCGACCCGGCCGTCATCGGCAATGCCGGCAGCTTCTTCAAGAACCCCGTCGTTACGGCCGAGCAGTGCAAGGACATCATCGGCCGCGACCCCGGCATCGTTCACTATCCCATGCCGGACGGAAGCGTGAAGCTGGCGGCCGGGTGGATGATTGACGCCTGTGGCTGGAAGGGGAAGACAGTGGGCGGAGCGGCGGTGTACGACAAGCAGGCGTTGGTGCTGGTGAACAAGGCGGACGCGCGCGGCGCGGAGGTCGTGACGCTGGCACGGGCGATTCAGGAAAGCGTCTACGGGCGCTTTGGCATCCGGCTGGAGCCGGAACCGGTGGTGCTGTGATGCTGAACCGGCGCGCATTGCTTGCCTTACTGGGCGCCGCTGGTTTTCCGGCAATGGCGCTGGAGCCGCTGCTGGCCAAGAGCGCCCCGGCAGGCATCGACCCGACGCCCTATCTCGTCAGCGAGAAGCTGGACGGTGTGCGGGCGTTGTGGGATGGCAGCACGCTGAGGTTTCGCAGTGGCCGCACGGTGTCTGCACCCGCCTGGTTCCTGGCTGCGCTGCCCAAGACGCCGCTGGACGGCGAGTTGTGGATCGCGCGGCGCAGCTTTGATGCGCTGTCCGCCGCGGTGAGGCGGGCCGAGCCGGTCGATGCCGAGTGGCGCCGCATCACCTACCGCGTGTTCGAACTGCCGACGGGAGATGGCAGCTTCGAGCAGCGCGCCGACAAGTTGAAGACCTTGGCGAGCGACATCGTCGTGCCCGTCGAGCAGCAGCGCGTCAAGTCGAATGCGGAGCTGCGGGCCAAGCTCAAGCAGCTGGTCGACGCTGGCGGCGAAGGCCTGATGCTGCACCGCGCCGATGCGCCGCTGGCTTCGGGCCGAAGCGACCTCTTGCTCAAGCTCAAGCCGCTGGCAGATGCCGAAGCCGTCGTGGTCGGCCATGAGCCCGGCAAGGGCCGCCTGGCGGGCCAGCTCGGCGCACTGGAGTTGCAGACGCCCGAGGGTGTTCGCTTCAAGCTGGGCACCGGCTTCACCGACGCCCAGCGTCGCAACCCGCCGCCGGTCGGCGCGACGGTCACGTACCGCTACCGCGACCTGACGCCGTCGGGCAAGCCGCGGTTCGCGAGCTTCCTGCGCGTCGCCGAGACGTTTTAGTCAGTTGGGGACAGAGCTACTCGCTGCGCTCGATCGGTCTGTCCCGCAAAGGCTTTAACTTTCCAGCTTCGGCAATCCGCCGCCGGCCAGCAGGCCCACGCCGGTATAGACGCCCAGCTTGGCGCGCGTGTCGCTGATGTCCAGGTTGCGCATGGTCAGCTGGCCTATGCGGTCGGCCGGGCTGAAGGCGCCTTCGACCTTTTCCATGCTCAGGCGCTCGGGCGCGTAGGTGAGGTTGGGGCTCTTCGTGTCCAGCAGCGAGTAGTCGTTGCCGCGGCGCAGTTCAACGGCAACCTCGCCGGTGATGGCGCGGGCGATCCAGCGCTGGGCGGATTCGCGCAGCATGATGGCTTGCGGGTCGAACCAGCGGCCCTGGTAGAGCAAGCGGCCGAGCTTGCGGCCGTTGTCGCGGTAGAGCTCGATGGTGTCTTCGTTGTGGATGCCGGTGACGAGGCGCTCGTAGGCGATGTGCAGCAGCGCCAGGCCCGGCGCCTCGTAGATGCCGCGGCTCTTGGCTTCGATGATGCGGTTCTCGATCTGGTCGCTCATGCCCAGGCCGTGGCGGCCGCCGATGACGTTGGCCTCGGCCAGCAGTGCCACCGGGTCGCGGTATTCGACGCCGTTCAGCGCGACCGGCATGCCTTCTTCAAACCGCACCGACACGGTCTCGGCCTTGACAACGACGTCATCGCGCCAGAAGGCCACGCCCATGATGGGGTTGACGATCTTGATGCCGCTGCTCAGATGCTCCAGGTCCTTGGCCTCATGCGTGGCGCCCAGCATGTTGGAGTCGGTCGAATAGGCCTTCTCGGCGCTCATTTTGTAGGCGAAGCCCTTCTCGGTCATGAAGGCCGACATCTCGGCGCGGCCGCCCAATTCGTCGATGAAGGTCTGGTCCAGCCAGGGCTTGTAGATGCGCAACGACGGGTTGGTCAGCAGGCCGTAGCGGTAGAAGCGCTCGATGTCGTTGCCCTTGTACGTCGAGCCGTCGCCCCAGATGTTGACGCCGTCGGCCTGCATCGCGGCCACCAGCATCGTGCCGGTCACGGCGCGGCCGATGGGCGTCGTGTTGAAGTAGGTGACGCCGGCGGTGCTGATGTGGAAGGCGCCGGCCTGCAGCGCGGCGATGCCCTCGGCGACGAGCTGCGTGCGGCAGTCCACCAGCACGGCTTTCTCCGCGCCGTAGAGCATGGCCTTGCGCGGGATCTCGTCGTAGTCCGGCTCGTCCGGCTGGCCGAGGTTGGCCGTGTAGGCGTAGGGCAGGGCGCCCTTGAGCTTCATCCAGTGCAGGGCGGCCGAGGTGTCGAGGCCACCGGAGAAAGCGATGCCGACCTTCTGGCCGACGGGAACGGATTGCAGGATCGTGGACATAGAGGTCTCTTCAGGCAACGAGGTTCTGCCACTCGGGGTGGCGCTGGATGTAGACGTGGACGTAGCTGCAGGCGGGCACGACCTTCAGCCCTTGGCTCCGAGCCCATTGCAGGCCGGCTTCGACGAGCTTGGCCGCGAGGCCCTGGCCCTGGTAGGCCGGCGGCACGCCGGTGTGGGTGAACACGACGCGACCGGCGCTCAGGGAGTAGTCGAGCACGCTGGTGGGCGTGGTCGGCAGCGTGAAGCGCCGGCGTTCGGGCTCGTGCTGGGGGGTCATGCCGCAGCGGTCTTCAGGGCAACGGGATGGACCTCGACCGACGTGTTCGCGGTCGACACGTAGATGCTGCCGTCCTGGATGCTGATCTGCAGCTGCATGCTGCGCTCGGCCAGCGGGATGAGGGCTTGCGACTGCTCGGCGGGGATCTGCCAGACCGCCAGGCGCGGCGCGCGCGTCAGCTTGCTCTCGATGCCACGCCACCAGACCTCGGTGCTGGACGCGAAGCTGTACGCGCTGACGCGGCGGGCGCGGCCGTGGGCCTTCATCAGGCGGCGCTCGTCGGGCTGGCCGAGGTCGATCCAGTGCTGCACCTCGCCGGTCAGGTCGAGCTGCCAGAGGTCGGGCTCGTCGACGTCGGACAGGCCCTTGGTGAACTCGAGCCGGCCGTTGAGGTCGTCGGCCGTCACGTTCAGCGCGAAGGCCAGCACGCGGACCATCATGCGTTCGTCGGTCTCGCTGGGGTGGCGGGCAATGGTGAGCGCGTGGTCGCCGTAGACATGGCGGTCCATGTCGGCGATCTGGAGCTGGGCTTTGTGGATGGTGGCTTTGAGCGCCATGAGATGGTAACCAAGAGAAGCCCGCGATTATCGCGGTGAAGCCTCATGGCATCATTCCGCCCCTCCGTTCCGAACCTTCGCAACCCGAGTTGCGCCCTCGTCATGAAACGCATTCTTCTTCCGCTGGCCCTGGTTTTCGCTGTTTCGGCGCAGGCACAGGTCATCAGCAACACCAAGGCCAAGGTCGACCCGAAGAACAACAAGGTCAGCAACCCGGTCGTCGAAAAACCCAAGCCCAAGCTGATGTCGCGCGACGAACTGCGCACCTGCATCACCCTGCAGGACAGCAACACCAAGGAGGCATTGGCCCTGAAGGCCGAGCAGACCGCGTTCGAGGACAACGAGGCAAAGATCAAGGCCGAGAAGGTCACGCTCGATGCCGGCGAAGCGGCGCTGAGCAAGCAGTTCTCCGAAGTGAAGGCCGAGAAGGAGGCCGTCCTGGCGGAGTACGCCGCGCTGACGGCTGAGGCGCCCAAGCTGGACAAGGCCGCACTGAAGGCGCGCAACGAGGCGTACGCAGCCCGCACCACGGCCTTCAATACGATGTTCGAAGCCGTGAAAGCGGTCGACACCGAGCAGAGCGCCAAGCGCAAGGCCTTCAACGACAAGATCGACGCGCGGGATGTGCATTTCAAGACCGTGAAAGAGCGGGAGGAAAAGTACTTCGATGCCGATGACAAATGGAAGGCGGAGTGCAGCAAAAAGCTGTACGACGAAGTCGACTTGAAGGCTGTTCGTGCGGAAATGGCAGCGGCTTCGGCCGCAGGCAAGTGATTCGGCCCAGCGCCTGAACCGATGAATCGACGAAGGGGCCGCCTCCGGCAGGAAGCGGCCCTTGTTTCTTTCTGCTTTTGAAAGGACCCCGCATGAGCAACAACCCGCTGCTGCAGGACTGGGCCGGCCCCCACGGCCTGCCGCCCTTCGCCGACATCCAAGCGGCGCATTTCCAACCTGCCTTCGACGCGGCGATCGCCGCCCACCGTGCCGAGATCGAGGCCGTTGCCAGCCAGGCCGAGGCGCCGACCTTTGCCAACACGCTGGCTGCCTTCGACGCCAGTGGCCGGCCGTTGACCCGGTTGGAGCATCTCTTCTACACACTGGCTGCCTCGGCCACGTCGCCCGATCTGCAGGGCGTGCAGCGCGCGCTGGCCGCACCGCTGGCGGCGCACAACAGCGCCGTCTATATGCATGCCGGCCTGTTCGCACGCGTGGACGCGTTGTTCGAGGCGCGTGAACGCCTGGGCCTGACGGCCGAGCAGCGGCGCCTGATTGAGCGCGTGCATCTGGACTTCCTGCGCGCCGGCGCCCGCCTCGCGCCCCAGGCCGGGGCCCGCTACGCCGCCGTCATGGCACGGCTGGCCGAGCTGAACACGCGCTTCGCGCAGAACGTGCTGGCGGCGGAGAGCGGCTATCAACTGCGCCTGACGACCGAAGCCGAGTTGGCCGGGCTGCCCAGCTTCGTGCGTGCTGCGGCCCGCCAGGCGGCCATCGACCGCCAGTTGGGCGAGGGCGTCCACGTCATCACGCTGTCGCGCTCGCTGATCGTGCCCTTCTTGAGCTTCAGCGCGCGGCGCGACCTGCGTGAACAGGCCTGGCGAGCCTGGGTCGGCCGAGGTGACGACACCGGCGAGACCGACAACCGCGCCATCTGCCGCGAGATCCTGGCACTTCGCGCTGAAGCAGCCGCACTGCATGGCCACGCCTGCTATGCGGACTTCGCGCTGGCGGACACGATGGCCTGCAACCAAGGCGCCGTCATGGGCTTGCTGGAGCGCGTCTGGCACCCGGCGCTGGCCGCGCAGGCACGCGAGCGCGAGGCCGTGCAGGGCGCGATGACTGCGGCCGGCGCCACGCATGCGCTGGAGGCTTGGGACTGGCGCTTCTACGCAGAGCAGGCCAAGCGAGCTCGCTTCGAGCTGGATGAGGCCGAGGTCAAACCTTACTTCGCGCTCGACCGCATGGTCGCGGCAATGTTCGATTGCGCCAGCCGCCTGTTCGGCTTGCAGTTCAAGCTGCGGCCAGACATCGCCGGCTACCACGCCGATGTGCGCGCCTACGAGGTCTTCAACGCTGATGGCTCCTTGCGTGGCCTCTTCCTGCAGGACAACTTCGCGCGGCCCACCAAGCGCAGCGGTGCGTGGATGAACGCGATGCGCAACCAGAGCCGCGCGCTCGGCGCCACGCCCGTCATTCTGAACAACAACAACTTCGCCCGTGGCGCGGCCGGTGAGCCGACGCTCTTGAGCTTCGACGACGTGCGCACGCTCTTCCACGAGTTCGGCCACGGCCTGCACGGCCTGCTGAGCAGCGTCGAGCACGAGCGCCTGGCCGGCACGCAGGTGCTGCGCGACTTCGTCGAACTGCCGTCCCAGCTCTACGAGCACTGGATGGCCGAGCCCGAGGTGCTGAAGAAGTTCGCCCGTCACTGGCAGACCGATGAGCCGCTGCCCGACGCGTTGCTTGCCAAGCTGCAGGCCGCGCGCCAGTTCGGCCAGGGCTACGAGACGCTGCGCTACACCGCCAGCGCGCTCGTCGACATGGCGGCGCACGCGCTGCCCGAGGCGCCGGCGGACGTCGTCGCCTTCGAGCGCGAGACGCTGGCGAAGTGGAAGCTGCCCGCCGAGGTCGGCCTCAACCACCGGCTCACTCACTTCCAGCATCTGTTCAGCAGCTCGGGCTACGCGGCGGGCTACTACGTCTATCTGTGGGCCGAGGTGCTGGACTGCGACGCCTTCGACGCCTTCGTCGAGGCCGGCAGCGTGTTCGATACGGCGGTGGCGGCGCGGCTGTAGGAGTGCATCTACTCGGCTGGCAACAGCGTCGAGCCGGGCGCGGCCTTCCGAGCGTTTCGTGGGCGTGACCCGGTTGTCGAGCCGATGTTGAAAGACCGCGGCCTGATTGAGCCGGCGGCTTGAGGCTGGGCGAGCACGGCTGCCGCCAACAGCCTCACGCCGCCGGCTCAACCGGCCCCGCTTTGCGGCCTAAGCCTAAGCAGGTTGCGCGACGGAGGCCATCGCCCACTCGGCGGGCGCGCGCGTCGTGGCGGCTGGCGCTTTCCACAAAAGCTGGAGGCGCCTATGCCGCTTCTGGCCTAGACTTGAGTCGTGCATCCCTTGACTTAGGAGGTTGCCATGACCTATCGCTGGATCACCCTGGGCCTGTTGGCCTTGACTGCCACCGCACAAGCTGACGTGCAGGTGAATTTCGTCAAACCTGAGACCTTCGTTGATATCAAGGACAACAACGGTTTTCAGCAGACCGAGATCCTGAAGGACATCGAGGCCCATTTGGTGGCGCAGGCGCAGAAGTACCTCCCCGGCCGGGATGTACGCATCAACGTGACCGACGTGGACCTAGCGGGGCATGTCGAGCCCTTCGGTCGCAGCGCCACATGGGTGCGTGTCATGCGCACCGTGACGTTGCCTTCCATCTCGCTGACCTACGAGGTGCTGGAAGCCGGCAAGGTCGTTCAGCAAGGCGAGGCCCGGCTGCGCGACATGAACTACCAGGAAGGCTTCAGCAGCTATTTCAGCAGCGACACGCTGCGCTACGAGAAGCGCATGATTGATCGCTGGTTCCAGGGCGAGTTCCGCGCGACCACGGCCGCCGCGACAACCCGCTGACGAAGCGTCGCAAGCTGCCTCAATAGGAGCGCCACAAAACACAAAACCCGCCAGCGTTGCCGCTTGGCGGGTTTTGTTTCGAGCGAGTGTTGAGGCGGCTTGCGCCGCCTGCCATCACTTCAGCTTGATTTCCTTGTACAAGACGTGCTTGCGCACCTTGGGATCGAACTTCATGAATTCGAGCTTCTGGGGCGTCGTCTTCTTGTTCTTGTTCGTTGTGTAGAAGTGGCCGGTGCCCGCAGTGGACTCCAGCTTGATCTTCTCGCGGCCGCCTTTGGATGCCATGGTCGTGTTCCTTCAGTAGGTCAGTGAACGGTGCGCTTTACAGCGCGCCCTTGGCCCGCAGGTCGGCGACGACCTTGTCGATGCCTACCTTGTCGATCAAACGCAGAGCGGCGTTGGTGATACGCAGGCGAATCCAGCGGTTTTCCGATTCAACAAAGAAACGGCGGTATTGCAGGTTCGGCAGGAACCTACGCTTGGTTTTGTTGTTGGCGTGGGAAACATTGTTCCCGACCATGGGCTTCTTGCCCGTGACTTGACAGACGCGTGCCATGACGCTTCTCCGGTTGACGACTGACCAGTTGTGGCGACGAACCTCACCAACAACCCATTGACCGCAAATGCCTGCTAAACCCGGCCCCTGAGTGTTTTCAAGGGCCAGGCGCGGTCTATCCAGCAGGCAAGCCCGCGAGTATAGAGGGAATCCCTTGGATCGGGAAGCGACTCGCGGCCAGCGCCGGATCAGCCGTTCTCCTGGTCCAGAAAACGTTGTGCATCCAGGGCCGCCATGCAGCCCGTGCCCGCGCTGGTGATGGCCTGGCGGTAGATGTGGTCCTGCACGTCGCCGGCCGCGAAGACGCCAGGCACGCTCGTCATCGTCGCGAAGCCGTTCAGGCCGCTCCTGGTGACGATGTAGCCGTCCTTCATCTCCAGTTGACCTTGAAAGATTTCGGTGTTGGGCTGGTGGCCGATGGCGATGAAGCAGCCGTGCACGGGAATATCGACCTTGCTGCCGGTCTGCACGTTTTGCGTGCGCACGCCGTTCACGCCGGAGGCGTCTCCCAGCACCTCGTCGAGCTGCTGGAAGAGGTGCAGAACGATCTTGCCGGCGGCGGCCTTCTCCATCAGCTTGTCGATGAGGATGGGTTCGGCGCGGAACTTGTCGCGGCGGTGGATCAAGTGGACGGTGCTGGCGATGTTCGAGAGATAAAGCGCCTCCTCGACGGCCGTGTTGCCGCCGCCGACGACGCAGACTTCCCGCTCACGATAGAAGAAGCCATCGCAGGTTGCGCAGGCGCTGACACCGCGGCCCATGAAGGACTGTTCGGACTCCAGGCCAAGGTATTTGGCCGAGGCGCCGGTCGCAATGATCAGTGCGTCGCAGGTGTACGTGGCGCTGTCGCCGAACAGCGTGAAGGGGCGCTTGGAGAAGTCGACCTTGTTGATGTGGTCGAAGACGATTTGCGTGTTGAAACGCTCGGCATGCTCCAGGAAACGCTGCATCAGCTCGGGGCCTTGCACGCCCATCACGTCGGCCGGCCAGTTGTCAACCTCGGTCGTGGTCATGAGCTGACCCCCTTGGGCCATACCGGTAATCAGCGTAGGCTTGAGATTAGCGCGTGCGGCGTAGACGGCGGCGGTATAGCCGGCGGGGCCCGAACCGAGGATGAGCAGGCCGTGATGTTGGATGGTGGCGGTCATGTCAGGGGAGGTGAGGGCGGCAGGGCATGCCGCAAGGGTGGCGAGAGGGCGTTTTAGGGGTGTTACCCAGGCCTAACCCGAAGCGGAGAAGCCTGCCACGTGTGCACAATGCACGCCATTTTAGGCAGGCGTCTTTCTGGCCGCCGGCCTGGGCCTCAAACCTGGAGACTGCATATGGCGATGATTTCCAATCTGGACCTGATCCGGCGAGTTCCGCTGTTCTCGATGTTGACCACCGACCAGGCCCAGTCGATTGCCGACAGCGTCGTCAAACGTCGCTTCAAGCGCGGCGAACTGATCGTCGAGCAGGGCACCAAGTCCAACGCGCTCTTCATTCTGCTGAACGGCCGCGCCCGCGTTCTGACGGCCGACCACCGAGGCCGCGAGGTCATCCTGGCCGTGCTGCAGTCGGGCGACTACGTCGGCGAGATGAGCCTCATCGACAACGAGCCGCACTCGGCCACCGTGCGTGCGGAGGTGCAGACCGACATGCTCGTGCTGGGCCGCCTGGAGTTCGCGCGCTGCCTGCCCGAGAGCAGCAGCCTGTCTTACGGCATCCTGCGCGGCCTGGTGGCGCGGCTGCGCAATGCCGACCGCCAGATCGAGTCGCTCGCGCTGCTGGATGTTTACGGCCGCGTGGCGCGCACGCTGCTGGACATGTCCGAGGACGAGAAGGGCATCAAGATCATCCGCGGCAAGGTCTCGCGCCAGGACATGGCCAAGGTCGTCGGCGCGTCGCGCGAGATGGTCAGCCGGGTCATGAAGGACCTGGAGGAGCGCGGCGTCATCGAAACGCTTGAGAACGGTTCGGTCGTCATCAAGGAACGGCTAACTCACGATTGACGGCGACAATGCGGGGATGAGTTTTCCCCTCGGTTCCCTACTGGGCGGTGACGGTGCCGCCGGCGAGCCCGCCGCCCCTGCGAAACCCACGCGCCGCCAGGCGCCCAAGCCGGCCGTCGCACCGCCGTCAGCGGCTTCGCGGTTGCTGCGCACACCGCTTTGGCTGGCCTTGACAGCCCTGCTTCTCGCGCTGCTTGTGCTGGCAATGGCCACGCATGACGTGCGCGATGCTGCGTTCAGCACCAGCGGCCAGCGCGACCTCGTCGGCAACCGCGTTGGCGCCTTCGGTGCCTGGGTGTCCGACGGCCTGCTCTTCCTGTTCGGCTTCTCTGCCTGGTGGCTGCCGCTGCTGGCCGTGCGAGCCTGGCTGCGCGGCTTGGCCGGCCTGCTGCGGCATGACACGCTGGCGCCCGTGCGCTGGAGCCGACGCCTGCGCTGGGCGGTCGGCGTGCTGCTGCTAATCGGCGCGAGTTGCGCGTTGGAATGGAGTCGTCTTTACGCCGTTGAGCCGCGCTTGCCGGGCCATGCGGGCGGCGTCATCGGCTACACGCTCGGCCCGCTGGGCATGAAGGGGCTGGGCTTCGCCGGCTCGGGCGTCATCTGGATCGTGCTGCTGCTGACCGGCATGGCCTGGGCGCTGCGCTTCTCGTGGGGCCAACTGGCCGAGACCATCGGCGAGCGTATCGAGCAGTTCCGCGAGCAATACCTGGAAAAGCGTGAGCTGAAGGCCGACCAGAGGTTCGGCGAGCAGGCGGTCAAGGCGCGCGAACAGGAGGTCGAGGTCGAGCGCCAGATTGAGCGCCAAGTCGAGGCCGACCACGCGCCGCTGGTCATCGAGGCGCCGCTCGTCGAGGTGCAGCAGTCCACGCGCGTGGCCAAGGAGCGTCAGCAGACGCTGTTTGTCGATGCGGGCGACGCCAAGCTGCCGCAGGTCGACCTGCTGGATGCTGCGCCGGTCCGCCAGGAGGCCACCGTCACGCCCGAATCGCTGGAGATGACCAGCCGCCTCATCGAGAAGAAGTTGCGCGACTTCGGCGTCGAGGTGCATGTGGTTGCAGCCTCGCCGGGCCCGGTCATCACGCGCTACGAGATCGAGCCGGCCACCGGCGTGAAGGGCTCGCAGATCGTCGGCCTGGCCAAGGACCTCGCGCGCAGCCTGAGCCTGGTGTCCATCCGCGTCGTCGAGACGATTCCCGGCAAGAACTTCATGGCGCTGGAGCTGCCGAATGCGCGGCGCCAGACCATCCGTCTGTCCGAGATCCTCGGCTCGCAGGTCTACGCTGATGCCGCATCCCAGCTGACCATGGGCCTGGGCAAGGACATCGTCGGCCTGCCCATCGTGGCTGACCTGGCCAAGATGCCGCACTGCCTGGTGGCGGGCACGACCGGCTCCGGCAAGTCGGTAGGCATCAACGCGATGATCCTCAGCCTGCTCTACAAGGCCGAGGCGCGCGACGTGCGGCTCATCCTCATCGACCCCAAGATGCTGGAGATGAGCGTCTACGAAGGCATCCCGCATCTGCTGGCGCCGGTCGTCACCGACATGAAGCAGGCCAGCAATGCGCTGAACTGGTGTGTCGGCGAGATGGAGCGCCGCTACAAGCTCATGTCCAAGATGGGCGTGCGCAACCTGGCCGGCTACAACAAGAAGATCGACGAAGCCAAGGCCAACGGCATCAGCATCCCCAACCCCTTCGCGCTCAACAACGATGAGCCGGAGCCACTGGAGCGCCTGCCCTTCATCGTCGTCGTCATCGACGAGCTGGCCGACCTGATGATGGTGGTCGGCAAGAAGATCGAGGAGCTGATTGCCCGCCTGGCGCAGAAGGCTCGCGCGGCCGGCATCCACCTCATCCTGGCCACGCAGCGGCCGTCGGTGGACGTCATCACCGGCCTCATCAAGGCCAACATCCCGACACGCCTGTCCTTCCAGGTCAGCTCCAAGATCGACAGCCGCACCATCCTCGACCAGATGGGCGCCGAGGCGCTGCTGGGCATGGGCGACATGCTCTACATGCCCTCGGGCACCGGCCTGCCGATCCGCGTGCACGGCGCCTTTGTCAGCGACGAGGAGGTCCACCGCGTTGTGGAGTACATCAAGTCGCAAGGTGAACCGAATTACATCGAAGGCATTCTCGAAGGCGGCGTGCTCGACGGCAGCGACGGCGAGGCGCCTGCGCCGGGCGAGGCCGCTGGCGAGGCCGACCCCATGTACGACCAGGCCGTGGCCATCGTGCTGCAGCACCGCAAGGCGTCGATTTCGCTGGTGCAACGTCATCTGCTCATCGGCTACAACCGCGCCGCACGGCTGCTGGAGCAGATGGAAAACTCGGGGCTCGTTGGTGCGCTCGCATCCAACGGCAGCCGTGAATTGATCATCCCCAAACGTGACGAGTGATTGAGACGAATGAAGAAACTTCTGCTCTCCCTGACGCTGCTGATCGCTGGCGTCGCCCATGCCGACGCCGTCGACGCGCTGCGCGACTTTGGCCGTGACGTGAAGAGCGGCAAGGCCAACTTCACGCAGACCGTCACATCGCCCGACGGCAAGCGCAAGAAGGTGTCGTCAGGCAGCTTCGAGTTCCAGCGTCCTAACCAGTTCCGCTTTGTCTACGCCAAGCCTTTCGAGCAGGTCATCGTGGCGGACGGCCAGAAGGTCTGGATCTACGACGCTGACCTCAACCAGGCCAGCTCGCGCAAGCTGGCGGACGCGCTTGGCGCCACGCCGGCAGCGCTGCTGGCCGGCACCAATCTCGAACGTGACTTCACGCTGAAGGCCGCAGCGTCGGAAGGCGGCATCGACTGGGTTGTGGCCACGCCCAAGCAGGCCGAATCCACGATCCAGTCGCTCAAGCTCGGCTTCAAGGCCAAGGAACTGGCGGCGATGGAGATCGTCGACGGCTTCGGCCAGCGCTCGCGGCTGGACTTCAGCGCCGTGCAGGCCAATGCGCCCGTCGCGGCCGAGCGCTTCCAGTTCAAGCTGCCGGCGGGCGCCGATCTGATCGAACAGTGACGGGCTCGCTCTTCGACGCCGACCCGCCAGCGCCACCGCTGGCCGAACGGCTGCGGCCCAAGACGCTCGACGAGGTCATCGGCCAGCGCCACCTGCTCGGCCCCGGCATGCCGCTGCGCGCGGCCTTCGAGGCGGGCCGGCTGCAGAGCATGATCCTGTGGGGCCCGCCGGGCGTCGGCAAGACGACGCTGGCGCGCCTGGTGGCGGGCGCCTTCGACGCGCAGTTCATCGCCATCTCGGCTGTGCTGGGCGGCGTGAAGGACATCCGCGAGGCGGTAGACCGTGCCCAGATTGCGGCGCAGCAGGGGCGGCGCACGGTCGTATTCGTCGACGAAGTGCACCGCTTCAACAAGGCTCAGCAGGATGCCTTCCTGCCGCATGTCGAGTCGGGCCTGTTCACCTTCATCGGCGCCACGACCGAGAACCCCAGCTTCGAGGTCAACTCGGCGCTGTTGTCGCGCGCCCAGGTGCAGGTGCTGAAGAGCCTCGACGCCGAGGAGCTCGGTCAGCTCATCGCCCGCGGCGCGGCCGAACTGGGCGTCGATCCGCCCACCAAGGAAGCCGCTGACCGCCTCGTCGGCTATGCCGACGGCGACGCGCGCCGGCTGCTGAACGCGCTGGAATCCGCCGCTGCACTCGCCAACGGCGCCCTCATCGACGAAGCGCTGCTGGAGCGCACGCTGGGCGAGCAGTTGCGCCGTTATGACAAGGGCGGCGATCAGTTCTACGACGTCATCAGCGCCCTCCACAAGTCGGTGCGCGGCAGCAACCCTGATGCGTCGTTGTACTGGTTCGCGCGCATGCTGGACGGTGGTGTGGACGCCCGCTACATCGCACGCCGCCTGATCCGCATGGCCAGCGAGGACATCGGCCTGGCCGACCCGCGCGCGCTGCGCATGACGCTGGATGCGGCCGATACCTACGAGCGCCTGGGCACGCCCGAGGGCGAGTTGGCGCTGGCGCAGGCGGTGGTCTACCTGGCCATCGCGCCCAAGTCCAATGCCGTCTACAAGGCGTTCAACGCGGTGAAGGCCTTTATCAAGCAAGACCAGACGCGGCCGGTGCCTGTGCACCTGCGCAACGCGCCGACGCGCCTGATGAAGGACCTCGGCTACGGCAAGGCCTACCGCTACGCGCATGACGAACCAGGTGGCTATGCGGCCGGCGAGCAATACCTGCCCGACGGGCTGGAAGGCCAGCGCTGGTACGAGCCCGTGCCGCGCGGGCTGGAGCAGAAGATTGGCGACAAGTTGGCCGAGTTGCGCCGGCTGGACGATGAAGCGACTGGCGAAGGCTAGCGCGGCGTTGCTGCTGCTCGCAGCGGCCCTCGCGCAGGCGGCCGACGGCCCGACGCTGGCCCGTATCCGCGACACCGGCGTCATCGTCATCGGCTACCGGCCGGCCTCGCTGCCGTTCTCGTATCTGGACGCGCAACTGCGCCCCACCGGCTACTCGGTCGAGCTGTGCGATCGCATCGTCGCGGCCGTGCGCAGCAAGCTGCAGCTGCCCGACCTGGAGGTGCGCCGCGTCGAGGTGGCCTCGGCCACGCGCATGCCGCTGGTCATCAACGGCACGCTGGATCTGGAATGCGGCATCACCACCAACACCGCCGAGCGGGCGCGCAGCCAAGCCTTCTCGCTGACCATCTTCGTGGCCGAGACGCGGCTGATGACACGCGGCAGCGAGCGGGTGCGTGGCCTGGCCGACCTGCGCGGGCAGACGGTGGCCTCAACCATCGGCACGACCAGCATCCAGCACCTGGCCAAGATCAACGAGCAGCAGGGCTTGGGCATCCGCATCCTCGGCGGCCTGGACGACCCCGAGGGTTTCCAGATGCTGCGCAGCGGCCGTGCCTCCGCCTTCCTGATGGACGACGTGCTGCTGCGCGCGCTGCTGGCTCAGCAGGGCCCGGGCGCAGACGACTTTCGGCTGTCCGACCAGGCGCTGACGGTGGAGCCCTACGCCATCGGCTTGCGCAAGAGCGACCCGCAGTTCAAGGCGCTGGTGGACGAGGTGCTGGCGGGGCTGTACCGCAGCGGTGAGATCCACGCGATCTACAGGCGCTGGTTCGAGCAGCCGCTGCCAGCCTCGGGGCTGAATCTCAAGCTGCCGATGAGTGCGGCCTTCCGCCGCGTGATCGCGCAGCCGACAGACTCGCCGGACCCCGATCGCTATCGCTGATCAGCGGAAATCGTCCAGCACGATGCCGTGGCGGTTCAGCTTGTCATACAGCGTCTTGCGCGGCGTGCCCAGCAGCTCCATGGCGGCGGGCACCTTGCCTTGGGTGCGCCGCAGCGCCTGCTCGATCAGCGTCTTCTCGACCAGGTCCATCTGCCGTGCCAGGTTCAGCATCGGTTCGGCCTGCAACGCGGCTTGCGGGTCAAGGTCGTCCAGCGCCAGCACGAAGCGGTCGGCCGCGTTGCGGATTTCGCGCACATTGCCGGGCCAGTCGTGGGCCATCAGCTCGCGCAGCTTGTCTGGCGTTAGCTCTGGCGCCGCGCGCTCGTAGCGGACGCAGGCCTGCGTCACGAAGTGCTCGAACAGCAGCGGGATGTCCTCCCGCCTTTCGCGCAGCGGCGGCAGCGTGAGCGTGGCGATGTTGAGGCGGTAGTAGAGGTCGCTGCGGAACTCGTTCTTGGCGGCTTGCTCGCGCAGGTCCGACTTGCTGGCTGCGATGAAGCGCACGTTGATGGGCAGCTCCTCGTTCGAGCCGAGCCGCTCGATGCGCCGCTCTTGCAGCACGCGCAGCAGCTTGATCTGCAGCGCGATGGGCATGGTCTCAATCTCGTCCAGCAGCAGCGTGCCGCCGTTGGCGTGCTCGATCTTGCCGATGCGCCGCTTGGCGGCTGATGTGAAGGCGCCGGGTTCGTGGCCGAACAGCTCGCTCTCGAACAGAGCTTCCGGCAGGCCACCGCAGTTGATGGCGACGAAGTGGCGGTCGCGCCGCGCGCTCTGGTCGTGCAGGCAGCGGGCCACCAGCTCCTTGCCGGTGCCGGTTTCGCCGACGACGAGCACGTCGGCCGACGTGCCGGCGAGGTTCAGCACCTGGCGGCGCAGTTGCTGCATACCGGGCGACTGGCCCAGCAGCGCGGCCTCGATGCCGCTGGCGCTTTGTAGCTGGGCGCGCAGCTCATCGGCCGAATGACGCAGCGTGCGCAGGTCCAGCGCGCGGCGGGCGACGTCGATCAGGCGCTCTGGCGCAAAGGGCTTCTCGATGAAGTCATAGGCACCGGCGCGCATGGACTGCACGGCCATGGCCACGTCGCCGTGGGCGGTGATGAGGATGGTGGGGATGCTGGCGTCCGTGGCCTGCACATGGGCCAGCAGCGCCCGGCCGTCCATGCCGGGCAGGCGCACGTCGGTGATGACGATGACCGGCGCGCCGGGCTGGATGTGGGGCAGGGATTCCTCGGCGCTGCGACAGGGCAGGACAGTGAAGCCTTCCAGTTCCAGCGTCTGCGTGAGGCTGACCCGCACCGGCATGTCGTCCTCGACGAACACGACCTTGTAGCCTTCAAACATCTCCAACCTCCCATGCTTCGACGGCGAGGTCGAACTCGAAACTCATGCCTTGCGGCAGCCGCTCGGCGCGCAGCGTGCCACCGAACTCATGCACGATCTTGGCGGAAATGACCAAGCCCAGGCCGAGGCCTTCGCCAGCCGGTTTGGTCGTGAAGAAGGGCTCGAAGAGGTGCTGCAGCTGCTCGTCGCTGACGCCCGCGCCGCTGTCCTGCACCTTGACCAGCACGCGCCGGCCCGCGTCCAGTGAGACGGCCCGCACGCGCAGCCGGCGCTCGACCTCGTGCTGCATCGCGTCGATGGCGTTGCCGAACAGGTTGACGAGCACCTGCTCCAGCCGGTTGGCCTCGGCGCGCACGCGCAGGCCGGCGGGCAGGTCGATCTGTGCCTTCACGTCCAGCGCGCGGCTGCGGTGCTCCAGCAGCAGCAGTGCGTTGTGCACGCTGTCCAGCAACGGCACGGCGGCGCTGACCTGCTCATCGGCCTTGCGCGCAAAGCTCTTCAGCTGGCGCGTGATCTGGCTCATGCGATCGACCATGTCGTCCATCAACTGCAGGTTGGCGGCGACGGCGTCCTGCCGGCCGCTTTCCAGCAGGCGCATGGAATTGCGCGCCAGTGCGCGCAGCGCCGTCAGCGGCTGGTTGATCTCGTGCGACAGCCCGGCCGACATCTGCCCCAGCACCGCCAGCTTGCTGGCTTGCAGCAGCTCGCCCTCCGTCTGCAGGCGCTGGGCGATCTGGGTCTTGAGCGCATCGTTGGTCTGGCGCAGCTCGGCGGTGCGGCTGTCCACCAATTGCTCCAGCTGTGCGTGGGTCTGGCGCAGGTCGGCCTGGGCCTGCGTCAACTGACGCAGCGCGCGCCTTCGTGATGACAGGTAAAGGATGAGCAAGCCGATGCTGGCGCCGAACGCGGCACCGCCCCAGGCCGCGAGCTGGGCGCGCTGGCGCACCTCGGTCAGGTCCGACAGCGCCACCAGTCGCAGGCCCAGCGGCACGATCTGGCGCTGCTGGGCGAGCATGGGCCGGCTGCCCGGCAGCGGCAGCTTGACTTGTTGGCCCTGATGAACTTCCAGCGAGGCCGGCAGCTCCAGGTCGGCGCCTATTGCCTGCGGATAGCGCGCGCTGGCCTGCAGCGCCTGGCGGCGCGACGGGTCGGCGTGGCCCAGCACGGTGTATTTCCAGTCCTGCACCGAGCTCATGATGACGACGTCCTGGTCGTCGGCCACGAGGATGCGTTCGCCCTGCGAGCGCGCACCCAGGTCCACCCAGGTGGCCTCCAGCGGCGCGAGGTTGAAGCGCACAACGATGACGCCAACCTCGTGGCCGGCCTGGCGCAGCGTGTGCAGCAGGTAGAAATCGGTGCTGCCGGTGTTGGCGTCGGCGGCAAAGAAGTGCGTGCGGCCCTGAGCCAGGGCCTCGGCCAGGCGGGCCGGCGGCTCCAGGGACTCACTGGCGGACAAGACCTGGCCCTGCGGCGTGGCAACGAAGATCTGGTGCGTGCCGGCGCGCACGTTGACGCGGGCCAGCATGTGGCTGGCGGCGCGGCGCGCCTGGGCATCGTCGGGCACCTGCATCAGCGCCTGCACCGTGGGCGTGATGGCCAGCAGGCTGGGCAGGGAGGCATGCCGCCCGAGCTCGGCGGCGAGGTTGGAGGCGTAGAGCTCCAGCCGTTCGGTACTGACGGCGGACAGCTCCTCACGGCCGCTGCGTTCACTCAAGCGGTGCGCGAGCACGAAACCGAGCACGATCAATGCACCGGTCAGGAAGAGATGAAAGCCCGGTCGGCTCAGCAACCGGAAAAGGCGCAGAGCGCGCGGGCGAAGGGCAGCGAACACGGGTGCTAGTTTGCCCATGCGAAGCCAGCCGTAGCGGCGCCCGCTGCGGTTTTTTGAGGCCTGGCGGAGAACCGCCCACGGCGCGTGCGGTTTGTGCGGATTTCCGCCCGCGAAATGCTGGCTGACACTCGTGAAATCCGACCTTGACCACCGCCGTGGGACAGATCGAACGGCGGGCTGTTTCAACCCGTCGGTGAATACCCTTGAAAGGCAGCCCCGCGCCGCGTTTTGGCACGAGGGTTGCGATTTGTCCGGTTCGCCTGGCGCATGCTTGCGCCCAACCAATTGCTGGGGCCCTCTATGGAGACTCTCGTTCAACAGATCATCAACGGCCTCGTGCTGGGGGCCATGTATGCCCTCGTCGCGCTGGGCTACACGATGGTCTACGGCATCATCAATCTCATCAATTTCGCGCACGGCGAGATCCTGATGGTGGGCGCCATGGTCAGCTGGACGCTGGTCACGCTGCTGGCCGACACGGGCATGCCCGGCTGGCTGCTGATGCTCATCGGCCTGGCCGCCTCCATCGTCATCTGCGCGACGCTGAACTACGCCGTCGAAAAGATCGCCTACCGGCCGCTACGCAATGCTCCGCGCCTGGCGCCGCTGATCACCGCCATGGGCATGTCGCTGCTGCTGCAGGTGCTGGCGATGATCATCTGGAAGCCGAATCCCAAGCCCTTCCCGCTGCTGCTGCCCACCACGCCATTCGACCTGGGCGGGCCGGTCATCACGGTCACGCAGTGCCTCATCCTCGGCCTCACGGTGGTCATCCTTTCGGGCCTGATGTACCTGGTGAACTACACCCGCCTGGGCCGTGCGATGCGCGCCACCGCCGAGAACCCGCGCGTGGCCGGCCTGATGGGCGTGAAGCCCGACTTCATCATCTCCACCACCTTCGTCATCGGCGCCGCGCTAGCCGCCGTGGCCGGCATCATGTGGGCCGCCAACTTCGGCACCGTGCAGCACACGATGGGCTTCATGCCGGGGCTGAAGGCCTTCACTGCCGCGGTGCTCGGCGGCATCGGCAACCTGGCCGGTGCGGTGCTGGGCGGCGTGCTGCTGGGGCTCATCGAGTCCATCGGCGCAGGCTACCTGGGCGACCTGACCGGTGGCGTGCTGGGCAGCCATTACGCCGACATCTTCGCCTTCGTGGCCCTCATCCTCGTGCTGACGCTGCGCCCCTCGGGCCTGCTCGGCGAACGTGTGGCCGACCGCGCCTGAACGGAGCCAAGACATGCAAGCCAAGAAACTCGTCACCTTTCTCGCCGCCGCTGTCGGCCTGCTGCTCGTGCCGCTGTTCGCGCAGCAGCTCGGCAACGGCCCAGTGCGCATCATCGACCTGGCGCTGCTCTACGTGCTGCTGGCACTCGGCCTGAACATCGTCGTCGGCTACGCCGGTTTGCTGGACCTCGGCTACGTGGCGTTCTACGCCGTCGGTGCCTATGTGTTCGCGCTGATGGCCAGCCCGCACCTGAGCCAGAACTTCGAGGCCATCATGGCCGCCTTCCCCGAGGGGCTGCACTCGCCGATCTGGCTGGTGATTCCAGTGGGAGCGGGCATCGCGGCGCTGTTCGGCGTCGTGCTCGGCGCGCCCACGTTGAAGCTGCGCGGCGACTACCTCGCCATCGTCACGCTCGGCTTCGGCGAAATCATCCGCGTCTTCCTGAACAACCTGGAGGACCCGGTCAACCTGACCAACGGCCCGCGAGGCATCGGTCAGATCGATTCCTTCCACATCTTCGGGCTCGATCTCGGCAAGCCCA
>NZ_JBDSQX010000077.1:0-2804 GCF_039929605.1 Roseateles sp.
TGACCTACTCCAGCCCCTTCCCCGCCGACTTCATCTTCGGCGTTGCCGCCGCCGCCCCGCAGATCGAGGGCGCCGCCTTTGCCGACGGCAAGGGCGAGTCCATCTGGGACCGCTTTTGCCGCACGCCCGGCAAGGTGCACGACGGCGACACGCTCGACGTCGCCTGCGACCACTACAACCGCTTCGACGAAGACTTCGCGCTGATGGCCTCGCTGGGCCTGAAGTACTACCGCCTGTCCCTCGCCTGGCCGCGCATCTACCCGAACGGCGACGGCGAGCTGAACCAGGCCGGGCTGGACTTCTATCACCGCCTGTTTGCCAGCATGAAGAAGCACGGCATCGAGCCGTGGGTGACGATGTTCCACTGGGACCTGCCGCAGGCGCTGGAAGACCGCGGCGGCTGGACCTCGCGCGTCACCGTCGAGGCTTTCGGGCGCTATGCCGACACGGTCGTCAAGGCCTTCGCCGGTGAAGTGAAGCACTGGATCACGATGAACGAGATCCGCTGCTTCACGGAGTTGGCCTACGCCTGGGGCACCAAGGCGCCGGGCCGCAAGGAGAGCGCCGCCGTCGTCAACCAGACCTTCCACCACGCGCTGCTCTGCCACGGTCATGGGGTGAGGGCCGTGCGCGAGTTTGGCGGCGCGGGTGCCGTCGTCGGCCTGACCGACAACCTCGACGTCTGCATCCCCGTCACCGAGACGCCGGCCGACATCGCTGCGGCCAAGGCCTGGTTCCTGGAGAAGAACGCCCATGTGCTGGGCGCGATGCATGCCGGCCACTACCCGGCCGACTACCTGGCCCGCGTCGGCAGTGACGCCCCGAAGGTCGAGCCCGGCGACTTCGACCTCATCAGCCTGCCGACCGACCACCTCGGCCTGAACATCTACACCGGCACCTATGTGCGCGCCAGCAAGACGGGCGCCGCCTACGAGGCGCTGCCCCACCCGGTGAACTACCCGCGCGCCGACAGCCCCTGGCTGCGCCTCGTGCCGCAGTCCATCTACTGGGCCACGCGCTTTGCCGCCCAGTGCTATGGCCACAAGGCGCTCTACATCACCGAGAACGGCTGCGGCTACAACGACGAGCCCGTGGTGAACGGCGAGGTGCTGGACCTGCACCGCCGCGACTTCCTGCGCAACCACTTGCGCGAGGCGCACCGCGCCATCGGCGACGGCGTGCCGCTGAAGGGCTACTTCCTGTGGAGCTTCATCGATAACTACGAATGGGAAGACGGCTACCAGCGCCGCTTCGGCATCGTGCATTGCGACTACGCGACGCAGGTGCGCACGCCCAAGCTGTCGGCCCACTACTACGCCGACGTGCTGCGCACGCGCACCATCCTGTGAACCCGGGCAAGCTCATGAGCACTCCCGTCGTTCGAGATCGCGTGCCCCTCAAGCAAAAGGTCGGCTACGGCCTGGGCTCCTTCCTGGACATGTGGGGGCACTGGCTCTACCAGTCGCTGGCCTTTCACGTCTTCAACGTGGGCCTGGGCATGGCGCCGGGCCTGATCTCCACGGCGCTGGGCATCAAGATCTTCATCGACGCCGGCTCCGACGCGTTCTTCGGCTGGCTGTCGGACAACACCCGCAGCCGCTGGGGGCGGCGCCGGCCCTTCATGCTGGTGGGCGGCGTGCTGGCCGGCATCGGCCTGCCGCTGATGTTCGCCGTGGGCCAGGGCTGGAGCGACAGCCAGTACTTCATCTTCATCCTGTTGTCGCTGGTGATCTATGTGCCGGTGATGGCCTGCTTCAACATGCCCTGGGTCAGCCTGGGCTCGGAGATGACGCCCGACTATCACGAGCGCACCAGCGTGATGTCGATCAAGAACGCGATCCAGAAGATTCCCGAGCTGGGGATGTTCGTGGCCGCGCAGTTCACGACGCTGGCCTTCTTCTACGACGCCAAAGGCAAGCCCGACATCCTGCTCGGCGCCCAGGTCTACACGTCCATCCTGGGCGCCGTCATGGTGGCGATCTCGCTGGCCATGTTCTTCCTTGTGAAGGAGCGCTACTACGAGAAGGTGGTGGTGACGCAGACCTTCAAGGTGCCGTTCAAGGACACCCTGTACCGCACGCTGCGCAACCGGCCCTTCCGCATGTTGCTGGGCACCATGCTGGCCTACGGCCTGGCCACCGCCATGGTGGGCTTGCTGGGTTACTACACGACGCTGTACTACGTCTGCCAGGGCGACGTGGCGCTGGGCACGCGGTGGAACTCGGCCATGGGCTTGTCGGGCATGGCGATGGGCCTGGCCGGCATCCCGTTCTCGGGCTGGCTGGCGCGCCGCTGGGGCAAGCGCAATGCGCTGGCCGTCATCTTGTCGCTGGCCATCTGCGCCTTTATCGGCGACTGGTTCTTCTACAACCCGGCGCTGCCCTGGCTGCAACTGCTGGCCAGCGGCTGCGTGGCGTTCACGGGTGCGGGTTTCTGGACCATCTACGGCTCGGCCATGGCGGACGTGATCGACCACGACGAGTTGGAGACCGGCCAGCGCCGCGAGGGCTCGTTCGCCGCCTGCCAGTCCTGGATCAGCAAGGTGGGCCTGGCCCTGGGCAACGGCGCCTCGGGCTGGATCCTGCAGTTCACGGGCTTTGATTCGAAGCTGCCGGTGCAGAACGAGGAGTCGCTGTTCATGATCCGCGTGCTGCTGTCGGGCATTCCGACCATCGGCCTGCTGGTGGCGGTGGTGGTGATCCTGCGGTTTCAGCTGACCGAGCAGCGCTTGAGCGAAATCCGCATCGGCCTGGAAGCGCGAAGGGGGACCGTCTGATGACGCCCCGCCACCTGCTCTCGCGCCG
>NZ_JBDSQX010000078.1:0-18644 GCF_039929605.1 Roseateles sp.
CGCGGGATCACGGCCAGCAGGCCGCGCACCGTCAGCTTGTCCATCGGGTAGTGCGACTCGAAGCCCTGCGCCATCATATGCTCGCCGCCGATGCCGTGAAAACGCGCGTCCGGCAGGTGCGGACGCAGTCCCGATAACAATCGCGCCGCCAGCACATCGCCCGAAGGCTCGCCGGCGACCATCGCCAGCGATAGTGGCAATGGCGATGGCAACAGCGACGCCAACGACGATGCTAACGGCGATGGCGACGCCGAAGGCCGCGGCGCAGTCATGCCGCCGATATCAGCGGACGATGCCACGGGTGGCGACGTTGAGGAATTCGCGCATCGAGCGGATCTGCTCGGCGGCGGCCGGTGTCGACTGTTCCTCGGCCAGCAGCGCGGCCTTGGCCTCTTCCAGCGTCAGGCCGGAACGGTAAATCAGCTTGTAGGCGGTGCGGATGCCGTTGATCTGCTCGCGCGTAAAACCGCGCCGCTTCAGGCCTTCGATATTAACGCCGTGCGCCTGCGCAGGATTACCGTTCAACAGCACGAACGGCGGCACGTCCTGGGTCAGCGAGGTGCTCATGCCGACAAACGCATGCGCGCCGATCTTGCAAAACTGGTGCACGTTGGCGAAGCCGCTCATGATGACCCAGTCGCCGATTTCAACGTGGCCGGCGATCTGCGCGTTGTTTGAGAAAATCGTATTGCTGCCGACCGTGCAGTCATGCGCCAGGTGGACATAGGCCGAGATCCAGTTGTCGTGGCCAAGCGTGGTCACGCCCTTGTCCTGCACCGTGCCGGTGTTGAAGGTGCAGAATTCACGGATGGTATTGCGGTCGCCGATGCTCAGGCGGGTCGGCTCGCCGGACCACTTCTTGTCCTGCGGCGCGGCGCCGATCGACGAGAACTGAAAGAACTTGTTGTCGCTGCCGATGCTCGTGTGGCCTTCGATGACCACGTGCGGTCCGACCACGGTGCCCGAGCCGATGCGCACGTAGGGGCCGATCACCGAGTACGGCCCGACCTCGACGCTGCTGTCGAGTTCCGCTTTCGGATCGACGATGGCGGTGGCGTGAATCTTCGACATGCTTACTTCCCCATGGGCTGGCTGGCGTCGGCGGCGCTGCGGATGGTGCACATCAGTTCAGCCTCGAGCGCGAGCTGGCCGTCGACCGTGCCGACCGCCTTGTATTTCCAGATGCCGCGCGCGTGGCGCAGGATCTCGACGTTCATCACCAGCTGGTCGCCCGGTTCGACCGGACGCTTGAAGCGCGCGTTGTCGATGCCGACGAAGTACACCACCGAGTTCTCGTCGGGCTTGACGCCGATCGACAGGAACGACAGGATGGCCGCCGTCTGCGCCATCGCCTCGATCATCAGCACGCCCGGCATGACCGGCTTGTGCGGGAAATGGCCGTTGAAGAATTCCTCGTTGACGGTGACGTTCTTGATCGCCGTGATGCGTTTGTTGGCCTCCCAATCCAGCACGCGGTCGACCAGCAGCATCGGATAACGATGCGGCAGGTACTGTTTGATCGCGTGGATATCCAGGCACTTCTTGGTGCAGGTGGATTCGGTGGTTTCAGGAGTGGTGGTCATGTCTTATTTCTCTTCTTGATTCGTCAGTGTTTTAATTGTTTTTTCCAGCGCCCGCACCTTGTCGCGCATGGCCGACAGGTTGCGCACGATGACGGCCGATTTTTCCCATTCGGCCGGACGCGACATCGGGTAGTAGCCGATGTAGGTGCCCGGCTCGGTGAGCGAGCGCGGGATCATCGTCGACGGGCCGACGTTGACGTGGTCGGCGATGGTGATATGGCCGTTGATCATGGCCGCGCCGCCGAAGGTGCAGTATTTGCCGACGGTAGTGCTGCCGGCCATGCCGACGCAGCCAGCCATCGCCGTGTGCGCGCCGATGTGGCAGTTATGGGCGATCTGGATCAGGTTGTCGAGCTTGACGCCGTCCTCGATGACGGTGTCGCTCAAGGCGCCGCGGTCGATGCAGGTGTTGGCGCCGATCTCGACGTCGTCGCCGATGCTGACTGCGCCGAGCTGTTCGATTTTCACGTAGCCGCTCTTGCTGGGCGCAAAGCCGAAGCCATCCGCACCGATGACCACGCCGCTGTGGACGATGCCGCGCGCGCCGATGCGGCAGCCGTAGCCCAGCACGACGCGCGGTGCGAGACGGGTGTGATCGCCGACGACCGCCTCGCGCTCGACGACGCAGTGCGCGCCGATGCGGGCATGGTCGCCGATGACGGCGCCCGCCTCGATGACGGCCAGCGGACCGATCTCCACGCCCTGCCCCAGCCGGGCTTCAGGCGAAACAACGGCGCTGGCGTGCACGCCCGGCTGCGTGGCCGGGTGCGTGAGCGCCGCCCACCACTGCGTCAGCCGGGCGAAGTAGAGGTAGGGATCGGGCGTGACGATGGCCGCACCGCGAGCGCAGGCGGCATCCGCCAGGGCGGGCGCGACGATGACGCAGGCGGCCCGTGTCGTGCCGAGCTGGGCTTGGTAGCGCGGGTTGGCGAGGAAGCTGATGCTGCGCTCGTCGGCCTCGTCCAGTGGCGCAATGCCTGAAATGCGTGTATCGGACCCACCATGCAAATCGCCGCCCAAGGCGGCGATCAGCTCGGTGAGCGCGACGGGTGTCGCGGTCACTGATGCACCCTTCGGCCTGCGGCCTGTCCCGCCAAGCGGGAGCGAGCTTGCTTGGGGCGGCCCGGCGCGGCGCTCATGCGTCGCGCGGCTTACTTCTGCGCGTTCAGCGCGTCGATCACCTTCTTGGTGATGTCCACGCGGGCGCTGAAGTGAATCGCGTCCTGCAGGATGAGGTCGTACTTGTCGGCCTCGAAAATCTGCTTGATGACCTTGTTGGCACGCTCAACGACGACCGACAACTCTTCGTTCTTGCGCTGGGTTAGGTCTTCCTGCCATTCGCGACGCTTGCGTTGCAGGTCACGTTCCTGCTCGACGACATCGCGCTGGCGGCGGCCCCGCTCGGCTTCGGCCAGCGTCGGCGCGTCCTTCTCGAGTTTTTCGGCAGCACCGCGGAGTTTGGCTTCCAGGTCGCGCAGATCCTTCTCGCGCTTGCCGAATTCCGCTTCCAGCTTGATCTGCGCCGCCTTGGCCAGGTTGGCTTCGCGCAGCACACGTTCGCTGTTGACGTAGCCGATCTTCATTTCCTGGGCTTGCACGGCCGAGGTGGCCACCATCATCACCGTGGCCAGGGCCACCGATTGCAAGAGCTTGCTCATCATCAGAATGCAGTCCCGATCTGGAATTGGAATTTCTCGATTCTATCCGTGCGTTCCTTGCGGATAGGTTTGCCATAGCTGAGGCGCAGCGGACCCATCGGCGAGATCCAAGACAGGCCGATACCGACCGATGCACGGACGGTGTCGAGCTTGATCTTTTCTTCCGAACCCCAGATGTTGCCGGCGTCGCCGAACAGGAAGATGCGGAAGCTCTTGTCGTTGCCGCTGCCGGGCACCGGCAGGTAGAGCTCGGCATTGAGGTTGAAGCGCCGGTTGCCGCCGCTGTAGGAGCCGGTGTTGTCGACCGGGCCGAGGGAGCCGGCCTCGAAGACACGCACCGAGCCCAGACCGCCGCCGTAGAAGTTCTTGAAGACGGGATAAGGCCGACTACCCAGGCCCGTACCCCAGCCCAGTTCGCTGTTGATGCCCAGCGTGATCTTGTTCGTGATCTCGAAGTATTCCTGGTACTGCAGGTTCAGGCGGGCGAAGCGGGCATCACCCAGGGCGCTGAGCTCGAAGTTGGCGCGCGTGTAGCGGCCCTTCTGCGGCGTGATGACGCTGTCGCGGCTGTCGCGCTGCCAGCCGACGGTCAGCGGGATCGAGTTGCTGCGCTGGCCAAACTGATTGACGTAGAGCAGATAGCTGTTGGGCAGGCCGCGCGAGGTCGTGATGTCGGTCTGCTCGTAGCCCACGCCGAGGAACACCGTGTCCAGTTCGGAAAACGGCACGCCGAAGCGGATCGAACCACCCTTGGTGACGTATTCGTATTCCTCGCCCAGCGTGTTGATGGGCTTGGTCGTCCGGTAGAACAAGTCCAGTGCGCGCGACACGCCGTCCACCGTGAAGTACGGGTCCACCGTCGAGACCTGTAGCTGACGGCCCGTGCGGGCGGTCGCCACGTCGATGCCGAGGTAGTTGCCCGAACCGAAGACGTTGTCCTGGCGGATGGAGCCGGTGAAGGACAGCTTGGTCTGGCTGGAGTAGCCGGCGCCGACGGTGATGGCACCGGTGGGGCGCTCGACGACGGTCAGGATGACGTCGACCTGATCCTGGGCACCTGGCACCTCCTGGGTGTCGATCGAGACTTCCTTGTCCTTGAAGTAACCCAGGCGCTCGACACGGTCACGCGAGGACTTGATCTTCTGGCCGTCGTACCAGGCCGCCTCGAACTGGCGGAATTCGCGGCGGATGACTTCATCCCGCGTGCGCGAGTTGCCGGAAATGATGACCTTGCGCACGTAGACGCGGCGCTGCGGCTCGCCGATGAAGGTCACGACGACCTGGCCGGTTTCACGGTTGATCTCGGGCTTGCTGTCGGCACGCGCGAAGGCATAGCCGTAGGTGCCGTACAGGTCGCTGAAGGCGCGCGTCGTCTGCGCCACGGCTTCGCCTTGGTAGGCCTGGCCGGGCTTCAGGAAGATGAGGTGCTTGAAGTCTTCCTCGCGGCCGAGGAAGTCGCCCTCGAGCTTGACGCCGGTGACCGTGTAGGGCTGGCCTTCGCTGACCGTGACGGCCACGCTGATGCTCTGCTTGTCCGGCGAGATCGTGACCTGTGTGGAGGTGACGGCGAACTCGAGGTAGCCGCGGTTCAGGTAGTAGCTGCGGATGGTTTCCAGGTCCGCGTTCAGCTTGGCGCGCGAATAGCGGTCGGTCTTGGTGTACCAGGTCAGCCACCCGGACGTCGTCTGCTCCAGCAGGCCGAGCAGCGTGCTTTCGGAGAAGACCTTGCTGCCGAGGATGCGGATCTCGGCGATCTTGGCCGGCTCGCCTTCGGTGACGTTGAAGCTGACGTTGACGCGGTTGCGCTCGATAGGCGTGATCGTCGTCGTGACCTCGGCGCCATAGAGGCTGCGCGTGAGGTACTGGCGCTTGAGCTCCTGCTCGGCGCGGTCGGCGAGGGCGCGGTCGAAGGGCTTGCCCTCGCCGATGCCGACGTCCTTCAGCGACTTGGAAAGCGCTTCGGTGTCGAACTCCTTCAGGCCGACGAAGTTGACGTTGGCGATGATGGGGCGCTCGTCGATGATGACGACGACGGCAGTGCCGTCGATGCTGATGCGCACGTCCTTGAACAGGCCCGTGGCGAACAGCGCGCGCAGCGCGGCGGCGCCTTTTTCATCGTTATAGGTGTCGCCGATGCGGAAGGGCAGAGACGCGAAAACGGTGCCGGGGTCGGTGCGTTGAAGGCCTTCGACGCGGATGTCCCGCAGCACGAAGGGATCGACGGCCCAGGCCAAGCCTGACTGGAACATCCCCGTGATCGCCAAAGCGAGCAAGCCGAGGCGGGAGGGGCGGCGCTTCGCTCCCGAACTGAAAGGAAAGGACATGGGAACGGGAGTTTCAGTGCCAACCCGCATAACGGGCGACGTCGTTGGAAAGGGCCAAGGCCATCATCAGCATCAGGATCAGCAAGCCAGCTCGCTGCAATTGCTGCTGCCACCACTCGGAGAGGGGGCGGCCACTAATACCCTCGAAAAGATAATACATGAGGTGCCCGCCATCGAGCATCGGCAGCGGGAGCAGGTTCAGAACCGCGAGGCTCATCGAGATCGTCGCGAGGAAATTGAGGAAGGGCGACAAGCCGGCCTGCGCCGACTTGCCCGCGTAGTCTGCAATCGTCAGCGGGCCGCTGAAATTCTTTACCGAGGCTTCGCCGATGAGGATGCGGCCGATCAGCTTCACCATCGTCGTGGCCATGCCCCAGCACTGCTGGACACCGCGCCACAGGCCGTCAATGGGGCCGTAGCTGACGAAGACGAGTTCCGGCGGGCTCAGCCCGATGTCCAGCCGCCCGATACGCTGGCCGGCACTCTCGACGAGGCGCGGCATCGGGTTCAACTCAACCACCTGGCCGGCGCGCTCGACGCGCCAGACCATCGCGCGCGGTTGCTCGCCATCATGGGCGCGCCTGACAACATCGAGCAGAAAGCCAGCATCAGGCACGGCTTGGCCGTCGATAGTCAGTACACGATCACCCGCCAGCAGACCCGCCGCAGCGCCTGGCCCACCGGCCACTACCTGAGGGATCAAAGGTTCGGCGAGCGGCACGAGGCCAATCTCATTGGAGCGCTTGGCATCGGGCGCACGGCCGGCCATCCGCTCAGTTTCCAAGCGCACGCTACGCGACGCATGCCCATGAGCGTCGGTGACGGAGAGGTGCAGGCCCTCGCCCACGGCCTGGGCACGCGCGACGGCATCTTGCAGATCGATGAGGGATTGGACGTCCTCCCACTGCTGACCGTCGCTGGAGACGGCGCGCACCCAGTCACCCGCATGCAGGCCGGCGCGCTCGGCCAGCGAGGCACTGGGCGGCGTGCCCAGCAGCGCCTTGGGTTGCTCGCTGCCGATCCAGGCCACCACCGTGAACAGCAGGATGGCCAGCACCCAATTCGCCGCCGGGCCAGCCGCGAGGATGGCCGCGCGCTGGCGCACCGGGCGGTTCTTGAAGGCCTGGTCGCGCTCATGGGCGGCGACCGGTTCGTCTCCCATGCCGAGCATGCGCACATAGCCACCCAGCGGCACGGCGCTGATCGCGAACTCGGTGCCACGGCGGTCAACCCGGCTCCACAGCACGCGACCGAAGCCGACGGAGAAGCGCAGCACCTTGACGCCGCAGGCCCGCGCGACGCGGTAGTGGCCCCATTCGTGGATGGGCACCAGGATGCCGATCGCGATGAAGAACCAGAAGGCCTTCTGGATCAGCTCCATGCGAGCACCTGCCTTTGCGCCAGTTCACGCACGCGGGCGTCGAGTGCGAGCAGGCCGTCGATGCTGCTGCATTCCGAGGCATCGGGGCTGACCGCGCCGAGGCAATGGGCGTTGAGCGCATGGATGCGGTCGAAGCGCAGGCGGCCGTTCAGGAAGGCATCGACAGCGATCTCGTTCGCCGCGTTCAGCACGGCCGTGCTGCCCTCCGCGCCGCGCAGCGCCTGCCACGACAGGTGCAGCCCGGGGAAGCGCACGGCGTCGGCGTCCTCGAATGTGAGGCTGGGCGTCGTCAGCAGATCGAGCCGGCTGGCGCCCGACGTGATGCGCTCGGGGAAGGACAGGCCGTAGGCGATGGGCACGCGCATGTCGGGCGTTCCAAGCTGGGCCAGCACGGACTGGTCGCGGCAGACCACCATCGAATGGATGATGCTCTGCGGATGGATGACCACCTTGATCTGATCCGGCGTGAGGTTGAACAGCCAGCGCGCCTCGATGACCTCCAGCGCCTTGTTCATCATCGTCGCCGAGTCGACCGAGATCTTGCGACCCATGACCCAGTTCGGGTGGGCGCAGGCCTGGTCCGGCGTCACGTCGGCCAGCGTCTTCGGGTCGCGGCTGCGGAAAGGGCCGCCGGAGGCCGTCAGCACGATGTGGTCGATGCGGTCATGCCAGGCTGCGCGGTCTTCCGGCAGGCACTGGAAGATGGCGGAATGCTCGCTGTCGATGGGCAGCAGCGTCGCGCCACCCTGCTGCACCGCCTGCATGAAGAGGGCGCCGCCGACGACGATGGCCTCCTTGTTGGCCAGCAGCAGGCGCTTGCCGGCACGAGCTGCCGCAATCGCGGGCGCAAGGCCGGCGGCGCCGACGATGGCGGCCATGACGGTGTCGACCTCGGGGTGAGCGGCGATGTCGGAAAGCGCCTGCGCGCCGTCCAGTACCTCGGTGCGGCTGCCGGCTTCACGCAACCGCTCACGCAGGCGCGCTGCGGCTTCGCGCTCGGGCATGACGGCGAAGCGTGGTTGCCAGGTCAGGCACTGGGCCAGCAGCTCGTCAACGCGGCTCATCGCACTCAGCGCGACGACCTGGTAGCGCTCGGGGTGGCGTGAGAGCACATCCAGCGTGTTGACGCCGATGGAGCCGGTCGAGCCGAGGACACAGACGCGTTGGCAGGTCATAGGCTGATCAGGGCAAGCGCCAGCGGGAACACCGGCAGCAGCGCGTCGATGCGGTCGAGCACGCCGCCGTGGCCTGGCAACAGGTTGCTGCTGTCCTTGGCCCCGGCCGCACGTTTGACGAGGGATTCGAACAGGTCACCCACGACGCTCATCGCGCCCAGGAAGACCAGGGCCAGCAGCGAAACGATGCCGTGGCGCTGAACGAGCAGCGTGTAGAGGCTGGGCGAGTCGACGGCGACCTGCATGTCGATGACATGCACCCACACGAAGCCGAGCAGGATGACACTGGCCAAACCGCCCCAAACGCCTTCCCAGCTCTTGCCCGGGCTGATGGCCGGCGCGAGCTTGCGCTTGCCGAAGGCGCGGCCACAGAAATAGGCAGCGATGTCGGCCATCCAGACGAGGCAGAAGACCGACAGGATGAAGTTGATGCCATGCACCTTGGCCTGCACGATGGCCAGCCAGGCGCCCCACAGCAGCACGGCGCCGAGTGCCAGCCGGGCACCGCGCGCGATGCGCGGCCAACCCGCCGGACCGGCGCGCAACGCATAGGCACCACCCAGCACCCAGACGAGACTGGCCAGGGTCCAGACCCAGGCCGGCGGCGCGTTCAACCCGCCGATCAACAGGGTCCACACGCAGGTCAATGCGAGCGCGACGCCAGCCGCGATGGCGCCCGTGCCAGGCAGGCCGTTGAGCCGCGCCCACTCCCAACCGGCCGCGCCAATCATGGCGACCGCAACCCAGGCGAATGGCCAGGGCGATGCCATGAAGAGCACGGGCAGCAGGACGGCCAGCAGTACAACGGCGGTGATGATGCGGGTCTTCAGCATGGCTTGACCTTACGCCGAGGGCGGCGCTTCCTTCACGCCGCCGAAGCGACGGTCACGCTCATGGAAGGCGGCGATGGCCGCATCCAGTTCACGCTCCCCGAACTCTGGCCAGAGACAGTCCGAAAACACGAACTCGGTGTACGCCGCCTGCCAGAGCAGGAAGTTGCTGATGCGCACCTCGCCGCCTGTGCGGATGAAGAGGTCGGGGTCGGGCGCATAGCTCATGGCCATGAACTCCGACAGCTTGGCCTCGGTCAGCTCATCGGCTTTCACACCGGCGGTGATCGCCGCCTTGCAGGCCTGCACGATGTCCCAGCGGCCGCCGTAGTTGAAGGCGACGTTGAGCGTCAGCTTGCTGTTGTGCAGCGTGCTGGTCTCGGCCTCGTTCCAGGCATTGCGCAGTTTGTCGGACACCGCTTCGCGATCCCCGACGATGCGGATGCGCACGCCCATCGCACCCATCTTTGCGAGATAGCGGCTCACGGCCGCCAGCACCAGGCCCATGAGGCCCGAGACCTCGTCGCTCGGGCGCTTCCAGTTCTCGCTGGAGAAGGCAAAGACGGTGACGTGCTCGATGCCACGGTCGATGCAGGCCTGGACGATCTTGACGAGCGAATCCACACCGGCCTTGTGGCCGAAGAAGCGCGGCAGGAAGCGCTTCTTGGCCCAGCGGCCGTTGCCGTCCATGACGATGGCCACGTGGCGCGGCGGCGCCGGGCGGTCTTGCGCCATGACTGGCTTGCTCAAGACGGCGCTCAAACCGCCAGGATCTCGGCTTCCTTGCCCGAGACCAGCTTATCGATCTCGGAGATCACGCGGTCGGTGAGCTTCTGCACCTCGTCGAGGCTGCGACGCTCGTCGTCCTCGCCGATTTCCTTGTCCTTGAGCAGCTTCTTGGCCTGCTCGTTGGCATCGCGACGCAGGTTGCGCACGGCGACCTTGGCGTCCTCGCCGGCGTTGCGCACGACCTTGGTCAGGTCACGGCGGCGCTCTTCGGTCAGCGGCGGCATCGGCACGCGGATCAGGTCGCCCTGGCTGGCCGGGTTCAGGCCCAGATCCGATTCGCGGATGGCCTTCTCGATCTTGGCGCCCATGCCCTTTTCCCAGGGCTGGACGGAGATGGTGCGGGCATCCAGCAGCGTCACATTGGCCACCTGCGAGATGGGCACCAGCGAGCCGTAGTAGTCGACGTTGACCTGGTCCAGCAGGCCGGGGTGGGCGCGGCCGGTGCGGATCTTGTGCAGATCGCTCTTCAGCGACTCGATCGACTTCGCCATGCGGCCTTCAGCGTTCTTCTTGATGTCGGCAATGCTCATCTTCTTTCCTTGCGGGACAGACCGCCCGAGCGTAGCGAGTAGCTCTGTCCCCAACTGACTAAGACTGAATTAAACGTGGACCAGCGTGCCCTCGTCTTCGCCCTGCACCACGCGCTTCAACGCGCCAGTTTTGAAGATGCTGAATACCTTGATCGGCAGCTTCTGGTCGCGGCACAGCGCGAAGGCAGCGCCGTCCATGACTTGCAGGTTCTTCGAGATCACCTCATCGAACGTGATGCTCGTGTAGCGCGTGGCGCTCGGGTCCTTCTTGGGGTCGGCCGAGTAGACGCCATCGACCTTGGTGGCCTTCAGCACGATTTCGGCGCCGATCTCGGCACCGCGCAGCGCGGCGGCCGTGTCGGTCGTGAAGAAGGGGTTGCCGGTGCCGGCGGCGAAGACGACGACCTTGCCTTCTTCGAGATACTGCAGCGCCTTGGGGCGCACATAGGGCTCGACGACCTGCTCGATGGCAATCGCGGACATGACGCGGGCAATCATGCCTTCCTGGCGCATCGTGTCGGCCAGGGCCAGCGAGTTCATGACGGTGGCCAGCATGCCCATGTAGTCGGCCGTCGCGCGGTCCATGCCGACGGCGCCGCCGGCCACGCCGCGGAAGATGTTGCCGCCGCCAATGACCACGGCGACTTCGACACCCATCTGCGTGATCTCGCGGACTTCCTGCACCATGCGCACGATGGTCGCGCGATTGATGCCGTAGGCGTCGTCACCCATGAGGGCTTCGCCGGAGAGTTTGAGCAGGATGCGTTTGTACGCAGGCATGGTGTCCTCTGAGAGTCTGGAGAAGGGCTGGCAGTGGCCCGGAAGTTTAAAGGGCGCCAACTTGGCGCCCCCTTCATTTCGTTCTATTTCGCAAGCGTCTTTACTGACCCTTGGCAGCCGCGACCTGCGCAGCTACTTCGGCGGCGAAGTCGTCGACCTTCTTCTCGATGCCTTCACCGACGACGTAGAGCGTGAAGCCCTTGACCGTCGTGTTGGCAGCCTTGAGATGGGCGCCCACGGTCTGCTTGCCGTCGGCGGCCTTCACGAAGACCTGGTCCAGCAGCGAGACTTCCTTCAGGAACTTCTGCACCGAGCCTTCGACCATCTTGGCGATGATGTCGGCCGGCTTGCCGGATTCGGCGGCCTTCTCGGTGGCGATGCGGCGCTCTTTCTCGACCAGCTCGGCCGACACGTCGGCGCTCGACAACGCGGCCGGCTTCATCGCGGCGATGTGCATGGCGACGTCCTTGGCAGCGACGTCGTCACCTTCGAACTCAACGACCACGCCGATGCGCGTGCCGTGCAGATAGGTCGCCAGCTTGCTGCCGGTGTAGCGCTGGAAGCGGCGGATCGACATGTTCTCGCCGATCTTGCCGATCAGGCCGCGGCGCACGTCTTCCACGGTCGGGCCGAAGCCTTCCTGGGACAGCGGCAGTGCCGACAGCGCGGCCACGTCCGCCGGGTTTTGCTCAGCCACCAAGCCGGCCAGTGCGCCCACGAAGGCCAGGAAGGCGTCGTTCTTCGAGACGAAGTCGGTCTCGCAGTTCACTTCGATCAGCGCGCCGTTGCCGCCGACCACAGCCGCGGCAACGATGCCTTCGGCGGTGATGCGCGATGCGGCCTTGCCGGCCTTGTTGCCCAGCTTGACGCGCAGGATCTCTTCAGCGCGGCTCATGTCGCCTTCGGCCTCGGTCAGCGCCTTCTTGCACTCCATCATCGGGGCGTCGGTGCGGGCACGCAGTTCGCCCACCATGCTTGCGGTGATAGCAGCCATATCTCTTCTCCAGATTTCGGTTGGCAAAAGGGGCCTCGCGGCCCCTTTCAGATGCGGGGTCGAAAGGGCTTACGCCTGTTCGGAAACCTCGACGAACTCGTCGCCGGCAGGGGCAACCGCAGCCAGCACTTCGTTCGAGGCGTTGGCGCGGCCTTCAAGCACGGCGTCAGCGATGGCGCGGGCGTACAGCGCCACAGCCTTGGCCGAGTCGTCGTTGCCGGGGATGACGTAGTCGATGCCCACAGGCGAGTGGTTCGTGTCCACGATGCCGATGACGGGAATGCCGAGCTTCTTGGCTTCGGCGACGGCAATCTTGTGATAGCCGACGTCGATGACGAAGACGGCGTCGGGCAGCGAGGTCATGTCCTGGATGCCGCCGATGTTCTTCTCAAGCTTGGTGATGTCACGCTGGAACATCAGCGCTTCCTTCTTGATCGCGGGCTGGGTGCCGGCGTCGACCTGGGCTTGCATGTCCTTCAGGTTTTTGAGGGACGTCTTGACCGTCTTGAAGTTGGTCATCATGCCGCCGAGCCAACGGGCATCGACGTAGGGCATGCCGGCGCGCAGGGCTTCCGAGGCGATCACTTCACGGGCCTGACGCTTCGTGCCGACCATCAGGATGGTGCCGCGCTTGGCAGCGAGTTGGCGCACGAACTTCAACGCATCGTTGAACGCGGGCAGCGTCTTCTCGAGGTTGATGATGTGAATCTTGTTGCGATGGCCGTAGATATACGGGGCCATCTTGGGATTCCAGAAGCGGGTCTGGTGACCGAAATGGACGCCGGCTTCCAGCATCTCGCGCATCGTGACTGACATGGGTTTTACTCCGAAGGTTGTGTCTAAAATCCGGCCCGAATCGCGTTGCAGCACATGGAAACAGCTGTTTCAGCTGATTTCTCAAGAGCCGCAAACACAACACCTTTGTGTGACCGGTTTGCGATTTGTTGCGACGAGTAGTGCTGAATTCCTCAGCCACACACCCTCACAACCGTTCTGCCAAGGTCTTGCAGCGCTCAATTGCGCTACCGCCTCCGGCAAAACTCGCAGAGTATACACAGCATGGCCTTTTTCAGCCAAAGCCGCTTCACGGCGGCCGCGAGCGTGCCCGCCGGCACGTCCCATCAGGTGCCCGCTTGAGCCGCCGCGTTGCGGTGGTGGGTGCCGGGCTGGCAGGCGTGACGACGGCCTATGAGCTGGCCGCGCTGGGCTGGCAGGTCCAGGTCTTCGAGCGCGGCGGCAGCGTCGCCGAGCAGGCCAGCTTCGCGAGCAGCGCGTTGCTGTCGCCTTTCGTGCCTCATGTTGGCGACGCCGCCACGCCCGCGCCATTGGCTTGGCGCTGGCGCCGCTGGCGCGCTGGCCGGCGCGGCGGCGACGCGCCGTCGACTCTGGCGGCGCTGAGCCAGCTCGGCCTGGCGCGCACGGACGAGCTGCGGCGCAGCCTGGGCCTGGACGACGAGGCTACAGAGGGCCTGCTCGTCGCCCTCGTCGATGCCAAGCGCGTCGCGGCGGCACAGGCCCGGCTCGACGCGTGGAGGGCGATGGGCTTGGCGATCGAGCTGCTCGATCCCGATCAGGCGCGCCGCCGCGAGCCGGGGCTGAACGTCGACGCCCCGCTGGCCGGCGCGCTCGCCCTCGCCCATGGCGGCGCCGGCAATGCTCGCCTCTTTGCCCAGCAACTGCGCCAGCAGGCCCAGCGCCTAGGCGCCGCCTTTCGCTTCCACACGACGGTGCGCGCTATCACCACCGATGGCGGCGGCCTGACGCTGCGCCATGAGTACACGCCGCCGCCGGAGGCGCCGACACGCGCCGCCGAGCGCGACGCCGGCGATACCCTGCCTCAGCTGCTCGGGTCCCAGGACGAGCGTTTCAACGCCGTCGTGCTCTGCAACGGCCTGGACGCGCCGTCGCTGCTCGGCCAGCGCCTGCCTGGGCTCAAGCTGGCGGCCCAGCACGAAGCCTCGGTCACCGCGCCGTTGCGCCTGCTCGAAGCCCACCCCGATCTCGGGCCCAAGGCCGGCTGGGTCGATCCCTCGCGTGGTCTCACCGTCACACGCATCGGTCAACGCGTGCGCGTGAGCGGCGGCATCGCGGTGACCGGCACCAAGGGCCGGAGCGCGCCCGACTTCGAGACCCTGCACCGCGGCTTGCAGCACTGGTTCCCGGGTTCGGTGTTGCACCAGCAGGTGCAGCACGGCCAGAGCCGGCGCGCGCTGCCGGCCGACGGTCTGCCGCTGCTCGGCGCCAGCGGCAGGCCAGGCCTGTGGCTCAACCTGTCGCCCGCCGGCAATGGCTGGGGCCTGGCCTGCGGCGCGGCCCAGGCGCTGGCCCAGCAGATCACCGGGCAGGTGCCGACGCTCGACATCGGCCCGCTGGGCCCGCAGCGCCTGGCCTAAGCTCCCAGGCATGCACACGCTGCTGCCCACCACCACCGCCCTGCCCCTGTTTGACGTTGCCGCCAGCCGGCGCATCGAGGCGCGCGCGCTGCTCCATTCGCCGGACCTGATGGAGAGAGCCGGGTTGGCCGTTGCCAAGCTCACGCTGGCGCTGCGGCGCGGCGAAGGGCCGGTCTGGTTGGTCTGTGGCGCGGGCAACAACGGCGGTGATGGCCGCGTCGCGGCGCGGCGGCTGGCCGAGGCCGGCGTGGCCGTGCATGTCGGCCATGACGCGCCGCAGCGCCCTGCCCTCGTCATCGACGCGCTGCTCGGCCTGGGGCTCAACCGCGCACCTTCGGCCGACCTGCTCAAGACCATCGCCGCGATGCAGGCTTGTGGCGCCCCCATCCTCGCGGTCGACCTGCCCAGCGGCCTGCTTGCCGACACCGGCCAGGCCGCTGGCGAACGGGCCGTGCGCGCCGACCACACGCTGGCGCTGCTGACACTCAAGCCCGGCCTCTTCACCGGCGAGGGCCGCGCGCACGGCGGGCGGATCTGGTTCGATGACCTGGGCATCGCCTCGGATGAAACCCCACCGGCCGAACTGCTCGGTCACACGCCTCATCCACAGCGCGGCCCGACCAGCCACAAGGGCAGCCACGGCCAGGTGCTGGTGGTGGGCGGCCAGCCGGGCATGCAGGGTGCGGCCCGGCTGGCCGCACGGGCGGCGCTGGCCTGTGGCGCGGGGCGCGTCTACGTGGACCTGCTCGGTCTGCCGGCGCAGGAGGTCGCCGACGCCGGCCGGCCCGAGCTGATGCGCGGCACGCTGGCAGAGCTGCCTCAAGCGGTGGGCGTCGTCGGTTGCGGCGCCGGCATGGGCATTGCGGCGGCTCTGCCGGAACTGCTGCGCCAGCTGCCGCGCCTCGTCATCGACGCAGATGCGTTGAACGCCATTGCCGCCGACCCGGCCTTGCAGGATCTTTTGCGCGCCCGGTCTGCGGGCCCAACGCTGCTCACGCCTCATCCTCTGGAAGCCGCGCGCCTGCTTGGCCGCGACACCGCCAGCGTCCAGGCCGACCGCCTCGCCGCCGCGCGCGAGCTGGCGGAGCGCCTGCGCTGCTCCGTCGTGTTGAAAGGGTCCGGCAGCGTCATCGCCACGCCCGGCGAGCGAATGGCCATCTGCGCCAGCGGCGGGCCGGCGCTGGCCACGGCCGGCAGCGGCGACGTGCTGGCCGGCTGGCTGGGCGGCCTGTGGGCTCAGCAGCCCTGGCTCAGCGCGCATGCCGTCGCCTGCGCCGGCGTGGACGCACATGGGCGAGCCGGCGAGGTGGATGGCGTGCTGCGCGCCGGCGATCTCATCGAACGCCTGGCCGCGCAGCACTGACGCCCAGCGACTTCAGCGCCGCTTGCGCGTGGGCGGCTTGGGCGCCGTCTTCTTGGCGGCCCGGCCAGCGGCCCGTTTGGCAGCCTGCTGCGCAGCTTTGACAGGGTGCAGCGCCGCGACGACGGCCTTGCGGCTCTGCTTCACGTCACGGTCGGTCTGCTGCACTTCATCGAGCGCCTCGACGGCGGTCTTGGGCGCGCGCTTCTTGGCGGGCGACCTGCCCGACGGCTTGCCGGTCGGTTTGCCCGCAGCGCCTCGGCCGGACGAACGCGCGTCTTCCGAATCACGCACGAGGCGGAAGTCGATGCGGCGGCCATCCAGGTCGACACGGCTGACCTGCACCTGCACGCGCGCACCCGTGGCGTAGCGGATGCCTGTGCGCTCGCCGCGCAGCTCCTGGCGCACGTCGTCGAAGCGATAGTACTCGCCGCCCAGCTCGGTGATGTGCACCAGGCCTTCGACGTAGAGCGCATCGAGTTGCACGAAGAGCCCGAACGACGTGACCGCACTGACGGTGCCTGCGAACTCCTCGCCGAGGCGGTCGCGCATGTAGCGGCATTTCAGCCAGGCTTCGACATCGCGGCTGGCCTCGTCGGCACGGCGCTCGTTGGCGCTGCAATGCGCGCCGACGACTTCCCAGCGCTCGGTCTCGTTGCGCGCGTCCGCCGGGTTGGGCGGCGCCGCGCGGCCGGGGCGTTTGGGCGCCTGCGGCACGTTCATCTTGGCCGCGTCGAGCGTGTACTTCTTGCTGGCCAGCAAGGCCTTGATGACGCGGTGGACGAGCAGGTCCGGGTAGCGCCGGATGGGGCTCGTGAAGTGCGTGTAAGCCGGGTAGGCCAGGCCGAAATGGCCGGCGTTGATGCCGGTGTAGATGGCCTGCTGCATGGAGCGCAGCAGCATCGTGTGGATCTGCTGCGCGTCGGGGCGGTCCTTGGTCGCCTGCGCGATCTGTTGGTACTCGCGCGGCGTCGGGTCGTCGGAGATGCCCATGCCGATGCCCAGCGAGCGCAGATAGGCCTGCAGCGTCGTGCGCTTCTCGGGCGTGGGGCCTTCGTGCACACGGAACAGCGCGTGGTGCTTGTTGGACTGGATGAAGTCCGCCGAACAGGTGTTGGCGGCCAGCATGGCCTCCTCGATCAACCGGTGCGCGTCGTTGCGGGTGCGCGGAATGATCTTCTCGATGCGACCGTTGTCGTCGCAGACGATCTGCGTTTCGGTCGTCTCGAAGTCGATGGCGCCACGGCGGCCACGCTCGGCCAGCAGCGCGCGGTAGACCTCGTGCAGATGCAGCAGATGGGGAACGAGCTCGCGGCGCTTGGCGGCCTCCGGGCCGTGCGTATTGGCCAGGACGGCCGCGACCTCCGTGTAGGTGAAGCGCGCATGCGAGCTGATCACCGCCGGGTAGAACTGGTAGGCGCTGACGGTGCCGTCGCTGGACACGAGCATGTCGCAGACCATGCTGAGCCGGTCTTCATACGGGTTCAGCGAGCACAGGCCGTTGGAGAGCTTCTCCGGCAGCATCGGGATGACGCGGCGCGGGAAGTAGACCGACGTGGCGCGCTCGTAGGCGTCGGCGTCCAGCGCCTCACCCGGCTTCACGTAATGCGACACGTCGGCGATGGCCACCAGCAGGCGCCAGCCCTCGATGGCCTTCTTGCCGCGGCCCTGCTTGAAGGGCTCGCAGTAGACGGCATCGTCGAAGTCGCGCGCGTCTTCGCCATCGATGGTGACGAGGGGCACGTCGCGCAGGTCGACGCGACCTTTGAGGTCGGCGGCGCGCATCTTCTCCGGCAGCTTGGCGGACTGCGCCAGCGTCTCCGGGCTGAAGCGGTGCGGCACGTCGTACTTGCGCACGGCAATCTCGATCTCCATGCCGGGGTCGTCGATCTCGCCGAGCACCTCGACGACGCGGCCGACGGGCTTGGAGTAGAGCGACGGCGGCTCGGTCAGCTCGACGGCGACGACCTGGCCCGCCGTCGCGTTGGCGATGCCGTTCTTGGGGATCAGGATGTCCTGGCCCATGCGGCGGTCTTCCGGCGCGACCAGCCAGATGCCCGATTCGAGCAGCAGGCGGCCGATGAGGGGCCGCTTCTTGCGCTCCAGGATCTCCAGCACCTTGCCCTCGGGCCGGCCGCGCTTGTCGAAGCGGACCACCTTCACCCGCAGGCGGTCGCCGTGCATGACGGCGTGCGTCTCCTGAGACGACAAAAAGACGTCGGCCGAGCCGTCATCGGGGATCAGGAAGCCATGCCCGTCCCGATGGCCTTGCAACGTGCCTTCGACCTCGGCGAGCAGGCCAGCACCCTCGCCCTTAGGCGAACTGTTCGTGTTCTTCAAGTTTTTGATGATAGGATCCTTGCTTTCCTGAATAGCCAAGTCTTAGCTTCAACCCAGGTTGAAACAGAGTCTTGAGCACCTTGCCCAGGTGGCGGAATTGGTAGACGCACTAGTTTCAGGTACTAGCGGGTAACTCCGTGGAGGTTCGAGTCCTCTCCTGGGCACCAAGACAGAGATAAAAACAGAAGGCCTGCACGCAAGTGCGGGCCTTTTTGTTTGGTGGTTGGCTTAATGGGTTGATCGGGTTTTTGATCGCAGTGAAGCTGCGGGCGACGGCGTTCATCGCACACATTATTCTTAGGTTTGCGCAGGTTTACCGTCAAATCGCAAACTTCTTTGCCAGGCCTTCGGGCCTCAGCTCGTCGTACTCTTCAAAGGGCTGATGAATCCAGGGGCTCGTGGGCAAGAGCTCGACGTAATAGTCGGGCGTGTAGCTCGAAACACCTTTGGTCCAGATCACCGCCGAGCACAGCTCACTGATCGACGACATACTGCACAAACGATCAA